>NZ_JAKKOR010000009.1:0-412303 GCF_021738805.1 Gordonia liuliyuniae | reverse complement strand
TTTCTTCAGCCCTCGTCGCGGGGGGGGGGACCCACTAACGCGCCGGCCCCCCCCGGGGGGCGCCCGCCGCTTTTGTCGAGCTATCGAATCGCTCTCCGCTACACGGGCTTGAAGGCTCCGTAGCCGAGGCGGTTGAGGCGCTTCATGATCGCCTTGCTGCTGGTTCCGGTCTCGGGTCCGACGCACGACAGGAAGTAGTACGCATTCACCATGCCGACGAGCCGGTCGCCGACGACCACGGGGCTGCCCGAATCACCTTCGATGACGCACATCTGGCTGATGTGGCGGTCGCCGATCGAGGTCCAGTTGACGCCGCAGGTCTTGCCCGTCGTACGGCCGGTCTTGCACAGCACTGTCGGGAACTGCGGTGCGCGCGTGTCGATTCGACGGATCGTCACTCCGTTGACGGTTCGCACGGGGTTGACCTTCGACGCATCCAACTTGATGACCGCGATGTCGATGTCCGAGCTGCTGTACGCGAACGTGCCGATCTGGCCGCGCTGCTGGTAGCGCTCGGACAGCACCCGCTGTCCCGGCTTACCGCAGTGGCCCGCCGTCACGGCAATCAACTCGCCGCGATGCGAACCCGACGTCGGGCGTCCCACGGTGGTCACCGTGCACGCCGAAGCAGTGTTCCCTCCCTTGAGGACCAGAATCCCCGAGCCTCCGCCCAGCGGGACCTTGCCCGCGGCGTCGGCGGTACCGACCCCGATGCCGATGAGCGACGCCATCGCAGCCGTTACGACTGCGATGAGAATCGTCAGCTTCTTCATATTCACTCCACTCGCGTGTTGTCCTGGGGCCCGGCGCCGTAGCGCAGACCTCCCCACCTTAGATGCGCGATCCTGGGTGAACCCAGCCCCGAGCGCGATCCTGCACAGGTCGTGATGCAATCGATACGACGCTCGCAATGTACCGCCCCTGCGTGTCGGACGCCACATTCGCTGGTGGGTCGATGGGTGGACCCTGTCTGAGGGCTCTAGAATCTCTAGGCGTGTGAATCGTCGTCCGGCGCAGCCTGACGGCGTCCGTCCCCGAGAGTTCTGGAGAAACCTGTGACCGATGCCGGCCGCCCAGTCGTCCTGATCGCCGACAAACTTGCGCCTTCGACCGTGGAAGCACTCGGCGGCGACGTCGAGGTCCGCTGGGTCGACGGCCCGGACCGCCCGAAGCTCCTCGAAGCCGTCGTCGACGCTGACGCCATCCTCGTCCGTTCGGCGACCACCGTCGACGCCGAGGTCCTCGATGCGGGTAAGAGGCTGAAGATCATCGCGCGCGCGGGTGTCGGCCTTGACAACGTCGACGTTCCGGCGGCGACCGAGCGCGGCGTCATGGTCGTCAACGCTCCGACGTCGAACATCCACTCGGCGGCCGAGCACGCGATCGCGCTGCTGATGTCGACCGCCCGCCAGATCCCCGCGGCAGACGCGACACTGCGTGAACACACCTGGAAGCGTTCGTCGTTCTCGGGCGTCGAGATCTTCGACAAGACTGTCGGCGTCATCGGCCTCGGCCGCATCGGTCAGCTCGTCGCAGCCCGCCTCGCCGCGTTCGAAGCCAAGATCGTCGCCTACGACCCCTACGTGTCGGCGGCCCGAGCAGCACAGCTCGGCATCGAACTGCTGCCTCTCGACGAACTCCTCGAGCGTGCCGACCTCATCACCATCCACCTGCCCAAGACGAAGGAGACCGCAGGTCTCATCGGCGAGGAGCAGCTCAAGAAGGTCCGCAAGGACCTCATCATCGTCAATGCCGCGCGTGGCGGCCTGATCGACGAGGCCGCGCTGGCCACCGCCATCACCGAGGGCCGCGTTCGTGGCGCGGGCCTGGACGTCTACGGCTCCGAACCCTGCACCGACTCGCCGCTGTTCGAGCTCCCGCAGGTCGTCGTCACGCCGCACCTCGGCGCGTCGACCGCGGAGGCGCAGGACCGCGCGGGCACCGACGTCGCGAAAAGCGTCAAGCTCGCGCTCGCCGGCCACTTCGTTCCCGACGCCGTCAACATCACCGGCGGTCCGGTCGACGACGAGGTCGCACCGTGGCTGGAGCTGTCCCGCAAGCTCGGCCTCCTCGCGGGTGTCGTCGCGGGCGGGATGCCGACCGGCCTGACCGTCGAGGTCCGCGGCGAACTGGCGTCCAGCCCCGTCGACGTCCTTGGGCTGTCCGCCGTCCGCGGTCTGTTCTCGGCCGTCGTCGACGAGCCGGTCACCTTCGTCAACGCGCCGGCCGTCGCATCCGAGCGCGGCGTCACCCACGAGGTCGTCACCGAATCGGAGAGCCCGAACCACCGCAGTCAGGTGGATGTGAAGGCCGTGTTCGCCGACGGCAGCGTCGTCAACGTCGCGGGCACCCTGACCGGTCCGCGGTACGTCGAGAAGATCGTCAACGTCAACGGACGCAACTTCGACCTGCGCGCGCAGGGTCGCAACCTGCTCGTCAGCTACGGCGATCAGCCGGGCACTCTCGGCAAGATCGGCTCGCTGCTCGGCGACGCCGGTGTGGACATCGAGGCCGCGGCGCTCGCTCAGGACGCCGACGGCGACGGTGCGACCATGCTGCTGCGTGTCGATCGTGAACTCAGCGAAGACCTGCTCGCGTCGATCGGCGACGCAGTCTCGGCCACCCTGATCAAGCAGGTCGATCTCGGATGAGCAGTATGAAGCTCGCCGTCATCGGCGGCGACGGGATCGGTCCCGAGGTCACCGCGGAAGCATTGAAAGTCCTGCGCAAACTGCACCCCGAGGTCGAGACCACCGAGTTCGACTTCGGTGCCCGCCGCTACCATGCCACCGGCGACCTGCTCACCGACGAGGACCTCGCGTCGCTGCGCGAGCACGACGCGATCCTCCTCGGGGCGATCGGCGATCCGTCGGTGCCGTCGGGTGTCCTCGAGCGCGGCTTCCTGCTGAAGCTGAGGTTCGTACTCGATCACCATGTGAACCTGCGGCCCTCGATCCTGTTCGACGGCGTCACGACCCCGCTGGCGGGCGATCCGGCGATCGACTTCGTAGTGGTCCGCGAGGGCACCGAGGGGCCGTACACCGGCAACGGCGGCGCCATCCGCGTCGGCACCCCGAACGAGGTCGCGACCGAGGTCAGTGTCAACACTCGCTTCGGTATCGAACGCGTCGTCCGTGACGCGTTCGTCCGTGCGCAGTCGCGCGGCAAGAAGCTGACGCTGGTCCACAAGACCAACGTGCTCACGTTCGCGGGCTCGATGTGGGCCCGGACCGTCGACGAGGTCGGCGCCGAGTTCCCTGAGGTCGCCACCGACTACCTCCACGTGGATGCCGCCACCATCTTCATGGTCACCGATCCCGGCCGCTTCGACGTGATCGTCACCGACAACCTGTTCGGCGACATCATCACCGACCTCGCAGCCGCGGTCTCCGGGGGCATCGGTCTGGCCGCGTCCGGTAACATCGACGCGACCCGCACCAACCCGTCGATGTTCGAGCCGGTCCACGGCAGCGCACCGGACATCGCAGGCCAGGGGCTCGCCGATCCGACCGCCGCGATCCTGTCCGTGGCTCTGCTGCTGCGTCATCTCGGCGATGACGAGGGCGCGGTCCGCGTCGAGAAGGCGGTTGCCGCCGACGTGGCGTCGCGCGGCGAGTCGCGCGGTTCGACGTCGCAGGTCGGCGACCGGATCCTGGCCGCCGTCTAAGGTCGCGTCGTCATACCAACGCGTATGGCGTGAGGACTCGCCTCAAACGGCCTGTTCCCGCGCGATACGCGTTGGTACGACGGTCGGCAACCGTCGCTGGTGGTCGCCGCGACGAATCATCTCCGCGAGCAGCGGACCGACGACGCTCCACTGGTGGACCACCTGCGTATAGGTGAGCCGGATCGGGTCGTAGCCGAGTGCCCGTGCGTGCAGGTCGCGGAGCCGGTCGTTCTCGAAGGCGTGCGGGGCGGCGTGATACTCAAAGCCGTCGACTTCGATGAGCATCGATCGCCCGACCACGAAGTCGACTTTGCCCACCCCCGGGATGTACACCTGCGGCCGGACTTTGAGGTTCGGTGCTCGCAGGCGAAGTCGTACCATGGACTCGGTTCCCGAGTCGGCGCGCCCGTCACACAGTTCGAGGCTGTGGACGACGCACTTCGGATGCGTCGCGAAGAGAACGGCGAGATCTGTCGCCGACATCAGCTGCCTGTTCAACACCGAGTCGCAGATGACGACGAAGTCCTCGGACGGCAGACAACGCGCCGCGTGTAGGAGCGCGGTGGGCAGATCGTCGACCGCTTCGCATTCCGCTGGTTGTCGACCGTGCTGCCTGCACCAGTCCGGACGCAGGCGTGAGGTCGCGTCGTTGCCCCGGATGTGGAGTCGGTCGGTCGGTGGAACCCAGACCCCGTGCCTTCTGAGCGCGGACGTGCACGTGAGCACCCCGCCCGCGCGAACAGCGCGTACGACGTCGGGGTCGGCGTCGAGCCTCGCCCACCATCGTCTGCGCAGACTGACCAGGCGTCCATCGGTTATCGCCCGGTCGATCTCCCTTCGCGGCCAGCGCGCCAACATCTGCCCCCGTGAATAGACCCCCGTGTCCATGGTGCGATTCTCGGACCTGTTCGTCCGGTATGTGCGGAAACTGATCTTCTCGTCATACCAACGCGTATGCGGCGAGAACTACGCTGAAATTGCCGAATCGGCTGTTCTACTCGTTGGTACGACGAGCCGGGTCGCGCGGGACCAGCCCGACGGCGATCAGTGGCGCTATCGCAGCGATCCCAAACGCCGCCGGATAGCCTGCCGCGTCGATGAGCCGCCCGAAGCCGGCGGTGCCCGCAGCCGTCGCGACGTACTGCGCGGTGTTCTGCACGCCGAGGCTGCGGCCACTCCACGACGGCCCGGCGAACTCGGCGATCGCGGTGAACGCGAGCCCATTGTCGGCGACGGCGCTCACGGTCGCGACCACCATGACTGCGGCCGCGACCGGACTGCCGATCGCGTCGGTGAGGGCGAGGACGGCACTCGAGGCGCCGGCGACGATCGCGATCACGCGGATCGGCTTCATCCGCGAGCCGATGACGTCGGATGCGCGGCCCGCGACGATTCGGCCGATCGCGCCGAGCACCTGCGTGCTAGTCACCAGTGCGCCCGCCGCGAGGGGTGTCCACTCGTGAGCGACGATCAGCCATGCGGGGACGAACGTCCACAGCATTGACTGCGGGATCACCAACAGGACACTCACCGTGTGCACCCGTTGCAGGAAGGTGTTGCGGCGATACGGGTTGGCATCGCGGGCCGACCCGGTCGCTGCGGGCAGCGGTGGGTCGACGATGGCGGCGGCGACCGCGACGAGGCCGAGCACGGTCACGGCGACCGGTACCGCGAACGCGGCAGACAGCCCCCACATCTGGGCGAACACCGGCATCGTCAGCGCGCACACGCCGATGCCCAGCGGCTGTGCCATCTGACGGATTCCCATCGCGGTGCCCCGCTGGTTCGCCGGGAACCATCCGACGACGATGCGTCCGCTCGCACCGTTGGCGGCGCCGGACCCCAGCCCGCCGAGCAGCAGAGGAGCGGCGAGTGCCGCGAAACCGCCGCCGGTCGCCGCGACGACGAGAGCGCCGATGGTGCCGACCAGCGTGACCAGCAGGGAGACCAGCAGTACGCGACGTTCGCCGAAACGGTCGAGAGCAGCGCCCCACACGATGATCGTCAGGGTGAGACCGACGGTCGGGATCGCGGCCAACGTCGCCGCATCCGAGAGTGACATCCCGTGTTCGCTGTGCAGTTCCGGAATGACGTATGCGACACCCGAAGTCGCGCACGTCGTCGTCATCGCTGCGACGAGGGAACTCACCAGCATCGTCCATCGCTGGGCCGATGAGACCGAGTGCGGTTCGGGCATGGGGAGCCTCCCTGTGTTCACGGCTTCGCGGGACCGTCGAAGTAGAGATTCGGGTACCAAATAGTGAGATTGTAGTTTCAAAGTATAGAACACGATATTCGGTGCGATAGTCTTCGGGACATGAAACTCGGTCGAGTCGCAAGTCCGGACGGCGTCGCATTCGTCGCCGTCGAAGGCCCCGAAGGTCAGGAGACCGCCCGCGAGATCGCGGAGCACCCGTTCGGTGACCCGACGTTCACTGGGCGTGAATGGAAGCTGGCCGACACCCGTCTCCTCGCGCCGATCCTCGCGACCAAGATCATCGCGATCGGCAAGAACTATGCAGCTCACGCCGCCGAGATGGGCGGCGAGGTCCCGGCGGACCCGGTGATCTTCTCCAAGCCGAACACATCGATCGTCGGGCCGGGCGCACCGATCGTGCGGCCGCCGTCGTCCGAGCGCGTCGACTACGAGGGCGAGCTCGCCGTCGTGATCGGCCGCCCCTGCAAGGACGTGCCCGCGGCGAAGGCCGCCGACGTCATCCTCGGCTACACGGTCGCCAACGACGTCACCGCGCGCGACCAGCAGGCGTACGACGGCCAGTGGACCCGTGCCAAGGGATACGACACGTTCTGCCCGCTGGGTCCGTGGATCGTCACCGACTTCGATCCGTCCGACGCGGCCGTTCGCACCGACCTCGACGGAGTCGAGAAGCAGTCGAGTCGCACCTCGCTGATGCTGCACTCGGTCGGCGACATTATCGAATGGGTGTCACGTGTGATGACTCTGCTGCCCGGCGATGTGATCCTCACCGGCACTCCGGAGGGCGTCGGCCCGATGACCGCGGGACAGTCGGTGTCGGTCACCGTCGAAGGCATCGGGACGCTCACCAACCCCGTGATCGACAAGTGACTCGCCCCGGCCGCGCCGCGCCGACCATCGTGCGCCGAGGGGACGTGGCGCTCTCGTGCACCGAAGTGGGCAGCGGACCGCTCGTCGTGATGGTGATGGGAACAGGCAGTCCGGGCCGCGTCTGGCACGCCCATCAGCAGCCCGCCCTGCTCAAGGCGGGCTTCCGTGTGGTCACCTTCGACAATCGGGGTATCGCGCCGTCGAGCGAATGCGGTGCGGGATTCACGCTCGCCGACATGGTGGCCGACACGGCGGCGGTGATCGAACACTTCGGTGCACCGGCGCTCGTCGTCGGGACGTCGATGGGCGCGCGCATCGCGCAGGAACTGACGCTGAGTCACCCCGAGTTGGTCCGCGCCGCCGTCATGCTCGGCACGTACGGGCGCCCGACGCCGTTGATCACCGCGTACAACGAGGGGGAGAAGGCGCTCATCGACGCCGGGCAGACATTGCCAGACGATTTCCACGCGGCGCTCAGCGCACATATGAATCTCTCGCCCGCGACGCTGGCCGACGACCGGTCGGCACGCGATTGGCTCGACATCATCGGATTCGGCGGGCAGTCGCACACGGCGGGTCTGCGCGCCCAACTCGATCTTCCTGAGCGCGACGAGAACCGGTTGGCGGCCTACCGCGGCGTCACACGCCCGTGCCTGGTGGTCGGGTTCGCCGACGACCGCACGCTCCCGGTGTTCTTGGCTCGTGAGGTCGCCGATGCCATTCCGGGTTCGCGCTACGAGGAGATCGCCGACGCCGGCCACTTCGGCTATCTCGAACGGCCCGACGAAGTCAACCGGTTGTTGATCGAGTTCCTGGCGGCGAACTAGCGGCACAGTCCACCGTCACTGTTGGCGGGCACGCACCGAGACCGCGACCAGCAGTGCGGCTGCGGTGGGGGCGTCGTCGAGGGTGATGACGAGCGGTCGGCCGCTGGTGCGCGTGATGGAGACGGCGGAGCCGGAGCGCAGCACGATGCCCAGTCGGCCGCGTGCGAACCGGACGCCGTAACCGCCGAAGTCGCCGATCGCCCGGATATTGACCACGGATACGTCCTCGATGTCGTCTGCGGCCACGTGCCAGCGCGGCAGGCCCGCGATCGAGCGGACCGTCAAACCGGATGAGTCGACCCGGACGTGGTACGCCACGATGGTGGACGCTGCACCGATCGTGACCGCGACGATCGCGATCGCCGCCCAGAGTGCACTTGTCGAGCCGCCGTTCGTCCACGCGACCAGCACGCTGACCGAGGCGAAGACGAAGACGAGGCCGGTCACGATCAGGATGCCGCGGGACGCGGTCTGGGTGTGTAGCCACACCGCGCGTCCGCCGGGGGCCAGGCCCATGGGTTCGGCGGGTCGCCCGGGGTTCGCAGGCGGATCGGCCGGCTGGACATACCAGCCGACCGCACCGACGGCGAACGCGGCGATCACGGATATGCCGATCAGTGCCACCGGCGACTCGGTGTCGCCGTCGGTCTGGGCGGCGAGGGTTCCGGCGAATATCACCGCGGTCGCGGTAGCGAGGGCGGCGGACGCGGTCGACACCCAACGGAACGTCCCGCCGGGCGTGCCGTCGCGCACTTGGCGGTAGTTGACGGCGGAGATGCCGATCGCGACCAGTCCGACCACGATCGCGCCGATCACCATCGTCCACGGCGATCCCCACCGGTCGGCGTCGCCCGAGGCGTTCCAGTGCACCGCGATCTCGTCGGGGAGGTCAGAGATCGACATGGCCTGAACGACCACGGCGATCAGCGTGACTAGTGCTGGCGTGACGAATCCGACGGCGACATAGGTGAGTCGACGGCGGGTGGCGAAGTTGTCAGTCGATGGCACGAGTTGCCTCCTTGACGAGTGCGGACAGAGTTTCCGGGCGCAGTCCCGCGGCAGCGGCTTTGGCCGCGAGCGCTGTGATGTCGTCGTGGACGGCCGACAGGGTGTCGGAGGCGTCGGTGAGGACTGCACCCCGGCCACGGCGGAGTTCCACCAGACCCTCGTCGCGCAACTGCTGGTACGCGCGCAGGACGGTGTGGACGTTCACGTCGAGGGCTGCGGCGAGTTCACGGGCGGACGGGAGCCGGTCTCCTGCCCGCGAACGGCCGGCGGCCACGTCCGATCGGACGCTGTCTGCGATCTGAGCGAAGATCGGCGCGTCACTTGAGGGATCGATACCAACGAGCACGTAATTAATCTAGTTTCACTAGAACAATTGAGTCAAGAGTGTGGAGGGCTGCCCGACCTCGCGCTCGGCCGATGACATAGGCTGACCTGCATGACAAGTGCTGACAACGTTCGCGTCCGCTTCTGTCCGTCGCCCACCGGAACCCCGCACGTCGGCCTCGTGCGGACTGCTCTGTTCAACTACGCGCAAGCCCGCCACACGGGCGGAACCTTCGTGTTCCGCATCGAGGACACGGACGCCGCGCGCGATACCCAGGAATCGTACGACGCCATCCTCGACGTCCTGCAATGGCTCGGACTCGACTGGGATGAGGGCCCGGGCGTCGGCGGTCCGTACGGTCCGTACCGGCAGTCCGAGCGCAAGCAGCTCCACCTCGACGTCGTCGCGAAGCTCCTCGAGTCCGGCGACGCGTACGAGGCGTTCTCGACGCCGGATGAGGTCGAGGCGCGGCACAAGGCTGCCGGTCGTGACCCGAAGCTCGGGTACGACAACTTCGACCGCGACCTCACTGACGAGCAGCGCGCGGCGTACCGCGCGGAAGGCCGCAACCCGGTGGTGCGGCTGCGCATGCCCGACGACGACCTCGCGTGGGACGACATGGTGCGCGGCACCACGACTATCAAGGCGGGCACGGTCCCGGACTTCGCGCTCACCCGTGCCAACGGTCAGCCGCTGTACACGCTGGTCAATCCGGTCGACGATGCGATGATGAAGATCACCCACGTCCTGCGCGGCGAGGATCTCCTGTCCTCCACACCGCGCCAGATCGCGCTGTACCGCGCGTTGATCCGGATCGGCGTCGCCGAGGCGGTCCCCGAGTTCGCGCATCTGCCGTTCGTCATGGGGGAGGGGAACAAGAAGCTCTCCAAGCGTGACCCGGAGTCGAGCGTGTTCCACCATCGCGACCGCGGTTTCGTGCCCGAAGGCCTCCTGAACTATCTCGCCCTGCTTGGCTGGGGCTTCTCCGGGGATGAGGACATCTTCAGTCTCGACGAGATGATCGCGGCGTTCGACGTTCACAATGTGAACTCGAATCCGGCGCGGTTCGATCAGAAGAAGGCTGACGCCATCAACGCCGAGCATCTGCGCCGGCTGGAGCCCGCGGACTTCGCCGGACGGCTACGGGCGTTTCTGGTGGCGCGTGGCGATCTCGCCGAGCCGATCGACGACGAGCAGTTCACCGTGGTGGCCGATCTCGTGCAGACGCGCATCCAGGTGCTCGGCGATGCGTGGGACCTCATCAAGTTCCTGTACATCGACGACGCCGATTTCGCCTTCGATGAGAAGTCCGCTGCCAAAAACCTCGGCGGCGACGCGGTGCCGGTCCTCGATGCCGCGATCGCCGCGTGTGAGACGCTGGAGACCTGGGGCACCGACCGCCTGGAGGCGGCGCTCAAGGCAGCCCTCGTCGAGGGGTTGGAGCTCAAGCCGCGCAAGGCGTTCGGCCCTATCCGTGTCGGCGTCACCGGCGCCGCCGTCAGTCCTCCGCTCTTCGAGTCGATGGAACTCCTCGGTCGTGACAAGAGCCTCGCGCGTTTGCGGCTCGCCCGCGAAACGGCGCAGAAAGTGGTCTGACCTGTCGATTTGCACTTTGGGGTGGGGTTGTTGGTAATGTACTCCCCGGCCAGGAAAGCGCCGGTTCACTCATCGTGACTGACGCGGTTCGGGCCAAATCCCTTGGGGTATGGTGTAATTGGCAACACAGCGGTTTCTGGTACCGCCATTCTAGGTTCGAGTCCTGGTACCCCAGCGAAGTTCGCGGAGTGATGTGCGAGCTTTACAATTGAAGAGTTGTTCTAGGGCCCCGTCGTCTAGCGGCCTAGGACGCCGCCCTCTCAAGGCGGTAGCGCGGGTTCGAATCCCGTCGGGGCTACGCAGAACGAAGGCCCTCATCGACATCGGTGAGGGCCTTCGTCGTTGTGTTGGTCGGCGCATCCGTCGAGAACCTCAGCTCTGGTAGAACTGTGCGGTCGAACCGGCCAGCGGCATCGCGGGAAGGCCGAGCTTGCGATGGTCCCAGGACCGGACTCGATCGGCGACGACGCGGACGGCGACACGCTTGTGCATCATCGCGTCGACGGCGGGACGCAGGTCGTCGGTGTAGGGGCCGTTGTAGCGTTCCCAGACGCCGATTCCGACTTTCATGCAGGTCTCGGGGTCGTCGTGGATCTCGGCGTGCCCGGTAATGCTGATGCCGCGCAGCGTGTCGTAGGTGATCCCGTCCTCGATGGAGACGGTCACCCGGGAGTCACGGCCCAGATTGACGGCCTTCTGAGACTTCGCCTTGGTCTCGACCCAGATCTCGCCGTCGATCACGGCGTACCACATGGCGATCAGGTGGATTCCGTCCTTGCCGTAGGTGGCGAACGTCGCCGTTCGGTGTTCATCGATGAAAGCAGTGACCTCGTCATCGGACATGACGATCTGGCCGCGTTGGTTGATTCCCATGGATGAGAACGTAACTCACAAGCGTGCGCTGATACTTGCCGCCGCCGAGATCAGCTTCTCGGCATACTTCTCGCCGGGTTTGCGGCCGAGGCGACCGATTGGGCCGGAGATGGACACGGCGGCGATCACCTCGCCGGTCGAGTCGTAGACGGGAGCTGATGCGCTCGCGACGCCGTCGACGCGTTCGGAGACGCTGTGGGCCCACCCGCGTCGGCGGATCTCGGTGAGCGTCCGCTCGGTGTACGCGGCGTCGAGCAGGAGCATGGCGCGTGTGTCCGCGGCGGCCCACGCCGCGAGGACTTTGGCGGCCGAGCCCGCCGACATGGTGAGGCGGGTCCCGACGGGAACGGTGTCGCGCAGACCGGTCGGCGGCTCCGATGCCGCGATGCACACACGGACGGCGCCTTCGCGGCGATACAGTTGTACTGACTCGCCGGTGGTCTCCTGCAGCCCGGGAAGCACCAACAGAGCGGCTTCGCGCACCTGATCGTGCGCGGTCGCGGCGAGTCGAGTCAACGCCGGACCGGGAACCCAGCGTCCGGAGTCGTCTCGGGTGAGGAGCTCGTGGACTTCCAGTCCTACCGCGAGGCGGTGCGCGGTGGCGCGCGGCAGGCCGGTGGCCTCGCACAGTTCGTTGAGGTTGCGCGGTGCGGCCGCGACGGTGTGCAAGACCGCCACGGATTTGTCGAGCACGCCGATTCCGCTATCCTTTCCCATAGGACGATACTAGCTGTCCAAATACTGAGATCAAGTATCGGTGGGTCGACCGCCGAGGGAAAGAACCGAGTGGCTCATGAGTGAGAAGAACGCGAAGCCGCGCACCCTGGCCGAGAAGGTCTGGGACGACCACGTCGTCGTCCCGGGTGAAGTGGACGCGCACGGCAATGCGAATCCGGACCTGATCTACATCGATCTGCACCTCGTCCACGAGGTGACGAGTCCGCAGGCCTTCGACGGTCTCCGCATGGCCGGCCGCGAGCTCCGTCGCCCGGACCTCACCATTGCGACCGAGGATCACAACGTCCCGACCGTCGACATCTTCAGCCCGATCGCCGATCAGGTGTCCGCGCTCCAAGTGGAGACGTTGCGCCGCAACTGCGAGGAGTTCGGCGTCCGACTGCACCCGATGGGTGACGTCGAGCAGGGCATCGTGCACGTCGTCGGGCCACAGCTCGGATTGACGCAGCCCGGTATGACGGTCGTCTGCGGCGACAGCCACACCTCGACGCACGGTGCGTTCGGCGCGCTCGCGATGGGGATCGGCACGTCCGAGGTCGAACACGTGATGGCGACGCAGACTCTGTCGCTGCGGCCGTTCAAGACCATGGCGATCACCGTCGACGGCGAACTGCCGCCGGGCGTCACGAGCAAGGACCTGATCCTCGCCGTGATCGCCGAGATCGGTACAGGCGGCGGTCAGGGGCATGTCCTCGAGTACCGCGGCCCGGCCATCGAGAAGTTGTCGATGGAAGCGCGGATGACGATCTGCAACATGTCGATCGAGGCTGGTGCGCGCGCAGGCATGATCGCTCCCGACGCCACCACCTATGAGTACCTGAAGGGGCGCCCGAACGCGCCGGTCGGCGACGACTGGGATGCGGCGGTCGAGTACTGGGACGGCCTGCGTACCGACGACGGCGCCGTGTTCGACCGTGAAGTCCACATCGACGCCACCGCACTGACGCCATTCGTGACCTGGGGGACCAACCCGGGTCAAGGGCTGCCGTTGGGGGCGAGCATCCCGGACCCGTCGGAGATCGTCGACGAGACCGAAGCCACCGCCGCCGCCCGCGCCATCGAGTACATGGGGTTGACGCCGGGCACGCCGCTGCGCGAGGTCGAGGTCGACACCGTCTTCGTCGGCTCGTGCACCAACGGCCGCATCGAGGACCTGCGAGTGGTCGCCGAGATCCTGTCGGGTCGGAAGGTCGCCGACGGGATGCGGATGCTGATCGTGCCCGGGTCGATGAAGGTCCGCGCGCAGGCCGACGAGGAGGGTCTCGGCGAGATCTTCGCCGCCGCGGGTGCCGACTGGCGGATGGCCGGCTGCTCGATGTGTCTTGGCATGAACCCCGACCAGCTGTCGCCGGGGGAGCGGTGCGCGTCCACGTCCAACCGCAACTTCGAAGGCCGTCAGGGCAAGGGCGGACGCACCCACCTCGTGTCGCCCGCCGTCGCAGCGGCCACCGCCGTCCGCGGTCGCTTCGCCGCCCCCGCGGACCTGGTCTGAATCCGACGAGCTGAACAGGAAACTGAGATGGAAGCATTCACTACGCACACCGGAATCGGAGTTCCGTTGCAGCGCAGCAACGTCGATACCGATCAGATCATCCCCGCCGTCTACCTCAAGCGAGTGACGCGGACCGGCTTCGAAGACGGTCTGTTCTCGAGCTGGCGCACCGACCCTGGATTCATCCTCAACAACGAGCCATGGTCGAACGGGTCCGTCCTGGTCGCCGGGCCCGACTTCGGAACTGGATCGTCGCGCGAGCACGCCGTCTGGGCGCTCATGGACTTCGGATTCCGGGTCGTCCTCTCCTCGCGGTTCGCCGACATCTTCCGCGGCAACTCCGGGAAGGCTGGACTTCTGGCCGCGCAGGTCGAGCAGTCGGACATCGAGCTGCTGTGGAAGCGGCTCGACGCCGAACCCGGCCTGGAAGTGACCGTCAGTCTCGAGGAGATGACGGCCGCCGCGGGCGACCTAGTCGTCCCGATCCAGGTGGACGACTACACGCGCTGGCGTCTGATGGAAGGCCTCGACGACATCGGCTTGACCTTGCGTGAGGTGGACCGCATCACCGAGTACGAGCAGCGTCGTCCGTCGTTCAAACCGGTGACCCTCTGACCGCTGCCCCATCCGCCGACCCCCGTCGCGACGCCGAATGCGGTGTCGCGGCGGGGGTTCGGCGTCGAACAGTCTCCAGAACTTTTCGGAGAGTCTGTGTGATCCCCGACATATTTTCCTCTACCGTGTGACATAGCTGGCGAGCCGAGTCGGCGTGATCCGCGGAGGTTTGAATGAACAAGGCAGAACTCGTCGAGGAATTGGCAAAAAGCCTCGACGCTGATCGAAAGACGGCGAACGCCGCCGTCGAGCACATGATCGACGCCATCGTCCGCGCCGTGCACAAGGGCGAGAGCGTGACGATCACTGGCTTCGGGGTGTTCGAGAAACGCAAGCGCGCAGCTCGTGTCGCCCGGAATCCGCGCACCGGCGAGACCGTCAAGGTCGCCGCCACGCAGGTCCCGTCGTTCCGGCCGGGAGCGCAGTTCAAGGCCATCGTCTCCGGCGACCAGAAGCTGTCCGCAGGTCAGCCCGCTGTGAAACGTGCTGCCCCCGAAGCGGCGCCGGTCAAGGCCGCAGCGAAGAAGACGGCAGCAAAGAAGACAGCAGCGAAGAAGACAGCAGCGAAGAAGTCAGCGGCTAAGAAGACGACAGCCGCGAAGAAGGCCCCAGCCAAGACGGCCCCAGCGAAGAAGACCGCAGCCAAGACGACAGCCGCGAAGAAGACCCCAGCCAAGACAGCCCCAGCCAAGAAGACCGCAGCAAAGAAGAAGTGACCTCGCGCGAGCTCAGTCTGCGAGCGGACTCGGGATGTGGTCGGCCGCGACCAGCCGCTCGCCTCGCAACGTCAACACCCATACGCTGCCTTTCCGGTTCCGGGAGGCTGGCAGTGTGACGCCGTCCCGCTCAGCCCACCGGGACAGCACGGGCGGGATCACCTTCCCCTGACTGCAGACGACGCGTACTGCGCCCTTCTTTCCGGCGAGTGCGAGCAGTCGTCGGTACGCGGCCTCGGGGTCGGCCGCGTAGGCCTCTTCGGTGAGCGCCGACTCCACGCTGACGGGCCTGCGGAGCGCTTCGGCCAGCGGTTCAAGGGTTTGGACGCAGCGCAAGCGGTCGGCGGCGTGCAGGTGATGCGCGCCGAACAGTCCGAGGAGATCCGTCAGAGCCGCAGCCTGGCGACGGCCCTCGGCGTCGAGCGGACGGTCCCGATCGTCGCCGTGGAAAGCCGCGCGCCTGCCCGCTTTCGCGTGTCGCGCCAGTAGCATCGTGCGCAGTTCGTCGACCGGCTGGGATGCGAAGGCACGCAGTACTTTCCGGTCGGCGGCATAACTGACCAGGCCGATCGCGTCGGACACCGACAACCAGCGCAGCGCGTCGCACTCGTGATTGGCGACGAACTCGCCGCCGGTCGCGGCGACCGACCAGTAGCCGACCTTCTTGCGTGCACCCGACCCGAGCGTGTACTCGACGGTGATGAGGCGGTGGCCCATCCGGATCTCGTAACCGGTCTCCTCGACGAGTTCGCGCGCCGCGGTGGTCACGAGTAGCTCGCCCGGCTCGGCCTTGCCCTTCGGCAGCGACCAGTCGTCGTATCGGGGCCGGTGGACCAGCGCTACCTCGAGGTCGTCGCCGCGCCCGTGGTCGCAGTGGCGCCAGAGAACGCCACCGGCCGCCCACACGACCTTCTGCGAGGACGAGGACATCGGGCTACTTCGGCTCCACGTTGCGGCGGGTACGCCGAGCCATCCGACGCTGGTGGTCACGGACTTCCTCGCCTGCGGCCGGCCGCGCCTCCCACCGGCCCTCGGATCGCAGTTCCCAGCAGCGGGTACGCGAGTCCATCGCGGAGTCGAAGATGTCCTGCAGGTCAGCGACGAGACGATGATCGCGTACTTGGACCATCACCTCCACGCGTCGGTCGAGGTTGCGGTGCATCATGTCTGCGCTGCCGATCCAGTACTCGTCCTGTGCCCCGAAGTGCAGGATGCGCGAATGTTCGAGGAACTGGCCGAGGATCGACCGAACGACGATGTTCTCGCTGAGTCCGACGATTCCTGGTTTGAGCGCGCAGATGCCGCGGACCACGACGTCGACGGGCACGCCCGCACGCGACGCGCGATAGAGTGCGTCGATCACCTGCTCGTCGACGAGGGCGTTGGCCTTGAGTTGGATGCGGGCGCGTGCGTCCCCGTTCTCGAAGGCGCGGATCTCACCGTCGATCCGGTCCACTATTCCCTTGCGGATACCGGCGGGCGCGACGAGGAGATTGCGATACTCCTGCTTACGTGAGTATCCGGTCAACGTGTTGAACAGGTCGGTCAGGTCAGCTCCGACCTCCGGCGCCGCGGTGAACAGGCCGACGTCCTCGTAGAGGCGCGCCGTCTTCGGGTTGTAGTTGCCGGTGCCGATGTGGCAGTAGCGGCGGATCGTGGAACCCTCGCGCCGTACCACCAGGCACGTCTTGCAGTGCGTCTTGAGGCCGACGAGACCGTAGACCACGTGGACGCCCGCCTGCTCCAGTTTGCGTGCCCACTTGATGTTGGCCTGCTCGTCGAATCGTGCCTTCAACTCGACGAGGGCGACAACCTGCTTGCCTGCTGCCGCCGCGTCGATCAACGCGTTGACGATCGGTGAGTCGCCCGACGTTCGGTACAGCGTCTGCTTGATAGCGAGGACGTGCGGGTCGGCGGCGGCCTGTTCGATGAAACGTTGGACGCTCGTCGAGAACGAGTCGTACGGGTGATGGACGAGGACGTCCCCGTCACGCAGCGTCGAGAAGATGCTCTTGGGCGTCTCCCGCTCACCGAACGCGGGATGCGTCTTCGGGACGAACGGTCGCTCCTTGAGGGCAGGCCGGTCGAGGCCGTACACCTGCCAGAGGGCGGTCAGGTCGAGGAGGCCGGGGATCTGGACGACGTCGACGGCGGCGACGTCGAGTTCACGCAACAGCATCTCGAGCATGTGCTCGGTCATGTCGTCGCCGACTTCGAGGCGGACCGGCGATCCGAAACGCCTGCGCGCCAACTCACGTTCGAGCGCCTGCAGGAGGTCCTCGTCGCGGTCCTCGTCGACCTCGAAGTCGGCGTTGCGGGTCACCCGGAACAGGTGGTGGTCGACGACGTCCATGCCGGGGAACAGTTCGGAAAGGTTCGCCGCGATCAGCTTCTCCAACGGCAAGAAGAGCACCGGGGCCGGAGTGTCCTCACGCCCGCGGTCGGAGTCGCCGGTCAATGTGTCGACCCGGATGAACCGGTTGACGTTGTCGGGCACCTTCACGCGCGCGAAGTGCTCGCTGCCCTCGATGCGATCGCGCACGGTGACGGCCAGGTTGAGACTCAGGCCGGAGATGTACGGGAACGGGTGTGCGGGGTCGACGGCCAGCGGCGTCAGCACCGGGAACAGTTCGTTGTGGAAGTGCTGTCGCAGCCGGGACTGCTGCTCCGGTGTCAGCTCGGTCCATTCGACGAGGCGGATGTTCTCGGCCTCCAACGCGGGCGCCACCGAGTCGATGAAAACGCGCGCGTGCCGGTCGGCGATCTTCTGCGACCGGGACGCGATCATCTGCAGTTGCTCGCGCGGCGAACGGCCGTCCGCCGACCGCACGCTGAGGCCCGTCTCGTCGCGGCGTTTGAGCCCCGCGACGCGGACCATGAAGAACTCGTCGAGATTGGACGCGAAGATCGCCAGGAACTTGGCGCGTTCGAGGATCGGCATCGATTGGTCCTCGGCCAGCGCCAGGACCCGCGAGTTAAAGTCGAGCCAACTCAGTTCCCGGTTCAGGTAGCGGTCCACCGGAAGGTCTGCGTCGACCTCGGGTGTCGCCGTCTCGGCGGGCAGAGCAGACGGCAGCGCGGTCAGGGAAGCGGTCTCGATGTCGTCGGCGGTACTCACCGGTTCATTGTGCCGCATCCGCGGCGTGGTGTCCTGCCGAACCGATCGGCGTCAGCGGTGTGGCGGGCGAGGGCCGCCTGGGTACGCGGACCGAGCCCGAGACCGACTGCGACGGTGAGGTCGTCCGGGGTATCGATGTCGGTGCGGAGGTCGGCCCAGCGCCGTCGCTCCGGATCGAGTTCGACGGCGCCCGCATCGCGGTGGCGGCGCGCCGAATCGATCCCGAAGCGGGGCGTGAAACCCGATGTCGCGACGAGTAGGACGGTGCCGTTGCCCGACCGGTCGGCCACGAAGGCCGCCGGGGCGCCGGTCAGCGCGCGGGCCGCGTCGTCGAGCGCGGCGGCGAGCGAGTCGGGGCGCAGTGCGGGCAGGTCGGCCTGCAGATACGCCGTGCGACCGACCGGCGCCGCGCCGTGCACGAGCGCGGCGTTGAGCGGGGACAGTCCCGCGGTCGGCTCGGGCTCGTCGACGGGCCTCGCGCCGCGGTCGGCGACGAGACGATGCACGTCCGGGTCGGGGCTGACGACCACGGCGTCGGCTCCGACGGTGGCGACAGCGTCGAGTGTGTCGACGAGCATGGCCGACACCAGTGCGGGACGGTCGGCGTCCTCGGGGAGCGGAGTCAGCCGCGACTTGGCGTCCGACAACGACTTCACCGCGAGGACCACCGTGCACCGGGGCGGCGTCGACGCTGGAATGGACATGGCAACCATGGTGCAGCACCGGGGACGTCGACGGGTAGATCGGGTCGACGCGAACCGGGCACGAGTACGGCGGCATGGCTTACGCTGGACGCACTCTCGTGTGGACCGGTGGAGGAGTTGCGTGTGCGTGCAGTGGTGATGGGATCCGGCTCGTGGGGGACCGCGGTGGCGAAGGTGTTGGCGGACGCCGGGAACGACGTCGTGATGTGGGCTCGCCGACCCGAGCTGGCCGAGCAGATCAACACCGGCCACGTGAACGGCGACTATCTGCCGGGCATCGAACTGCCGCAGTCGTTGCGGGCAGTCAGTTCACCGAAGGAAGCACTCGCGGGGCGCGAACTCGTCGTGTGCGCCGTTCCGTCGCAG
The DNA here is from genome assembly GCF_021738805.1 of Gordonia liuliyuniae. Classification (NCBI taxonomy): domain Bacteria; kingdom Bacillati; phylum Actinomycetota; class Actinomycetes; order Mycobacteriales; family Gordoniaceae; genus Gordonia; species Gordonia liuliyuniae. The sequence goes on along the minus strand of NZ_JAKKOR010000009.1, from coordinate 393,170 downwards.
TCGTTGCGGGACAACCTGTCCCAGTGGCTCGACGACTTGCCGCCCGACGCGATCCTGCTGTCGCTGGCCAAAGGCGTCGAAGTCAGCAGCGGCAAACGGATGAGCGAGGTGATCGCCGAGGTGACCGAGTTCCCGGCCGAGCAGATCGCCGTCCTCTCTGGCCCGAACCTGGCGCGGGAAGTCGCGCAGGGGCAGCCCGCGGCGACCGTCATCGCGTGCGCCGACGAAGACCAGGCCAAGCGGGTGCAGGCGGCGTTCGCGACCGGCTACTTTCGGCCGTACACCAACACCGACGTCGTCGGATGCGAGATCGGCGGCGCGGCCAAGAACGTTATCGCGCTCGCGTGCGGTGTCGCGTCGGGCCTCGGATACGGCGAGAACACGTTGGCGACGATCATCACGCGCGGACTCGCCGAGACTATCCGGCTCGGTGTCGCGCTTGGCGCCGACATCACGACGCTCGCCGGTCTCGCGGGAGTCGGCGACCTCGTCGCGACCTGCTCGTCGCCGCTGTCGCGCAACCGCACATTCGGCGCGCGGCTCGGTGAGGGCGCGAACCTCGACCAAGCGCAGGCGGCGACCAACGGCCAGGTGGCCGAGGGGGTGAAGTCGTGCCGGTCGGTGCGGGCACTCGCGCAGACCCACGGTGTGGAGATGCCGCTCACCGAAGCGGTCTACCTGCTCTGCCACGAGGGGATGACCGTGCAGGACATGGTGACCAACCTATTGGGGCGGTCCACCAAACCTGAGGTGTACGGCCCCGTCTAGCCTCGCCTACTTCCCGAAGTCGAGCGGCGCGCGGGTCAGCTTCTGGGCGATCAGCGTCGAGACATCGGTGATCGGAGCGTTTCCCGACCCGGAGGGCAGCCACATCGCGACGTACGGGCGGTGGTCGACGCTGACGTACGCTTGCCCCCGCCCGTCGACGGTGTCGGTCATAAACCACTGGATCGCGTCGATGACCTGCAGTCCGCTGGTGGGGGCCAGTCCCTCCGGGCGTGCCACACCGCAGCGGACGACGATCGGGTCGGAGCCGTCCATACTCCAGCGGACAGTGGTGCCGTCGACGGACTTCCCGCCGTAGTCGCCGAGGGTCTCGGGCAGCGCGTCGAGGAACGCAGGACACTTCTGTGCGTCCTCGCCCTGCGCCGTCGAATACTCGTCGACGGGGATCGGGCCGGAGTCGGGCCGAGTTGAGAACTTGAAGGCCGCGAAGGCGATGAACACGCCGATCACCACAACGGGAACGGCGACCAGGGTCGCGATGAGCGCGGGGCTCAGCGGTGAGCGCTGACCCTCGTCCGGGGTCTCGGCTTCTGGTGTGTCGGCCATGGGTGCCAGGATAGCCAGCGCCGCTGTGTGACCCCGCTCGCCAGTAGGATCGGGCTGGTGCAGACAGTCAGTGAGGTCGGCGAACGGCGATTGATCGCGATGTTCACCGAGGCGGCGGCATCGACCGACGACGATGTCGTGATCGGTTCGGGCGACGACGCCGCGGTGTTCACCGCGCAGGGGCCGGTGGTGGTTAGCACGGACACCGCAGTCGCGGGACGGCACTTCCGGTTCGACTGGTCGTCGCCGGAACAGATCGGTGCCCGCGCGGTGGTGCAGAGTGCCGCCGACATCGCGGCGATGGGCGGTCGCCTCACCGGGGTGACCGTCTCACTCGGCTGTCCGCCGGAGACGTCCGTCGACCGTCTGCTCGCCGTCAACTCCGGCATCGTCGACCAGACGCACGCCTACCGTGCACGTGTCCTCGGCGGCGACCTCGTGTCGGCGCCTACCGTCGTCATCACCGTCACGTCGATCGGGGTGCTCGACGACGTCGCACCGGTCACGCTGTCCGGTGCCCGCTCAGGCGAGGTCTTGGCCGTCAGCGGACCGCTCGGCGGTGCGGCTGGCGGACTCGCGGTGCTTTCGGCCGTCGAGCACGGGGCGGATCCCGCACTCGTCGACCGACATCCGGTGGCATTGGCCGCCTACCGTCTGCCCCAACCGGATCTGGGCGCCGGGCCTCGTGCCGCGGCCGCACGCGCGACGGCGATGACCGACGTGTCCGACGGCCTCGTCGAAGAACTGGTGACGTTGGCCGCGTCGTCGAACGTGCGGCTGGACGTCGAGTCGGCGCTGGTGCCCCGCGTCGCCGGTCTCGACGCGGTCGGCGAGGATCTCGCGGTCGACCCGGTGCGCTGGGCGCTCGGCGGCGGCGAGGACCACGTCCTGCTGGCGGCGTTCGCTTCGGGTACGGTGCCCGCGGACTGGACGCCCATCGGGGTCGTGTCGGCCGGTAGCGGTGCGTTCGTCGACGGAGAGCCCGTCGGATCGATCCGCGGTTGGCAGTCATTCACCCAGACGTGATCGACGTGGCGTGCCAGTGATTAGATGCACTCATGGCTGTCTATGCGCTCGGCGATCGTGAGCCGACCCTCGGTGAAGACGTGTTCATCCATCCCGACGCGACGGTGATCGGCGCCGTCACTTTGGGCGACGGAGTCTCGGTGTGGCCGGGCGCGGTCCTGCGAGGCGACTACGGAACCATCACCGTCGGTGCGCGCACCAACATCCAGGACGGCACGGTCGTGCATTGCACGTTCACCGAGCCGACCGTGATCGGCGAGGGGTGTGTCGTCGGCCACAACGCGCACATCGAGGGCGCCGAGATCGGCGACGGATGCCTGATCGCCTCCGGATCGGTGGTGTTGAACGGGTCGACGGTGGGTGCGGGTTCGATCATCGGCGCCGGCGCAGTCCTCGCGTACGGCGCGACGGTGCCCGAGCGGTCGATGGCGCTCGGCGTGCCCGCGAAGGTTCGCGAAGGCCACGTCGTTCCGGAGGGACATCTGGCGGCGAACACCGAACTGTACTACCAGAACGCCCAGTTCTACCGGGCCAACCTGCGCCGGATCGACGGATGAGCCCCAAGCCGCTCGCTGAACTGCTCGATCCCGGCTGGGCGCAGGCGTTGACGCCGGTCGCCGAGCAGATCACCGCGATGGGCGAGTTCCTGCGCGCCGAGAACGAGGCGGGCCGCCGGTACCTGCCCGCGGGCGCGAACGTGTTGCGGGCGTTCACCCAGCCGTTCGACGAGGTCCGGGTGCTCATCGTCGGACAGGACCCGTATCCCACGCCGGGACACGCCGTCGGCCTGAGCTTCTCCGTGGCGCCTGACGTGCGACCGGTGCCGCGCTCGCTGCAAAACATCTACACCGAGTACTGCGACGATCTCGGTCACCCTCGACCGTCGACCGGCGACCTCACCCCGTGGGCGCAGCAGGGCGTCCTCCTGTTGAACCGGGTCCTCACGGTGATGCCGGGTGAGCCCGCATCGCACCGCAACCGAGGCTGGGAGATCGTCACCGAGTGCGCGATCAAGGCACTCGCCGCCCGCGACGAGCCGCTCGTCGCGATTCTGTGGGGCAACGATGCGCGCAAGCTCACTGCGTGGATGCCCGACGTGCCGACCATCGAGTCGGCGCACCCGTCGCCGCTGTCCGCGTCGCGCGGCTTCTTCGGATCGAAGCCGTTCAGCCGTGCGAACGAGGAACTGCTCGACCTCGGCGGAGATCCGGTCGACTGGGTGCTGCCGTGAACCGGCGCTAGCGCACCGACCCGAAGTCGGGTGCGCGCTTCGCGATGAACGCGTCGACGCCCTCGATGCCCTCGGGCGTCGACGACAGGCGCGAAATTGACTGCGCTTCTGCGTTGACGTGATCGGTGAGCGTCCGGCCTGCGGAGTCGTGGACCAGACGGCGGATCGCGGTCATCGATCCGCGCGGCCCGGCGGCGAGCTGAACGGCGGTCGCGCGTGCGGTGTCAGTGACGGCGTCGTCGGCGACGACCTCGGCCAGCAGGCCCAAGTCGAGCGCGCGCTGGGCGTCGATGATCTGGTCGGTCATGATGATGTGCCGCGCGCGGGCCGGGCCGACGGCGCGCGGGAGCGTCCACGACATGCCGCCGTCGGGGGATAGGCCGATGCCCGGATATGCGGGCCGAAGCTTGGTCGTGGTGCCGCCGATCGCGATGTCGGCGTGCAGCACCATGCTCATCCCTGCGCCTGCGGCCCACCCGTTGACGGCGGCCACGACGGGTAGGCCCGTCTCGTACAGCCTGCCGATCATGTGGTGAAGGTCGTCGGCGAGGCCGCGGAGGTATTCGGCGCGGTCGTCCGCCGCGGCGAACGCGCCGACGTTCCCGCCCGCACAGAAGTTCTTGCCGGTCGATGCGAGCAGGATCGCGCCCGCGTCGACCTGGCCGCGCGTCACCCGGTCGAGTTCGGCGGCACCGGCGAGCACCAGGTCATGGTCGAGTGCCGTCCCGTTGTCGGTGGTGGCGAGCGGGAGCGTCAGCACACCGTCGTCGAGGGTGATCACGTCACTGGGGGAGGAAGTCATGAGAAGACCTTACCGAGCGAGCGTTCGGCAGCCGATTCTGGTCCACTCGCTCGATCAGCGGATCGGGATCGATCAGCGTATGGCGGTCTGCGTGAGGGTTGCGAACACAACGATCGCCGCCCGGTGAACCGGACGGCGGTCGTGGAAAGCTGGGTAGCGCAGTGATCCTCAGACGGAGGCCTTGCCCGCCTTCAAGCAGGAGGTGCACACGTTCTTGCGCTTCTTGTTGCCCGGGGCGACCTCGACACGCACAGACTGGATGTTCGGGTTCCAGCGGCGGTTGGTGCGCCGGTGCGAGTGCGAGACCGACTTACCGAATCCGGGGCCCTTGCCGCAAACGTCACAAACGGCAGCCATAGCGAACTCCCTTGGTAGAAAATGGTCTGGTCTCTTCGCCCACACGGCGCGTGAGCTATCACGCAGCCGCAATAGGCAACCCGACAAGAGTAACCCGCGATCGGGCCCGCGCCAAATCCTGGCCGTCAGGTCGAGTGAGCTGTATCGGTGTCCGACGGCACCGGTAACCTCGGACACGACTCTACGTTTCGGGGGTGGACTAATGGCCTACGGCGGTACCGCGGTCAATCCGCAGTTCATCCGCGACTGGGCGCTCGCATGCGCGGACGGTCTCGCGGCCTCACGCGGCGAGATCAACGATCTGAACGTTTTCCCGATCCCCGACTCCGACACCGGCAGCAACATGGCGAATACCATGGCCGGAGCGGTCGGCGCGCTCGACGCCGTCGCGGCGGACGCCGATCTGCAGACGGTCACCCGCGCGCTCGCCGACGCCGCGGTCATGAGCGCTCGAGGCAATTCCGGGATCATCCTCGCCCAGCTGTTCGTCGGGCTCGCCGACGCCGCAGACCTCGCCGTCGCCGAGAACGATCTCGGCTTCAACCGGCTGTGCATCAACGGACTCCGGCTCGCCGCGTTGTCGGCTCGACGCGCGGTCGCCGAACCCAAAGAGGGCACCGTCCTGACACTACTCACCGTGGCCGCACAGACGGCGTCGGAGAGCGCGGCGCGCCCGCCGGCCGACCTCGTGCGCGCGGTCGCCGAGAACTCGGCCGAAGCGCTCGATCTCACGACCGATCAGTTGCCTGAACTGACGAAGGCCGGGGTCGTCGATGCGGGCGCCCGCGGCTTCCTGGTGCTCGCCGACGCGCTCGTGTCGGTCGTCACCGGCGTCGCCAACAAGCGCCGCGTCTACCGCGGTTCGCTGAGCGGTCCGGGCGGACTGCAGATCGGCGAGTGTTCGGCCGACGGCGACACCGCTTTCGAGGTGATGTACCTCCTCGACGGGGCGGACGCCGCACTGATCGCCGGATTGCGCGACCGTCTCGGCGAGCTGGGGGACTCCGTCGTCATCGTCGGCGACAGTTCGGCGGGGTCCGAGCAGTTCTCCGTCCACGTCCACACTGACGAGCCAGGAGCCGCAGTAGAAGCGGGCCTCGCGCTCGGCGCGGTCCGGGACATCCGGATCAGCTGTTTCATGCTCGACGCCTACCGCGCTGCGCCCGGCGCGAACGAGCCGCCGCCCCGGTTCAAACGAGCCGTCGTGGTCCTCGTGCGGGGCGACGGTGCGGAAGAGCTGTTCACCGCGGCGGGCGCATCCGTCGTGCGCGCCGACCACGGTGTCCACCCGTCGACGCTCGGTGAAGCGATCCGAGCGACCGACAGTGCGCACGTCGTCGTCATGGGCAACGGGATGATGTCGTCGCAGGACCTCGTCGCCGTCGGCGCGCACGCCCGGTCGACGCAGCGGTCGGTGGTGTTCCTGCCGACGATGTCGATGGTGCAGTGCCTGTCGGCGCTCGCCGTCCACGATCCCGGCGGAGAACCCGACGTCGACGCGTTCGCGATGGCCGAAGCCGCCGCGGCCACCCGGTGGGGTTCGCTCGTCCGGTCGACATCGAAGATCATGACCCTTGCGGGCACCGCCGAGATCGGCGACACGCTCGGACTCATCGGTTCCGACGTCCTCGTCATCGCGAAGGAGCAGTCGCAGGCGGCGACCGCGCTGCTGGACCTCATGCTCTCGACCGGTGGCGAGATGGTCACCGTCCTCGCGGGCTCCGATCTCGCCGACGAGGCGCGGACGGCGATCGTTGAGCACGTCCGCGCCCACTATCAGGGCATCGAGTTGGAGGTGCACGAGGCGGGCCAGACCTCCCATCTGCTGCAAGTGGGGGTCGAATGATGCTGACGACAGCGTCGCCGCTCACCGACTCGTCGATCGATCCGAAACTCATCACGAAACTCGCTGGGCTCGAGCTGACGACCGTCGGCGAGCTTCTCCGGTACGTCCCGCGCCGCTACATCCGGCGAGGCCAAGTGTCGGCGACTGAACGCCCGGAGCCCGATGAGTGGATCACCGTCATCGGGCGCGTCGAGAAGTCGCAGATGATCGCGATGAAGCGGCGGTACGGCAAGTTCCTCAAGATCGTCGTCAACGATGGTCAGAACCGCTACGAGGCGAGCTTCTTCAACGCGAAGTACATCCAACGGGTACTGGTGTCCGGGGTGCGGGTGGCTCTCGCGGGCAAGGTCAAATACTTCAACAACCAGATCCAGCTGTCGCACCCGGACTGGCTGGTGCTGCCCGACGACGGGATGGACGTGCACGGCACGTCGATGATGGCCGAGCTTCTCGCCGACGAGCGCGGCGGTCCCGCCGACGACGGTGCTGATGGTCCGGAGGCGTTGACTGGCACCGCCGACGACGTCGAACACTTCAGCCGCGCGATCATCCCGATGTACCCCGCCACCCGCGACGTCCAGACGTGGGAGATATGGCGCGCCGTTCGGCAGGTCGTCGCCGACACCGTGCCCGCCGCCGATCCGTTGACCGGCGAGCAGCGAAGCGCGCGTGGATTCATCACCAGCGATGAAGCGATCCGGCACATCCATCTGCCCGACACGATGGACCAGGTGGAGCAGGCCAGGGACCGACTCAAGTTCGATGAGGCGCTCGCGGTGCAGACCGCTCTTGCGCAGCGTCGCGCCGACCTCGGCGCCGAGGTGGCGATCGGTTGTCCGCACGTGCCGGGCGGGCTCGAAGACCAACTCGCCGAACGACTCCCGTTCGAGCTGACCGGCGGCCAGAAGACGGTGCTGTCCGAGATCGGCGACGACCTCGCCGTCGATCACCCGATGAACCGTCTCCTGCAGGGCGAGGTGGGTTCCGGCAAGACCCTCGTCTCGCTGCTGGCGATGCTCCGCGTCGTCGACAACGGACACCAGTGCGCGATACTCGCGCCAACCGAAGTCCTTGCCGCCCAGCACTATCGGACAGTCATGACGATGCTCGGCGACCTCGCGCGCGGCGGTGAACTCGGTGGTGCCGACGGGGCGACCCGCGTCGGCCTGCTCACCGGGTCGCTCGGGACCGCCGCGAAACGGCAGACGCTCCTGGACGCGGTGACCGGCGACTCCGGCATCGTGATCGGTACTCATGCACTCCTGCAGGGGAACGTCGAGTTCTTCGACCTCGGCATGGTGGTCGTCGACGAACAGCATCGCTTCGGCGTCGAGCAGCGTGACGTGCTGCGCGGCAAAGGACGAGAGGACCGGCGCCCCCACTTCCTCGTCATGACGGCGACGCCGATCCCGCGAACCGTGGCGATGACGACGTTCGGCGACCTCGACACATCCGTGATGACCGAACTTCCGCGCGGGCGGCAGCCGATCAAGACGACCGTCGTCCCGATGAGCAAGCCTGCCTGGGTCGACCGGGTCTGGGAGCGAGCGAACGAGGAGATCGACGCCGGCCGACAGGTGTACGTGGTGTGCACCCGGATCGGCGACGAGGAGTCGAACAAGAAAACCCCGGGGAAGAAGGCCACTGGGAAGAGCACGCGGACGAAGGCCGAGGAGAAGGAGGACGACACCGTCTCCGTCCTCCAACAGGCACAGATGCTGGAGACCGGTCCGCTCGCCGCACGTCGGATCGCGGTGCTGCACGGCCGGATGCACCCGGACGACAAGAACGACGTGATGGACGCGTTCACCCGCGGCGACGTGGACGTGCTCGTGGCCACCACCGTCATCGAAGTCGGCGTCGACGTGCCGAACGCGACGACCATGGCGATCGTCAACGCCGAACGCTTCGGGGTCAGTCAACTGCACCAGTTGCGCGGCCGCGTCGGCCGCGGCCGACATGCCGGGCTGTGCCTGCTGATGACGGCGGCGCACGACCTGTCGGCGTCGATGGAACGGCTGAAGGCCGTCGAAGCGTCGAACGACGGGTTCGAGTTGGCGATGGTCGACCTACAGCAACGTCGTGAAGGCGACATCCTCGGTGCGCTCCAGTCGGGCGGTAAGTCGTCGCTCAGCTTCCTCTCGCTCATCGACGACGTCGACGTGATCGCCGACGCTCGCGACCTGTCCGAATCGATCGTCGACGGCGACCGTGACCTCACCGACCATCCGGCCCTGGCCGACCTGGTCCGCGCCGTGCTCCTGCCGTCCCGTGCGGAGTATCTCGAGAAGTCGTAGCCGGTCTCGGGAACCGCACGCCCGCCTCGCGCGTCTGACTCTAAGGGGAGGAAGCGATGCGGTGGAGGGACTGGCGGGCACGCCGACGCGGCGGCGCGACCCGGTTGACGGTCGGACAGTGGGGCGGGTTGGCGGTGTTCGCCCTGCTGGCGGTCCTCGTCGCGGTGGGAGTCGGTCCGCCGCGCGGCGACGGCCCGCGCGTGCCCGTCGCCCGTGTCTCGCAGGCGTCGACGGTGTTCGCGGCTCTGACCGTGGTCCCGGCCAGGCCGCCGCACGACTCTGCCTACGACCGCGGCGCGTTCGGAACGGCGTGGACCGACGCCTCTGCTGCACCGGGCGCGGGCAACGGCTGTGACACCCGCAACGACATCTTGGCTCGCGACCTGGCGGTGTCCGGACGGGTGTCGATCGATTCGTGTCCACGCGCGGTGTCGTCGGGCGTGTTGACGAGTCCGTACACGGGTCGGTCGGTCGTCTTCGAGCGGGGACGTTCGTCGGCCGCGGTGCAGATCGACCATGTCGTTCCGCTCGCGTACGCGTGGGACATGGGCGCCAAGGACTGGCCGCGCGAGCGCCGCACCGCATTCGCGAACGATCCGGCGAATCTCGTCGCCGTCGACGGGGGCAGTAATCAGGCCAAGTCGGACGCCGAGCCGGCCGTGTGGATGCCGCCGCTCGACGGCTTCCGCTGCCAGTACGCGGTGCAGTTCGTCACGGTGCTGGGCGAGTACGGCCTGCCGGTGGACGAGCCGTCGCGCACGGTCCTCGGCGCCGCCTTTGAACTGTGTTGACGCGCGCAGACGTTAGCGCCGAGCGCCGCTAGCCGAGCATCTTCTTCATCTCGTCGATCTCGGTCTTCTGGGTGTCGACGATACTGCGGGCCATCGCGACGGCTTCCGGATTCTGCCCGTCGTCGATCTCGGTCTGAGCCATCGTCACTGCGCCCTCGTGGTGCCCGATCATCCGCTGCAGATACAGGCGGGCGGCGTCCTCGCCGGGGGCTGAGTTGAGCTCAGCGAGGTCGGCGTCGGACACCATTCCGTCCATGTGGTGTCCGCTCATGTCGGTGTCGGCCGGGGCGCCCCAGTCGCCGAGCCAGCCGGTGAGCTGCTGGACTTCGGGCGCCTGCGCGGACTTGATCGACTCGGCGAGCTCCCGGACGTCGTCGGGTACCCCGTCCTTGGCGAGAAGGATGTCGCTCATCTGCACCGCCTGCAGATGGTGGGGGATCATCATCTGCGCGAACATCACGTCGGCATCGTTATGCGTGCCCTGCGCCTGCTCTCCGGAGGACGCGGGCATCGACATCGACGTCATCGACCCGTGGCCCTCGTGACCGTTGTTCGCCGCATCGTCCGAGTCGGAGCAAGCTCCGAGGACGGCGACGGCCGCGGCCACCGCCACGCCGCAGACGATCGTGCGGCCGGTCATCGGCTGGGGCTTCTTCATCGCGGCATCCATCAGGCGGACCTCTTCTCTAGCGGCATCGGTTCCTCACCGAGTCTTCCCGAGGAACTGACGGATTCGGTGCGACGTCTCCTCAAGATCTCCTCAAGGCGGCCGACCGTCATGATGGATGTCATGAACTACACCGACGCCGCGGATCGTGCAGCCGGACCCGCGCGAGACTTACGGGCGATGGTCGTCGACGACGAGCCCGACCTCGCGCGACTCGTCGCGTCATACCTGGAACGCGACGGCTTCGAGGTCGCGGTGACCGGCGACGGCGTGCAGGCCGTCGACCTCGCGCGCAGCGTCGATCCCGACCTGATGGTGCTCGACCTCGGTCTGCCCGGGCTCGACGGCGTCGAAGTGTGCAGGCGGCTGCGCGAGTTCTCCGACGCGTACGTGGTGATGTTGACCGCGCGTGCCGACGAAGTCGACACCCTCATCGGACTGTCGGTCGGCGCCGACGACTACCTGACGAAACCGTTCAGCCCGCGCGAATTGTCTGCCCGCGTCCAGGCGCGGATACGTCGTCCCCGCGCAGGTCTAGGCGGGCCCCGGACGGTCCGGACAGACCGCGAGACACGGGTGTTCGGTGACCTCACGATCGACGTCGCCGCACGCGTGGTGACGCTGGCCGGTTCGCCGATCCACCTGACCCGGACGGAGTTCGACGTCCTCGCCGTCCTGTCCGCTGATCCCGGCGTGGTCGTCACACGCAGTGCGCTCATCGACGCGGTCTGGCGGACTGGGTGGGACGGAGCCGACCACCTCGTCGACGTCCACATCGGGCATCTGCGTCGCAAACTCGGCGACGACGCGGCACGCGGACAGTATGTGACGACCGTTCGCGGAGTCGGCTACCGGATGGGCGCAGGCCGATGACCAGCCCGCAGCGGGCGAGATTCGGCACCAGGCTGTTCCTCGGGACGACTCTCGTCGTGCTCGTCTGCCTGGTGACCGCGACCCTGGTCGCGGTCGTCATCGCGCCGGGCATGTTCCACGAGCACCTCCATCAGGCGGGCATCTCGGGTGATGACGGACTGACCGACCACATCGAGATGGCTTTTCGCGGCACGCTCCTGCGTGCGTGGGCGCCCGCAGCGGCAGCCGCCGTCGTGGTGGCGATCGTCCTCAGCTGGTGGGTGGCCCGTCGCGTGGAGCGCGCGGTCGGCGAGTTGTCGACGTCGACGGGTCGGATCGCCGCAGGCCGCTACGAGACGCGCGTCGACGCGTCCGGACTCGGACGGGAGTTCGCCGAGCTCGCCGACGCTGTCAACGAACTCGCACGACGCCTCAACGAGACCGAGACGACGCGGCGCCGGATGGTCGCCGACCTCGGACATGAGATGCGGACCCCGATCGCGACCATCGAATCGCACTTGGAGGCCGTCGAGGACGGTGTCCGTGCCGCCGACGCGGACACGATCGGCGTCCTCCGGACGGGCACGCAGCGTCTGCGCCGTCTCGCCGAGGATTTGAGCGCGGTGTCCCGCGTCCAGGAGGGGATCGTCCAGGAGGGAATCGACCGGATCCGGCCCGAACCGACGGGTGCCCGATGCCTCGTGGACGCGGCGGTGGCCGTCGCAACTCCCTCGTACGATGCCGCGGGGGTCGCGCTCGCCGCGACCGGAGACGACATCCCGCTGACCGTCGACCCCGCACGGGTGGGGCAGGTCCTCGGAAACCTGTTCGACAACGCCCGCAGGCACACGCCGCCCGGCGGCACCGTCACCGTCACCACGACTCACCGCGGACCCGACGTCGTCTTCACCGTCGCCGACACCGGCTGCGGGATAGCAGCCGAGCACCTCTCGCACGTCTTCGACCGGTTCTACCGCGCCGACGACGCCCGCACGAGGCGCGACGGCGGCAGCGGGATCGGCCTGACCATCGTCCGTGTCCTCGTCGAGGCACACGGCGGATCGGTGACGGCCTCCAGCGCCGGACCTGGCGCCGGCGCGGTGTTCACGGTGACGCTCCCCGCCGCGGGACCGGCCAGCGCCGAACCGTCGGACCGCCCCGCTAACCTGGACTCATGAGTGCACCCACCGACACCGACGTCGTCGCCGTCGTCACCGGACTCGCGGCCGCAGCGCAGAAGGCTTCGCGAGGCCTCGCCACGCTGACCACCGCGCAGAAGGACGCTGTTCTCCTGGCCGCCGCGGCCGCCATCGATGCGGCCGCGGACGTGATCCTCGCCGCCAACGCCGAGGACGTCGACCGTGCGGAGGCGGCGGGGACCGAGGCCGCGCTGATCGATCGCCTCCGGCTCACCCCCGAACGCATCGGGGGCATCACCGGCGGGCTCCGCCAGGTGGCCGCGCTGCCCGATCCGGTCGGGCAGGTCGTATCGGGCAAGACGCTCCCGAACGGTCTCGACCTCCGCCAGATCCGGGTGCCGTTGGGCGTCGTCGGCTTCGTCTACGAGGCGCGTCCCAACGTGACCGTCGATGGGTTCGGCATCGCGTTCAAGTCGGGCAACGCCGTGCTGCTCCGCGGGTCATCGTCGGCGGCCAGCTCGAACGCGGCACTCGTCGACGTTCTGCGCGGAGTGCTGTCCGACAACGCGGTCAGCGCGGACGCCGTCGCGCTGCTGCCCAGCGAGAGCCGCGACAGCGTCACTGCGCTCATTCAGGCCCGGGGGCTGGTCGACGTGGTGATCCCGCGAGGCGGAGCCGGCCTGATCTCGGCGGTCGTCCGCGACGCCACCGTCCCGACCATCGAGACCGGCACCGGCAACTGCCACGTCTACGTGCACGCCGACGCCGACATCGATATCGCCACCCGCATCGTCCTCAACGCGAAGACCCGCCGACCCAGCGTGTGCAACACCGTTGAGTCGGTGCTCGTCGACAAGGCGATCGCCGCCGACGCGCTCGCGCCGTTGACGTCGGCGCTGCAAGCGCAGGGCGTCGTCATCCACGGCGACGAACCGGGCATGGAGCCCGCCACCGAAGAGGACTGGCACCGCGAATACCTGTCCCTCGACATCGCAGTGAAGGTCGTCGACGGACTCGACGAGGCGATCGACCACATCGACACCTACGGCACCGGTCACACCGAGGCGATCATCACCAGGTCGCTGCAAGCGGCGCAAGAGTTCACTGCGCGCGTCGACGCCGCCGCCGTCATGGTGAACGCGTCGACGGCTTTCACCGACGGTGAGCAGTTCGGTTTCGGCGCCGAGATCGGCATCTCGACGCAGAAGCTACACGCCCGCGGGCCGATGGGCCTGACCGAGTTGACCTCCACGAAATGGCTTGTGTGGGGCGACGGACAGGTGCGTCCCGCATGAGCGGCGGCGACATAGTTCCCGCGTTCACCGGCGCAGCCGACGTCACCGCGCGTCTCGCCGAGACCGGGTATCTCGCCGACGGTCCGACGTCGACCACGACGTTCCTCGCCGACCGACTCGGCAAGCCGCTCCTCGTCGAAGGCCCTGCGGGGGTCGGCAAGACCGAGCTCGCTCGCGCCATCGCGCAGGCGACCGGAGCCGAGCTGATCCGGTTGCAGTGCTACGAGGGCATCGACGAGGCGCGCGCCCTCTACGAGTGGAACCACGCGAAGCAGATCCTGGCGATTCAAGCCACGGACAACCGGGACTGGGACGCGACCAAGAACGACATCTTCTCCGAAGAGTTCCTCCTCGCGCGGCCACTGCTGACGGCGATCTCGCGCACCGAGCCGACCGTGCTGCTGATCGACGAGATCGACAAGGCCGACGTCGACATCGAAGGGCTGCTCCTGGAGGTGCTCAGCGATTTCGCGATCACCATCCCGGAGATGGGGACGGTGAGGGCCGCACGTCGGCCCATCGTGCTGCTCACCTCGAATGCGAACCGTGAGCTGTCGGAGGCGTTGAAGCGGCGCTGCCTGTACCTGTACATCGACTTCCCGGACGCGAACCTCGAACGCGAGATCCTGGCCTCCCGTGTCCCGGACCTGCCGCAGAAGGTCGCCGAAGAACTCGTGCGCGTCGTCGGCGTGCTGCGCGGACTCGACATCAAGAAGAAGCCGTCCGTCGCTGAGACCATCGACTGGGGCAACACGCTCCTCGCGATGACCGCCGGGAGCGGCGCGGCAGGCGAAGAGTCGGCCCTGGAGGCCATCAAGGGCGGACGACTCGACGAATCGCTGATCGCCAAGACCCTCGGCGTCGTCCTCAAGCACCGTCCCGACGTGACCACCGCGATCCGCGAACTGAAGCTGGGCTGAGGCGCATGGGCGCCGAGGCGGTCGTCGACACGCTGACGGGTTTCGTCGAGGATCTGCGCGGGCGAGGGATCACTGTCGGGCCGTCGAACCTGATCGACGCGGGGCAGGCCATGACTGTCCTCGACCTGCTTGACCGTGAGTCGCTGCGCGAAGGGCTCGCGGCGACCCTGCTGTCGGACCACAACCACCGCGACACGTTCGACCTGTGTTTCGAACTCTGGTTCCCGCTCGGCAACGCGGCGCGCCTTGAGGCGTTCGAGATGCCGAGCGACGAGGACGGCGACGTCGACGTCGAGGCACTGCGTGAGATGATCGTCGACGTCCTCGCCGATCCGGAGGCGACGGCCGATGGGCGTTTCGACCAGTTGGTCGCGTCGATCGTCGCCGAGATGGGGCGATACGAGTCGGCGCGTGGCGAATCGTATTCGGTGTACCAGGCTATGTCGCAGATCTCGCCGCAGACGTTGATCGCGCGGATCGCCGCCGCGATGGCGGGCGGCCAGGGCAGCGACGGCGAGCGGGCGGGCACCGACGCCCTCAACCGGCAGGCCGCTCGCGGTGCGACCGACCGGCTGCGCGAGGCCGTCACCACCGAGACGCAGCGCCGCATGGCGGAGGTCCGCGGACGGGACGCGGTGTCGTCGTACGCGGTGCCGAAACTGCCGGAGAACATCGACTTCTTCTCGGCGAACGCCCAGGACATGATCAAGATGCGGCGCACCATCGACCCGATCGCGCGTCTGCTCGCGGCGAAACTGGAGTTCCGACGTCGCCGCAACAAGCACGCCGCCGTCGACGTCCGCGCCACCCTCCGCGCGTCGATGTCGACCGGCGGGGTGCCGATCGACCTGCGGCGTCGCAAACCGCGGCCGGGCAAACCCGAACTGATCATCATCTGCGATGTCTCCGGGTCGGTCGCCGGATTCAGTCAGTTCACCCTCCAACTCGTGTATGCGCTGCGCCAACAGTTCTCCAACGTCCGGGTGTTCGCCTTTGTCGACACGGTCGACGAGGTCACCGACTTCTTCGCCCACGGGAACGACGACACGCAGTTCGGCACCCGCATGACGGAGATGCTGTCGACGGCGCGGATCAGCACCCGCGACGGACACTCCGACTACGGACACATGTTGAAGGGGTTCGCTCAGACGTATCTGGACTCGTTGACGCACCGCAGCGCGCTGCTCATCCTCGGCGACGCCCGCAACAACTTCCGGCCCGCGCATACCGACTCGCTGGCGAAGATCCGCGAACGGGTCCGCAACGCGTACTGGCTCAACCCGGAACGCAAGCAGGCGTGGGATTCGGGCGACTCGTCGGCGAGCGTCTACGCCGCCGAAGTCGACATGTTCGAATGCCGCAACGCCGATCAACTCGGTCGGGTGATCGCCGATCTGCTGCCGGTGTGAGGCTGCTACCGGAATGACACTGGGGCGCACCGCGTAAACTCACCGTCCATGTCATCGGAGACCGCGCGACCGCGCCGGATCGGCGTCATGGGCGGCACATTCGACCCGATCCACAACGGCCACCTCGTCGCCGCGAGCGAGGTCGCCGACCGGGTGAAACTCGACCAGGTGATCTTCGTCCCGACCGGCCGACCGTGGCAGAAGGAGGGCGAGCACGCCTCTGACCCGTCCCGGATGGTCAGCCCGGCCGAACACCGGTATCTGATGACCGTCGTCGCGACCGCGTCCAACCCGCGGTTCACGGTGAGCCGCGTCGACATCGAACGCGAGGGCGTCACCTACACCGTCGACACGCTCCGTGACCTGCGTGACGCGTTCCCGGACGACGAGCTCTACTTCATCACCGGTGCCGATGCGCTCGAGACCATCCTGACCTGGCATGATTGGGAAGGACTTTTCGAGCTCGCGAACTTCATCGGCGTGTCGCGGCCCGGATACGAACTGAACGTCAAACATCTGACCGAACATCTGGCGACCAAACCCGCCCGGTCGTTGCAGCTTATCGAGATCCCCGCCCTGGCGATCTCGTCGACCGACTGCCGCGACCGCGCCGCTGCGGGTCGACCCGTCTGGTACCTGGTGCCCGACGGCGTCGTGCAATACATCGCCAAGCACGGTCTGTACCGAAAGGAACCCAGTGAGCGCGTCTGAAGAATCCACCGCGATGGCGACCATCGCCGCCCATGCGGCCGTCGACCGACTGGCGACGAACGTCGCCGCAATCGACGTCTCCGAACAGCTCGTCATCACCGACATCTTCCTGATCGCGTCGGCCGACAACGAGCGCCAGGTCACCTCGATCGTCGAAGAGGTCGAAGACAAGTTGCGTGCGGCCGGCCACCAGCCGCTCCGCCGTGAGGGCACCCGCGAGGGCCGCTGGGCGCTCTTGGACTACGGCGAGCTCGTCGTGCACGTTCAACACGACGACGAACGTGACTTCTACGGTCTGGAACGGCTCTGGAAGGACTGCCCGCTGGTCGAGCTCGACGGTGTCGAGCCCGCCGCCCGGCCCGAAGGCGACCGCGACGACGACCTCGTGCCGGGCACGGAGTGAGAGGCGACCCGGATCCGGGCGACTCCAGCGTCGAGCGGCTGACGCCGCGCGTACGCCGCCTGATCCTGCTGCGCCACGGCCAGACGGTCTACAACGCGACGCAACGGATGCAGGGCCAGCTCGACACCGATCTGTCGGATCTGGGCGTCGAGCAAGCGCGGATCGCCGGGGAGTCGATGGCCACCAGGTCGCCGTTGGTGATCCTGGCGTCTGACCTGCGTCGTGCCCACGAGACCGCCATGGCCGTCGGTACGGTGACCGGTCAGGACGTCACCACTGATCAGCGTCTGCGCGAGACGCATCTCGGCGACTGGCAGGGAATGACCCATGCCGACGTCGACGCCGCGATGCCGGGCGCACGCCGGCACTGGCGCGACGACGCGACCTGGTCGCCGCCGGGCGGGGAGAGTCGGGTCGACGTCGCCGCGCGCATGGTCCCGGTGGTGGCCGAACTCGTCGCGGGCCTCGACGACTGGGGGAACGGCAGCGATCCCGACGCTCCCGTGGTGCTGGTGGCGCACGGCGGGTGCATCGCCGCGTTGACGGCGAGCCTCCTCGGGCTACCCGTCGCGAACTGGCCGATCCTCGGCGGTCTCGCCAACACTGCGTGGGTTCAACTGTCGGGGCATTCGACGACCGACACAGACCCTCCCGTGTGGCGGCTGGACGTGTGGAACGCGTCGGCCGAATCTGCTGTCCAGTAACGTCAGAGCGGCCAACAGCTAGGAGCACGCGTGTCCGGTTCGGTTCTTGTCCTCGGGGACTCCCTGTCGTACTACGACGAGACGGGTGGTCTGGCCGCCGACGATCGGCGGATCTGGCCGAACATCGTCGGCGAGCGGGTCGGGCGGCGCGTCGAACTGTTCGCCCGCATCGGCTGGACGAGCCGCGACGTGTGGTGGGCGACGACCCAGGATCCGCGGATCTGGGCCGAACTTCCGCAGGCCGACGTCCTGGTCCTCGCGTACGGCGGGATGGACTCGCTGCCGTCACCGCTTCCGACGGCGTTGCGTGAACAGATCAGATACATCCGGCCCGCGGCGCTGCGTCAGCGTGTTCGCGACGCCTACGCATGGCTGCAGCCGCGACTGTCGCCGCTCGGCTGGCCGATGGCGCTACCGCCCCGGGTGACCGTCGATTACTACGAGAAGGTCCGCGGAGCCGTCGCGCACCTGCGGCCCGACCTGCCGATCGTCGTCTGTCTGCCGCCGACGCACGACAGCCCCTACTACGGCAACGCGCACCCCGGGCGTATCGCGACGACCACCGCGATCGAACGGTGGGCGCGCGCACACGATCTGCCGACGGTGTCGTTCTACGAGACGACGGCGGCCGCGTTCGCCGATCCGGACACGACGATGAATCCCGACGGCATCCACTGGAGTGTCTCCACGCACGCTGCGATCGCCGAGGTGACCGCTCCCGTCGTCGAGGGGGCGCTCGCCACGGAACCGACACCGGTTAACGTGTAACCGTGCCTGTCGTCATCGTCACCGATTCGTCATCGCGGTTGCCTGCGTCACTGACCGATGTTCACACGATCACCCAGGTCCCGCTGCATGTGACCCTCGACGACGGGACCGAGTACCTCGAAGGCCGCGACGATGTCCCGCCCGATGTCGTCGCAGCGTCGGGTGCCACCACGTCGGGCGCGAGCCTGGCGGATCTGCGCCGCGCGTACGAGGAAGCGGTCGCACGCAGTGACGGCGACGGCGTGGTCGCCGTCCACATGTCACGTCGACTGTCCGGAACGTGGAGCGCGGCGCGACTGGCCGCCGACGCCGTCGACGGTGAGGTCCGCGTGGTCGACTCGCGGTCGGTCGGTGTGTCCCTCGGATTGACGACGATGGCAGCCGTGCAGGCCGCGGAGGCCGGCGCGACCCGCGACGAGGTGTACGAGACGGCGGTGCGTGCCGCGGCGACCGCGGAGTCGATGCTGTGCGTGCAGAGCCTCGACAACCTGCGCCACAGCGGCCGACTCAGCCTGACCGGCCGCCTGTTGGGTTCGGCGTTGTCGATCAAGCCGATCCTGCACATGTCCGACGGACTCCTGGCTTTGCGGGAACGGCACCGGACCATGACGAAAGCGATCGCGAAGATGGTCGACGCCGCCGTCGAACTCGCCGACGGGGAACCGGTGACACTCGGTGTCCAGCACTGTCAGAACCCGGACCTCGCGTCGGAACTCCTCGACACGATGCTCGAACGCGTCGACGACGTCACGTCGTCCTTGATCGTCGATCTCGGTCCCGTACTCGGCACCCACGTCGGCCCCGGCGCCGTCGGGGTCGCTCTCGGCTTCGGGCTGAACCCGCTCGACTGACTCACTCGACTGGGCTCTCGTGATGCGCCACAGCTGTGGACAACCAGCAGGCCATCCACAGTTGGGCGGTTTTACCGGTTCGAGCCTTTCATGATGCGGTGTCTCGACCTACCGTCCACGCATGGGGATGGAACTGCGGGCGGGCCGGGACCGCGACTCTGGGCCGGATCGATTGTCACGACTGATCAGCGCGCGCGCCGACACGCCAGCCGACGAACGCGATGACGAGAGCAACGACGTCGTCGCCGACCGGTGGGGCGAGACGGCGATGCCGGACTGGCTTGACACTCGGCGGGGGAGGCAGACGTGGAACGCGCGCCGGTCGTCTGGGTTCGAGTGTCTCGACGAGGAGGACGCGGAAGCTGCGGTCCACGGTGAGACGGGCGACAACGAGACGGCCCACGATGAGACGGGCGACGACGAGTACGACGAGTGGGAGGCGCCCCGCAGACGTTGGACCATGCTGCCTCCGGCCGCCATCGGGTTGATCCTGGTCGGGTTGATCGGATGCGGTTTCGCAGGCTACTCGCTGCTGAAGCAGAACGAGCCGGCGACACCGTTGGTGGCATTCGACGCCACGGCCGGCTCGACGCCGCCGTCGACGCCCGATGTCCCGGCGGCCACGAGTGAAAAGAACACACCTGCGGAGGTCGTCGTCAGTGTGGTCGGTCTGGTGCGCCGGCCGGGCCTGGTGCGACTGGCGGCCGAGTCGCGCGTGGCCGACGCGCTGGCGCGGGCGGGCGGCACCCGTCCGAACGCCGACACGATGAGTCTGAACCTGGCGCAGATCGTGCACGACGGCGATCAGATCCTGGTCGGGCAGAAGGGCGACGGCCAGGTCCGCAGCGCGGTGGTTGGTTCCGGCGGGGCGGCGGGGTCTGGCGGGGCCTCGGGGTCTGGCGGGAAGTCGGGGTCGGGCGATTCCGCCGGCGCGGGCCAGTTGGTGAATCTGAACACGGCTACCGAGGCGGAACTCGATGCGCTGCCGGGGGTGGGACCGGTGACGGCGCAGTCGATCATCGCGTGGCGGGAGGCCAACGGTGCCTTCGCGTCAGTCGACCAGCTCGCGGAAGTCGACGGTATCGGTGAGGGGCGGCTGGCCAAGCTGCGCCCGCTGGTCGCCGTCGGCTGATGATCGACCTCCGGTTGGCCGCGCCCGCGGCAGCCTGCTGGGCGACGACCGTCGTGACACTTCTCGTGCCGACCGGCGGGTCGCGAGTCGTTGTCGGGCTGCTCGCCGTCGGCGCGGCCGCCGCCGGATGGTGGAGTCGTGATCCGCACCGTCGGCAGGCGGCGGTGACGGTGGCCGCAGTGTGCGGGATCGGCGCGGCGGCGGGCGCGGTGGCATTGCTGCGGATCGCCGCCGTCGATGCCGCACCGATAGCCGACACCGTCGGTAAGCCCGTCGTCGCGATGACCGTCGACGGCGACCCGATGTACTGGCCGGGGCAGCACCGATTCAGCGTCGCCGTCCAGGTGGACGCGGTGTCCGGGCGTACTCAACGTCCGGTGGCCGCGCGGCTGACCGCGTCGTCGGACGTCGGCGATCTGCTGCCGGGGGATCGGCTGTCGGCGCGGGTCCGCATCGCCGAGGCGGCCGCGCCCGGCCGAGATCGTCTCGTCGCCGCGGACCTCACCGCGGTCGGTGACGTGCGCAGACTCGGCGTCGCTCCGTGGTGGCAGCGCGCGGCAGGCGTCGTGCGGCTCCGGCTGCGCGAGATCGCAGCGGGCGCGCTCGGCGGTCGTGCCGGTGGTCTGCTGCCCGGCCTGATCCTGGGCGACACCAGCGGACTCGACCAGGCCACACGCGACAACTTCCGCGCGGCCGGCCTGTCGCACCTGTTGGCGGTGTCCGGCGCGAACCTCGTGCTCGTGGTCGGTGCGGTACTGCTGTGCGTTCGCGGCTTGGGTGCTCGGCCGCGCACGGTGTTCGTTGTCGGTGTGGTCGCCGTCGTCGGGTTCGTCATCGTGGTGCGGCCGACCGACAGTGTGTTGCGTGCGGCGGTCATGGGCGGTGTCGGATTGGCGGCAGTCCTGTCGTCCAGGCGGTCGCAGGCATTGCCCGCGCTCGGCGCAGCGGTGATCGTCGTGGTCCTGTGGTGGCCGGAGATGGCGTTGGCACCGGGGTTCGCGCTGTCCGTGGCGGCGACGCTCGGTCTGGTCCTGTGGTCGGTGCCGATCCGTTTCGCGATGACCAACCGTGGCGTGCCCGAGTGGGCTGCCGCCCTGTTGTCGATGACGGTGGCCGCGCAGATCTTGACGACGCCGCTGGTGATCGCGCTCAGCGGGCAGGTCAGTGTCTTCGCTGTACCTGCGAATCTACTTGCGGCACCGGTGGTCCCGCTCGTCGGCGTCGCCGGGACCCTCGCGGCGGCGGTCGGCGCGCTCGGGCCTCGGTACGGGGTGCAGATCGTGCCAGCCGAACTCCTGGTGCGTGCGACGGGACCGCCAGTCCGTTGGCTCGTCGTCGTCGCCGACCGTCTGGGCGGTCCCGGCTGGGTCTCGCCCCAGGTGCCCGGGGTGCTCGCGGCCGTGATTCTCGTCGTCGTCGGTGCCGGCACGGCGCATTTCATCCGGACGAGAATCAGGGCCCGCAATTGAGCGTTCGGTCGACGGGGCTGCTGACGTGAGTCACCACGCCGTGTGGGAAGGTCCGGGTGTGGCTGATCTCGGAGTGCTGACTGTGGCGGCCTTGATGATTCTCGGCCTGGTCGGCGGCATCGGCATCACCGCGCTCGGCCCTGGCGGAGTTCTGCCGACGATCGGTCTGTTCACCCTCACCGGGCTGTCGGCGCCTGTCGTCGCCGGAACGGCCATCGTCACGCACGTCGCGACAGGACTCGCCGGGTCGGCGGCCTTCGCCAAATCCGGGCAGCTTCGTGCGCCTGACACCCGCCGAACCGCGATAGTGCTCGCTGCGACAGGGGTGCTCGGGACGCCACTCGGCGTGCTCGTGAACTCCTCCGTATCCGAGCGCGTATTCGGAATCATGCTCGCGGTTCTCGTCACTGCAGCAGCCGTGCTCATCTGGGTCCGCGATCGTCAGGCCGACGCGGGAGAGTCTGGTAGACACCCGCGCGCGGCAGCCATCGTCGGGCTCGGCCTGGCCGTGTCCATCGTCAGCGGGATCATCGGAATCGGTGGGCCGATGCTGGCGGTCCCGGCTCTGATCGCGTGCGGAGTGCCGGTGTTGGAGTCGTTGGCCGCGAGCCAGGTGCAGTCAATCGTGATCGCTCTCGTCGGTTCGGTCGGCTACGCGACCCAAGGCAGCATCGACTGGCAGTTGGCCGCTCTGATCGGCATCCCCGAGTTGGCGGGCGTCATCATCGGCTGGCGGATCGCGCACGCGCTGCCGACCCACGTCTTGAAAAACATGCTGATCGTGGCGTTGCTGGCCCTCGCGCCGTATCTTGCGCTCGCCTGATCAGGGAGTGTGTTGGAGGATGCTCGACACCTTCGACAGGGCCATACCGACGCGTTTGCCGCCGTCTCTGGGTACCAACTCGACGAAGTCCACCGGATAGTGACGTACCGCTGCCACTCGGTAGGCGGCCGACCCGCCACCACTGCTCAGATACAGGACGGCACCCGGAACGATGTTCATGATTCTCTCCACAGCTTTGAGGTGGTTGCGGTCACCGGATGCTGTATCCCGGCCGGGGAATGCCGAAACATTCCACTGGTTGGGGTCGCGTGGTCGGTCGTCACGGCCTCGCCGTCGGAAACGTAACGATCTGGTGCCATTGTGGCTGGTGGGGTTGGTGGTTCGGACGCTTCTCGTCATGATTCAGCGATGGGAGATCTCGTGCGAGCCTCGTCGGTGGCGGCGGTGACGTTGCTCGCCATGGCGGGCCTGCTGTTCGCGACCCCCGGCGTCAGCGGTGCCGAACCACCGGAGCAGTGGCGGTACACGATGGTCGCGTTCAGCAATGCCAGCGCTCGTGACATGGACGTGTACGAGTCGGGCGACGGCACGCAGTTCCGACCCGTCGCGAAAGCAGCGTACCGGCCGTCGTCCGGATACATCCGCGATGCGAGCATCATGAGGCACACCGACGGTCTGTACTACGTCACCTATACGACTGCGGACGGCGCGAATATCGGCTTCGCCCGCAGCGCCGACCGCCTCACCTGGACGCAGATGCGAAACTGGCCCCTACCGCTCTGCTGCGCCTTCCTGCCGGGGACCGGCGACGGCAAGGGGCCCGTGAACCCGTTCGGATTCACCGGATCGGCCGGCTTCAAAGACGGGCCGTCGCTGTCGCCGTTCGTGACCAAGGCGTGGGCGCCCGAATGGTTCGTCGACGGCGATCGCGTCAGCATCATCGTCTCCCTCTCGACCGGAGGAGGCTTCATGCCGTACGTGATGACGGCACAGGACCGGTCGCTACGGACCTGGGGTCTGCCCGTTCCTCTCCTGAGCATCGGCGCCGACCACATCGACACCACGGTGGTCAAGATCGGGCCCACGTATCACGCCTTCACCAAGAACGAGACGAAGAAGGTCGTTGAACATGCCGTTGCATCCTCGCTGACCGGCCGCTATTCCTTTGCCCCGCCGGGGGATTGGGGATCGCTGGTGGAGGGGCCGGCAATTGTCAGGCTGCCCGACGGTGCGTGGCGGTTGTACCTGGACTCCTACCGGGACGGCAGATATCTCTACTCTGACAGCACCGACGGCCTGCGCACATGGTCCACGGCGAAGGAGCTGCCCGGACTGTCCGGGACAGTGCGACACATCGGCATCATGCGCGAACCGGCGTAGTGCCCGGTGTCGTGGTCGGGGCTGCCTGCCCGCGCTAATCGTCAGACCAGGTACCGGTCGGCCATGCGGCGGATCTCGGCGTTGAACGGTCCGGCGGCCTCGACATTGCCGGTGTGTCCGGTGTCCAGTCGGACTACGCGATCGAGTCGACCTGCCGCGTCGAGCTGGTCGGCGATCTTGAGACCCATGCTCGGCGGTGTGAGCCGGTCTGCGGTGCCGACTACGACCGTCGCCGGCACGTCGATCGGCGATTCGGGCGTAAGAACGTCGATGTCCGCAAGCATGAGCGCGGTCGCAGCACGGACGCGAGGCTTGCACGCGGCGGTCACGTCGATGACGAATCGTGCGTGGTCGCGCGTTGCGACACGCGGGTTCATGAGTGCACGACGGACCGCCCACCCCGAAGCGCGTCCACGGGGAATCCGCACAGGCGCTCCGAACAAGCGACGTGCGATGGCCTGGTGGCTGCGGCGGCGGCCGTTCAAGATCGGGGCGCCGATGCGCGTGCCCGCAGCGATGTCGCCGTGGGTGGTGTTAGCCAGTATCGCGGCCGATGACAGAGTGCGTGCCTGGTCCGGGTGGTCCCTCCACCACGCTTGCAAGGTGATTCCGCCCATGCTGTGCCCGACCGTCAATGTGCGTCGTCCACCGGTGAGTTCGGCGACGTAGTCCATCACACACGCGAAATCGTCCGCGAGCGTGCCTGCGCTGATCTCGCGTGCTCCCGACGAACTCTGGCCGTGACCGCGCTGATCGTAGGCGACGACGTGATACCGGTCGGCGAGCTCCAATTGGGGTGCCCAGTATTCGACACTGCACGCCCAACCGTGCGACAGCACGACGACTGGCCCGTCAGACGGTCCGAACGAGCAGACCCGGAGATGAGCACCGTCCGCGGTGGTGATCCACGTCGTGTGTCGCTCGTGGCCGTTGATAAGGCGGCTTACGTCCATTTGCGTACAGTACGCGATGGCAGCGTTTGCCGGGAGTCCCCACGGCCAGTCGGCCAAGTCCCAGTCCGCTCATTCTCCGGCGTCCCTCCGCATCGGCGGACACACACCGTCGTCCGCCGTCAGCTCGTAATGCCACACCTCGTTCGCATAGACCTGACAGAGCCCGAACTCGGCGCCATGCCGACTCATCCAATACGCGGCGTCGGCAGGTCCGACGTCGACGGCGAGACCGCGCACATGCTCGGACTCGGTCGACGATTTCACATGGCTCGCCGCGTAGTCCTCGCCCTGCTCCCTGATGGCCTGACGAAGCAGTGTGCCCTGCAACGCCTCACTGCGCCACCCCGATGTGAGACGTACGTCTACACCGTCGCGTCGAGCACGCCGAGCAGCCGCGCGGACGGCCGCGCGTAGCTCGTCGTCCAACTTCTCGACCGCCGAGACCTCCGCGAACGGCGAGATCGGGTCGTCGTCCGGTATATACCCGTCCAAGTCACCGGTAGTCGACGGAGCGCTGACCGCGCTGGACGAGACAGATTGTGTGTGGGCCACCACAGCCGCGACGATGAGCGCTACCAACACTGCGGCGGCGATCCCTCCCAACAAGATCGGAGATCGGTCTCGGCTGTTGGCGTTCGTGGTGTCGATGTTCATGCCGATGATGCTCGACCTGCGGTGTCGCCGTTGCCC
The DNA here is from genome assembly GCF_021738805.1 of Gordonia liuliyuniae. Lineage (NCBI taxonomy): Bacteria > Bacillati > Actinomycetota > Actinomycetes > Mycobacteriales > Gordoniaceae > Gordonia > Gordonia liuliyuniae. The sequence goes on along the minus strand of NZ_JAKKOR010000009.1, from coordinate 367,361 downwards.
GGCGTCGATGTCGTAGGGATGTATCAGTGTCGTAGCAGTAGCTGCAGGAGGAGTCCTCGCCCGGCGTGGCCGTGCTCCGTCGGTGCCGGGATGACAGGATGGACGAGTGAGTGATCGACTGTTCCTTCTGCTCGGCGATGACGACTTCCTGACCGGTCGCGTGATCTCGCGAATCAGCGCGGAACGCTCGCGCGAGGCGGGGGTCGACGTCCCGGTGACTCGCGTGCGTGCGGGAGAAGTCACCGCACCCGAACTCGCCGAACTGTTGAGCCCGTCGTTGTTCGCGGACGAACGCGTCGTCGTCGTCGAAGCGGCCGACGCCGCGGGCAAAGAACCGGCCGGACTCATCGTCGGGACAGCCACGTCGGTGCCCGAAGGCATCACGATGGTCGTCATCCACTCCGGGGGTGGACGCCAGAAGTCGATGGTCGGCCTCCTCCGCAAGGAGGGCGCACAAGAGTTCGCGTGTGTCGCGCCCAAGTGGCCGAACGAACGGGTCGACTTCGTGCGCGCTGAGTTTCGCGAACTCGGCGTCAAAGTGAGTGCCGAAGTAGTCGAGCTCGTCACCGACATGGTCGGATCCGACCTGCGTGAACTGTCCGCCGCCTGCCATCAGTTGGTCGCCGACACCAACGGCAAGGTCGACGCCGCGGCCGTGCGCACCTACTACACCGGGCGTGCCGAGGTGACAGGCTTCGAGGTCGCCGACAAGGCCGTCACCGGCGACCTGGCAGGCGCGATGGAATCGCTCTCCTGGGCCCAGCATCGTGGAACCGCACGGGTGCTCCTCGCCGATGCCCTCGCCGAAGCCGTGTTCGGAATCGCCCGCGTCCGCTCATTGGGCGGTGCAGACAAGTACTCGATCGCATCCGAGCTCGGCATGTCGCCGGGACGGGTCGGCAAGATCCAAGGTCAGGCACGCGCCTGGGACTCCGACTCGATCGGGAAGGCGATGCTCGTCGTCGCCGACCTCAACGGTGATGTGAAAGGGCAAGCCGCAGACATGGATTACGCCGTCGAACGCGCCGTGTCACAGGTCGCGCAGCTGCGGCCGAGGCGGGGGCGGTAGGGGCCAGCTCGGCCGATACGAGAAGAACCCCGACGGCCGCGTGGACACCGTCGGGGTTCTTCCCGTACATGCGTGTGAAGAGCTGCGGACCGGGGCCCGCGAAGAGTCAGAGCTTGTTGACTGCCACAGCCATCGCCGACTTCTTGTTGGCGGCCTGGTTCTTGTGGATGACGCCCTTGGACGCAGCCTTGTCGAGCTGCTTGCTCGTGTCGAGGAGCATCTCCGCCGACTTGTCCTTGTCGCCGGTGGCGACGGTCTCGCGGAAGGTGCGAATCGAAGTACGCAGGGCCGACTTGATCGACTGGTTGCGCTGACGGCGCGCCTCGTTCGTCTTGTTCCGCTTGATCTGCGACTTGATGTTTGCCACGCGAATTCCTTCTCGTCGTTGTCAGCGGCCGTTCGGCCGTCCGTACTGTGTTCTGGGCAGCGCTCCGCGACCGAGAAGTCGGCGTCAAGCGCAACAGCGGTCAACGATACCAGCGCCGGGGGAGCCGCCCAAATCGTGAGGCCGACCGAGTCGGCTCGATTACGCTCACCGTGATCCTAATAGGGTGGGGCCATGTCAGTCGTCTACGTCCACGTCGGTCTGCCGAAGACCGGCACCACGCACATCCAGGGTCGCCTCTGGCAGAACCGGGATCACGCGATGGCCGCAGGCCTGCTGTACCCGGGCGTCAACATGGACGACCATTTCCATGCGGCGACCCACCTGCAACCCGAGCGGTACCTCGACTGGGCACGGCCCGAGCACGCCGGCGCGTGGGCCGCCATGGTCGAACAGATGCGCGCGTGGCCGCGACGCTCACTCGTCTCGCACGAGTTGTTCGCCAACGCAGGCCCGGACCGGATCCGCAGCCTGGTCGACGACCTGTCGTTCGCCGACGAAGTCCATGCGATCCTCACCGTGCGCGACCTCGGGCGGCAGGTCCCGTCGGTCTGGCAGGAGAACGTCAAGAATCAGCGTCGCACCACCCTTGACGAGTTCCTCTCGTCGATCAGCGGCGGACCCGAAGCTCCAGGTGACGAACCGTTCTGGGAGTTCCAGGACTGTCGGCGCGTCCTCGCGGACTGGTCGTCGGTCGTCGGCGCCGACCGCGTCCACGTGGTGACCGTCCCCGCGAAAGGTTCCGCAGCACCCGGTGACGGACTGTGGGAACGGTTCCTGCGCGTCGTCGACGTCGATCCGGCCGTCCTCCCGGAACCGCCGGTCCGGGACAACAGCTCGCTGTCGTCGTCCCAGACTGAGTTCCTGCGTCGCCTCAACACGCGACTGCAGCCGACTGACGTCGAATGGAGTCGGTACGAGCGGCTCGTCAAACAGGTCCTCATCCACGAGGTGATGGCCGAGGTCGACGGCGGAGCCCCCATCGGACTCGCCGCCGACCAACTCTCCTGGCTCGCCGACTACTCCGAGGAACTCGTCGCGGCCGTCGTCGACGGCGGATACCCGGTGTCGGGGACGGTCGACGACCTGCGCGTCGCCCCCAGCGGCACCGACTCCCCACCGGTCACCGATCAGCAGGCGTTCGACGCGGCGCTCGACGCGCTCGCCCAATGGGTGAAAGCGTCGACGATCATCGATCCACCCGTCCGCTTGAAGACGAGGGTCGGCAATGTGGTGCGCGCCGTTCGACGTCGAACGCAGGCGCTGCGACGCTGACTCAGCTCCAGCCGAACCGGCTCGCCGCGCACTCTCGCGCGGCCGGAAGCAGCCAGCCGTCGACCGCGTCCGCTGTGGTCGGTCCGACGCCGCTGCGCTCGGGTTTGAGGCTGTGGTCGGCTTTCTCGATCTCGATGAGCCGCGTCGGCCCGCCGAATGCTGGGAGCACAGCAGCGAACTCGTCGGACGTGCCGAACGCGTCGGAGCGGCCGTGCACGACGAGCGTCGGGACCGTGATCCGCGGGAGATGCTCGGTCCGCGCCTTGTCTGGTTTACCGGGCGGATGCAATGGATACGAGGTGAGGAGCAGTCCGTCGGCCAACCCGGGGTCGTCGGCGACGGCCATCGACGCCTGCCGCCCGCCGTACGACTGTCCGCCGACGATCACCGGACCGTCGACGGCGACCTTTTCTCGGAGCAGTGCGACCGCGGACCTGATGCCGTCCCGATCGAGCGCGGCCTTCGATGGCGACGGCGGTCCCTTCGGTCGGAGCTGGCGATAGGGGAGGTCGATCCGCGCGACCGCGAGCCCGCGGTCGACCAACGCGTCGCTGAGAGTCCGGAGAAGTGCGGAGCGTCGATCGCTGCCCGCCCCGTGCGCGAGCACGATCAGACCGGACGGGTCGTCGGGCGAGTCGAGGTCGGCGGCGACGGATCCGGCGGTCACGGTGGTGGCGTTCGTCACGCGGGCGACACTACCGTCACGCCGGCTGGTCGGGGAATCGTCGCCCGCCGGGTCGACGTGCGAAACTGGAGGGTGATTTGTGTGCCGGACCCGGTCCGGCCCCGCCGCCCGAGGAGTGAGTTCGATTCCCAGCTTCGCAGACACGACGTTCACCGATCCTGCCAAGATCAGGAACTTCTGCATCATCGCGCACATCGACCACGGCAAGTCAACGCTTGCGGACCGCATGCTGCAGCTGACCGGTGTGGTCGAGGAGCGGGCGATGCGTGCGCAGTATCTCGACCGCATGGACATCGAACGCGAGCGCGGCATCACCATCAAGGCGCAGAACGTCCGCCTCCCGTGGACGCTGGACGGCGACGACTACGTCATCCACCTCATCGACACGCCGGGCCACGTCGACTTCACCTACGAGGTCTCGCGTGCGCTCGAAGCGTGCGAGGGGGCGATCCTGCTGGTCGACGCCGCGCAGGGAATCGAAGCGCAGACGCTCGCCAACCTGTACCTGGCGATGGACAACGATCTGACGATCATCCCGGTCCTGAACAAGATCGACCTGCCCGCAGCGGACCCCGACCGATACGCCGCTGAGATCGCGCACATCATCGGCTGCGAACCAGAAGACGTGCTGCGTGTATCCGGGAAGACAGGTGAGGGCGTTCCGGCGCTGCTCGACGAGGCGATCCGCCAGATCCCAGCGCCGGTCGGCGACGCGGACGCCCCTGCCCGTGCGATGATCTTCGACTCGGTCTACGACACCTACCGTGGCGTCGTCACCTACGTCCGCGTGGTGGACGGGAAGATCGTTCCGCGCGAGAAGGTCTCGATGATGTCAACGGGGGCCACGCATGAACTACTCGAAGTCGGCATCGTCTCACCCGAACCGAAGGTGACCAAGGGGCTCGGCGTCGGGGAGGTCGGCTATCTGATCACCGGTGTGAAGGACGTGCGGCAGTCGAAGGTCGGCGATACCGTGACCACCGCGCGCGGCGGCGCGGGAACGCCGTTGACCGGCTACCGCGAGCCGCGTCCGATGGTCTACTCGGGTCTGTATCCGATGGACGGCTCCGACTACCCGGTGCTCCGGGAAGCGCTGGAGAAGTTGCAGCTCAACGACGCTTCACTCACCTTCGAGCCGGAGACGTCGGTGGCGCTCGGGTTCGGTTTCCGCTGTGGTTTTCTCGGTCTGCTGCACATGGAGATCACCCGTGAACGACTCGAGCGCGAGTTCGACCTGAACCTGATCTCGACGGCCCCCAACGTCGTCTATCGCGTGGTGATGGACGACGGCAGCGAGAAGGTCGTCACGAATCCGTCCGACTGGCCGACCGGCAAGACCCGCCACATCTACGAACCGGTGGTGAAGACGACGGTCATCGTGCCGAGCGAGTTCATCGGCTCGATCATGGAGTTGTGCCAGTCGCGGCGCGGCGAACTCGGCGGCATGGATTATCTATCGGAGTCGCGTGTGGAGATGCGGTACACGCTGCCGATGGCCGAGATAATCTTCGACTTCTTCGATGCGCTCAAGTCGCGGACCCGTGGGTACGCGAGTCTCGATTACGAGGAGTCCGGCGAGCAGGAAGCCGACCTGGTGAAGGTCGACATCCTCCTGCAGGGCGAGGCTGTCGACGCGTTCAGTGCGATCGTCCACAAGGACTCCGCGTTCGCGTACGGCAACAAGATGACCAACAAGCTGAAGGCGCTGATCCCGCGGCAGCAGTTCGAAGTCCCCTTGCAAGCGGCCATCGGATCGAAGGTGATCGCGCGCGAGAACATTCGGGCGATCCGCAAGGACGTCCTCGCCAAGTGTTACGGCGGCGACATCAGCCGTAAGCGCAAGCTGCTCGAGAAGCAGAAGGAGGGCAAGAAGCGTATGAAGACGATCGGCCGTGTCGAGGTTCCGCAGGAAGCGTTCGTGGCTGCGCTGTCCACCGGCGAGGCGGGCGACAAGCCGAAGGGCAAGTAGCGCGATGAATCCGGTCCTCGCCGACTCCGGTCTGCCGTACGGTCTGCCCGACTTCGCGTCCATCTCCGACGACGACTTCCTGCCCGCGTACGACGCCGCGTTGGCCGAGCATCTCGCCGAGGTCGGCGACATCGCGTCCGACCCGGATCCGGCGACATTCGTCAACACCGTGGAGGCGCTGGAGAACTCCGGTCGTGCCCTCGCGCGAGCCAACGGGATCTTCTTCAATCTCGAAGGGCCCGACAGCAATCCGGCGCGTCAGAAGATCGCCCAGACGCTCGCCGTTCGCCTCACCGAGCACGCCAACACAATCGCGATGAACCCGCGATTGTTCGCGCGGATCGAAGCTGTGTACGCGACGCGCGAGGAGGTCGGACTCACCGAGCCGCAACGGCGGCTCGTCGAGCAGCGATACCGGGACGCCGTCCGCGCGGGTGCCGCGCTCGACGAGACGGGCCAGACACAGATGCGGGAGTGGTCGTCGCGGCTGGCGACGTTGACCACCGAATTCGGCCAGCGTCTCCTCGACGACACGAACGCGTCGGCAGTCCTGTTCGACGACGTCGCCGACCTCGACGGATTGTCGGACGGCGAGATCGCGGCCGCACGACGGGCCGCAGCAGACGCCGGTCACGACGGCTACCTCATCGCGTTGGAGCTGCCGACGAGTCAGGGCAGCGTCGCCAAGCTGACCAGCGCCGACGCACGCCGACAGGTCTTCGAGGCGTCGATTCGTCGGTGCGCGCGCGGCAACGAGTACGACACGCGTGACACGGTGCGCGAGATCGTGGAACTGCGTGCCCGTCGCGCGCGGCTCCTCGGTTACGCCAACCACGCCGAATACGTGATCGCCGAACAGACTGCTCCGAGCCCGCAGGCCGCAGCCGGTCTGCTCGCCGACCTCGGTGACGCGGCGATGGCTGCGGGCGGACGGGAACTCGACCGGATCGCCGACGGCGCGCAGTTGCAGCCGTGGGACGTCACGTACGCGCTCGCCGCGTCACAACGGTCGGGCGGCGACATCGACATCGACGAGTTCGAGCAGTACTGCGAACTCGAATCGGTGCTGCGCGACGGTGTCTTCACCGCTGCGCACACGCTGTACGGGCTCACCATGACCGAGCGCCCCGACCTGCACGGCTACCATCCGGACGTCCGCGTGTGGGAGGTCGCCCGTGACGGCGAGGGCGTCGGCCTCTTCCTCGGCGACTTCTTCGCCCGCCCGTCCAAGCGGGGCGGCGCATGGATGAACAACATCGTCGACCAGTCCCGCAGTCTCGGGACGTCGCCGATCATCGTCAATGTGTCGAATCTGACCAAGCCCGACGACGGCGAGAAGTGCCTTCTCACACTGGACCAGGTGGTCACCGTGTTCCACGAGTTCGGGCACGCGATCCACGGACTGCTCTCGGACGTCGACTACGTGTCCCAGTCGGGGACGTCCGTCCCGCGCGACTTCGTTGAGTTCCCGTCGCAGGTCAACGAGATGTGGGCGCTTCACCGGGACGTCGTCGGTGGCTACGCCAAGCACTATCGGACCGGCGAGCCCGCGCCTGAGGCGCTGCTCGACGCGGTGCGCGCGGCGACGGCCACCGAGACGGCCCACTCGACCATCGAGTATCTGGCGGCCGCCGCCCTCGACCTGGCCTGGCATCGCCTCGGTCCGGACGAGATCCCCGTCGACGTCCTCGCCTTCGAGGAGCAGGCGTTGCGCGCGGCGGGGCTGTGGTCTGAGCTGATCGGGCCCCGCTACCGCACGACGTACTTCAACCACGTGTTCGCGGGCGGCTACTCATCCGGCTACTACTCGTACATCTGGTCGGAGGTGCTCGACGCCGAGACCGAGCAGTGGTTCCTCACCGGCGGCGGATTGGACCGCGAACTCGGCCGGGCGTTCGCCGACGCCGTCCTCTCCCGCGGCGACAGTGTGGACCCGGTGCAGGCGCATGCGGAGATGCTCGGTCGCGACGCCCAGGTCGGACCGCTGCTGGCGCGGCGCGGTCTCGCCGCGCCCGGCGAGTAGGGTGACGGCATGAGCGGAGCACTGGCGTGGTGGGACTCGGTGGAGGAGTGGCTCACCGGTCTCCCGTTCATCCCTCAGCTCATAGTGTTCCTGTTGGTCGCGATCCCGCTCGCGACGATCCTCGCCTTCGGGGTCAACTACCTCGTCGGCAAAGCGTTTTCAGTGCTCGCCCGACGTGACGTCGGCGACGATCACGGATTGGGTATCTAGATCTCATGTTCCGTTCCAAAGTCACCTTGGCGCTCGTCGCGCTGCTGATTCTCGTCATCATCGCCTGGCTCATCCTGCGCTGACGGGAGTGGGCCCACTGTCGACACGAAAGCGAGAATTCGAATCAGTGTGAGCGCAATGCCGATCTACGTTGAGGTGCAGATCGCAACGTTGTTAGCGTCATCGAGTGAACTCGGAGAAGACCTATCGGCGCGTGCGGCGTCCGCGCCGGATCATCGGCTGCCTCGCTGTCGTCGCAGCACTCGTCGTGTCGGTCGCCGCGTGTGGCGGCGGATCGACGGACGAGCCGGGCGGCATCGACATCTCGTCGGGCAGCAGGCATGTGAACCTCGCCGCCTATGCGGTCCCGAAGGTCGGCTTCGACATGGTGATCCCCGCGTTCCGGGAGACGCCGGAGGGCCACGGCATCGGTTTCTCCCAGTCGTACGGCGCGTCTGGCGACCAGTCGCGTAAGGCTGCTCGCGGACTGCCCGTCGACGTCGTCAACTTTTCGGTGGCGCCCGATGTGACGCGCCTGGTCAAGGCGGGCGTCGTCGACGAGGACTGGGAGGACCAACACCCGAACAAGTCGGTTGCGTTCGGTTCGGTCGTCGCGCTGGTCGTCCGGGAGGGCAACCCGAAGAACATCCAGACCTGGGACGATCTGCTCAAACCTGGAGTCGAGGTCGTCACCCCGAACCCGGGTAGCTCCGGTTCGGCGAAGTGGAACCTCCTCGCGCCGTACGCAGCGAAGAGCGACGCCGGGAAGAACCCGGACGCGGGTCTCGGGTACATCCGGGAACTGGTGCGCAACCACATCCACGTGCTCCCGAAGTCGGGTCGTGAAGCGACCACGACGTTCCAGCAGGGGCAGGGCGACGTGTTGATCAGTTACGAGAACGAAGCGATCATGCTCGAACGAGACAACGCCGGTGCGCCGGCGTCGCAGCGCGTCGAGTACATGGTCCCGTCGGACACTTTCCGCATCGACAACCCGGTCGCCGTCGTCAACACGAGCGACGACTTGGCTGCCGCCCGGACCTTCGTCGACTATCTGTTCACCCCGCCCGCCCAGCGGCTATGGGCGCAGGCCGGTTTCCGACCGACGGACCCGGCGGTCGCAGCTCAGACCCGAGGCGACTTCCCAGGCGACATCACGAAGCTGACGACGATCGAGGACCTCGGTGGCTGGAAGGATGTCGACAAGCAGCTGTTCGGGTCAGACGGCGCCATCACCGCCGTCTACGACGAGGAGGCGGGCAGTTGAGCACCGCAGAGACCACCGAAGCTCCCGCCGGGATCAGTAAGGCCCGTCGGTCGAGCACCGGCTTGACCGTCGGCGTCGCCGGCCTGTGGCTGAGCATCATCGTGCTGCTGCCGTTGGCGGCCATCGCCGCTCAGTCGTTCGACGACGGGCCTGCCGGATTCTGGGACGCGATCACCGCGAAACCTGCTCTGCAGTCGCTCGGCATCACCGTGGTGGTGTCGCTCGTCGTCGCGATCATCAACGTGGCCTTCGGCACGTTGATCGCGTGGGTCCTGGTGCGCGACGAGTTTCCCGGCAAGGGGTTCGTCAACGCGATCATCGACCTGCCGTTCGCGTTGCCGACGATCGTCGCGAGCCTCGTGCTGCTGTCGCTGTACGGGCCGAACAGCCCGATCGACGTCCACCTGTCGGCGACGCAGCCCGCGCTGGTCATCGCGTTGACGTTCGTGACGCTGCCGTTCGTCGTCCGACAAGTGCAGCCGGTGCTCATGGAACTCGACCACAGTGTCGAAGAGGCCGCATCGGTGCTCGGCGCCAGCAACCGGATCATCTGGACCAAGATCGTGCTTCCGGCCCTGCTGCCATCGATCCTGACCGGCGCGGGCCTGGCCTTCACTCGCGCGATCGGCGAGTTCGGATCCGTCGTCCTGATCGGCGGCAACATCCCGGGCAAGACGCAGGTGTCGTCGCAGTACATTCAGCAGCAGATCGAGGTCGACGAGCCCGTCAATGCGGCCGCCGTCTCGGTCGCACTGCTGGTGATCGCCTTCATCGTCCTGTTCGTCCTGCGCGTCATCTCGCGCATCCAGACTCGTCGAGAGGGCTCGGACTAATGATCGTGTCGAGGTGGACGCGGCTCGGGCTGCGCAGTATCGCGTTGATCTACCTGTTCGTTCTGCTGATCGTTCCGGTCGGCCTGATTTTCTGGCGGTCTTTCGAGCACGGTTTCGGCCAGTTCTGGGAGTGGATCACCACGCCTGCTGCGATCTCAGCGTTGCAGCTGTCGCTGCTGATCGTCGTGATCGTGGTCCCGCTCAATGTGATCTTCGGCGTGGTGACGGCGCTCGCGCTTGCTCGCGGACGTTTCCGCGGCAAGGGGATCCTGCAGGCGGTCGTCGACCTGCCGTTCGCCGTATCCCCGGTGGTCGTCGGCGTCGCGCTGATCGCACTGTGGGGCGCGGACGGCTGGTTCGGCGGTCTCGAGTCGCTCGGCATCCGCATCATCTTCGGACTGCCGGGCATGGTGCTGGCGACGATCTTTGTGACTCTGCCGTTCGTGGTGCGCGAAGTGGAACCGGTGCTCCGGGAGATCGGCACCGAGCAGGAAGAGGCCGCGGCGACGCTCGGGGCCACGGGATGGCAGACGTTCTGGCGGATCACGCTGCCAGCCATCCGCTGGGGTCTGACCTACGGTGTGGTCTTGACTGTGGCTCGCGCGCTCGGCGAGTACGGTGCCGTCACGATGGTGTCGTCGAACTTCCCGGGCGTCTCCCAGACCCTGACTCTGTTGGTGCACTCCCGGTACACCGACGACTACAACGAGTTCGGCGCGTACGCCGCCGCGACTCTGCTGATGCTGGTGGCGATCCTCGTGCTCGTCGTCATGACCATCGTCGAACGACGCGTACAAGGACGAGTGGCCGACGCGAGCGCGTCGATCGTCGAAGAGGAGAAGAACTGACATGTCCATCTCGGTGATCGGTGCCAACAAGAGGTACGGGGAGTTCGCGGCCCTCGACGACGTGTCGATCGACATCCCGGAGGGTTCGTTGACGTCGCTTCTCGGACCGTCGGGCTCCGGAAAGTCGACGCTGCTGCGGGCCATCGCGGGCCTGGACACGCTCGATTCGGGGACCGTCAAGATCAACGGCCGCGATGTGTCGAAGGCGTCGCCGCAGCAACGCGACATCGGTTTCGTATTCCAGCATTACGCGGCGTTCAAACACCTGACGGTGCGGGAGAACATCGCTTTCGGGCTCAAGATCCGCAAGCGGGGAAAGAACGAGATCGAGAACAAGGTCGACGAGCTCCTCGAGATCGTCGGGCTGACCGTCTTCCAGAAGCGGTACCCGGCACAGCTTTCAGGCGGTCAGCGGCAGCGTATGGCATTGGCGCGAGCACTGGCCGTCGACCCGCAGGTGCTGTTGCTCGATGAGCCCTTCGGTGCGCTCGACGCGAAGGTTCGCGAGGACCTGCGTCGATGGTTGCGGAAGCTGCACGACGAGGTCCATGTGACCACGGTGCTCGTCACGCACGACCAGCAGGAGGCGTTGGACGTCTCCGACCGGATCGCCGTCCTCAACAAGGGGCGCATCGAACAGGTCGGCGCACCGGACGAGCTGTACGACCACCCGGACAATGTGTTCGTCGCGTCGTTCCTCGGTTCGGTGTCCAAGTTGAACGGTGAGCTGGTCCGTCCCCATGACATCCGTCTGGGGCGCACACCCGAGATGGTGTTCCCCGGGCCGGACTCGTCGTTGGACACCGGAGTCGTCAAAGCCGAGATTCTCCGTGTGGTGAATCTCGGCTTCGAGACGCGCGTCGAGTTGAAGGCTGCGACGACTGGCGAAGAGTTTCTGGCTCAGATCACCCGCGGCGATCAGAACGCGTTGAATCTCGTCGCAGGCGAGGAGATCTTCGCGCGGGCCACCAAGGTGCCAGAACTCGATTGACGGACGATTAGCGTCCCGCGGTGCAGGCCCACGCCCGGATGTGGGAGCCGGGTCCGGCCTGACGCTTGGCCGCGCGCTGGGCGCCCGCACGGGTCGCATAGCCGCGTGCGGTGCCGACGCGAGTGCGAGTCGAGGTGAACTTGTAGGCTGCGGCGCCGCACGAGCGGTAGAAGGTGAACCAACCGCAGTTCGACCCGCAGCGTGCCTTGGCTGCGCGCTTCGCACTGTTCTGGGTGTGGTAGTTCACGGCGTAGGCGGTCCGACCGTTGTAGTTCCAGGCGATCGCACCCCAATAGTTGGATGCGGCGTCTGCGGTCGGCGTGGTGCCGGGAAGCATCGTCGCACCGGTGGCGAGCGATGCCGTGATTGCGAATGCTGCGAGGAACTGGCGAAGTTTCATGAGAAGACAGTACTCAGGCGATGCTCAGATTCCCCAAGCGGACACGGCACATGTCGGTTGTTCGATATACACCTCCGGAAACGCTCTCACGAGGGAGGACGCGCTCCGAGTCGGATGTCTGCGCATCCGGTGGGGCAGACTGAGGATCGACCGCGCCCCAACTCCCCAACTCCGCAACACCGCGACTCCGCAACGCCGCAACACCTTGGAGGTTTCATGCCGATCGATCCGAACACGCAGGCTCTGCTCGACGCGATAGCGAGTGCGACGCCGATGCACGAGATGACCGTCGAGCAGGCGCGGCGTGCGTTCGACAAGATGAGCGTGCGGTCGGGTCTGCCGCCGGTCGAGGTCGGTGACGTCGTCGAGCGGACGATTCCGGGGCCTGCGGGCGACATCGCGGTCCGCGTCTACACCCCGAAGGGAGACGGGCCTTTCCCGGTGCTCGTCTATTTCCCCGGCGGCGGGTTCGTCGTCGGGTCGCCGGAGTCGGTACACGGCCCGTGCACGGTGTGGTGCGCTCAGGTCGGCGCGGTCGTCGTCTCGGTCAACTATCGAAAAGGGCCGGAGAACGCGTTCCCGGCAGCGTCTGACGACGCGATCGCGGTGACCCGTTGGGTCGGCGACCACGCGGCCGAGTTGGGTGGCGATCCGTCACGCATCGCAGTGGCGGGCGACAGTGCAGGCGGCAACCTGGCCGCTGTCGTCGCGATTGACGCCCGTGACAACGGATATCGGCTCGCCGGCCAGGTGCTGATCTATCCGGCGACGGACATCTCCAAGCCGTATCCGTCGCTCAAGGAGAACGGGGAGGGCAAGTTCCTCACGTTCGACCTGCTGCGCTGGTTCGGCAAGAACTATCCGTCCGACCCGAAGGACTGGCGGTCGTCGCCGATGCTCGTCGATGACCTGTCGGGAGTGGCCCCGGCCTTCGTCGTGACCGCCGAATACGATCCGATCCGCGACCAGGGCGAGGTGTACGCCCAGCGTCTCGCCGACGCGGGCGTCGCCGTCCAGGCTCGCCGCTACGACGGCCAGATCCACGCCTTCGTCGCCAATCTCGCCGGCGTCGCGAGCCTCGGCAAGACCGCCGTCGACGACATCGCTGAATACCTCGACGGGACCTTTCACGACGAGTGACGAATCGCGACGGTAGATCACTGTCATAGAGCGGCAGTGATCTACCGTCGCGATTCGCGCCTGTGGATAAGCTGCTTTACACGTTCTTCTCCAGCCGTGACGATCTACGTATGGGCGCATTGCCGCATTCCGTCGATTCGCAGGTCGCTGTGCTGCTGTACGAGCAGAACGGTGTGATCTCACGAAGACAAGCACTCGATTGCGGTTGCTCCGAAGCAGACATTCGACGGCGGCTTCGGCGTCGTGAGTGGGCCACGGTTCATCCGGGGGTCTATGTCGATCACACGGGACCGTTGACGTGGCGTCAACGTGCGTGGGCTGCGGTCCTCGACGCCTATCCGGCTGCCCTGTGCGACCGCTCGGTTCTGCCCGACCCCGGGGAGACGATCCACGTCGTGATCGAGTCGGACCGCAAGGTGACCAAGCATCCAGGCGTACGAGTTCATCGCCGGGTGGCGTTTGACCGTCACGTGGTGTGGAACATGAGTCCGCCGCGGCTTCGCGTGCACGAAGCAGTGCTCGACATCGCAGCCTCGGCTCGGACGGAGATGGAAGCTATCGCGATACTTGCCGATGCCGTCAACTCTCGGATCACTGCTGCGCCCCAGCTGAGGACGGCGCTGTCGGAGCGGGCCCGGATGCCGCGCCGCGCCCTTGTCCAGGCTGTTCTGACCGACATCGAGAATGGAACCTGCTCGATACTCGAGTATCGATATCTGACACATGTCGAACGTCGACATGCTCTGCCGACACCGATCCGGCAGGCACCGACGGCGTTCGGGCGTAAAGGTTTCCGTGACTTGGACTATCCGGAGTGGCAGACGGTCGTTGAACTCGACGGCTGGCGCTTCCACGATGATGCTGCCGCCCGCGACCGGGACCTGGAACGCGACCTCGACGCGGCGATCGGGGAGCAACGGTTGAGCCTGCGTCTGAGCTTCGGTCAGGTCGTCGGGCGCCCCTGCTCGACGGCTCGAAAGATCGCCACGGCGCTCGCCGCCAACGGCTGGCCCGGCCCTTTTGTCCGGTGCCCGAACTGCCCGCCGGAATCAGCACGGTAGATCACTGTCATAGAGCGGCAGTGATCTACCGCGTTGAGGGAAACCTTCACACCGCGACGGTCGTCGCGTGCGGCGCGTACAGCGACGCGATGGCGTCGATCAATGTCGGGTGCGCGCCGACCGGGCCAGCGACGACGGCGGGGGAGTCGAGCGCGTCGAGGACACGCTCCACTCGTTCGGTGAGGAGCCCCGCCGACAGGAACAGCGGGCTCAACGCGATCCGTGCACAGCCGCGGGCGAGTAGAGAGTCGACGGCCTCACGCACCGCCGCCCCGTCGCACCCGATCCGTGTCGCGAACACCAACTCGACGGGCCGCCCCAGTGTCGACGCGAGCTCGTCGGCGCGGGCCGATATCGACGCGTCCGACCCGGGATCGGAGGAGCCGACGGCGATCATGAGTACCCCGTCGTCACTGCGCAGACCCGCCTCCGCGAGACGGTCGACCAGCGCGGGCACCGGCGAGTGGACGCCGACCACGTCGGTCTGCCGCACCGACAGCGACGGGTTCGACGCGCAGGCGTCCGCCAGCATGTTCGGCAGGTCGATCTTGCCGTGGAAACCGTCGCCGAACAGCAGCGGGACGACGACAGCCGCACCGGAAAGGTTGGCTAGAACATCGCCGATCAGTGGCGCGTTCAAATCGAGATAAGCCGACTCGACGCGCACGCCGGGCAGTGCGACGCGGACCGCGTCGGCCACCCGGCGGGCGGTCGCATCGAATCGGGGGTCTCGGCTGCCGTGCGAGGCCAGCACGAGAGTGGGGGTCATCAGACTACTGCAGCCTCGGACAGGTGCAGCGGTGCGAGAGCGTCACCGATGAGCCCGGCGCCGAGAGTGTTGCCACCCTGCGGGTCGATGATCAGGAAGCTGCCCGACTCCCGGTCGACCTGGTAATCGTCGGCGGCGATCGGCTCGGCCGTCGTCAGCGAGATACGCCCGATCTGGTTGAGCTCCACCGTGTCCGGTGCATCGATCACCGTCAGGTTCTGCTCGTCGAACAGCGCGTCGAGCGAACCGATGATGACCTGCGTCGTCTTCGTACCGTGCTTGAGCAGCAGCCGTGCGCCGGGACGCAGCGCCTTCTCGGCCAACCAGCAGACCGTCGCGGTGAACTGCTGCGCAGGCTCGGGTGCGTCGTCCACCGACGCGATGAGGTCGCCGCGTGACACGTCGATGTCGTCGGTCAGCAGCAAGGTGACGCTGCGGCCGGTATGCGCGGTCTGCAGTTCACCGTCCGCGGTGTCGATCTTGGCGATCGTCGAACGGACGCCGGACGGCGCGACGACGATCTCGTCGCCGACCGACACCCGACCCGCCGCGATCTGACCGGCGTACCCGCGGTAGTCGAGGTACTCGGGGGTGCGCGGACGGATCACGTACTGAACGGGGAAACGCAGACCGACCGGGCTGCGATCGATCACGTTCGGAACCGTCTCCAGGTGCTCGATCAGGGTGGGCCCGTCGTAATACGGGGTGTTGTCCGACTTGATCGCCACATTGTCGCCGTGGAGCGCCGAGACCGGGATCTCCTGCACCTGCTCAGGCTTGTACCCGAGGGCTGCGGTAACTGAATTGAAGTCAGCGGAGATCTGCTCGAACACCTGCTCGGCGTTGTCGACGAGATCGATCTTGTTTACCGCGAGCACCAGGCGTGGCACACCGAGCAGTGCCATGACCGCCGCGTGGCGACGCGTCTGGGCGACCACACCGCTACGGGCGTCGACCAGCAGGATGACGAGCTGCGCGGTGGATGCGCCGGACACGGTGTTGCGGGTGTACTGGACGTGGCCCGGGGTGTCGGCGAGGACGAACGACCGGTTCGGCGTCGCGAAGTAGCGGTAGGCGACGTCGATCGTGATGCCCTGCTCACGCTCGGCGCGTAGGCCGTCGACCAGTAGGGACAGGTCGGGGGTGTCCATGCCGCGGTCGACGGACGCTTTGGTGACGGCGTCGATCTGGTCGGCGAGCACCGACTTGGTGTCGAACAGGAGACGGCCGACGAGAGTCGACTTGCCGTCGTCGACGCTGCCCGCAGTCGCGATGCGGAGTAGGTCGGGGGCCGCGACGACCCCGGTGTTCGATGCAGTCATCAGAAATATCCTTCGCGCTTGCGGTCTTCCATGGCGGCCTCGGAGACGCGGTCGTCGCCACGGGTGGCGCCGCGCTCGGTGAGGCGCGACGCTGCGACCTCGGCCAGAACGGACTCGTTGTCGGCGGCCTCCGACAGCACGGCTCCGGTGGTGGAGCCGTCGCCGACGGTGCGGTAACGCACCATGCGCGTCTCGACGGACTCGCCCTCGCGGGGCCCGCCCCACGGGCCGGACGTCATCCACATGCCGTCGCGCTCGTACACCTCACGCTCGTGCGCGTAGTACAGCGGCGCAAGCAGGACCTGCTCGCGGGCGATGTACCGCCACACGTCCAGTTCGGTCCAGTTGCTCAACGGGAACACACGGACGTGTTCGCCCGGAGCGTGGCGACCGTTGTACAGGTTCCACAGTTCGGGACGTTGCCGCTTCGGGTCCCACTGGCCAAACGCGTTGCGCAACGAGAAGATTCGCTCCTTGGCGCGGGCGCGCTCCTCATCGCGGCGGGCGCCGCCGAACACCGCGTCGAAACGGTTCTCGGTGATGCCGTCGAGCAGCGGGATCGTCTGCAGCGGGTTGCGAATGCCGTCGGGCCGCTCGGTGAGGCGGCCGTCGGCGAGATAATCCTCGACCTTGGCGACATGCAGACGCAGGTTGTGGCGTTCGACGATCTCGTCGCGGAACTTGATGATCTCCGGCAGATTGTGGCCGGTGTCCACGTGCAGCAGTGAGAACGGCAGCGGCGCAGGCCAGAACGCTTTGAGCGCCAGATGCAGGAGGAGCGTCGAGTCCTTGCCGCCGGAGAACAGAATCACCGGGCGCTCGAACTCGCCCGCGACCTCGCGGAAGATGTGGATCGACTCCGACTCGAGTGCGTCGAGCGTGGTGAACTCGTCGGTCGACGAGTCGACGGACGCTGTCCGGTCCAGCGAAGCGAGGGGGGATTCATCGGAAATGGTCATGACGCGTGCAACCCGCATTCTGTCTTGGTGCGCCCGGCCCAACGGCCGCTGCGCGGATCTTCTCCGGCCTTCGGTTTGACGGTGCACGGCGCGCACCCGATGGAGGGGTAGCCCTCGTCGACCAACGGGTTGACGAGGACGCCGTTCGCGTCGATGTACTCCTGGAACTGTTCGTCCGTCCATGCGGCGAGCGGGTTGATCTTGACCAGCCCGAAGCCTTCGTCGAACGAGATGAGCGGCGCGTTGGCGCGGGTGGGCGCCTCGACGCGGCGGATGCCGGTGACCCAAGCGCTGAACGGAGCGAGCGACGCCTTGAGCGGCACCACCTTGCGCAATCGGCAGCACTCGCCGGGCTCGGACGCGAACAGGTTCTTTCCGAGGAGCTCGTCCTGCTCCTCCACGGTCTGCTCGGGGGTGACGTTGATGAGGTCGAGGTCGTACACGTCCGTCACCGCGTCGCGGGTGCCGAGGGTCTCGGCGAAGTGGTAACCGGTGTCGAGGAACAGCGCCTTGAGCTGCTGCCCCTCGATCGTCGCCGGGTCGATCGCCTTCTTCGCGACATCGATGAGAACCGCGTCCTGCATGTTCGCGGCGATCACGAAGTCGGCGCCGAAGGTTTCGGCGGTCCAACGGAGAAGTTCATCGGCGGACGCATCCGGTCCGAGCTGTTGCGCTCCTGCTTGCGCGATCGCACGCAACTCGTCGACCGATCGAGCGGAGTCCAGATCAATACTCACAGTTCCTCCTACCTGAGCTTCTCGTCGTCGGCGCGGACGGCCCACTCGGCGAAGCGCTCGCCGTCGTTGCGGTCGGTGACGAAGTTGCGGACGACGCGCTCGATGTAATCGGTCGCCTCGGACGCGTAGATCTTGTGTTGACGCAGCTTGCGGCCGAACCCGCTGTCGAACCCGAGGCTGCCACCCAGGTGCACCTGGAATCCTTCGACCGGGGTGCCGCCCTCGTCGATGAGCTGGCCCTTGAGACCGATGTCGGCCACCTGGACGCGGGCGCACGAGTTGGGGCACCCGTTGAAGTTGATGGTGATCGGGACGTCGAGGTCCTTGTTCAGCTCGGCGAGCCGGCTCTCCATCTCCGGGACGAGCGCCTGGGACCGGCTGCGGGTCTCGGTGAACGAGAGCTTGCAGTACTCCAGGCCCGTGCAAGCGATCAGGTTGCGGCGCCACACCGAGGGACGCGACTGCAGGCCGACTGCGGTGAGCGACTCGTCGAGACCGGCGATCTTGTCCTCGTCGACGTTGACGACGACGAGCTTCTGATACGGGGTGAGGCGGACGCTGTCGCTCCCAGCGGTCTCGGCGGAGTCGGCGATCGCGTCGAGCACGACGTCCGACAGTCGACCGGACACGGCTGAGAAGCCGACCGCGTACTGACCGTTCTTCTGCTTGGTGACGCCGACGTGGTCGATCGGCTGCGTCGGTGCCTCGGGCGCCGGCCCGTCGACGAGCTTGCGGTGCAGGTACTCGTCCTCGAGGACCTGTCGGAACTTCTCCGGGCCCCAATCCTTCATCAGGAACTTGAGGCGAGCCTTGGACCGCAGTCGGCGGTAGCCGTAGTCACGGAAGATGGCGACGACGCCCTCCCACACGTCCGGCACCTCGTCGAGCGGCACCCACACGCCCAGACGCTTGGCGAGCATCGGGTTGGTCGAGAGACCGCCGCCGACCCACAGATCCAGGCCGGGGCCGTGCTCCGGGTGCTCGACGCCGACGAAGCTGACGTCGTTGATCTCGTGGACGACGTCCTGCAGTCCCGAGATCGCGGTCTTGAACTTGCGGGGAAGGTTCGAGTACTCGGGGTTGCCGATGTAGCGACGTTTGATCTCGGCGAGCGCAGGGCTCGCATCAAGGACCTCGTCGACGGACAGTCCCGCGAGCGGCGAGCCGAGCATGCCGCGCGGGCAGTCGCCGCACGCTTCGGTGGTGTCGAGACCGACCTCGTCGAGGCGACGCCAAATCTCGGGGACGTTCTCGATCTCGATCCAGTGATACTGGATGTTCTGCCGGTCGGTGACGTCGGCGGTGCCGCGGGCGAAATCGCGGGAGATGCCTGCCAGTGCGCGGACCTGCGGGATGGACAACTGTCCGCCGTCAGTGCGCACCCGCATCATGAAGTACGGGGCCTCGAGGATGTCGATGTTGTCGTCGTGGGTATACGTGCCGTCGTAGCCGTCGGCGCGCTGCGTGTACAGCCCCATCCAGCGGAAGCGCCCACGGAGGTCGGCCTTGTCGATGCCGTCGAACCCGACGTGCTGATACGTGTCGAGGATGCGTCGTCGCACGTTGAGCGGGTTGTCGTCGCGCTTGGACTGCTCATTCGGGTTGAGCGGTGTGCGGTAGCCGAGGGCCCACTGGCCTTCGGACTTTCGCTTGGTGGGCCGGGCCCGCTTTCGCGGCGCAGCGGCCGAGGCCTGCGCGGCCTGGTCGGCCGACTCGGTTGACGTGAGCGTCATCGGATCTCCTGATGGCATGCTGCGGACAGGGCAGCACTGCTGGGGGCTGGTACTCAGGGGTGAAGTGACGTGAACTCGGCGTACCGCAAGAAGGCAGCGTAGCCGGAGTGGCCGTCGGTCAGAACCGACAGAATGCGCTGTTGACGCGCTTGAGATCGATGTGCCGCCGTTCGGCGAGCCACACTCCGGAGGAAGTCACGTCGTCCATCATGCCACGAGCCGATCCAGCGCGTCTACTTGGGCATATTTTCACTCACGGTGAGGATTAATCCCATCTGCTGGTGAGGCTCCACAGTGCGTCATCATGGAGGAGTGACGATCCGGCAGGCCCCCGAGGCGCTTTCAGGCAAGGCTCTGGCAGCCCTTCATGCCGTCGACGACGCCCGCCCGCTCGGCCTTTACCTGCACGTCCCGTTCTGCGCGACGCGATGCGGCTACTGCGACTTCAACACGTATACGGCGGGCGAACTCGGTTCGTCGTCCTCGCCGCAGTCGTGGATGGAAGGGGTCCGTCGGGAGCTCGACGCTGCTGCGGAGCTGGTGTCGCCTGTGAGAAAGGTCTCGACCGTCTTCGTCGGCGGTGGCACGCCGTCGCTGCTCGGCGGGGACGGACTCGGCGACCTCCTCGGCGCGGTCCGCGACTCGTTCGATCTCGCGGACGGCGCGGAAGTGACGACCGAATCGAACCCGGAATCGACGTCGCCGGAGTTCTTCGCGACGCTGCGCGAAGCCGGCTACACCCGAATCTCGCTGGGGATGCAGTCGGCGGCGCAGCACGTCCTGTCTGTTCTGGAACGCACGCATACCCCCGGGCGTGCCCTCGACGCGGCGCGCGAGGCGGCCGATGCGGGCTTCGAGCACCTCAACCTCGATCTGATCTACGGGACGCCGGGGGAGACCGATGACGATCTCGCCGCGTCCATCGACGCCGTGCTCTCGGTGCCGATCGACCACGTCTCGGCGTACGCGCTGATCGTCGAGGACGGCACGGCCTTCGCGCGCAAGGTGCGACGCGGCGAGGTACCGATGCCCGACGACGACGTCCTCGCGGCCCGCTACGAGATGCTTGACGAGCGGCTCTCGCAAGCCGGGCTCACTTGGTATGAGGTGTCGAATTGGGCTCGCGCGCAAGAACATTCGGGGCTGCCGGAACCGGGTTCGACGTGCAGGCACAACGAGATGTACTGGCGCAGCGACGACTGGTGGGGCGTCGGACCGGGTGCGCACTCGCATGTGAACGGGGTGCGCTGGTGGAACCAGAAACATCCGGCCACCTATTCGGCGTCGCTGGCGGGCGGGGTGCTGCCGGTCGCGGGGCAGGAGATCCTGACCCTCGAGGACGCGCACACCGAGACGGTGATGCTCCGCCTGCGGATGCGCGACGGGTTGGCCGTCGATGCACTCGACGACCGTGAGCGTATGCGGGCCGATGTCGCGGTGGCGGCGGGCCTGCTCGTGCGCCGCGGCGACGCCTACGTTCTCACCGATCGCGGGCGCCTGCTCGCCGACGGCGTGGTCCGCGACATCCTCGACTGATGCTCGCGTCGAGTCAGCCGACCTGGTAGACGCCGGCGCCGGTCGCTACGAGCTGATCGTCCGTTCGTGTGCGGATCTCGACGGCGCAGTGGGACAGTCGGCGGCCTCGGCGCAATCGGGTGGCGACGATGTCGATGTCGTCGTTCATCGCCGGTGCGATGAAGTTGACCGACATGGAGACGGTGACGCCGCGCAACTGCTCCGGGACTGGTCCGTCACCCGCCCATGCGGCCGCCATGATGCCGAGGTCGACGCATGCACCGATCGCGCCGCCGTGCACCATCGGGCCGACCGTGGTGTTGGCGTCACGGAACGGCAAGCGCAGGTGTGCGGTCCCTTCGCCGAGGTCGACGATCCTCACTCCGAGCGTCGAGATGAACGGCGACGTCGGGAAGAACGCGCGCATTGTCTCGGTGCCGGTGGTCAGGTCAGCCTCGGTGCTGGTGGTCGGTTCGGTCTCGGTTCCGGTGGTCGGTTCAGGCATCGCGATCTCCTAGCAAGTCGTAGTAGAATTATGAAAACATAATTTGACTACGAAAACATAGGTGAATTACGGTTCGGGTATGACCGCACCGCTCATCGAGCCTTCCGACCGACGACGCCGTCGAACCCACAACGCGGTGCTGGACGCCGCTGCCGACCTGTTCGCCAGCCGCGGGTTCCGGGAGACGTCGGTCGACGAACTCGCTTCGGCGGCCGATGTCGCACTCAGTTCCATCTACGCGAATTTCCCCGGCGGAAAAGCCGATGTCTACGCCGCACTGGCCTGCCGAATCGCGCGACAGCACGCCGACGAGATGGCTGCGGCCATCGCCGCCGCGCGCGAACCGGTGGAACTCGCTGTCTTCGACGCCTACCTCCGTTTCCACGCCGACGCTCCGGCGGCATTCCGCATCCTGGGCCTGTCAGATCTTGGGCGGGACGACTCCGAGCTCGTCACGCAGGCACGCCGGACCGTCCGCGACCTGCTCGGCGGCGTCCTGGACAGCACGGTGGCCGCATCGACTCTCGACGCCCGGTCGGCACGCGGTGAAGCCCTCCGGCTGTGGGGGACGGTGAACGGGTTGATCGCGCTGCGAACGCAAGGGTTCGCGACAGCGAGCGAGGTCGAGGACCTTCTCTCGCCGGTGCGCGCCGAGTTGGCCGCGCGGATCGCCGAGTCACGAGAGGGCGCCCGGTCATGAGTGTCGGTCCAGTCATGAGAGTCGGCGAACTGACCGGTCGGGAACGGCTCGCCGCTGCCGCATCGGCGACCACCGCCGCGACCACGGCCATGCCCGGCTGTCTCCGTCGGGTTCGTGTCGAATCTGGCGGGGAGCCGGTCCGACCGCCGGATTCTCGGTATGCGAGGGAGGTCGCTGAACGTGCCGCCGATCAGTTGGCGCCTGCCGTCCTCGCGCACAGTCGACGATGTTTTCAATGGTCGATGGCCTTCGCGGGAATCGACGAGCTGCGCACCGACCCGGAGCAGGTGTGGGCGGCGGCGATGCTGCATGATCTCGCGCTCGGCGGTCCCGACGTGCCCGGGTACGGATGCTTCGCGGCGATCGGCGGTGAGGCGGCGGCCCGGCTGGTCGCGCGGCACCGGCCCCCAGCTGACGCGGACGTCGTCCGTGACGCGATCGCCGTGCACTTCCATCCGTCGGAGCCGGACGAACCGGTCGCCCGCTGCCTTCACTCGGCGGTGAATCTCGACGTCGTCGGCTACCGGTTACGGGAAGTCGATCCGGCGTTGGTCGCGACGATCGAAGCCGAGCATCCACGTGACGGGTTCCGTGAGGCATTCTCCGACGCGATGCGGATCGAGACCCGCCTCCGGCCGCATTCGAGCGCGGCGGTGCTGTGGCGAGTCGGCGCTCGGCTGCCGATGGCATTGAATCCGCTGGCACGTTGACCGCGGACACCCCCTGCCGACCTAGTCCAACCGGTGTGCTCCGGGTGTCCGCGGACGCCGCGGGTGAACAGGAAGCGGCGACGATACCGGCCGGAGGGGCGCCGTCGTCTCCGCCCCGGACTCGTCGGCACCGGGCACCACACCGAAGCGCAGCAGGTGCTCGTCGAAGTCGAACAGGCGGGCGTGGATGAGCGTCCGATTCCGCAACGCGGACCGAACCGCGCGGTGTAGTCCGTCCTCGAGATACATGACGTCTTCGTACTGGACGATGTGGGCGAACAGGTCGCCGTAGAACGTCGAGTCCTCGGCCAACAACTTGTCGAGTGCGAGCACCGTCGTCACGGTGGTCAGCTGGTCGAGGCGAAACTGGCGGGGCGGGATCTTGGCCCAATCACGCGGGGCGAGACCGTGATCGGGGTACGGCCTGCCCTCGTGTACCCCCTTGAAGATCATCGCCCGCCTAGTCTTTCCGTCAGTTTCGTAGAATGGTCGTAGTTCACTGTATGCACACTGTGTGAGGAGGTGCCTGTGTCGAGCACAGACGACCGTCGCTTTGAGATTCTCCACGCCATTGTCACCGATTTCGTGGGGACTCACGAACCGATCGGATCGAAAGCGCTTGTCGACCGGCACCAGCTCGGCGTGTCCAGCGCCACCGTCCGCAACGACATGGCCGTGCTCGAAGAGCAGGGTTACATCACGCAGACACACACGAGTTCCGGACGCGTGCCCACCGACAAGGGATATCGACTCTTCGTCGACCGGATCAGTGAGATCAAACCCTTGTCGGCGGCCGAGCGGCGTGCCATCCTGTCGGTCCTCGACTCCGGTGTCGACCTCGACGACGTGCTCCGTCGCAGCGTGAAACTGCTGGCCCAGCTCACGCGACAGGTCGCAGTCATTCAGTATCCGGTGCTGTCGACAGCGCGCGTCCGGCACCTGGAAGTGGTCGCGCTCAGCCCGACTCGCCTCCTGCTGGTCGTCATCACCGACAACGGTCGGGTCGAACAGCGGATGGTGACCCTCCGTGAAGGGGCGGACGACGACACGCTGGTTCGACTGCGCACCATGTTCTCGCAGGCGCTCGACGGTCAACGCCTCGAAGACGCGTCCGTCGCCGTCGCCGACCTCGCCAGTCAGGCTCCGCCGGAACTGCAAGAGCCAGTCGTCACGATCGCCACGGTTCTCGTCGAGACTCTCGTCGAACGCGGGGAGGACCGACTCGTGTTGGGTGGGACGTCGAACCTCGCACGATCGGCGGCCGACTTCACGCCGGCGACCGGCGGGATGGACACCGTGCTCGAAGCACTCGAAGAACAGGTCGTCGTACTCAAACTGCTCGCGCACACCCAACGCACCGGCCAGGTGACCGTCCAGATCGGTGAGGAGACCAACACCGAGAACCTGCGCAACACGTCGGTCGTCTCGACCGGGTACGGTGCTTCGGGCACGGTGTTCGGCAGCGTCGGTGTGGTGGGACCCACCCGGATGGACTATCCGGGAACAATCGCGTCGGTCGCAGCAGTTGCGAAATA
Source organism: Gordonia liuliyuniae (assembly GCF_021738805.1). Classification (NCBI taxonomy): domain Bacteria; kingdom Bacillati; phylum Actinomycetota; class Actinomycetes; order Mycobacteriales; family Gordoniaceae; genus Gordonia; species Gordonia liuliyuniae. The sequence goes on along the minus strand of NZ_JAKKOR010000009.1, from coordinate 342,720 downwards.
TGTCGGTGAAGTGCTCGCCGACCGATAGAACTATGTGAAGCGTAAGGACTGTATTCGCTGTGGCTCGTGATTACTACGGAACTCTCGGCGTCTCCCGGGGCGCGACAGATCAAGAGATCAAGCGTGCCTACCGGAAGCTCGCCCGCGAACTCCATCCAGACGTCAACCCCGACGAAGAAGACCGCTTCAAAGAGGTGACGACTGCGTATGAGGTGCTCTCCGATCCGGAGAAGCGTCGCGTGGTCGACGCGGGCGGCGACCCCCTCGCCGGGCCGGGCGCGGGCGGCTTCGGCGGCGACCCGTTCGGTTCGGGCGGACTCGGCGACATCTTCCAGACCTTCTTCGGCGGCGGAGGAGGCGGCGGTTTCGGTGGCGGGCGCGGCCCCCGTGGACGCGTCCGACCCGGCGAAGCCGCACTCGTCGGCGTCACGCTCGACCTCGACGAGATCGCCGAAGGCGCTCGCAAGGAGATCACCGTCGACACCGCCGTCCTATGTGATTCGTGCACCGGCTCCGGTACGCGCGGCGACTCCAAGCCCGTCACCTGCGGCACCTGTAAGGGTGCAGGCGAGATCCAGGCCGTGCAGCGGTCGTTCCTCGGTCAGGTGATGACGGTCCGCGAATGCCCCGAATGTCGCGGTGCGGGCGAGACCATCCCCGACCCGTGCCTCAAGTGCGGCGGCGACGGCCGCGTCCGCTCCCGCCGCACCCTGACTGTCAAGATTCCGGCGGGCGTCCAGGAGGGCATGCGTGTCCGACTCACCGGGCAAGGCGAGGTCGGCCCGGGCGGAGGGCCCGCAGGCGACTTGTACGTCGAGGTAAGCGAGGCGAGCGACGACGTGTTCGTGCGTGACGCCGACGACCTGCACTGCACGGTGCGCGTCCCGATGGTCGACGCCGCACTCGGCACCGAGATCGAGGTGCCGACCGTCCTCGGCAGCGTCGCCACGGTCACCGTCGCACCCGGAACCCAGCCGGGAGCCGTCGTCAAGGTCCGTGGCCACGGCATGCCGCACCTGAATACCGGCATGCGGGGAGACCTGCACGCACACCTCGACGTCGTGGTGCCGCGCAGACTCGACGCCACCCAGACCGAACTGCTCACCGGCCTGCGCGAGGCGATCGACGACGACGTTGAGCTCGTCAGCGCGACGTCGAAGTCAGCCGGCTCGGGCGGACTGTTCTCCAAACTGCGCAACGCTTTCGCAGGCCGATGACCCCACCGCTCTTCTGGGTCGACGACGTCCCCGCCGCTGGCGAAGAGGCGACGGTGTCTGGCTCGGAAGGCCGACACGCGGTCACCGTGACACGCATCAGGCGCGGCGAGACGGTGGTCCTCGGTGACGGCCGGGGCACCCTCGCCGACTGTGAAGTGCTCGGAACGTCGGGCAAAGAGCGGTTGACGGTGCGTGCCGGACGCGTCGAGTTCGTGACGCGGCCCAAACCGCTCGTCACCGTCGTGCAGGCGCTGCCGAAATCCGAACGCGCCGAACTCGCCGTCGACCTGATGACCGAGGCAGGCGTCGACGTGATCGTTCCGTGGCAGGCGTCGAGGTGCGTCGCGCGGTGGGCGGGGTCGAAAGCCGAACGCGGCGTGGACAAGTGGCGGTCCGCCGCGGCGACCGCGGCCAAACAGGCACGACGTCCGTGGATCCCGGAAGTCACCGATCTGGCGACCACTATGGACGTGCGCGAACGGTGCGCGCGAGTCGTCGGCGACAGCGGCGTCGTCGCCTTGCTGCACGAGACGGGATCGACGCCGTTCCGTTCGATCGACTTCTCGACGGCCTCGGAGATCGTTGTGGTGATCGGCCCCGAAGGCGGCCTCGACGACGCCGAGATCGCCGATCTGACGGCGCTCGGCGGACAGCCCGTCGTCCTCGGACCCGAAGTGCTGCGAACCGCTGCCGCAGGCGCGGTGGCACTCGGCGCGCTCGGCGCGGTCACCGACCGTTGGAGTCGATAACCGGTGCGCCGCATCAAGATCGCGTACGGCGACGCGCCGAGCACGTTCGGTCATCTCTACCTGCCGGGAGAAGCCGCGCGCGGCGCCGGAAGCGCCCCGCTCGTCGTCCTCGTCCACGGTGGCTACTGGTCGACCGAGTACTCGCTCGTCGTCTACACCGGCATCGCGCGAGCGTTGGCCGAACGCGGCGCCGTGGTGTGGAATGTCGAGTACCGCCGGGTCGGCGAGGCCGGCGGTGGCTGGCCGACCACCGGTCGTGACGTCGTCGACGCGATCAGCGCACTCGACGGTCCGGTCACCGATCAGCTGGCGACGGCGCAGATCACCGTCGACCGGAAGCACGCGTCGATCCTCGGGCATTCGGCAGGCGGCCAGCTCGCCGTTTATGCGGCGGCACGTCTGGGTGCCGCCACCGAACGGTTCGCCTTCGGCACGGTCATCGCACAGTCGCCGGTGCTCGACTTCACTGAGACCGGCGCGTTCGACCGGCCGTCGGTCGTCGCACTCATGGGTGCGCCGTTCGCGCAGATCCCGAACCGTTATCGTGAGGCGTCGCCGTCGGAGCAGGAGCCGTTCTCCTCGACGGTCGCGGTGGTCCACACTGTCGACGATCAGTCGGTGCCGATCGGGATGAGCAGGCGTTACGTCGCCGAGGCCGAGGGGCGAGGCCAGAGCGCCGTCCTGTATGAAGTTTCCGGCGAAGGCCACGACGCATTCGTCGACCCGCGGTCGGCGGCCAGCCGGCAGACGCTGCGTGTGCTGGGGATTTAACGCGATGCCCGTCGGGCGGCCCGGCGATAGAATGAGACAACCCCCGCATGTGCGGGATCAAACGACGAACGTAGGAGTGACGAACTCAGTGAGTGGCAGGCCGAATGAGTGAGACGGACGGCGATCCGGCCGACGCGGCGGCGACCTCGAGGATCGAGGTCCCGCAAGACCTCGCCGTAGGACTTCTCGGCGCGACGGACGTCAACCTGCGGACCCTGGAAGCACAACTGCCCGCCGACATCCACGTCCGCGGCAACCGGATCACACTCAAGGGTGCACCCGCCGACGTCGCCGCATCCGAGCGAGTAGTCGCCGAACTGGTCAAGGTGGTGCGCGGCGGTACGACGCTCACCCCCGACCTCGTCCGCCAAAGTCTGTCGATCCTGTCCGTGTCGAACGAGTCGCCCGCTGAAGTGCTCAGCCTCGACATCCTGTCGCGGCGCGGTAAGACGATCCGGCCCAAGACGCTCAACCAGAAGCACTACGTCGAGGCGATCGACAAGAACACGATCGTCTTCGGCCTGGGTCCCGCAGGCACCGGCAAGACGTATCTCGCGATGGCGAAGGCCGTCCAGGCGTTGCAGAACAAGGAGGTCATGCGGATCATCCTGACGCGTCCCGCAGTCGAAGCGGGGGAGCGGCTGGGCTTCCTGCCGGGCACTCTCAGCGAGAAGATCGACCCGTATCTGCGGCCCCTGTACGACGCGCTGCACGACATGATGGATCCCGAAGCGATCCCGAAGCTCATGGAGGCGGGGGTCATCGAAGTCGCGCCGCTGGCGTACATGCGTGGCCGCACCCTCAACGACGCCTTCATCATCCTCGACGAGGCCCAGAACACGACCGGCGAACAGATGAAGATGTTCCTCACCAGGCTCGGGTTCGGCGCCAAGATGGTCGTCACCGGCGACGTCACCCAGGTCGACCTGCCGGGCGGCGCGAAGAGCGGACTGCGAATCGCTGCCCGCATCCTCGACGGCATCGACGACATCCACTTCGCCGAGCTGACCAGTTCCGACGTCGTGCGTCACCGTCTCGTCGCCGACATCGTCGACGCATACGGTCGGGCCGAAGAAGCAGTGCGCGCAGCGGGTCCGCGTGATGTGGCGAGCGGCAACCGCGCCGCCAGGAGGGACGGCATGCGCCGAACCGACGGAGGACACCGCCGATGAGCATCGAACTCTTCAACGAGTCGGGAGTTGACGTGCCCGAACAGCTCGTCATCGAAGCCGCGCGTTTCGCGATGGCGCGGATGGAAGTCCATCGGGGCGCCGAGCTGTCGATCACCTTGGCCGACTCGGAGACGATGGCCGATCTGCACGTGCAGTGGATGGACCTGCCGGGGCCGACCGACGTGATGAGCTTCCCGATGGACGAACTAACGCCCGGTGGACGCCCCGACGCGTCCGACCCGGGGCCTGCAATGCTCGGCGACATCGTGATCTGCCCCGAGTTCGCGGCGCAGCAGGCGAAGAGTCAGCGGCACAGCTTCGAACACGAGCTCGCTGTCCTCACCGTCCACGGCGTCCTTCACCTTCTCGGATTCGACCACGCCGAGCCCGCAGACGAGAAGGAGATGTTCGGGCTGCAAGGTCAGATCATCGTCGACTGGTATTCGGCGCGCGACGATCGTGTTCGACTCCAGGCGCAGGCCGAACGCGATGCGAGACTCCTGCGCAACACTGGCTTCTCGGGTGACACAGGTGGACGCTGACCTCGTGATGCGTGATGTGATCTTCCTGATCGGAGCCGCAGCTCTGATCGCCGTTGCAGGACTATTCGCGGCCGTCGACATGGGGCTGCAGACGGTGTCTGCCGCACGCGTCGACGACATGGTCAAAGAGGGCCGCGGCGGCGCGAAACGACTCCGCACCGTTCTCGAGCGACGAGCGACCTACGTCGGTCTCGCCGTCCTGCTGCGCGTGTTCGGCGAAGTGGCAGCGATCGGCCTCGTCGCAGCGACCGCAGTCGACGGGCTCGGCACCGGCTGGGGCCTCGCCGTCACGATCCTCGTGATGACCGGCGTGTCGTATGTTGCGGTCGGTGTCGGACCGCGCACGCTCGGAAGGCAGCACGCCTACTCGATTACTCTGATCGCGGCGCCCGTCCTGACCGCGATCGGCGTGCTGCTGCGTCCGGTGACCCGCATGCTGATCCTCGTGGGCAACGCGCTCACTCCCGGCAAGGGCTTCCGCAACGGTCCGTTCGCCACGGAAGTGGAAGTCCGCGAGGTCGTCGACCTCGCGCAGGAGCAGGGCGTCGTCGACGACGACGAACGCCGCATGATCCAGTCGGTGTTCGAACTCGGCGACACGAACGCCCGTGAGGTGATGGTGCCGCGCCCGGAGATGGTGTGGATCGAGTCGGACAAGTCCGCGAACCAGGCGGTGAGCCTCGCGGTCCGGTCGGGCCATTCTCGGATCCCGGTGATCGGCGAGAACCCCGATGACGTCGTCGGCGTCGTCTACCTCAAGGACCTCGTCGAGAAGATGCTGCCGAAACTGCCCGTCGTCGGTTTCGACGTCGGCGCGGTGATGCGGTCGGCCGAGTTCATCCCGGACTCCAAACCGCTCGACGACGTGCTCGAAGACATGCAGGCCAAACGCAACCACATGGCGCTCCTCGCCGACGAGTACGGCGGGATCGCGGGCCTCGTCACGATCGAGGACGTGCTCGAGGAGATCGTCGGTGAGATCTCCGACGAGTACGACACGGACGAGGTCGCGCCGATCGAGAAACTGGGGGAGGACAAGTATCGGGTCTCGGCTCGACTCCCCGTAGAGGATCTCGGCGATCTGTTCGGCATCGAGATCGACGACGACGAAGTGGAGACCGTCGGTGGTCTCCTCGGCTTGCGGCTCGGACGCGTGCCGCTGCCCGGCGCGAAAGTGAAGTCGCACGGGCTCAAGATGACGGCCGAAGGAGGCCCGACCAAGTCGGGCCGCCAACGGATAACGACCGTCGTCGTGCGACGTGCCAGAAAAAAGCCGACTGACGGTGTCCGCGAGGAGTGGGGCGAAGACGATACGCTGCACGAAACGCAAGACACATCGATCGGAGAGACCGCTTGAGCAACCCCACGTCGTCGCAACCCGAATTCCGTTCGGGCTTCGTCTGTTTCGTCGGCCGGCCGAACACTGGCAAGTCGACGTTGACGAACGCGCTCGTCGGCGACAAGGTCGCCATCACGTCGAACCGTCCGCAGACCACGCGGCACGCGATCCGTGGCATTGTGAATCGTCCGGACGCGCAGCTCGTCCTTGTCGACACCCCGGGGCTGCACCGGCCGCGGACCCTTCTCGGGCAGCGACTCAACGACCTGGTACGCGACACCTATTCCGAGGTCGACGTGGTCTGCGTGTGCATCCCGGCCGACGAGGCGATCGGTCCTGGCGATCGCCGGATCGTCGACCAGGTGCAGACCGTCGCGCCGAAGACCCGCAAAGTAGGAGTCGTCACCAAGATCGACCGAGTGGGGCCGGAGAAGGTCGCCAAACAGTTGATGGCGTTGTCGGCGCTGATGGGACCCGACGCCGAGGTGGTGCCCTGCTCGGCGAAATCGGGCAAGCAGCTCGACACGCTGGCGGACGTGCTGGTCTCACTGTGCGAGGAGGGGCCGGCGTTCTACCCCGACGGTGAACTGACGGACGAGCCCGAGCAGGTGCTGATGGCCGAGTTCATCCGCGAGGCGGCTCTCGAGGGCGTCCGCGACGAACTGCCGCACTCGCTGGCCGTCGTCATCGAAGAAGTCGTCCCGCGCGACGGCTCGGACGTGGTTGACGTGTACGCGCATCTGTTCGTCGAACGGGACAGCCAGAAGGGTATCGTCATCGGCCACAAGGGCGCCCGTCTCAAGGAGGTCGGGACCGTCGCCCGCGGCCAGATCGAAAGGTTGCTCGGCACCAAGGTGTACCTCGACCTGCACGTGAAGGTAGCCAAGGACTGGCAGCGCGACCCGAAGCAGTTGGGCCGCCTCGGTTTCTGACCGGTCTGCGACTGGGCGGAGTGTCGCCCCCTGGACATCGCCGTCCCATAGGCGCACGGTGGACCCATGCCCTCGATCGATCTACCCGCAGGCCCGATCGACTACACGGACACCGGCGGCGACGGGCCGGTGCTGGTGTTCGGTCACGGACTGTTGATGAACGAGACGCAGTGGCGCGCGGTGATCCCGCTACTCACCGGCTTCCGCTGTATCGCGCCGACGTGGCCGTTGGGTGCGCACCGACGTCCGATGAAGCCCGACGCCGATCTGTCCCAGGCGGGTGTCGCGAACGTGATCGCGGACTTCCTCGAAGCGCTCGATCTGGACGAGGTGACGCTGGTCTTGAACGATTGGGGCGGCGGGCAGTTCATCGTGTCCGAAGAGCGCGACCACCGTCTGGGTCGGCTGGTGCTGGCGTCGTGCGAAGCGTTCGATAATTTCCCGCCGAAACCGGCCCGTCCCGCGTCTGCGCTGTGCCGGGTGCCGGGCGGGGCATGGCTGCTCATGCAGGTCACGCGGACTGCCTTGTTCCGGCATGGTCGGCTGGCGTACGGCGGGCTCGCCAAGAAGGCGATTCCCGACGACGTGATGGATGACTGGTTCGCGCCCGCCCTGCGCAACGCCGCGATCCGCCGCGATCTCGCGAAATTCGCTACCGGCGCACCGTCGAAGGCCGTCTTGCGTGCTTGGCACGACGAAGTGGTCCGCTTCGACCGGCCGGTCCTGCTGTTGTGGGCGGTGGAGGACACGATGATGCCGATCGGCCATGCGCGGCGAATGGTCGGCGAGTTCCCCAACGCGCGACTCGTGGAGGTCGCCGACTCCTGGACGCTACTTCCCGAGGACCAACCCGAGCGGGTTGCGGCGGAACTGGCGGACTTCGTCAGGACGACCTGAGTGAGTCGATCCCACGTTTGTCCGAGGCCGATGAGAGAATGTCTCAGTGAGGTTCTATTCCGATGAAGCGGTGGTGCTGCGTCAGCACAAGCTGGGCGAAGCCGACCGCATCATCACCTTCCTCACCGCCGAGCACGGACTGGTGCGGGCGGTGGCCAAGGGCGTCCGACGGACGCGGTCCAAGTTCGGTGCGCGTCTGGAGCCGTTCGCGCACGTCGACGTCCACTTCTATCCGGGACGCAACCTCGACATCGTCACCCAGGTGCACAGTCTGCACGCGTTCTCCGACGACATCGCCTCCGATTACGGCCGGTACACGACGGCGTGCGCGGTGTTGGAGACCGCCGAGCGGCTGGCGGGCGAGGAACGCGCTCCGGCGAGACAACTGCACCGGCTGACCGTCGGCGCATTGCAGGCTCTCGCCGAGAACCGTCGGGAACGGCAGTGGATCCTCGACGCGTTTCTGCTTCGCGCCATGTCTGCCGCCGGGTGGATGCCCGCGCTCGACGTGTGCGCGCGGTGCGCACAGCCGGGGCCGCATCGAGCCTTCCACGTGTCGGCTGGCGGGGCCGTGTGCGTGCACTGTCGCCCAGCGGGCGCGGCGACGCCGTCGGTCGGCGTCCTCGATCTGATGGAGGCGCTCGCACGCGGCGAATGGGATCACGTGTCCGAGGCCACCGACTCGCAGCGCCGCCAGGCGACGGGGCTGACCGCCGCTCATCTCCAATGGCACCTGGAGCGCCAGCTCCGGACGCTGCCGCTCATCGAACGACATGCGCCGCACCGATCGGTGGCGCAGGAAGACCAGGTTGTCTGATGGCCCGATTCTCCCGCGACTCGTCCGCTGTTCGCGCTCCGTCGATAGCTGTCCGTCCGCCGGATCCGCATCCGTCGGGGGCGACTCCGCCGAACATTCCGGCCGAGTTCGTGCCGCAGCATGTCGCGCTCGTTATGGACGGCAACGGTCGGTGGGCGCAGGAACGCGGGCTGCCGCGGACCGAGGGGCACAAGCGGGGCGAGGCCGTCCTCATGGACTCGGTGTGCGGTTCCATCGAGCTCGGCGTGAAGTGGCTGTCGGCGTACGCGTTCTCGACGGAGAACTGGTCGCGGAGTCCCGAGGAGGTCAAGTTCCTGATGGGCTTCAACCGGGACGTGATCCGTCGTCGTCGTGACGAGATGAACGAGATGGGCGTGCGGGTCCGCTGGGCCGGGCGCCGCCCACGCCTGTGGCGGAGTGTCATCAAAGAGCTCGAGGTGGCCGAGGAACTCACCAAGGACAACAGGGTCATGACGCTCACGATGTGCGTCAACTACGGTGGGCGCGCCGAGATCGTCGACGCAGCCCGCGAACTCGCACGTCGAGCGGCGCGCGGCGAGATCGACCCGGACCGAATCACCGAGTCGAGTTTCGCCAGGCATCTCGACGAGCCGGACATGCCCGACGTCGACCTGTTCCTGCGTCCGTCGGGCGAGCAGCGCTTGTCGAACTTCCTGCTGTGGCAGAGTGCCTACGCCGAGATGGTCTATCAACAGAAGCTGTTCCCCGACTTCGACCGCCGCGATCTCTGGGACGCGTGCCTCGAGTACGCCAAGCGCGACCGCCGCTTCGGTAGCGCCTGACAGACGTCAGTCGTCCCCGACTGCGGTGTCCCCGACTGCGGAGTCTTGGTCTGCGGTGTACTGGGCGAGCAGCTCGACGAGGCTCGCCTCGAATCGGTCCGCGGTGATCCCGGTATCGTTCAGCGGGCCGGAGCCGTTCTCGTCCTCGTACAGGGCCAGAACGATGTGTTCGGTGCCGATGTAGTTGTGGCCGAGGCGAAGAGCGTGTCGGAACGTCAGTTCCAAGATCTTCTTCGCCGCGGTGTCGTACGGGATCAGGTCGGGGACCTCGACGGCGTCGGGGAGTGTGTCGCGGACCGATTCAGCGAGAGCGTCGGCATCGAGGCCAAGTCGGTTCAGCACGGCGATCGCGAGCGACTCACGGTCGGCGACCAGCCCGAGCACGAGGTGCGCGGACGTCACCTCGGGGTTTCCTGCGGCGCTCGCTGCATTGTGCGCGGCGGCCAGGAGGTTCCGGGCCCGAGGCGTGAAGCGGTTGAAGCCCTGCGACGGGTCGAGGTCACTCGCTATTCCAGGGGCCTTCGGTGTGAATCGTTTCTGGACCGCCTGCTTGCTGACCCCCATGCTCGCCCCGATCTGGGTCCATGAGGCTCCGCCGCGTCGAGCCTGGTCGACGAAGTGTCCGATCAGATGGTCGGCAACCTCGCCGAGGTGATCTGCGGCGAGGACCGCATCGCTGAGTTGCTCGAGGGGATCGTGATGGACAGTCTTGATCGCGTCGATCAGGTCGTCGAGGCGGACGGGAGGGCTGAGGGGTGTGTTGGATGGGGGCGTGCTGGGTCGGGGTGTGCTGGATACCATGTCGTCAACTGTAGGTTGACGATCTCTGGTCGTCAACCGATGGTTGACGGACGTTATGTGTGTCCGCGTGCGGAAAGGTGGGCGGCTCAGAGGGCTCCGAGGGAAAGATGCCCTCGGAAGCGAGTGTGGCGGCCGGTTATTCGACGAAGGGTCCGTGGGCAGGTTATTCGGTTCGTGGAACCGCGTCGGGTGTCGGTGCGTCTGACCTTGTATGAAGGACTCTGGGGCCTACATCAAGAAGCAGCTGGTCGAGATGGGTTTCGACGACGAAGTGATTGCGCGCATGCTCGCCAACGGCGACCTGACCCGGCTGCGACCTCGGTGGTATGCCACGCGGTTGCACGACCGGGTCGTGGCGTCCGCAGTCCGCGACGGTGGGGGCTGACATGTGTGGATGCGCTGGCGTTCCACGGCCTGTGGATTCCGCCGGGACATCACTCTATGCCGCACCTGCGGCGCAGTAAGCACCAGCGAGGAAAGAACGTGGCGTGCCGGCCGATCGCGGGTCCGGTGTACTCGGCTGACCGGGCCGTCGATCTCGCTCCGGTTGCGCTGAAGTATGCGAGTGGTTGCTTGGCGCAAGACGAGTGGATCGCTGTGGCTGACTCGTACCTGAACTCGTCCGGTGTCGGTGTCGGCGAACTGCGGTCGGAGATGGGCAGAATCGGAGCCATCGTCGGTCGATGGCTCGCCCGGGTGGAGCCCATGTCGCGGTCGGGCACCGAGAGTATCGCGCGCGTCAGGTTCGAATCGGTGGGCTACGACGCCGTCGTTCAACCGCTCATAAAGGGGTCGGGCATGCAGACATGCGGATAGGCAGGCTGCTCATCGAATGCGACAGTATGCGTCACCACACGAGCAGGGAGGACTACGAGTGCGACCACCATCGCGACCGACGTGCGCTGATCGACGGATGGCTCACCCTCCGCCTCACGTACGACGACGTCCTGTACGACTGGGGCGGTGTACTGGCGGACGTACGTGAGGTCACCAGGCGAGACCGACACCGAATTCGCCGGTGAACGCTCAGCGGACTCCGCAGTCGGCACAGGTGCCGAAGATCTCGACGGTGTGGGTGATGTCGGAGAATCCGTTCTCGGATGCGATCTTCGACGCCCACCGTTCCACGGGGTCGGCCTGCACCTCGACCGTCGTGCCACACACCCTGCACACGAGATGGTGGTGGTGCTCGGACGAGCAGTGGCGGTAGCGGGTCTCGCCCGACCCGTCCCAGATCGCATCGATCTGTTCGGCCTCGGTCAGAGCCTGAAGGTTTCGGTACACGGTGGTCAGTCCGATGGACTCACCTCGGTCGCGCAGCTTGTCGTGAAGTTGCTGTGCGGAAAGGAAGTCGTCGGTGGCCGACAGGACGTCGGCGATCGCCGCGCGCTGCTTGGTGGAGCGCTGACCGGTCACCGGCTTCGCGGGCTTGGTGCTCACGACTGTCCTTCCCGACGTTCCGTGGCATGTACCAGAGCGTCTACGACGATGTGTGCGACGTGGTCGTCGGCGAGTGCGTACTCGATCTCGCGACCCCGGCGCGTCCCCACCACCACACCAGAACGCTTCAGAACACTCAAATGCTGGCTCACCTGCGGCTGATTGAGGTGCAACGCGTCGACGAGTTCGTGGACGCACATCGCGCGGTCTTGCAGGCTCAGCACGATCGCGACGCGCGCTGGAGCCGACAGTGCGCGCAGCAGATCGCTCGCGGCGGAGTGGGCGGAGTGGTCGTCGACGAGATCGGCGGGCGCGGTCGGGGAGGACATGAAGTCCATCTTAAAGGAAGTGGTTTTCATTTCGCAGCGGCGTGATCGGCGGTACCGTCGATGTCATGAGCGTGGGCGCGAGACTCTTGCGGACGCGATGGTTGGTGCGGTCGCCGATCCCGCTGTTCCGTGCCGGGCTGGGCTTCCTGTTCGGTACGCGAGTGCTGCTGCTCGAGCACATCGGTCGCGTATCGGGCGAGAGCCGATTCGTCGTCCTCGAATGCGTCGAACGGCCCGATGACGATCACGTGATTCTTGCGTCCGGGTTCGGCGAGAAGTCGCAGTGGTACCGCAACCTCGTCGCCGAACCCCGGTGCTGGATCAGTATCGGGTTCGCCCGCCGACGGCCGGGGACCGCCAGCGTTTTGTCGGCAGACGAGGGCCGGGCGGTGATCGAGCGATACCGTCAGCGGTCGCCGAAGGCCTACGACGAACTGTCAGGTGTCATCGAAGAAGCCACCGGTCTCGCCATCGACGCGATCCCCTACGTCGAAATCGCCCTCGACGGCGGTAGGCGTCTCAGCAGATCGCGACCGCGTATCGTCCACTGGCCGAATCGGAGGCGACGAGCGTGTCGTTCACGTATACCCGGCACGCTGCGCGGTAGCCGCTCGTCTGGATGGAACTGCCGGCGAGCTGGTACGTGGAACGGGACGTGAGGGTGAGCGAGCCGTAGTACCAACCCTTCTCGCTGGCGTCCGACGGCAGCGTCGGGTTCTCCATCGTCTGAATCTCGTTGTCGGCGTCGAAATAGGTGAGTGATTCGTTGGACTGGTAGTCGCTGTAGAACACATAGCGAACGGTGTCGCCGACGGTCGGGTCGCTCGGGCTCGCGGAGGCGAGAGCGGCGGCCGGCACCAGCGCCGCCGTAGCAGCGGTGACGGCGATGCAGACGCGGATGACGGGGCGGGTGAAGAGGTTCATGGGGGGCTCCTTGGGAGTGTCCGGTCGGGCGGGCTGCTCGACCGAGTGAGATGAACCTACGACGCACCTACGACAAAACTTCTCTATTCGGACGTTCGGATGACACGGCGCATTCAGTCACTGAAGCATGCGATCGACGTGAAGACGCGACCAACGACTACCCTGTACAGGTACCCCTTACCCCCTACGTCGTGGAGATCAGTTAACCGTGGCTGTCCAGTCCAAAGTCGATGCTGTCGTCAACCTCGCCAAGCGGCGCGGTCTGGTTTACCCCTGCGGTGAGATCTACGGCGGAACCAGGTCCGCCTGGGACTACGGTCCGCTCGGTGTGGAGTTGAAGGACAACATTAAGCGCCAATGGTGGCGCACCATGGTCACCTCGCGCGAAGACGTCGTCGGTCTCGACTCGTCGGTCATCCTGCCGCGCCGCGTGTGGGAGGCGTCCGGCCACGTCGAAGTCTTCACAGATCCGCTGATCGAGTGCACCAACTGCCACAAGCGTCAGCGCCAAGATCATCTGCAGGAGGCGTATGCGCTGAAGAAGGGCATCGACGATTCCGACTCGGTTCCGATGTCGGAAATCGCTTGTCCCGAGTGCGGCGTCAAGGGTCAGTGGACCGAGCCGAAGGCGTTCTCCGGTCTACTCAAGACGTTCCTCGGGCCCGTCGACGACGCGGCAGGCCTGGCCTACCTTCGTCCGGAGACCGCGCAGGGCATCTTCGTGAACTTCAAGAACGTGATGACCACGGCGCGCCGCAAGCCGCCGTTCGGCATCGCGCAGATCGGCAAGAGCTTCCGCAACGAGATCACGCCGGGCAACTTCATCTTCCGTACCCGCGAGTTCGAGCAGATGGAGATGGAGTATTTCGTCAAGCCGGGCGAGGACGAACAGTGGCATCAGCAGTGGATCGATGCCCGCTTCCAGTGGTACGTCGACTTGGGTATCGACCCCGAGAACCTGCGGTTGTTCGAGCATCCGGCCGAGAAGCTGTCGCACTACTCCAAGCGCACCGTCGACGTCGAGTACAAGTTCGGCTTCGGCGGCAACCCATGGGGTGAGCTGGAGGGCGTCGCCAACCGGACCGATTACGACCTGTCGACGCACAGCGAGGCGTCCGGTGAAGACTTGTCGTTCTTCGATCAGGCGACCGGCGAGCGCTACACGCCGTTCGTGATCGAGCCTGCGGCGGGCCTCGGCCGTTCGATGATGGCGTTCCTCGTCGACGCCTACACCGACGAGGAGGTGCCGAACGCCAAGGGCGGCACCGATACTCGCACGGTCTTGAAGCTGGACCGTCGACTCGCGCCGGTGAAGGCCGCGGTCCTGCCGCTCTCGCGCAACGAGAAGCTGTCGCCGAAGGCACGCGATCTCGCCGCGGAACTGCGCAAGTACTGGAACATCGACTTCGATGATGCGCAGGGCATCGGCAAGCGCTACCGCCGCCAGGACGAGATCGGCACACCGTTCTGCGTGACCGTCGACTTCGACACCCTCGACGACCAGGCGGTGACCATCCGCGAGCGCGACACGATGAGTCAGGAGCGCGTCGCCCTGGACAACGTAGTCGACTACCTCGGCGGCAAGCTCATCGGCGTCTGAGCGCTGCTCGACTCGTCGCGGAGGAAGCTATGAGCCCGAAGATCGTGATGCTCGTCAGTGGTGTGCTGATGCTCATCGCCGCAGGAATGATGGCTGGCCAGGGCGAGTGGCTGATGTTCGGCATCGTCGTGCCGATCTGGTTGGTTGTGCTCGGCGCATGGCTCTACCGGGAGCGGACTCGGTAGAGCCGCTCGCCCCGCACACATCAGTCGATGGCGCGGTTCAGTTCGAGAGCGGAGTACTGAATGGTCGGGAATGGCATGCTGAGGTCATGGCGAAGCCCATGACTGTTGACGAGTACATTGAGGCCTTCCCCACGGCTGCGCAGGACCACCTCAGAGAGATTCGCACGTTGCTCTGGTCTGCCGTGCCGACGGCTGGCGAGCAGCTCAAGTGGAGCCATCCGGCGTATGTCCACCGTGATGGCGTCATCTTATTCATGTTCAGCGGCCACTCCAAGCATGCCAGTCTGGCTTTCACGCCCAGCACTCGTGCGGCTTTCGCCGATGAGCTCGCCGCGTTCCAAACCGGCAAAGGAACTGTTGCGTTGCCATACGGTACTGCGGTGCCCGTCGATCTCGTCCGGCGGATGCTCGAGTACCGCGTGCGCGAGTACGAAATCGAGGGAGTCAAGTGGATGTAGCGCCGCATTCTCTGTGGACGCCATTCACGAAGCATCACAGGTCCGCTGAAAAGGGCAGGAGTGAGGCGAAGGTGTTCACACGCGACGGTAACCACGTCAGGCGAGCCGCGCCTTCAGCGCGGCCACCGCGTCCTGCAACTCGGTGATGCGATCGATGTAGGGCTGCACGCGCTCGCGCACCTGAACGTCGGTGTACTGGGGGACGAGACTGCGCGAACAGTTCCAGTCGAAGGCTTCGATGTCGATGACGATGCTGCGTTCGCAGACGGCCGAGATCACCCCGTCGTCCACGTGACGCAGTCGTTCGAGGAGATGAGCGTCGTCCGAGACGACGGCGCGCCCGAACACCTTGAGGCGTTTGCGGAGCGGATAGTCGGCGACGAACAGTGCGACCCGGCCGTCGGCGTCGATGTTGCCCGTCGACACGAACTGGCGATTTCCTCGGAAGTCCGCGAACGCGATCTGATTGCCTCCGAGATGGTGAACGAATCCGACTGGGCCGCTTCGGTACTGGACGTACGGCCAGCCGGATTCGGTGACGGTCGCGAGGTGGAACTGAAACGCCGATGTGAGCATGCGCAGTTCTCGGGAGGTGAGCTCTTGCGGGCCGTCGTCACTGCTGAGCGGTGGGGTTTCGGCGCTGCGTGGCGCGTGCTGCCGGGCACGCGTCGCGTCGCCGTACGCGATTGTCTGGTACCGGCTTGCCATACCCACCAGTGTTCCTGATCGTTTCGAGATCAAGCGACGGAACATGTTCTATTTCTGCGGTATCGTCCACGTCCATGGATCGTCTCAGTGGCCTCGACGCCAGCTTTCTGTATCTGGAGACCCCCGAGCAACTGATGCACGTGTGCGCGGTGATCGTCCTCGACACGTCGACGATGCCGAACGGATACTCGTACAAGGAGTTTCGCGCGACGCTCGAGGAGCGTGTGAAGAAGCTGCCGCCGTTCACGCGTCGCCTCCGCCGCGTCCCGCTCGATCTCGGACATCCGGTGTGGGTGCAGGACGATCACTTCGACATCGCCCACCACGTGCACCGGATGGCGCTGCCCGCACCGGCGGGCTACGACGAGCTGATGGAGATCGCCGGACACTTCGCCGGGCTGCCGATGGACCGTGGGCGGCCGCTGTGGGAGATGCTCGTGATCGAGGGCTACCACGACCGTGACGGCAGAGAAGAAGTCGTCGTCATCACCAAGATGCATCATTCGACGGTCGACGGTGCGTCCGGCGCCAACCTGATCTCATACCTGTGCAGCCTCGAACCGGATTCACCTGCGTTGGCCCCGGCCGACCTGGGCCGAAACGAGAGGGGGCCGGGCGGTTTGGAGTTGATGGGACGCAGCGTGCTTGACACGCTCGGCCGGCCGCTAGCGTTGCCGAAGCTGGTGCAGCCGTCCATCGACTTGATCTCCGACACGATCGGCCGGGCTCTCGCCGGTACGACGATGGCCCCGCCCTTCACTGCGCCTCGCACTTCGTTCAACGGGACGATCGACGGCCATCGGACGGTGGCGATCGCCGATCTGTCGCTCGACGACATCAAGGCGGTCCGGAAGGCGACAGGGGCCACCGTCAACGACATCGTGTTGAGCGTCGCGGGCGGGGCGCTGCGCGAGTATCTGCGGGAGCGCGGTGAGTTGCCGGACACCACGCTCATGGCGTCGGTGCCGGTGTCGGTGCGCGAGGAGTCCAAACGGGAGAACGGCGCGAACAAAGTGTCCGCGCTGTTCATGCGGTTGGGCACCGACATCGAAGATCCGATGGAGCGACTCGCGTCAATGGCCGAGTCGAACAAGAACGCCAAGAACCACCACAAGGCGATCGGGGCGGACACCCTGCAGGACTGGGCGGAGTTCGCCGCGCCGCGGACGTTCGGTCTCGCGATGCGCGCCTACGCGGGCATGCGGTTGGCGGAGAAGCATCCGGTGATCCACAACCTGGTGATCTCGAACGTGCCCGGCCCGCCGATGCCGCTGTACTTCGTCGGCGCGGAGATCGTCGGCATGTATCCGTTGGGGCCGGTCATGCACGGCGCTGGGCTCAACATCACCGTGTTGTCGAAGAACGGCGTGGTCCACGTAGGCATCATCGCTGCCAAGCAGAGCGTGCGGAACCCGGAGAAGCTGGTGGTCCACTTCCCGGAGGAACTGCAGAAGTTGACCGACGCGGTTAGCCAGGGCGTCGGCTGACCCGCCCTATTCGATGACAGCGTCGCTAAACGTCGGCGGGTCGCCGAGGAAGGGTCGGTGAGACGGCGGCCGATTGCCGTCGACGTCGACGACGCCGAGCTCTTGCGCGAGTTCGGCTCCGACCAGGACGCGTCCGCTGCGGTCCATACGTCCCTGGTCGCGGTGCAGGGCGTCGATGATGCGGCCGGGGAACTCGACCGACTCGGCTGTTGCCGCGAGGCCGGAGTACATCTCAGGGTTCGCGTCGAAAGCCGCCACCGTTCGCTCTGTCTTGAGCAAACCCATCCACAGGGAGACGACGGCGACCTCGAACGGCCGGAAGTCGACGGCCATGTCGTGCGCCATCTTGTCGACAGCGGCCTTGCCCGCACCGTATGCCGGTCCGTGCATGTAGGCGGTCCCGCCGAACGACGACGTGTTCACGACCAGCCCGCCGGGAGTGAGTAGGGGAGCAGCGTAATACGTGGCGACGTACGCCGATCGCATCCCGACGTCGAACAGGTCGGTGAGGTCGAGCGGCTTGCGCCAGAACGGCCCCTTCTTCGTGAGGGCTGGCGGTAACGTGATCGCATTGTTGACGAGGATGTCGACTCGTCCGTGGTCGGAGCGGATCTGCTCGAAGAGGGCGGCCACCTGTGCGTCGTCGGCGTGGTCGACGATCATCGGGACGCCTGTCCCGCCGCGGCGAGTCACCTCGGCCGCGGTGTCCGCGACGGTTCCGGGCAGGGCGGACTCGCCCGTCGTGGTGGTCCGACCGGTCACATAGACGGTGGCGCCGGTGGCGCCGAGGGCGAGTGCGATGCCTTTGCCCGCGCCTCGGGACGCTCCGGTGACGACGGCGATCCTTGGCGTGGTCACGGGGCTTCTCCTAGCGATCGGTTCTCAGTCCATCGGGCGAGAACGGTGGTGGTGGCCTCGGTCAGGACGGGCACAAACGCGTCGGCGTTCATCACGCAGCACGCGTGGCCCGCATCTACTTCGTGGAGCGTCGCACCGGGTATCCGCGCGGCCATCTGCCTTTGGCGTTTCGGCGGAATCGCCCTGTCGCGCAACGGGACGACGACGGCCGTCGGCACATCGATCTCGCCGATCCACGGCCTGCTGTGGTGGCGGCCGATCGCAGCGAGGGCGTGCGCCGCCGCGAGCGGCCGGGTGGAGCGGAACTCGGACAGTGCCCATCGGTGGATGTCGTTGCGCGGCTCGATCTGTTCGAAGTCGCGGCGCCGTTCCAGACTGCGTCGGCGGGTGGCGAGCACCGATGCGCTGACGCTCTGGTGAACCAAGCGTTCGGTGAACTTCGACTGGAGCCGGTCCGCGCTCGCGCATAGGACGAGTCCGCCGACCCGGTTCGGATGCGCCCGCCAGACGAGTTGCGCGACCAGGGATCCCATGGAGAAGCCGGCGATCATCGCCGTGTCGATGCCGAGTTCGTCGAGGACGGCAGCAGCGTCGTCAGCGCAGTCTTGGAGGGTGAACGAGTCGGTGTGAATCCCGCGACCGTGCATTCGCTGGTCCATGGTGATGACACGGAACCGCTGTGACAGTGCA
Source organism: Gordonia liuliyuniae (assembly GCF_021738805.1). Classification (NCBI taxonomy): domain Bacteria; kingdom Bacillati; phylum Actinomycetota; class Actinomycetes; order Mycobacteriales; family Gordoniaceae; genus Gordonia; species Gordonia liuliyuniae. Next base: position 324,001 of record NZ_JAKKOR010000009.1, on the reverse strand, counting down.
TCGATGCTGGGAAACCAGCTGAGGCGTCCTGTGGTCGACAGGGCGTGCAGCAGCAGGATCGCAGGCGCGTCGTCGGCGGGGCCCGGCGTGTCAGTGATGAAGGTGGTGCCGCGACCGGGGAGATGCAGCATTCGGCCGTCCGGCACGTCGATCGTCCGGATACGAACCGAAGCGGGCAGCCGAGTGCCCAGGTCGCGTCGCTGCTTCGCCATGGAGCCCCTTTGAACCATTGAACTGCAACAAGTTCTAGTCCGGGTCACTATGCCACAGATGGTCCGCTGGTTTCAGCGGAGCCGCATGTCCTCTAAACGGACTAATCACCGCTATTGCGAGATACCTGAGAATGTGCGGGTGTTTAGTTGCAGGCGAGAGCTGCTCTCCCGCTCGCATTCCCATTCTCAGGAGCTCCCATGAAGATTCGTCTCGCACTCGCCGCTGTGGCGGCGTCTGCGGCCCTGCTCGCCGGCGCTGTCGGGGCGCCTGCCGCGCAGGCCGCACCCAGCACTGATGCAGTCGCCGCGAAGGCCGCGCTCGACTCGATTCAGCCCCAACCCCACGACGCCGCGAGCGTAATCGACGGCATCGCAGCCGCGAACGCTGTCCTCAAACAGCTCGGCATCACGCCGTTCACCCCGACCATCGGAGCCTGCACGGACTTCACGTTCCCGCTGGCCGTCGGTGGCGCAGTCGCGGGGCCGAAGACGCCTGGCCTGCCGGACCTGCCGTTGTTGGGGATTAAGAACGGCGACTTGACACTCAACGTGCTGGGCACGGACCACGACCTCAATGCTGTGAAAAAGGGTGAGGTTCTGTACGGATTCGTGCCGGTGGGTCTTATCAACGATTCCGGCGATAAGTCCGGGATGCGTGTGGCTTGGTTCAACGTCAACACGTTCAAGGGTGGACTCGGTGAACCCATGGGCGGCCTGTCAGACACCATCCTCGACGCGGTGGCGAAGCGGATTGCCGCTGCCGGCGTGCCGAAAGCCCTCGCGGACGGTGCGGTTTCACCGTTGAAGACCGCTTTGAACATCCTCCCGTCCAACGGCGTCCGCGGCGGCCTCGTCGACACCGGTGCGGGCACCGTCCTCTCCGCGATCTACGGAACGGTGAAGAAGGGCGACGCGACGTGCTTCTTCTTCCCGTCGCTGGGCATCGCGACCGCCAAATAGCGAGCACACCGATTCTGTGCCCGGGGCCACCGTCACGAAGGTCCCGGGCACAGTCGTGTCCACCGGAAAGTTATGATCGTCCGTGCCAGCGCACTCGATCAGTCGGGTAAGGGAATCCGGTGCGAATCCGGGACTGACGCGCAGCGGTGAGAGCGACGCATCGGACAACGACGTCACTGGGTGATCACGCCTGGGAAGACGTCCGACAGCGGTAGACCTCGAGTCCGAAGACCTGCTGGCTCGCGCGGGAGGAACCCCCGCGGGATCCGCAGACGAGCTTCGCGTTCTGAGCTCGCGGCCCTGAAGGACCCGATGTCTCGCCTCTCCCGTGCTCCGTTGTTCGGCGCTGCCGTTCTCGCCTCATCCATCGCACTCCTCGCCGGATGCGGCGCATCCGGCGACACGTCGTCGCCCGATGCATCGGCGGTCGACGGCTTTCCGGTCACACTCGCCAACTGCGGTGACGACGTGACCGTCGATGCGCCGCCGCAGAGCATCGTCTCGCTCAATCAGGGCACCACTGAAGTGCTGCTGTCGCTCGGGCTCGCCGACCGCATGGCGGGGACCGCGACATGGACCGACCCGATCCTGCCGTCGCTGGCGTCGGCGAACGAGAAGGTCAAGCGCATCGACGACAACTGGCCGTCGTTCGAAGCCGTGCTGGCCGAGGAACCCGACCTCGTGACGGCGTCGTTCGGGTCGACGTTCGACAAGGGCGGCACGGCGCCGCGTGCACGGTTCACCGAACTCGACGTCCCCACCTATCTCGCGCCGTCGGACTGCGAAGGCAAAGAGGACACCGTGGGCGACGGTTCGCGCAGCACCGACTTCACGCTCGACCTCGTCTACAAGGAGATCATCGAGCTCGGAGAACTGACCGGAACTTCAGAGAAGGCCGCCGACGTGGTCGCCGATCTGAAGCGCCGTGTGACGGCCGCTTCGGATTCGGTACACGCTGAGGGAACGACGGTCCTGTACTGGTTCTCCGACTCGGAGTCGCCGTACATCGCAGGCTGCTGCGGAGCCCCGGGCGTCGTCAGCAAGGCGCTCGGACTCAAGAACGTCTTCGACGACACGCGTGACGAATGGCCGCAGATCGGGTGGGAGGAGGTCGCGAGCCGCAACCCGCAGGTCCTCGTGATCGGCGACTTGACGCGCGACACGCAGTCGGGTGAATCGGCGCAGAAGAAGATCGACTTCTTGGAGTCGAATCCGGTCACCCGCGAGATGGACGCGGTGAAAAGCAAGCGATACATCCTTGCGACCGGTGCGGAGATGAACCCGTCCCTGCGCACCGTGTACGGGATCCAGAACGTCGCGGACGGACTCAAGAAGCTCGGCCTGGGCACGTGAACGGGGTGCAGACGCGGCTCGGCACCGTCGTCGCACTCTGGTTCGGCGGGCTGGCGCTGTTGCTCGTATCGATCGGTTTCGCGATCACGATCGGGCCGTCCGGTCTGGGCATGACGGACGTGGGATCGTCGGTGCGCGCCGAACTGTTCGGCGGCGACTCCGGACTGTCGAGGCTCGAGGAGTCGATCATCTGGAAGCTGCGACTGCCACAGTCGGTGCTCGCGGCGGCGTGCGGCGCAGGCCTGGCCGTCTGCGGCGGTGTGCTCCAGTCGCTGTTGCGAAACCCGCTCGCGGACCCCTTCGTCCTCGGTGTCTCATCGGGTGCGTCGGTCGGCGCGGTGTCGGTGATCCTCCTCGGCTTTGGAGCCGGTGTGATCGGCATGGCGGGAGGCGCGTTCGTCGGGGCGCTCGCCGCTTTCGCGCTGGTCCTGCTGCTCGCTCGTCTCGCTGGAGACACCACCGACCGGGTAGTCCTCGCCGGTATCGCTGCCACCCAGTTGTTCTCGGCATTGACGTCGTTCATCGTCTACACCTCGGCTGACGCCGAGCAGACGCGCGGCGTTCTGTTCTGGTTGCTGGGCTCGCTGTCGTCGCCGTCATGGACCGAAGTAGCGGTGTGCGGCATCGTGACTGTCGCCGGTCTCGTGATCTGTCTGCTGTCGTCGGGTGCGTTGGACGCGTTCGCGTTCGGCAACGACGCGGCGGCTTCGCTCGGCATCAACGTCGCACGGACCAGACTGCTGCTGCTGAGTGTCACCGCCCTCATCACCGCGGTCGTGGTGAGCGTGTCCGGTGCGATCGGCTTCGTGGGTCTCGTGCTGCCGCATGCGGCGCGCGCGATCGTCGGTGTCCGACACCGCGTGATGCTGCCGACTCTGGCGATCATCGGCGCGCTGTTCCTGGTGTGGGCCGACGTCGCCGGACGCGTGCTGATCGCGCCGCGCGAACTGCCGATCGGGGTCATCACCGCGATCGTCGGCGTCCCGGCGTTCGTGGTGGTTCTGATCCGTCAGGGGCGCCGATGATTCTTCGGGCGCAGGGAGTCGGCTGGGATGTGGGCAGTCGGCGGATCCTCGACGACGTCGACCTGGCGGTGGCTCCGGGGGAAGTCGTCGGGCTGATCGGGCCGAACGGGTCGGGCAAGTCGTCGTTGCTTCGCCTGCTCGCCGGGCTCGGCAAGCCGAGTCGCGGCAGCGTGCGGCTCGACGAGACGAACATCGAGAAGCTACCGCGGCGGAGGGTCGCCCAGCGTGTCGCGTTCGTCGAGCAGGCGGCGGTCACCGATCAGAATCCACGGGTCGTCGACGTTCTCGCGTTGGGGCGGACACCGCATCGTCGGACGTGGGCCGTCGGATCGGCGTGGGATCGACAGATCGTCCAGACTGTCGCGAGGGAGACGGAGATCGACGGCATGCTCGACGAGCGGTACGGCTCGCTGTCGGGCGGCGAACGCCAGCGTGTGCAGATCGCACGGGCGTTCGTGCAGGAGCCGGAGGTGATGATCCTCGACGAGCCCACCAACCACCTGGACATCAAGTACCAGCTGAGTCTGCTCGAGCTAGTCTCCACGCACGTCCGGAGCACCGACGCGTCGGCGATCATCGCCGTACACGACTTGAACCTCGCCGCGATGTTCTGCGACCGCATCATCGTCCTGGCCGGCGGACGTGTGGTCGGGGAGGGGACGCCGGGCGACACCATCACCGAGAAAGTCATCGGCGAGGTATTCGATGTGCGGGCGCGAATCGTCGACGACGACGGAGTGTGGGTTCGGGTCGGCAGGGCGGACTACGCTTGAGTCGATGCCGTCCGACACCCCGAATCCGCGTGCCGTGCAGGTGATCGGGCTACTCGGTCCGGTCACCGTCGACGGACGCGACGTGCCCGGAGTGCGGGCAAAGCGCCTGCTCGTCGCCTTGGCGGCGGCCGACCGGCCGATCTCGAGTGACCGACTGATCGACGACGTATGGGGCGAGCACGCACCGAAGTCGCCGCAGGCGGCTCTGCACACCCAGATATCCCGGTTACGGACGCTCGTCTCCATCAGTGGATCGGACGGACGGTACCGACTCGACGGCGCGACCACCGACCTGGTCCTCGCCGAACAGGCTCTGGCGCAGGGCGATCCGAACGGGGCGGTGTCGTTCTTCCGCGGCGAGCCCGTCGACGAGGTGCGTCCGGAGGCCGAGCGCCTACGCGTGCGAATCGACGACCGTCGCATGCACGACGCGCTCGCCTCAGGCGACTACTCGACGGCCGAACAGATCGCTGCGGCGCGCGCGGAAGCCGACCCGATCGACGAGGCGGCGCACGTCATGTGGATGCGTGCGCTCGCCGGCGGCGGACGGCCGTCGGAGGCGCTCGCCGTCTTCGCGCGGCTGCGGCGCGCGCTCGCCGAGGAACTCGGCGCCGACCCCGGAGTCGAGGCCACGGCGTTCAACGCCGAACTACTCACCGGCACCACGAACTCCGGGCCGCGCACCCCGAAGTTGCGGACCGAAGCGCTCATCGGCCGCGACGACGACCTCGGCGCGTTGACCCGGCTCGTCGCCGAGCACCGGGTTGTGACGGTGCAGGGCCCTGGCGGGGTGGGCAAGACATCGATCGCATCCGCGGTCGGCGACGTCTTCTCGGGGGGCGGGACGTCGGTGTACTTCGTGCCGCTCGCCGCGGTGCGGGACGCGGCCGACCTCGTCGGCGCTGTCGCGGCAGCACTGGGAGTGGGTGAATCGGATGTGCGGACCAGCGCGGTGCCGCGACTAGTCGGCGACCTATTTCAGCGGCTCGGTGACGCGCTTCGCGGCAGCGACACCCTACTGATCCTCGACAATTGTGAGCAGGTGATCGACGGGGCCGCCGCGCTGGCGAGCGAGCTGATCGCGACACTGCCGGACCTGCGCGTCCTCGTGACGAGCCGGTCGCCGCTGCTCATCGCTGCGGAACAGGTCTATCAGCTTCCCGTACTGCAGACCGAGGGAGCGGCCTCGGCGGCTGTCGAACTGTTCACGGTGCGGGCCCGCTCGGTGCGCCCGGACATCGTCCTCGACCCGGACGCCGTTGCGATGCTGTGCGCCCAACTCGATGGACTGCCGCTGGCGATCGAACTCGCTGCCGCACGAATCCGGGTGATGGGTGTCGACGACATCGTCGCAGGCCTCACCCAACGGTTCGCGCTGTTGCGGTCGGCCGACCGTACTGCCCCCGACCGCCACCGCACACTCGAGGCCGTCATCGAGTGGAGTTGGGACTTGCTCGACGATGAGGCTCGGGCAGTCCTGCGTCGGACGTGCCTGTTTCCGAACGGCTTCTCGACGGTCGCAGCCGAACCTACGGCCGGTATGTCGGGAGTGGCGTTGACCGACGCGTTGACCGCTCTCGTGGACCAGTCGTTGCTGCAGGTTCACGAAGGCGGCGGACGCACCCGATATCGGATGCTCGAGATGGTGCGCGAGTTCGGCGAAGAACGTCTCGACGATGCCAGGGAGACGGCGACCGTCGTCGCGGCGATGGCGGAGTGGGCGCGACTGGTCTGTGACGACCTGCGGCATCGGTACCGGCAGGAGCCCGATCGGGTACTCGTCTCCGAGACTGCGGCCGAAGCCGAGAACCTGGTGTGGGTGCTGCGCCGTGCGCTCGACACCTCGGACGCCGAGACGATCGTGACCGTCTTCCCGGTGATCGCCGCGTTCTGGGCGAGCCGCGGACTGCACGCCGAAGCAGCGTCGTGGGCGGTGCGTGTGGTCGAGGTGCTGCCGATCCCGGCCGGGGACGTCGGCGAACTCCACGAAGCGTGGGAGTTGACGGCTGTCGTGTCGGCGGTGCACCTGACGCCGATCGCTGCTCGGCGGCCTCTCGGGCGGGCGATGTGCATTCTGCGCCGTCTGCACATACCGGAGATGACGTACACCGACCCGACAGAGTTCGTCACCGCGGTCCTGTTGGCGCGGCGAATGTCCGCCGCCTACCGGATCATGTTGCGGGCCTTGGAGCCCGGACGTCCGGACCTGGTTCGCTGGGCGGCATTGAGCATCAGATTCAACGTGCGGGAGAACATCGGCGATCTCGACGGGGCGTTGCGCGACAGCCTCGAAGTGTCCGCGGCGGCCGGGGCGTCGGACTCGTTCGCTGCCGCGATGACCGACATGACGACGGCGAGCCTGTTCGGGCAGCAGGGGCAGTGGGCGAGGGCGCTGGAGCTGTACCAGCGGACTGCCGTGCATTTCGCCGAACTCGGAGCCGACGACGACGCACAGCAGGTCGGCGTCTACATCGTCGCGGCTCTGTTGGCGCTCGGTGACGTCGACGGGGCGCGAGCGCGTCTCGATGAGCTGACCGACGGCTGGAAGCCGGACGACCCGACACCGCAGGGGAGCGCCGAGTCGGTCGCCGGGACGATGACGGTGCTCGCCGAATACCAGCGGATCAGCGGAACCGGGTCAGACGAAGCCGTCGCCGCGCTGCTGTGTCGTGCCGCAGACCTGTTAGTGGGCGGCCAGAGCACCGTGCACCTGGACCCGGGAGTCCTCAGCACCGTGACGGCGGCGATCGCCGGGCTGATCCGCGTCGGCGCCTGCGACCGTGCCGAGCAGTACGTCGACGGGCTCGCTGGAGTCCTCGCACCCGCCGACATCGGATGGATCGACGTTCCCCAGACGGCCGGAGTCGTATTCACGGTCGGCGTGCTCGCGTGCATCGCGTCGCCCGGCGACGAGGTCGGGGCACGCTGCATGGCGTTGGCGTTGCGCCTCGGCGCGCGGCACGATTATCCGGCGCTTCACGAACTGCTCGTCGACGCGCAGAACCTGTCCGGGTGCGACGCCGACGAGTGGCAACGGATCAGCTCGTCTGCGCACCGGTTGGCGCGCAGACGAGCTCTCGACGAAGCGCTCGGCTACTTGGCGTTGCGGATGTAGGCACGGACCGCGAGCGGCGCGAACACGGCGGTCAGGACTGCCGCGCCCACCAGGCTCCACACGACGTGTGTGCCGACGTGGCCGTCGTTGCACAGTTCGCGGATCGCGGTGATCAGATGGCTGATCGGGTTCACGTTGACGAAGCTCTGTAGCCAGCCCGGCATGGTGTCGACGGGAACGAAAGCGTTGGACATGAACGTCAGTGGGAACATGATCAACATCGAGACGCCTTGCACGGCGGAGGCCTTCTTCACGAGGCAGCCCATGAGCGCGAAGATCCACGACACGGCGAAGCTGCAGATGAGGACGAGCACGACCGATCCGAGGACGCCGAGCGGCTCGGGTCGCCAACCCATCGCGAAACCGACCGCGAAGGTGATGACGGTGGCGATCAGGTATCGGACGACGTCGGCCAGGAGAGCGCCGGCGAGCGGACTTATCCGAGCGATCGGCAGGGACCGGAACCGGTCGAACACCCCCTTGTTCATGTCTTCACGGAGTTGCGTTCCGGTGACGATGGACGTCGTGATGACCGTCTGGACGAGGATGCCGGGGATGATCACCGGCAGATAGCTCGCGATGTCGCCGCTGATCGCTCCGCCGAAGATGTAGGTGAACATCAGCGTGAAGATGATCGGTTGCAGCACGACGTCGAAGAGCTGTTCGGGGTTGCGGGCGATCTTGATGAGGCCGCGGTAGCCGAATGAGAACGATTGGCGGACGGTCTCGGTGAGAGTCACCGAACGTCGAGGTTCGCGGATCGTGTCGGTCGCGATGAGAGTGGTGGTCATGGTCAGTTCTTTCCGGTGATGGTCAGGAACACTTCGTCCAGACTCGGTTTGGAGACGGCGATCTCGTCGACGGTGATGCCGCGGTCGCGGAGCCCGACGAGGAGATCGGGCACGAGGTCCTGGCGGTGCAACGGTGCGGTAACGCGGGCGGCTTCGGCGCTGAGGACCGCGACCTCACCGAGTACCGCCTCGGCGAGTTCGGCTACCGCGGGTGCATGGTCGCGGTCGGTCGGCGTGATGGTCAGGGTGCTGGTTCCGACCGATTCTTTGAGTTGGTCGGCGGTGCCGTCGGCGATGACCCGGCCGCGGTCGATGACGGCGATCCGGTCGGCGAGTTGGTCGGCTTCGTCGAGGTACTGGGTGGTGAGCAGAACGGTGCAGCCGTCGGCGACGAGCTTGCGAATCGTCTCCCACATCTGGGCGCGGGTCCGCGGGTCGAGTCCGGTGGTCGGCTCGTCGAGGAACAGCAGTGGCGGCGTGTCGATGAGGCTCGCGGCCAGATCGAGGCGCCGTCGCATGCCGCCGGAGAACTCTTTCAACGGCCTGTCCGCGGCTTCCTCGAGCGCGAAGTCGGCCAGGAGTTCGTCTGCACGCGAACGGCATTGGGCGCGCGACTTACCGAGGAGACGCCCGAAGAGCATGAGGTTCTGTCGAGCGCTGAGGTCTTCGTCGACCGACGCGTACTGTCCGGTGACGCCGATCAGCGAACGCACGGACACGGCCTCGCGGACGACGTCGTGTCCGAAGATGCTCGCGCTGCCTGCGTCGGGGCGCAGGAGGGTGGCGAGCATGCTGACCGTCGTGGTCTTGCCCGCGCCGTTGGGACCGAGGACGCCGTAGACCGAGCCTGGCGGGACGGCGAGGTCGACGCCGTCGACCGCTTTCGTGGAACCGAATCGCTTGACGAGTCCGCGTGCATCGATCGCGAGATCAGCGGCCGGGCCCTGGTTGGCGGCGGCTGTCTGTGCCGAGAGTGTCGTAGTCATGCCGACGACGATGCGCCCCGGTTCTTACACGGCGCTGTCGTCGGACTGACGTGTGCTTACACGGATCTCGCTCGGCGTTCGGATCGCCAAACGTGATCCGCGTCTAGGCCAGGTGTTTCGGCTACGAGCAGGAGCCAGGATGAGGCATAGTAGACGGCAGTGATCGTCGCACGGGCAAGGGGTCCGTGATGGAGACGTTCGACAGAGAGTGAGTTTGTGGTGGCTGTCAGCGGCAAGGTTGTGCATTTCGACTCGAATCGCGGGTTCGGGTTCCTGGCACCGGAAGAGGGCGGGGACGACGTGTTCCTGCACATCAACGACATCAGCATCGACGAGAACCTGCTGCGCCCGGGCGCGGTCGTGGAATTCGACGTCGAGAGCACCGACCGTGGCTCGAAGGCCACGAACGTCAAGGTGACCGAGGAGGCTCCGGCGGGCGACCCCGCTGCGGAGCGGGCTCATCGCCGCGACGACAACCGCGGCAAGTTCGGCGACCGGGATCGAGGCGATCGTCGCGACCGTTTCGACCGCAACGACCGCAGTGCCCGCGACGACCGTGCGCCGCGTCGTCCACGTCACGCGGGTGGCCCGCTGTCGAACGAGATCACCGAGCTGTTGCTCGACTCGTCGCCGGACCTGACGGCACGCCAGATCACCGCGATCCGCTCGCGGATCCTCGACTTGGCTGCTTCGCGCGGGTGGTCGAACGATTAATTCGGCCGCGTACGGCGCCCACGATGTGGAGCGGATGGTGGTCGAAGGGCGCAAGCTCGCCGACACCGATTCACCCGCCGAGCATCGGAGCGACTTCTCGCGCGACCGCGCCCGAGTGCTGCATTCGGCAGCGCTTCGGCGTCTCGCAGATAAGACGCAGGTCGTCGGTCCGCGTGAGGGTGACAACCCGCGCACGCGACTGACTCATTCGTTGGAAGTTGGCCAGATCGGCCGCGGTATCGCGGTCGGTCTGGGCTGCGACCCGGATCTCGTCGAATTGGCCGGGCTCGCCCACGACATCGGTCACCCGCCCTACGGGCACAACGGCGAACGTGCGCTCGAAGAGGTCGCGCGTGATCACGGCGGGTTCGAGGGCAACGCCCAGAACTTGCGGATCTTGACGGCACTGGAGCCGAAAGCGCTGCTGCCGGACGGCGAGAGTGCTGGCTTGAATCTGACGCGCGCATCACTCGATTCGACGTTGAAGTATCCGTGGTCGCGTCAGGCTCCCGGCAGCAAGTACGGTGCGTACGTCGAGGACGAGCCCGCACTCGCGTGGGTGCGCGACGGCGCCCCCGAGGGCCGCCGCTGCCTCGAGGCACAGGTCATGGACTGGTCCGACGACGTCGCCTACTCCGTTCACGACCTCGAGGACGGTGTGATCGGCGGACGGATCGATCTGCGCCAGTTGGGGTCTCGTGACGACCAGACCGAGCTCGCAGAGCTCGGCATGAAATACTTCGGCGGCGACGATCCCGCCCCGCTCGTCGACGCCGCGCAACGCCTGTCGGAGATGGACATCTTCGTCGCGCTCGGCGAGTACGACGGCTCGCTTGACGCGTCCGTCCGACTGAAACGACTCACGTCGGAACTGATCGGTCGGTTCGCGACCACCACGATTGCGTCGACGCGCGCAGTGGTCGACGACCGGCCGGTATGCCGGTACGACGCAGACCTGTCTGTCCCCGACGGTGTGGCCGCCGAGGTCGCGGTCCTCAAGACCGTCGCGCTGCGCTTCATCTTCTCCGATCCGCGTCACCGCGCACGGCAGGACCGTCAGCGCGAACGCATCCATCGGGTCGCCGAAATGCTGTTGGTGACATCGCCGGGCGGTCTCGACCCGTTCTTCGTCGCCCGCTGGGAACGCGCGGAGAACGACGACGAGAAGGTGCGCGTCGTCGTCGATCAGATCGCGTCCATGACCGAAGGACGACTGGAACGCTTGGACAAATCGAGTGCCGAGGTGCAGGCACACCTGGGTTAATGGAGGCTCGCGTGTACGGACCACTGTTGGCGTCGCTCGCCGACGATCTCGATCTGGACGCAGTGCGCGTCGGCGAGGTCGCTCTGACCCGCCGGGAACTGCTCGGCGCGGCCTCGGTGGTCGCAGAGGCCGTCGCAGGCCGGGACGCCGTCGCGGTCAACGGTTCCGCGAGCATGGAGACCGTCGTCGCCGTGGTCGGGGCGCTCCTGGCTGGGGTGCCCGCCGTGCCGGTCCCGGCGGATGCCGGTGAGTCCGAACGTGCGTACATCCTGCGTGACAGCGGTGCCCAGATGTGGCTGTGCGACGCCGACACCGACGCCGACGGCGGCTCGGATTTGGCGCGACACGACATCAATGTCGGGGCGCGCGGCGATGCTGTCTTCGACGAGCCGGACGAGGCGGCCGTCGGCCTGATCGTCTACACCTCGGGGACCACGGGGAAGCCGAAAGGCGTCCGACTCCCGCGTCGCGCGTTGGCGGCGTCCATCGACGGACTTGCCGACGCCTGGGAGTGGACCGCCGACGATACGCTGGTCCACGGGCTCCCGCTCTTCCACGTGCACGGTCTGGTCCTCGGAATGATCGGTGCGCTGCGCGTCGGCTCGCCGCTGATCCATACCGTGCGCCCGACACCAGCCGCTTACGCCGAAGCAGGCGGGAGCCTGTACTTCGGGGTGCCGACCGTGTGGAGCCGAATATGCGACGATCCGGCTGCGGCACGAGCACTCTCGTCTGCCCGGCTCCTGGTGTCCGGGAGCGCTCCACTGCCCGTCCCAGTGTTCGAGAAGCTCACCGCACTCACGGGCACGGCGCCCGTGGAACGGTACGGAATGACCGAGACGGTGATCACGCTGTCTATCCGCGCGGACGGTGAGCGACGCCCGGGGTGGGTCGGTGAGCCGATCGCCGGTGTGCAGACGCGGATCAGAGGTGAGGATGGACGGCTGGCCCCGCACGACGGCGAGACGCTCGGCGAACTCGAGGTGACCGGGCCGACCGTGTTCGACGGCTACCTCGGCAATGTGGAAGCGACCGCGAAGGTGACGACCGGCGACGGCTGGTTCCGTACCGGCGACATCGCGGCGATCGACGCCGACGGATTCCATCGGATCGCGGGCCGAGAGTCGGTCGACATGATCAAGTCCGGCGGCTACCGGATCGGCGCGGGGGAGGTGGAGCACGTGCTGGTGTCGCAGCCCGGTGTTCGTGAGGCCGCGGTCGTCGGGGTGCCAGACCCGGACCTCGGACAACGCATCGTCGCGTTCGTCGTCGGCGATCTTGCTCGGACCGACGACCTCATCGACGCGGTGGCTGCGGAACTCTCCGCCCACAAACGTCCCCGCGAAGTTCGCGTCGTCGACGAGCTCCCGCGCAACGCGATGGGAAAGGTCCAGAAGAAGGCACTGTTGAGCGAGCTATAGGCGCGACTGGCTCAGAACAGACGCTTGAGCAGGTTGGTCTCGGCGAGGTCGAGGAGTTCGTCGCCGCGACCGGACATGACAGTTCGCAACGCGTAGAGGGCGAAGCCCTTCGCCTGGGCGGCGGAGATCGACGGCGGAATCGACAACTCCTGCCGGGCCGTTCGCACATCGAGGAGCGCGGGACCGTCGTAGGCGAGGAAGTCCTCGACGGTCTGCGCCAGATCTTGCGAGTCGATCGCGCGGAAGCCTCGGACGCCGATGGCGTCGGCGACGCGCGCGAAGTCGGGGTTCTCCAGATCGGTGCCGAATGTGAGGAAGCCCGCCGCCTTCATCTCGAGTTCGACGAAGTTCAGCGACGAGTTGTTGTACACGACCACCTTGACCGGCAGTTTCGCCTGGACGAGGGTCAAGAGCTCGCCGAACAGCATCGACAGCCCACCGTCGCCGGCCAGCGCGACAACCTGACGGTCGGGGCAGGCCGACGCCACACCGATCGCCTGCGACAGCGCATTCGCCATCGAGCCGTGGCTGAACGACCCGATCAACCGTCGCCGTCCGTTCATCTCCAGATAGCGGGATGCCCACACGACCGGCGAACCGACGTCCGGCACGAACACCGCGTCGGCGTCGGCGGCGTCGGAGACGAGTTTGGTCAGATACTGCGGGTGGACCGGATCTCCGGGGTCGGACGGTGTGGCCAGGTCGTCGAGCGAGGCACGGGTGCGGCGGTAGTGCTCGAGCGACTTGGAGGCGTGCTTGCCATCGCGATCGGGGTTGATCAACGCGGTGAGTGCGGGCAGCGTGTCGTGAGCAGATCCGACGAGCGGAAGGTCGACACGGGTACGTCGGCCGATCTGGTTGCCGCGGATGTCGAGTTGCATCACGTACGCGTCCGACGGCAGGAACTGCGAGTACGGGAAGTCGGTGCCGACCATGACCAGCGTGTCGCAGTGCTCGACGGCCCGATAGCCGGAGGAGAAGCCCAGCAACCCGGTCATCCCGACGTCGTACGGGTTGTCGTACTCGACGAACTCCTTGCCGCGCAGGGCGTGGACGATCGGCGCCTGTAGCGCGTCGGCGAAAGCGACGAGCTCGTCGTGGGCGCCCTGCACGCCTGCGCCCGCGAGGATCGTGACACGGTCGCATTCGTTGAGTTGCGCGGCCGCGATCGCCAGCGACTCCTCGCTCGGCCGGACCACCGACTGGGCCGCACGGATCCGTGCGACACGGTCCGGTCGCTCGAACTCGGTGAGGAACAGTTCTCCGGGGATCACCAGGACCGATACGCCGCGCTGCTCGACGGCGGTGCGGATCGCGATATCAAGGACGTACGGCAGTTGGTCGACGGTGTTGACGGTCTCGCAGTACGCGCTGCATTCGGCGAAGATGCTCTCTGGGTGCGTCTCCTGGAAGTATCCGGTGCCGACCACCGCTCCGGGGACCTGCGCGGCGATCGCGAGCACCGGTACCCGGGAACGGTGTGCGTCGTACAGGCCGTTGATCAGGTGGAGGTTGCCGGGCCCGCAGCTGCCCGCGCACACTGCGAGCGAATCAGTCATCGCGGCTTCGGCCGACGCCGCGAACGCGGCCGCCTCCTCGTGGCGGACGTGCTGCCAGCCGACGCGCGGATGTTCGCGCAGTGAATCGGTGAACCCGTTGAGTGAGTCTCCGGGGATGCCGTAGACCCGTTGCACTCCGGCGGCTTCGATGGTCTCGACGATCAGGTCAGCGACGGTGTAGCTCATGGCATCCAAAGGTACGCCGCCTTGGCCTAGCCAACACGCGCTCGCTTGAACCGCAGGGTCATTCCAACAGGCCGCGCACGTCGGCGACGGTGATCTTTCCGGAGAAGGCCGCGCCGTCGTCGATCAGTGCATCGAACAGTTCGCGCTTGCGGTTCTGCAGGTCGACGACCTTCTCTTCGACGGTGCCGGTCGACACCATGCGGTAGACGGTCACGGCGCGCTGCTGGCCGATACGGTGGGCGCGGTCGACGGCCTGTGCTTCGGCCGCTGGATTCCACCACGGGTCGGTCATGAAACAGTAGTCGGCTGCCGTCAGGTTGAGGCCGAAACCGCCCGCCTTCAGACTGATCAGGAACGCGCCGGTGTCACCGGCCATGAACTGCTCGATCTGTTCGGCGCGCTTCGTCGCGGACATGGTGCCGTCCAGGTAGCTGTACTCGATCCCGTCGCGCTGGAACCGAGCGGCGACGAGTCGCAGGAATCCGGTGAAGCTGGAGAAGATCAGTGCGCTGTGGTCTTCGGCGGTCAGGATCGGTATCTGTTCGGCCAGGTAGGTGATCTTCGTCGACTCGAGTGCCGCATGCTGTTCGTCGACCAACCCCGGGTGCAGGCTGAGTTGGCGGAGTTGGGTCAGCGCCCGCAGGATCCTGATCTGGTTGCCTTCCCAGTCGTCGAGGAGGCCGAGCATCTTTTGGCGTTCGCGGGCGAGGAATCGGTCGTAGACCTTGCGGTGTTCGGCGCCGAGGTCGAGGGGAAGCAACTGCTCCTGTTTTGCGGGCAGATCCGCGAGGACTTGACCCTTGGTGCGGCGCAACATGATCGGACGCAGACGTCGTCGAAGGACATCAAGTCGTTCGGGTTCCTCGCCCTTTTCTATCGGGTCGGCGAAATGTTCTTTGAACGTTCTCGGCGAACTGTAGAGGCCCGGTGCGACGATCGACACCAGAGACCACAATTCCATCACCCGATTCTCCAGAGGCGTACCGGTGATCGCGAGTTTGAACCGTGCGGGCAGACGTCGTGCCGCCTGATGGGTTTTCGACGCGTGGTTCTTCACGAACTGCGCTTCGTCGAGCACCATCCCCGACCACGCCAGGTCAGCGAACACGCTGTAGTCGATCCGCAGCAGCGCATACGAGGTGACGACGATCTGCGCGTCGCCGACCTGCTCGGTGAGGGCGCGGCCTGCACGTTTCTCGGTGGACGTGACGGTCACGACCTGTAATCCGGGAACGAAGCGCCGGACTTCGGCCGCCCAGTTCCCGACGACCGAGGTCGGCGCGACCACCAGGAAGCGGGCGTCCGGGTCGTCGTCGATGACGTGCTGGAACAGGGCGAGGGTCTGCAATGTCTTACCCAGGCCCATGTCGTCGGCGAGGATGCCGCCGAGTCCGTTGTCCCACAAGAAGGTGAGCCAGTCGAGGCCGTCGCGCTGGTAGCCGCGCAGGTCGGCGTTCAGGTCGCTCGGCGGGGTGATCGGGGTGGGCGGTTTCGCGGTCGCGAGCGCGGTGAGACGAGACTTCCACTCGGCGAGCTGTTCGTCGACCACTCCGAGTTCGAGCAGCTCCTCCCACAACGTGACGTTGAGCGTCGACGACGAGACGCCGTCGCCGGTGAGATCCCCGAGTTCGCGGGCTTCGTCGAGACGTTCGCGCAGTGCCGTCAGTGCGGGGGTGGCGAGCGGGAAGTAGGTGTCGTCCGGCAGCAGCATGTGGGTGTCGCCGCGGGCGAGCGCGGCGATGACGTCGCCGATCGGCAGCTGCCGTCCGTCGACGTCGAGGGTGATCGACAGGTCGAACCAGTCGGTGGTCGCATCGCCGCTGAACCGCAGGGTCGGTTCCTCGTCGGGGCGCCGGTAGTCGGGCTGGTCGCCGACGACGTCGACACTCACGTTGCCGCCGGCGACGAGCTCGGGAAGGACGTCGCCGGACAGGACTGCGGCCTCGATCGGGTCGAGTGACCACTCGCGGACGAACTGGTCGACCGGGAGCAGTTGGAATGCGGCTGCGACGGTCGGAGTTTCGGCGAGTCGTCGCTGAAGTTCCACGAGTTCGGTCGTCTCGTCTCGTCGCGGTGACTGATAGATGCGCCGCAGGAGATGTTCGGAGGCTTCGTCGAACCAGTCGCCGTACACCTCGGCGACCATCGCGAGTTCGGGGCCGAGTGCAGCCCACATCTTCTGTTCGTCTGCGCGGCGCCGCACCTGGCGCGGATTCGTGTGGTCGTCCGCGGCGGCACGTATCGACTCGCCGTCCGCGGTGTACTCGGCCTCCCACCGTGTGGTGGCGCCGTGCTCGGAGAAGTCGACGACCAGGACGGGGTGTGGACCGTCGACGTCGGTCGGCGGGAAAACATCGTCGCCGAAGGTGACCGCTCGACCTGCGGACAGGTGGTCGAGCGAGGCTCGGAACTCGTCGACCTCGTCAGCGGGGACGGTGACGGTGGTGCGGTCGGCGAGGAGCCTCGCCTCCGACGACGTCAGGGTCGCCACTGGGCCGAGGCTGAGATGGCGGTCGACGAGGACGGCGACACCGTGTGGTCGCGGGGAGCCGATCAGATGCACGTGCGGGGGTGCGGCGGCCCGACCTCCGACGAGTACTTCGACTCCGACGTTGAGGTGATTCTGCATCCGTTCGACGTGGAGCCCCGTCGTGATGCCTGCGTCGAACGCGACGGTCTGCGGTTGCCCCCAGCCGCCTGTGCCGATGAATTCGATACCGGCATCGGCGGCTTGGGCGAGGACCGGCCAGATCCGCGATGGTGCTGACGACACCGGCAGCGTGTCCGGCGGGGTGGACCGTTGTGTGCGAGCGGCGAGGATCCCGCCGATGTCGACGAGGAGGGCGAGCGCTGCGGGGTCGTGGTTGTCGCTGGGGCGGCGCGTGGTCAGCAGCGACTTCCACGTGACCCGTGACGCGACCCATCTGCCACGTGCGCCGTGCGTCATCGGACGCACGTAGACGCGACGGTTGCCGCGAGCATCGAGGTCGAGCGAAAACTGGAGGGCGAGCGGCAGTTCCGGTCCACGGTCGACGGTCGACTCGGCGGTGCTCACCGGCGTGGTGATCTCGGTGACGAGGGTCCGCCAGCGGCTGAGTTCGAGAGCTCCGGCAGGCGGTCTCGGGGGCTGCGCCGGTCGCAGCGCTTCCGACTTGCTGCCGTCGGTCGCCGTCAGGATGAGGGCGACACAGTGTTTGCAGTAGATACTGACCGGGCAGCTGCAGGTCGCGGTCACTTGTGCGCGTGCGCCGTCGAACACGGCTTTCACTCTGCACGCGTAGGTCTTGCCGCCGCTGCCTTCGGATCGGCCCGACAGCGTATTACCGGACCAGGCGATCGAGTGCACGAGCCCGGCCCGCGCGTAGCCGCGGCCGCGGGACAGGCTTCCCTTGTCGAAGAACGACAGGATCTGCGACGTCTGTTGCGGAGTCCAGTGGGCGGTGGCCATCGCTGTGCAGCCTATCCGGGGGTCGGGCGTGGCCGGTCAGCGCCCGGCCAGGAGGCCGGACCTGATCTGGCTTGTGCGGACCGCGGCGCAGGCGGCGGCGAGTGCGGCGATCACGACGAGCGGGGCGATAATGCCGACCGACGGCTCGATGGCGCGCATCAGGAGCGGCAAACCGAACCCGAGGTATGTGCCGACGTAGAAGACGCCGGTCGCGAGTCCACGTCGTGTGGCGGGAGCGTAGGTCTCGACGTCGAGCAGGCCTTCGCGAAGGCAGAGGCCGTACGCACCGCCGAGGACGATCGACGCGACGAGGAACGCGGCAGGCGACGGGTTGGAGCCTCCGGCTGCGACGGTGAGGAATCCCGCCGCGGCCAGGAGTGCACCTGCGATGCCCGTGCGCGGGCCCCATCCGGCGCGTCGCGCGAGGGTCTGGCTGACTACGCCTGATCCGAGCGCGAGAACTGCGGCGACGCCGGGGACCCACGGGCCGGAGAAGCCGCTCATCCGGCCAGCCATCGTCACCACCGACGCGGAGACTGCGGAGAACACCCACAGCGACATCGGGATTCCCGTGAGAAGCGCTCGGGCCAAGCTCTTCCCCTGGTGGTCGGGCGCAGCCGAGAGTGGCTTCTGCAGGTCGAGCTGAGTCGATGCGCCCGAGGTCCAGAACCCCGCACCGACTGCCGCCAGTGATGCGACGACGGTGACGACGAACGGAGCGACCAGTGCGGCGCCGTCGGTGAACTGGGCGATGAGCCCGGAGGCGAGGGGTCCGACCGCGAAACCGGAGGTGAGGGTCATTCCCGCGAGGACGGTTCCACGGGTGCCTCCGACGTCGGCCGACCATGCGGTGCCTGCGCTGACGGCGAGTCCGACACCGAGACCGACGACGAAACGTCCGACGAAGACTCCGGGTTCGGTGTGCCACAGCAGCATCAACAGGTTGCCGAGTGCGGCGCCGGTCGCGCCAGGGAGGACGACCCGGCGGCGTCCGATGCGGTCGGAGAGCCCTCCGCCGGTGAGGAGGCCGGGCAGGAGTCCGACGGCGTAGATCGCGAAGGCTCCTTCGAGTGCCGCGTCGGAGATGTGCACGTCGTCGTGGAGGACGGGCATCATCGAGACGAAGTGGTTCGTCGCCCATCCGGTGGTGAACAAGAGTGCCAGGACGACGAGCAGGTCTCGTCTGGATGAATTAGGCATTCTCGAGGGCGGCGAGGGCTTCCTTGGCGGCCGCCAGTTCACGGCTGAGTTCTTCGACGCGGCGTTGGGCCTCTTCGCGGGCTGCGTTCAACACTGATGTGACGGCGTCGCGGGCGGTGGCGTCACCGAGTTCGCGGATCGCCGCGTCGACCGACTCCGGGGTGACGGGGCGCGATCGCTGAGGCTTCTTCGCTCCGCGGGTCAATGCGACGGACCACTCGTTGTCGGCGTTGCCGTGGATCGTGACGGTCAACGATTGCGTCGCCTTCTTGGGGGTACGCGGTCGCGGCTTCGCCGCCGGTTCGGCGGCTGCCGGGGCTGGGGTTACCGGGGCTGGGCTCACGGGGGCTGGGCTCACGGGGGCTGGGCTCACCGGGGCGGGAGTGGTCGACGCCTTCCGCCGCACGGGCTTCTTCGCCGGCTCCGGCCGCGGGGGAGCGGTCTTGGTGATCCGCAGTTCGTCTGCCTCATACGGGAGTTCGTCGTCGACACCGCGTGGACGGACGGTGACTGTGGTGCCCGCGATCGACACGACCTTCGCGGAGCTTCCGGCGTCGAGGCCGAGACTGGGAACCGCTTCACGGAGGTACACGGTGGCTCGTCGTCCGTCGGCCAACGCGGTAGCCAGCTTGGTCAGGTCGTCTGGGGTCAACGATTCGGCCCCGGGGGTAGAGCGGCGGCGCGGAGGCATGGCTGGTCCTTCTCGTGGAGTTCCGGTGCTGCCCCATTTTCTCACACCACGACGACGGTTTCGCACGGGTGTGCGACTCGTGGCTCGTCTACGCGTTCATCACGAGGCGTTGTACATTTCCCAGAAGCGGGCCCGGAGTCGGAAGCGGACGCCGTCGTCGAGGTCGTACATGCCGAGGGCGTCGGATGCGTCGAGGAGCATCGCCCGATCGATGTCGCGGGGTATCGACGGCTTGTCGCGTTCGAGCGCGAGAATCGTTTCGGGAGTTGCGCTTTCGCGGAAGGACGAGAGCACGCGAGCCACGATGCCGTCGACGATGTCGTCGTTCACGTCGGCTTCGTAACCGGGCATCACGAGGCCGGTGGAACCTGTGGACGAACTGTAGGCGAGCACTTCGGTCGGTTCGCGGCAGGGTTCGGGCTGGTGTCGGGCGGCCACCGCCACGTCGAGCGGCGTCTTCGTCGCAGGCGGGCCGGGCTTCGGGCCGGGTTTGGGAGCGAGGACCGCGGGTTCGGGCCCGCCGTCCTCGGGTACGGGGGGTTGTTCGATCTTGACGACCGCGTCGTCGATCGTCGAACCGTCGATCGTGTGGATGTCGTCTGCTGCTCGGATCAGATGCCTGCTGACGCCGTGCGGTTTGCCGTCGCGAATCGGGACGGCGAGAAGGTTGACGAGGATGCCGTGGACCTGTGACTCTTCGACGGCTTCGGTGAGGTCGTCGTCGCCGGAGATGAGGAAGAAGACGTCGGACGCGTCGTTGCGGGCATGTGTCACGAGGTCGAGTCCGATGCGGAGGTCGACGCCCTTCTGTTCGCCGTCCATGCCGAACCGACCGAGGCGGAGCTTGACGCGGGGGATCTCGCCGATCCGTTCCTGCCGTGCATCAGGGACGCCGTTGCGGGCCGAGTCGTACCAGTGGACACGGAGCAGCGGGAGGCCGGATTGCTTCTCTGCGGTGCGTACCAGGGACTCGATGAGTTTCACGTACTCGACGTGGATGCCGCTGCGAAGCGACGTCCCGGTGACTCTGGTCGCCGCAGCGGCGAGAAGATAACCGGCGTCGATGTACAGAGCACAAGTCGATCGCATGGCGTTCACTGTGTCACGGCCGAGGTGTCGAATCAGGGACTTCAGTGAGGCGGACATGTCTTTGTGACTGTCGTCCCCGCACCTACAGCGACCTCACAGCGATTGTCGAGCCTGCTCGGAGCCTGCTGCGACATTATCGACTCATGACTGACAAGACTTACCAAGGACGACCCCTGCACCGGCCAGACGAACCCGTCGTTGATCAGGGAGCCGCGTTCGACTTGCAGACTCTGTCGACCCGTCGAAAAGTGTTGGCGTTCATCGGCGCCGGTGGTGCGGCGGCGCTTCTGGCAGCTTGTTCGAGCGGGTCGAGCGACACCGGTGCGTCGACCTCGTCATCGGCCACGACCATAGGCGAGATCCCCGACGAGACGGCGGGTCCGTACCCAGGCGACGGCTCGAACGGGCCTGACGTGTTGAATCGAACGGGCATCGTGCGCAGCGACATTCGGTCCAGCCTGGGCGGCGGCACGAGAGTCGACGGCGTGCCGTTGCGGGTGACCCTCGACGTCACCGACATCGCGGGAGGAGACAAGCCGTTCACGGGCGCCGCGGTCTATGCCTGGCATTGCACCGCCCAAGGCGAATACTCGATGTACGGGGAAGGCATCGAGGACGAGACCTTCCTGCGCGGCGTGCAAGTGGTCGACGACAGCGGCTCGGTGACGTTCACGACGATCTTCCCAGGCTGCTATTCAGGCAGGTGGCCGCACATCCATTTTGAGGTGTACCCGGACGTCACCTCGATCACCGACCACACCAAGGCGATCGCGACATCGCAACTGGCGTTGCCTCAACAGGCCTGTGTCGCCGTCTACTCGCGGTCGACCTACTCGGGGTCGGCGGAGAACCTCAGTCAGATCACTTTGGCGAGCGACAACGTGTTCGGTGACGACGGCGGCAAGTCGCAGCTCGCGTCGCTCACCGGCAATGCGGTGTCGGGTTATACCGCCATGCTCCACGTCGGCGTCGACACCGGGACCGAGCCGAAGGCCGGCGCAGCACCTGGTGGAGCCGGCGGTCCCGGCGGTCCGCCGCCGAACGGGTCCGGCAAACCGGGCGGAGCGCCGCCGAGTCGTCCGTAGAGTAGGACGGTATGGGACGAACTGTCGCGACCGCATCCTCCGTCGATCTCGCCGAACTCTTGGACTTCGTCCGCAGGCGGCACCAGCTGATTCTCCTCACATCGCGCCACGACGGCTCCCCGCAGATGTCGCCGGTCACGGCGGGGGTCGACCCGGGTGGTCGAATCGTTGTCGCCACCTACCCGGGACGGGCCAAAGCCGTCAACGTGAAACGGAACCCACACGTCAGCGTGTGCGTTCTGTCGGACAAGTTCGGTGACGCGTGGGTGCAGGTGGACGGGACGGCTGAGGTGCTGGACATGCCGGAAGCCGAGGACGGTCTCGTCGACTACTTCCGTGCCATCGCGGGGGAGCATTCGGACTGGGACGAGTACCGCGCTGCGATGCGGCTCCAGAACAAGTCGCTGATCCGCATCACGCCGACTCGGTGGGGGCCGATCGCGACCGGAGGGTTTCCCGCGGAGGTCGCCGAGCGGCTGGACGCGGCCGAGTAGGTTCGCTACATCCCCAGAGACTTCGCGACGATCGACCGCATGACCTCGCTGGTTCCGCCGTAGATCCGGCTCACCCGGGCGTCGGCGTACAGGCGAGAGATCGGGTACTCCGACATGTAGCCGTATCCGCCGTGCAATTGCAGGCATTCGTCGACGACCCGGGCCTGCATCTCCGTCATCCACAGCTTCAACGCGGCGGCGTCGGAGCCGGTCAGTTCACCCGCATCGTGCGCTTCAAGGGCGTTGTCGAGGAAGGCTTGCCCGGCTGCGACGTCCGCAGCGCAGTCCGCGAGCACGAACTTCGTGTTCTGAAACGATGCGACGGGTTGACCGAACACGTTGCGCTCGGACGTGTAGTCCCTGGCCAGTTCGACGGCGTGCGAAGCAGCGGCCCATGCACCGACGGCGATCGTCAGACGTTCCTGCGGCAGATTGTGTCCGAGGTACGCGAATGCCCGGCCTTCGTCGCCGAGGAGGTCGGCGGCGGGCACGCGCACGTCCGAAAAGGACAGTTCGCAGGTGTCTTGGGCTTTGAGTCCCATCTTCTCGAGGATCCGCCCGACCTCGAATCCCGGGCTCGTTGTGTCGACGACGAGGATGCTTAAACCGGTTCGGCGGTTGTCCGGGTCGGCCGGAGAGGTGCGCGCGACCACCAGCACGCGATCGGCGTTGTAGCCACCGGTGATGAACGTCTTCGCGCCGTTGAGGATGTACTCGTCACCGTCGCGTCGCGCCGTCGTTCGGATGCCTGCAAGGTCTGAGCCGGTGCCCGGTTCGGTCATGGCGATCGCGGTGACGAGATCGCCGGTCACGAAGTCCGGCAGCCATCGCTGTTTCTGCTCGTCGGTTGCGTACTCGAGCAGGTACGGCAGAACGAGATCCATGTGGACGCGCAACGGTCCGAGGCTGATGTGCGCCCGGACGGCCTGTTCGGTGACGATAGCGTTGAACTTGTACGATTCGACGCCGGCTCCGCCGAACTGTTCAGGGACCTGTATCCCGATGATGCCGAGAGCGCCTGCCTCTCGGTAGAAGTCGCGAGGTGGATGCCCGGCGGCCTCCCAGTCCGGATACTGCGGCGTCACCTTCGTCTCGAAGAACTGGCGGACGGTATCGCGGAATGCTTCGTGCTCATCGCCGAAGATGGTGCGCTTCAAGGGGATTCCCTCCCAGTCGTGCTGGACGTCAGTAGTAGCGATGGTCGCATGCGCGTGGCCGTGCAGACGGCGGAATCACAAGACTCACGCCGCCCGGGGAGGGGTGATGACGATGTCGGATAGCGTGTGGGCGAGGGTCGGCCTGCGGCCGATCGGGATCGGCGGGAAGGCTGACGGTGCAGTGCTGCAGGCATCGCACGCGGGAGAAGGTCTCCTGATGTTTCTGCGGTTCGAGGCGATCTACGCGATGCTGTCTGCGGCGGCCGTCGAGGCCGAGGTCGGGTTGGACGCGGTGGACCGTCGGGTGGTCGACGTGTTCGCGAATGTCGCGCGGGACCGGAACGGGCTCGTACCCGCACGCAGGCCAAGCACGCGCACCGGATCCGGTCTCGCCGGCGGTACGCCCGCGCATGCGCCGAAGCGGCGCGGCTCGTCACCGCCGAGGAAGACGGCGAGCCGCCGTTCTGCGGTCAGCTCTTCTTCGTCCCGGGTAGCAGGCCCGCGTCGATGACCTTCTTGACGAAGGGACGGGTCCGATCGACCAGATCGGCGAGGCTGTCGGGCAGCGCGGCACCCGAGACTGCGTCCGTACGATCCTCGATCTCCTGGTAGACGGCGAAACCGGTATCCGTCAGTCGGCTGCCGTCGCCCGCCGGCTCGATCAGGCCGCGTGCCGTGAGCCGCTCCACCGACTCCGACCACTCGTCATCGGACCATCCGCGAGTCAGCTGGAAGAGCTTCTTGCCCAAGACCCGCCGACGAGTGGCCGGGTCGGGAAGATCTGACTCATGGAAGACGCCCGCGTCGATGCCGTCGAGCCCGTGCGACACGAGTTCGGCGATGTGATTGTCACCGCGCCACTCACGGACGATTGTCCACGTCCGCCACAAGGCGAGATGGGGCTCGTCGGGGACGACAGTCGACGCCCACGCCGCGGCCAGTGGGCGGCCGGAGAACGGCAAAGCGTCCACGATCGTCTGAAACTCGGGGACCAGGGGGGCGAGACGTTCGCAGTCGTCGCCCAAGATCGCGCGGAACTGCTCGTCGAGCATCTCGTAGCGACTCGCGTCGACTGCGTCGAGGCCGCGGGCGCTCGCAGCAGTCCACGCCGACGCGATCAGCGTCGGCGAGAAGTTGTAGAAGGTCGCAGCTACCAGCGAAGCGGGAGCACCCGCGAGCGGCGCACCGCGCCCACCGACATAGAAGGCGTGACCGTCTAACCCGAGAGCGTCCTGAGCGCGCCCGACACCGGGATTGAAGTACGCGACGACGTGGAAGGGCTCGAGGCTCTCATAGGCTCGGCGGGCGACAGCAGCAGCGGTATCAGAAGACATGTCCTCCACTGTGCCAGGTCACACAGTCTCACGTGCTCGTCTCGTCTCGCGGTACTGCTCGATCGTCAGGCATTGCAGCTGCGAGTAGCTGCCGCCGCGGTTCTCGACGTAGCCGACCGCCGACACGAACGGCTCGATCGTGTAGATCTTCGTCAACGGAGTGACGATGAGCAGCTGGAGCCCGAGCTTCGCGAACAACGAGAGCGCGTACCGGGCCGAATCGTCCGAGCCGCGGCCGAACGCCTCGTCGATGACGACGAAACGGAAGTCGCGGGACCTCGTCGCACCCCACTTCAGGTCGAACTGGTACGCCAGTGACGCTGCGAGGATCGTGTAGGCGAGCTTCTCCTTCTGTCCTCCCGACTTGCCGTCGGAGTCGGTGTAGTTCTCGTACTCTTCGTCATCCTCCACATAGCGTTCCGACGCAGCGAAGGTCACCCAGTTTCGGACATCGGTGACCAGCTCGGTCCACCGCCGGTCGACATCGGCGAAACCCTCCCGGCCGCGGAACCGTTCGACGATCGCCTTCACCAGGAGGAACTTCTCCTCCGAGTACTGCTCCTCTTCGGCACCGATCTCCATCTCGCCGTCGCTGCACCGCCGCAGGTCGGCGCGGAACTCCTTGATCTCCTGCGACGCGCTCGGGTTCACTTCCAGGCGGATGTACCGTCCGGGGTTGTACTCGATCCCCGACAGCGACTCGTTGATCGTGTCGATCTTTGATCCGATCAGATGCACTTCCTTGTTGAGCTTCGCCGCGAAGATCGCGATGTCGCGAATCGCATTCGTGTTCAAGTAGTTCTTGAAGTCGCTCTCGAACCGAGGCAGATCGTCGTGCGCCAGGCGACGGTGCAGCTCACGGTACTCGTCCGCCGACGCGATGTCCGGATCGAACTCGGTCGTCAGAATCGGATAGTTGCGGTTGAACTCCGACATCCGATTCACCACGCGCGTCGAGAACGTGCCCGCGCGAGACGTGTGCTGTTCGGCCGCATCCGTCAACGACTCCGTCAGCGAAGCCTCCAGTTCGGCGCACGTGTCGACGGTCAGATCGACGTCGCCGATCGACTCCGCGATGGCGTCGAAATGAGTCGTGGCCTCCTCCGAGCCCGGTTCGGCAGCCACGAGTCGCGCCGATTCTCGGATCTGTTCACCCTGGTTTCGGGACATCTCCAGCCGGGACACCTTGTCGCGAAGGCCATCGCGTGTGGCATCGGCGACGGACAACTGATCCCGCGTCGACGCGACCGACTCGGTGACCGCCGCCAACTCGTCAGACGACTGCTCCAACTCGGTCTTGCGGTCCGTCAGCTCGGCGACGCGTGCGGCCGCCGACTCCCAGTCGAGCGCATCGAAACTCGGGTACGCGTCAAGCCCGGTGAGCGCGTTACGACGATTCATCAGACGGCGACGCGAATCCTCCAGCTCCTCGATCCCCGAATCGATCCGGTTCAGATCGTCCTGTACGCGCTGCCCGGCGGTGAACAGCGCGTTGACCTTTTGCTCGTTGCTCCAGCCGAGCACATAGTTGCGGCGGTCGTCGACGCGTTGCGAATCGTCCTTCTCATGTCGTCCGCCGCCCGACCGGACCTGACCGGCGACGGTTACCGCGTAGTCGGCGTTCCGGAACTCGTCGAGGGTCTCAGCACACTCGTGCCGGGCCCGTTCGAAGAGTCGCCGCTCCACCCAGGTGTAAAACGGCCCGTCCTTGATGTCGAGCTTGTGGACGAGCGCGTTCGCCGGAGGCGTCGACACGGTCTTCGACGAGACACGCTCGGGCACTTTGAAGTACACGAGGCGACCGCCGAGGTGGTTGGCGTCGATCCATGCGGACACCTTGTCGTACCGGGCGGCCGGCACCAGAAGCGACAGGCCGAACCCGCGGAGTACGCGCTCGGCGGCGCCCTCCCAACGGCTCTCGTCGGGTCGGACACCGATCAGCTCACCGACGAACGGGAGCTCGTCGTGTGTCAGTCCGACCCCGCCACAGATCAGTTCGCGCATCCGCAGGTTACGTTCGGGGATATTGCTCGTCCGGCCACGCAGGCTCGCGATCTCGCCCGCGACACGTCGGCCCTCGCCGTCGATCTGACGTCGGTCGACGACGAGCTCGGTGATGCCGTTCGCGACGTCGGCGACTTCCGCGTCCAACGCCTCGACTGCATCGGCGACCTCGGTGCGTCGCTGCTCGAACTGGCCGCGCTCGGCGACCGGCGCGAGCCCGGAATCGTCGAGAAGTCCCGTGTACCGCTCGTGGGCCGCCGCGCGCTCATCGCGTTGGCGCTGCGCCTCGACGATCTGGGCCTCCAACGCGGCGATGTCGTTGCCGCCCAGGCCGGCCTGCCGAAGTTCCAACTCGCGCAGCGCGATCCGCAAGTCGGCGATATCGCGGTCGACCTCCTCCAACGCGGTGCGGGTGGCGACGATCTCACGGTTTGACTCGGCCAGACTGGATTCGAGGAGATCGCGTCGGCGATCCGCGAAAAAGAACCGAAGGGCGCTGCGCCGTTCCCGCATCTCCGCGGACATCTCGATGTGGCTCGTGTACTTGTCGTAGTCGGCCAACAGCGGTTCGAGTTCGGCGAGTTGGCGCCGGGCCAAGACGACGGCGTCGTGCGCAGCCGTCAGATCCTCGAAGTGCGCCACCATCGTGTCGACCCACCCGGTGGAGTCGAACGGTTCGAGCATGTGGTCTCGAACGAAGTCGTTGAGGTTGCCGACCGCCTTCATCGACACGGTCTGATGGAACAGCTCCATCGCCTGCTCGGACCGCACCGTGAGGCTGCGCCGATAGTCGCGCCCGTACTCGGGGAAGTGTTCGTGAATGCGGGTTCCGGTGTCCTTCAGACGTTTCCGCAGGGCACGGAGATCGGTACCAAAGTCAGCGAAGTCGGCCGTGATGTCGAGCGCCCGGTCGGTGACGGTGAAGAACCGTTCCGGCTGCCCGCTATCGTGGCGCATCGAGAACACCTGTGCGAGCGTGACCGTCTCGTCGTACCCCTCATTGGCGAAGACGCCGAGGATCACCGAATAGTTCGACATGCCGCGCAACGCCACCGGGCGTGACGCGCCGGACGCGTCATTGCGTTCAGACTTGTAATGGCCCAACACATACGAGCGGAGATCGCGCTCACGCGACTCCGCCCCGGCAGCCTTGTTGTAGGCGACGCGGTGTGCAGGCATCAACAGCGTGGTCAGCGCGTCCACGAGAGTCGACTTGCCCGAGCCGATGTCGCCGGTCAACAATCCGTTCTCGCCCGCGAGATCGAGCGTCCACACACGTTGGTCGAACGTCCCCCAGTTGAACACCTGGAACTTCTGCAGCCGGAAACCCGACCCCGACGACTCCGTGCTCTCCAACTCTGTTGCGGCGAACAGTCCCGTCATCGCGTCTCCTCCCGTGCGATATCGGCGTACTCGACCAGGTGGGCGTCGAAGTCGGCGAGCCACTGCGCGTCGACGAACGCCTTGATGACGCGTCGGACCTCGTACTCCCCGTCCTGCCCCGGCATCCGGCGCAGGAATCCCAGATCGGTGACGCGGCGGATCGCGGTGTCGGTCTGATCGACCGTGCGCGCTTCATTCGTCGTCGTCGGATAGAACGGCGTGAGCAGCTCGCGCAGTTGGTCGCCGGTCAGGATCAGCCGGTTGCCCGCATCGGTCGTGTCGTGTTCGGCGAGCCGTTTGCGGAGCAGCGCGAGGAGCAGCGACGTGTGCAGCGGCAATTGGTGGCGGGCGACCAAACGAGGGATCCCCAGTTCGGCGAGCTCGTCGTCGTCCCGCGACCGCAGAAACGCATACCCTTCCGCCTCGTCGATGACCACGGCGAGACCGAGCGTCGCCACATAGTCGCTGACCTGCGCGGGCAGTCCGACGACATGCTGCCACGTAGTCTCCGCCGAATCGCGGTAGACGACGCCCTTCATCAGCGAGGTCACCGCCAACGACAGGTTCAGCTCGTCGCGGGGGACGGTGCGGCTCATGGTGTCTCCTCCGTTGGGGTCGACGGCCGTGGCCGTGTGTAGATGACGCGGGGGACGCGTGCGGTGCGACGGTCGCCGAACTCGTCGGTCCACCTGACGTGCTGGGTCGTGCCCTCGTCGAAGATCCTGGTGAAGCTCTCGTCGGCCAGCGACATGTACGTGATCAGCTCGGCGAGCCCTTGCGACAACGGCGACTCGGCGAGCACGTCCGCGAGGGTGACCTGGTCGTGGCGGCGCAGACGTCGTCGGACCTCGTCGATGAGCGGAGACGGATCGATGTGGATCTGTTCGAACAATGCGTCCGAATCGCCTTCTGGCTCGCCGTACTCGATGTCGTCGCTGTCGACGTCGACGGTCGCGGTCGGTCGGTACAGGGGGCGCTCCATCGGCAGGACGACGGTGGGGGATGGGGAATCGACCTCGTGCGAGAAGTCGTCGATCCGGTCCTCGCGGAGCCCGTACGCGGACGCCTCGATATTGCGCAGCAGATCCATGACGCGGCGGTTCTCCAACCACGCCTGGTCGTCGAGGAATCGCCGCAACTGCTCGGACAGCCGGCGGACCGTGTCCTGGGCGCGGGTGCCAGCGTCGAGCCAGTCGTGGTGGATGTTGGCCATTCGGTCGTCCGCGACCTCGGAGAACGACTGTGCGTCCCGGACGAGCTCGTCGAGCTCGTCGAGGCGGTCCGCCGACAGGAGCAGATCGTAGAAGGCTTGGAAGCTGCGGCCCTGATCGGAGTCGGCGATCATGCTGCGATTGTTGACGATCTCGTCGAGGAGCTCACCCTTGGTGCCGCGCCAGGTGGCGATGCGTTCACGCATCTGCCGGTCCAAAGCGCGGAAGTTGGCTTCGACCTCGCGGAAGTCCGAGAGCAGTGCGCGGGACACCTCGCTGAACTGCTGGTAGCGGTCGCGGCGACGTGTCGCGTCGAGGACACTCACCTCGCCGCGTTCGACGGCGTCGATCTCCGCGTCGATCTCGGCACGTCGTCGCCGCAGCTCGGTGAGCCTAACCTGGGGGTCGGTGTTGGTGCCGTACACCATCTGCCGGAGCAGATCGAAGACCGTGTTCAACCGGGACTCGGTGCCGACGAAGTCACGTTCGCGCAGCGACGCCAACCAGGCGACGGCGCGCTCGACGGCGGGCGTCGCATCGTAGTGCGGCTCGTCGCTGTCGATGACGTAGTACTTACGCAGCCAGCCCGCAGCAGGCGACGCCCACTCGTCGAGATACGCCTTCGGCGCTCGAGGATAGGTGTCCTCACCGAGTCGTCGGTTGAGCGCATACAGCTCGTCGTCGAGCAGGCTGATCAGGCCCGACTCGGAGATCTCGCGGATGTTGTCGTCGACGAACACGCGGCCGAGGAAGGACAGAACCAGCGGCGCGTTGTCCGCGCGCAGCAGCCTCCACGCCGCGCTGGATTTCCGCACGGCGACGATCTCGTCGAATTGCACTGGGTCAGGGTAGCGACTGCCCGACGCGACGGGTCAGTCGCGGTGCGCGCTTGAAGTGCAACTCAAGGCATCAGATGAGTCGGAAACCCGATCCGACCCTTGACGTCTTGTTGAGAGGCCCCAGGATGTCGGTCATCTTCGTCGCGATCATCGGGCTGTAGACCGGGAACGCGGGATCGACGCAGGGGATCGACGGGGTGCCCGCGCCCGCGACGCGCAGCGCGCCGTTCAGCATGCCGACGAGGCGACCGCCGACGATGATCGGACCACCCGAGTCGCCGTGGTCGGCGCACACGTAGTTGAGTGCGGCGTTACCGTCGTGGACGAGGGTCGGGCCACAGGTGAACCCGGTGGTGCGACCGGCTTTGCACACGTTCGAGAACGGTTTCGGGTAGGAGCCGATGCGGGAGATGCGCGCCTTGCCGACCTGGCGGACGGCCTTCACGCGCGACGAATTCAACGCGATGACCGCGACGTCGAGACTGCTGCTGCGGGTCACGATGGAGCCGATGACACCAGCCTTACGGTTGCGTTCGGCCTGGACGGTGTTGCCGATGCCGCCGCAATGAGCAGCGGTGAGCCCGACCAAACGACCCGTGCGGTCATGCCCGACCGCGGTCATGGTGCACAGTGCGTTGCCTGCGACGATGATTCCCGAACCACCGCCGACGGTGGCGCGCGGTGCGGCCTCAGCAGGTCCGCTGGGTACAAGCGCCACAGTGGCGGCGACCGCGGCGACCGCGACCAGGACACGTTTGATCATCTTCACGTTGACAGAACTCCATTCGGGTAGTGAGTTCCGACCCCCGGCCGGCTCGGTAACGATTCAAACACAGGCGACGGCGTCGCAAAGTGAGGCGAAGCAACGCGTCGCACAGACATGGCGAATACCGTTGGCGGCATGTTGTCGAGTTCAGACTTGTCGAGCCTGTCCGCTGCCCTCGCTCCCGGAATGGTGGTGACCGACCCCGACATCCTCGGGGCATACCGGTACGACAGAGCCAACGACCCCGACGCGGGCACCCCGCTCGCGCTGGTCCGGCCCGTCACCACCGAAGACGTCCAGACCACGGTCCGCTGGTGCGCCGAACACCGGGTGCCGATGATCACGCGCGGCGCAGGGACGAGCCTGTCGGGCGGGTCGACGGCGGTCGACGGCGCCGTGACGATCTCGACCGAGAAGATGCGGAACCTGACGATCGACACCGCGACGCGCACCGCAGTCTCGCAACCGGGCATGTTGAACGCCGAGGTCAAAGCCGCGGCTGCAGCGGAAGGCCTCTGGTATCCGCCGGACCCGTCGTCGTTCGAGATCTGCTCGATCGGCGGAAACGTCGCCACAAACGCGGGCGGGCTGTGCTGCGTGAAGTACGGCGTCACCACCGACTACGTCCTCGGCCTGCAAGTGGTCTTGGCAGACGGTCGCGCCGTCCGGCTCGGCGGTAAGCAACTCAAAGACTCGGCCGGGCTGCCGTTGACGAAACTGTTCGTCGGCAGCGAAGGTCTGCTCGGCGTCGTCACCGAAGTGACACTGCGTCTGCTGCCTCCACAGGCGTCGGCGTGCACCGTCGTCGGCTCGTTCGCAAGCGTCCACGCCGCATCAGAGGCCGTCCTCGCCGTGACCTCGCAGATCCGGCCCGCGATGCTCGAATTCATGGACTCCGTCTCGATCAACGCGGTCGAAGACATGCTCAAGATGGGGCTCGACCGGCACGCGGGCGCGATGCTCGTCGCACAGTCGGACGCGCCGGGACCTGCCGGGACCGCCGAGGTGGAACTCATCGAACGGGCCTTTTCCGCCTGCGGTGCGGGTGAAGTCTTCTCGACGTCCGATCCCGTCGAGTCCGAAGCGTTCACCCAGGCGCGCCGCATGGCCATTCCCGCCGTCGAACGGCTCGGTGCGCTCCTGCTCGAGGACGTCGGAGTGCCGCTCCCGTCACTGCCCGCTCTCATCGACGGAGTCGAGGCGATAGCCGCGGACAACCGTGTGGTGATCTCGGTGATCGCACACGCGGGCGACGGCAACACGCATCCGCTGATCGTCCACGATCCGACCGACGACGACGAGACCGCTCGTGCCAACACCGCGTTCGGCCAGATCATGAGCTTGGCGATCTCGTTGGGCGGCACCATAACCGGCGAACACGGTGTGGGGAGACTGAAGAAGGGCTACCTGCGCGACCAAGTCGGCGACGACGTCATAGAGCTCACCACCGTGCTCAAAGCCGCTCTCGACCCCGACGGGCTGCTGAACCCGGGCGTGCTGCTGTAGAGGTCAGCTGATCCGGTCGAGGATGATCGCCGCGAGGTCGGCGGGCCGCTGGTCGGGCAGCCAGTGGGACGCGCCGTCGATGATCTCGAGGCGAAAGTCGCCGGTCACGTACTCGTGCGCGAGTTCGGCGCCGCGGCGGGCGAGCGCCGAGTCGCCGGAACTCCACACGTGGGTGGTCGGCGCCGACACCGTGCGCGTGAGGCCGGTAGGCCCGTCGAGCAGCATGGCCCGGTACCAGTTGAGACCGCCCGTCAACGCCCCAGCCGTCAACTTTGGGTCGTCGATGATCTCGCGTTGGACGACGGCGACCTCGTCGAGCGACATGCCGGTCCGTCGCAGGGCCGTCGGCAGCACCGACCGAATTCGAGTGATCACGAGTTCCGGGAGCCACGGGACCTGGAAGAAGTACATGTACCAGGACATGAGTGCCTGGCGGCTCCGTGTCATCGACCGGAGGAACGCGCCGGGATGCGGCACGGACACCGAGGTCAGCGACCGCACCAGATCGGGGCGGTTCATGGCGAGCGACCAGGCGACGAGTGCACCCCAGTCGTGGCCGACGACATGGACGGGGCCACGACCGGTCTGCTCGATCAACGCCACGATGTCCGCGGTCAACTCGCTCGTGCGGTAATGCCACCGTCCACGCGGCCGCGCCCCCGGAGAGTAGCCGCGCTGTGTGGGGGCGATCGTGCGAAACCCTTGCGCCGTCAACAGTTCCGAGACCTGCGACCAGGACGACGCGGTCTGCGGGAAACCGTGCAGGAGGATGACCGGTTCGCCGTCGGCGGGCCCGGAGTCGGTGACGTCGAACGTGAGGCCGTTGCGCGTGAAGGTGTCCATGATGGTTCCGAGTCTGCCAGATCCGAGCATCCGGGTGAGCCTTCCCACAGCCCGCCGTCCGGGTTCGAGACCACGCGCGCACGACGGGTAACTTATGGCTTCACGACGCGCCGCGACTCCCGGCGGCGCGAGTAGCAAAAGGTGTGGTGAACAAGCGCGCATGACCGGTTCGGCG
The DNA here is from genome assembly GCF_021738805.1 of Gordonia liuliyuniae. Taxonomy (NCBI): domain Bacteria; kingdom Bacillati; phylum Actinomycetota; class Actinomycetes; order Mycobacteriales; family Gordoniaceae; genus Gordonia; species Gordonia liuliyuniae. Next base: position 290,417 of record NZ_JAKKOR010000009.1, on the reverse strand, counting down.
GCCCTTCAGGACAACGAATTCGAGAACTGTATTCGCGATCGATACGCCGACGTGGAGCTCGTCGTCGAAACCGATCCGACGGTCGACGAGATCGGACGCGTGCACTCCCAGCTCGGGAAGTTGATGTCGCAGATGCCCGCGGGCGCGCACTTCGCGCTCATCACCGGGTATCCGGCGCTCATCGCGACCGCACTCGTCGGCCACGCCGCACTCCGTGACGGTTCGACCGACTTCTGGGACGGATTCGCCGCCTGCCTCGGGGTCGACCGAGACCCGTCGTTCGAAGCCGCGCTCACCGGTTTCGCGGGCGACATGTTTCGTGCCGCCGGGCTGCGCGATATCGAAGCGCTTCGCGACCGCGACCCGGTGTGGCTGCTCGAACTGCACGCAGGCATCCCGGCCCATGCACTCGGCGCTCTCGTCGACGTCATCGAACAGCATGTGGCGGCCGGGCGTGCGCCACAGGGCACGGTGGTGCTCGACCACCTGACCGAACCCGGTTTCGGTCACCGCCGCAGGCAGCTGCCCGCCGAGTTCCGCGCGCTTCTCGACCATGCGCCCGACACGGCCGTCACATTCCTCGCGAGGATCTGCGCGGTGCTCGTCGCGAGTGTCGCCGAACCCGAGACCTGGGCCGCGTCCGAGTTGACCGCCGCCACCGTCGACCTGCCGCCGACGATCCTCGCGACATTGCGAGACCGGTTGGCGCGCAAGCCGTTCCTCGACGGCGATCCCGACGCGGCCGCGCTGTGCGTCGCTCGGTTTCCCGAACTGCGCTACGACGCGGCCGAAGGCACGCTCGACGTCGTCGTACCGCCCGGAGCGGAGCCGACGACGTGGCGAGCGTGGACCGGCGACGCCCCCGAACAGGTTCGAGTCGGAACCGACGAGGCCGCAGTGGTCCCGGTGACGTCCGCACTGCGCGAATGCGTGCTCGTCAACCTCGACAACGGCGCGAGGCGCGCCATCCCCGTCGTCTTGCCGGGCGACCCGATCGTGCTGTTCGCTCCCGATGGGCGCGTCATGTCACACCACCGCACCCTCCCCGCGGGGGAGGTCGTCGCGCTCGTCCCCAACGACGCCGACTTCGCGGGGACGGGGCGGAAGAAGATAGACGTCACCGACACCCGCAACGGCCCGTGGGACGGATGGCTCCTGCGGACCCTCGACCTCGCCGGACACCGCGAGCTGACCGTGGTCCGCGACGGACGCAGGGGAGCCACCCGGCGGGTACGGCCCACCGAGAGCCCGAGCATCGAACTGCCCGAGCCGCTGCCCGGAGTCACCACACGCGACGGCGACCCCGTATTCGGTGAGCGTCCGCTCGTCGACCTGCCCGCGCATGACGGCGACGCCGTCAAGGAATGGCGGGTCCGGGTACGCCGGGTCGGCGACCTGAACTGGCTCGTCGACTATCCGTGGGCCGCCGAAGACTTCATCACCTCCGCCGATCCGTTCGACGGCGTCGACGCGCCGCTCCTGGGTACCTACGAGATCGTCGTCAGTGACTCCTACGCGTTGGATCTGCGCCGTGTCGCCGTCATCGCCGAAGGGCTCGATGCCGTCAACGAACCCGCCGTGCGGCTGCCCGCCGCCGACGGGCTCGCCGAATCGACCACTGGACTCACCGCCGACCACGGACTCGCCGTCGACGACGCAGAACTGGTCTTCGGTCCGACCGACGTCGAACGGGTCACTCAAGTCTCGGTCGTTGGTGACGCACGGAGATCGGATGCACGGGAATCGGGTTCGCTGGAACTGGTCGTGCGTCCGCCGCACGCGCTGGTGCGGCTCGAACGGGCGGGCGTCCCCTCCGCGTGGCAGACCGCGTTGCCGGAGATCGACCTGGAAGCCACCGATCACCGTCGCCTCGCCGTGTACGTCCCCGGCGGCGTCGACGTCTCCTTCGCTCTCCTCGACGGCGACCTCGACATCGTTCGGGAATGGGAGTCCGACGGACACGCGGGAACTGAGTTCGCCTTGGCGACCAGACAGATCGTCGAAGCCGCGCGACGCCTGGTGCGCGGCACGCTCGTCGCCGTCATCGAAGCCGCGGACGGCAGCACCGACGAGGCCCCGATCGCCACTGTCGTCCGCGACGGGGGTGCCCCGGCCCCGGCCACGACGTCCTCGGCGCCCGCCGCAGACGAGTTGACCGCCGCATGGATGCTCCTCGACACCGAGCAGGCCGCGGACGCGGAGAGCCCCGCGCCGTCGGTCGATGTGCTGACCGCCGACCCGACCGCGTCGCTCGTCGCGCTCGGCGACAGTCCCGTCGCACCGCGCCGGATCCCGGCCCTGCTCATCCGTTCAGGTCTCGCCGAGCAACCGTTCGCGCCGAGTGACCGGGCGAGCGCCTCGCACCCGAACCCGTACGTCGGCTGCACCATCGCGATGTCGGCGATCGTCGACCCGGCCGCATCCGATCGCGACGAGATCCAGTCGTATCTGACCACGCGCGGCGGCGACGAACTGCTCCGCCTGCTCGCAACGGGTCGCATGAGCGACCCGCGGACCGGAGTCCTCGACCGCAACGTGATGGCCGTCGAATCCATGGGGCGCGAGCAAGTCGACATGCTGTTCGAGCACTTCCGTCTGGTGCCGGGGCCGGTCCTCGACCTCGACATGCGCACCAGCGCGACGATCGACGCATTCCACCACCGCATGGAGTGGATGGCCGATCCGATCAGTGTCGAGGCTCCGCGGCATGTGAACACGATGCTGCGCGACGTGCGTCGGTCGTCGCCCGAGATGTACGACCTAATCGCCGCACGTAACGAAGCGCTCGACGGCGTCGACACCGGAGCCAACCCGTGGATGCTCCTGTCGATGCAGTCGATGGCGTTCGCCGCCGTCGCGCGGCTCCAGGCCAACGACTGCCTCAAGAAGGGCGGCCTGACCGACGAGGGGCGAGCTATGTGGGCGGCCCTCGCCGACTACTTCCCCGGAATGGTGTCGGCCGACCTGCTCACGGCGAACGCGGTCGCCGTACGTGCCGCGGCGCTCGCTTCAGCCACGAAGAAGTAGGCGGCAGAAGCAGATCTATCGGCGCAGTGCATCGGCGTCGATCCCGGCTTCGCGGAGCAGCGCCTTCCGCAGACCGGAACCGGTCTCGTAGCCCGCTGTGCGAGCGGCGTGGGTCACCGATGCGCCTTCGCGTAGGCGGCCGATCGCCACGTTCAGGCGCGCGCGGACCCGCCACTGCCGGAACGCGATACCGGTCTCGCTGACGAATATCCGCTGCAGGTGGCGCCCGCTGATCCCATGGCGTGCCGCGATCTGATCCAGCGACTCCGACGAGAACGGGAGTTCGCGGGCCACGGCGGCCGCCACCGGGTGCGTCGGTGCGGGCAGTGAGAACCACGGCCCGCGGAGCCGGGTCAGGACGTCGTCGAGTGCGGCGCGGAACACCTGCACCTCGGTGTCCGTCGTCGGCGCTGCCCCGAGGATCGCGGTCATCACGGCGGTGACTGCCGGAATCGAGCCCAGGCGATGCACGGGTTCGGGTGGGAGCGTCGACGGGGACAGGATCGGACCGAGGACGAGGCTTCCGGGGGAGTAGCGCGCCGAGTGCGGCACGTTCGGCGCCAGCCAGACTGACTCGTGCACGCCGAGTATCACCTGTTCACCGTCGATCGCCAGGCGCGCCGATCCCGCTCCGACGTAAACGAGATGGGGTTCGCTGTGCGTGTGGGTGTCGTGGCCGAGGAACCGAATCGAGTTCTCGGGCACGATCGTCGCGAGGCGCCCGGGCACCTGGTCCATGCGATCCCTTCCTCCAGCAGTGGGCTGCGCCGGCATCGTGTCGGGTTGGTTCGCGATTGGTGTCAGGTACGGACCGAAGAGACACGAATATACGATTAGCTTAGTCTAGCCTAATAGGCTTCGCCTGACAGACAACGAGAAGTAGGTTCACATGCGTTCCCTTCGTTCCTCCGGAGCCGCGATGATCGCGCTCCTGACGGTCCTCGTCCTCGCCGTCGCCGGATGTTCGTCGGCTGACGACTCCGCCGAATCTGACGGCGGTGAACGGGTGGTGCCGACCATCAACGGTGACGTGGCGATCCCCGCGGACCCACAACGAGTCGTGGTGTTGAACTACGCTCTCGCCGGATATCTGTTCGACCTCGATGTCCCCGTCGTCGCCACCACGACCGAGTCGACCGACGAGAAGGGCGAGTTCGCCGAGCAGTGGGCCGACGACGCGAAGGAGCAGGGCACGGTCCTCCTCCCGTGGAGCGTCGACGGCTTCGACATGGAAGCGATTCTCGAGCAGGACCCCGACCTGATCGTCGCGGGTGGCATCGGCTTCCCGTTCAAACACGCGACCACCGCGTACGACGAACTGAGCAAGATCGCGCCGACCGTCGTCGTCGGTGACGACCTCACCGAATGGCAGTCCCAGTACGAGTTCATCGCCGACCGAGTCGTCGGCAAGCCCGAGGTCTACCAGGACGCAGTCGCTGAGTACGATGCCCGCATCGGTGAGGTCAAGAACAACATCACCGTGCCTGACGGCGATTCGGTGTTCCTGTCGATGCTCGCTGACGGTCGCGCCTACGTGCTCATCGAAGACCGGGGACTGCCCAAAGAGTTCGCCAAGGTCGGATTCCGTCCCGCGCCGCTGTTCGCGACCGGAAAGTACCAGCCGTACACCAAGGACGGCGACAGCTTCGAGTTGTCGACCGAGCAGGTCGGGCAGGTGCTGACGCAGCCGACCCTTTTCGCCGCGGGATTCAACGCCGACGTCACGTCGATCGACCAGATGCGTAAACAGCCGATCTGGGCGGCGCTCCCGTCGTTCCAGAAGAACCAGGCATACGATCTGCCGTACTGGACGCAGCGCAGCGACTACGACGAAGCGATGAAGACCCTCGACATCATCGAGGCGAAGTTCGGGAAGAAGTAGCCTCATGACCCATCGCCGTATCGTCCCGCTCCCGCTCACCCTGCGGCGCCTCACCGTGTCGAGCACTGAGCGGATCACGCCGCGCATGCAGCGGGTGAGGTTGGGCGGCCCGGAACTTGGGGAGTTCGAGCGGGACGGACTGACGTTGCCCGCGCTCGTCTGCCCGGGCTTCGACGACCACGTCAAACTGATCTTCGCATCGAGCGGCGACGTCGCCGACGTGCTGCCGAAGCAGGTGGAGCAGGGGATCGAATGGCGCGCGTCCGATGCCCTCGAGACTAGGGATTACACGCCCGTGCGACTCGACGTCCACGGTCGTGAACTGGTTTTGGACTTCGTCGTCCACACAGCGGGTACAGGTCAGGAGTCCGGTCCTGCGGCGGGAATCGGCGAGGCGTGGGCTTGCGCGGCGCGACCGGGCGACGAGCTGTGGATCGTCGGCCCCAAGTCGTCGACCGAGAAACCCGACGACGTCGACTGGATCCTCCTGGCCGGAGACGAGACCGCGCAGCCCGCCGTCGAGCGGTTCCTGGCCGAGCGGCCCGTCGACGTGCCCGCGCGCATCGTGCTGGCGATCTGCGACGAGTCGGCCCGACGGGACTTCGACCTCGGGCCCGACGACGAGATCACCTGGGTCCTGGCAGCGGCAGACGATCGCGAGACACTGGCCGCAGCCGTCGCCGACGTTGCTCCGCTCGCGGGCCGGCCGTACGTCTGGGCGGCAGCGGAGAGCCGGGCGCTCCTGCCGATTCGAAAGTTCGCGTCCCGTCGGCTCGGTGCGGCTAAGTCCCACACCGACATCACCGGCTACTGGCACCTGACGGATGTCGAACAGCAGGCCGCGTCCGACGACCAGCCGCAGAATGCCCCCACGTTGCCGCTGGTCACATCACCGGTCACCTGGTTCGCGGTGCGCGCGGCCCTGCGATCGGGACTGTTGGAAGTCGTAGACATCGACCACCCGCTCCGGTTGAGCCTCGTCGAGGAAGCGCCGCTCGTTGACGTGCTGCTCGCGTGCGACGTCCTCGTCGACCGCGACGGTGCACTGTGGTTGACCGACACCGGAGAGATGCTGCTCGTCGACGAGCATGTCGCCGAGGATTTCGACGGGGTGGCCGCCGATCAGGTGTTGGCGCTGGTCGACCTCGCTGATGCGCTCGACACGGGACGCCCAGCGTGGCAGGTGCGGACCGGACAGACGTTCGCCGAAGCCGCCGTCGCACACGACGACGTCAGAGACGAGCTGGTGGATCGCAGCGCTGGCCGCGTCTACCTTCTGCCGGCCATCACCACGCTGCCCGTATTCAGCCGAGAACGGATCGGCTTCTGCGGGCCCGGCGCAGGCGTCGTAGCCGAGGGCGTCGGCCGCACTGTCGAGCCGCTCAGCGGGACGTACGACGCCGTCGTGGGCGCCGACGCGCTCGCGAGCCGCACCGACCACGAGGTCGTGGCGTTCCTTCGCGACCTGCGGGGCGCGACCGACGAGGCGGTGCTCATCGAGTCGACGTCGCCGGACGGTCTCGGCGGTGATCCGACCGAGCACGCACTCGTCCATCTCGCGACGGTCGGGTGCGCGCCGCGTGACGGCTCTCGCGTCGCGGACCTGGCGGCTGCGGCTGACTGGGTGGTGACCGACACTGTGTCCGTCGGGTGGGGGACCACTGCCACCACGCTGCGGAGGGACCCGAAGGTCTCGTGAGAGCCCGGCGATTCGCTGCGTTGGCTGCGGCGCTCGTCGTCCTCGCGGGATTGTGCGCTCTCAGCCTCGCGATCGGGTCGGCGCAGCTGCCGCTGTCGACGGTGTGGGACGCGTTGCGCGGAGCGGACGGGACGGGCTCAGACGGTGGGATCGATCACATCACCGTCGTCGATGTCCGGGTGCCCCGCACGCTCATCGCGATCATGGTCGGCGCGGGCCTCGGTGTCGCCGGCGCCCTCATGCAGGCGATCACGCGGAATCCACTCGCCGACCCCGGCATCCTCGGCGTCAACGCCGGCGCCGGGCTGGCGGTCGCCGTCGGTGTCGCGTACCTGGGGTTGACCGAGGTCGGACAGTTCATCTGGCTCGCCCTGATCGGAGCGGTCGTCGCCGCGCTCCTGGTGGCCGCGGTGTCCGCGCGAGGGGCAGGCGGGGCCACCCCGCTCCGGTTAACCCTCGTCGGTGTCGCGGTCACCGCGGTGTTCAACGGGATGAGTCAGAGCCTGTCGCTGGTGAACCCCGCACGCTTCGAACACGTCCGCTTCTGGGGGGTCGGAACCATCGCGGATCGGCCGACGGGGACGGTCGCGTTCATCGCGCCGTTCATCGTCGTCGGCTTGGTTCTGGCGATCGCGGGCGCGCGATCGTTGAACGCGCTCGCACTCGGTGACGACGTCGCCCGATCGATCGGAGCACGCGTGCACGCCACGAGGATCGCCGGACTCGTGTCCCTGGTTCTGCTGTGCGGTGCGGCGACAGCGGCAGCAGGCCCGATCGCCTTCGTCGGGCTCATGGTGCCCCACGCGGTCCGCCTCGTCGCAGGCGCCGATCAGCGGTGGGTGATCGTGTTCTCCGCAGTGGTCGGTCCGTCGCTCCTGCTCGCCGCGGACATCATTGGCAGGCTGGTGGTGTGGCCGGCTGAACTGCAGGTCGGCGTGGTGATGCCGGTGATCGGCGCACCGATCCTGATCTGGTTGGTACGTCGGAGGGCGAAGCTGTGACGGCTCGGACAGCGGTGCGCTCACGGATATGGACCGTCAATCTCCTGGCCATCGTCGTGATCGTCGTCTGCATCGCCGTGTCGTTGATGGTTGGCCGGTCGGGCCTGACGATCGCGGACATCGTCGAGCTGCTGACCGGGCGCGGAAGTGCACGTGATCGACTCGTCTTCGAATGGCGCGCGCCGCGTGCGTTGGCGGCTCCAGTGTTCGGCGCGTGCCTCGGCGTCAGCGGCATGATCTTCCAGTCCCTCACCCGGAACGCGCTGGGCAGTCCGGATGTCATCGGACTCAACTCGGGCGCGTACACCGGCGTCATCATCGTCCTCATGGTCGGTGGTTCGGGGTTCGGTGAAGTCGCGGTCGGCGCGGTCGTCGGCAGCATCGTCGCTGCCTTCGCGGTGTTCGTGTTCGCCTACCGTGGCGGTCTCGCCGGCTTCCGGCTGATCATTGTCGGCATCGCCGTCAGCGCGGTGCTCTCGTCGTTCAACCAGTGGTTCGCGGTTCGCGCCGATCTGGACGAGTCGATGCGTGCCGCGATCTGGGGCGCGGGCAGCCTCAACGGGATGACGTGGGCCCCGCTGGTCGCCGTCACCTGCATTGCGCTCGTCATGGCGTGCGTTCTCGGGCCGCTGTCGCACGTGATGCGAGCGTTCGAACTCGGGGAGGAGACGGCCGCGTCGCTCGGCGTCCGAGTGGAGCGGGCCAAGCTCGTGATGGTTCTCGTCGGTGTCGTGTTCACCGCGATAGTGACCGCGGTCGCCGGACCGATCGCGTTCGTCTCGCTGGCAGCTCCGCAGATCGCGAAGCGCTTGGTGCGCAGCCCGTCGTTGAGCGTGACCGGGTCGGCCTTGGTCGGCGCGGCCGTCCTGGCTGTCGGCGACCTGACCGCGCAACACCTGCTCGGCGACGTGTCGCCGCCGGTCGGCGCCGTGACGGTGACCCTGGGCGGTCTCTACCTCATCAGGCTCCTGCTGAAGGAGTAGCGACACCGAGCAGCGGCTGTTCGTCCGGGACGAGTGCGTAACCACGGTCCCACGGCAGGCGGCCGTCACGATCGGGCCAGACCAACTGCACGGCCTGGAACGACTGGCCGAACAGCAGCGACGTCACGCGCATAGGCGATGCGTCGATCACGTCGATCGCGGTCAATCGATAGCCGTTCGTGAATCGCAGGCCGTCGATCGTCGTGCCCGCGCCGAACGCGGCGTCAACACCACACGCGCGGCTGCCTCATTGAGCACCGGGCCCGCGTGTTCGGGATCGACGCCGGTGACGACGAGTTCGGGACGGCCGAGCTCGGTGAGTCCCGAGGTGTAGGCGACGGGTGCGGACGACTCGTCGCCGTACACGCCGGTCACCGCCCACGAACCGGAGGCGATCAGCGACAGCGCATGACCGATCAGATCGTCGGACCCGCCGCAGCGGGGGTCGAATTCACACATGGTCAACTCCTTCATCCGGTCATGTGTTCGTTCATGTGTTCGATCTTGAGAGGAACTATAGGGGGCGGGTCCGACAGAACTGTGTCGCCAGGGGGACGCCCGACGCCAATGGCTACAGTGGTGGCGTGCCAGGACGTATTCCAGATAGCGACATCACGGCGATCCGTGAACAGACGCGTATCGAGGACGTCATCGGCGACTACGTCGCTCTGCGTAACGCGGGCGCCGACAGCATGAAGGGTCTGTGCCCCTTCCACGACGAGAAGAGTCCGTCGTTCCACGTGCGTCCCAATCACGGGCACTTCCACTGTTTCGGGTGCGGCGAGGGCGGGGACGTCTACTCGTTCCTGCAGAAGCAGGAGCACGTCGGTTTCGTCGAAGCCGTCGAACAGCTCGCCGACCGGATCGGGTACCGCATCAATTACGAGGGTGGCGGGACGGCGATCAACCGCGACCGCGGCACCCGCGCCCGGCTCGTCGCGGTGAACGCGGCCGCACAGAGGTACTACGCGGAACAACTCCGCACCCCCGACGCCCAGGTCGCCCGAGACTTTCTCGCCGGACGCGGATTCGATGAGGCGAGCGCGCAGACCTTCGGCTGCGGGTACGCTCCGGCCGGCTGGGACACCATGACCCGTGCGCTGCAGTCGCAGGGATTCACGTTCGCCGAACTGGAGGCCGCAGGCCTGGCGAAAATGGGGCGCAAAGGCCCCATCGACCGGTTCCACCGTCGACTCCTGTGGCCTATCCGCAACCTGGGGGGCGACGTCATTGGCTTCGGCGCCCGCAAGTTGTTCGACGACGATCAGCTCGGCAAGTACATGAACACGCCGGAGACCATGCTGTACAAGAAGTCGCAGGTGCTCTTCGGGCTGGACCTCGCGAAGAAGTCCATCGCGAAGGGCCATCAGGTGGTCGTCGTCGAGGGATACACCGATGTCATGGCGATGCAGGCGGCAGGCGTGCATACCGCCGTCGCCTCGTGCGGCACCGCGTTCGGCGAGGACCACCTCGCGTTGATTCGCCGCCTGATGATGGACGACTCGTACTTCCGCGGCGAGGTGATCTACACCTTCGACGGAGACGAGGCGGGGCAGGCGGCCGCGCTCAAGGCGTTCGAAGGCGAACAGTCGATCGCGGGTCAGACGTTCGTCGCCGTCGCTCCCGACGGCATGGACCCGTGCGATTTGCGGCAGCGGTCGGGCGACGCCGCCGTCCGGGACCTCATCGCACGGCGCATCCCGATGTTCGAGTTCGCGATCAAGGCGCTGCTGCGCAAGCACGACCTCGACACAGCCGAGGGGAGAGTCGCCGCGCTGCGCGACACCGTCCCGGTGGTGTCCCGGATCCGCGACGTCGCACTCCGTGACGAGTACGCCCGCCAACTCGCCGGCTGGGTCGGTTGGGACGACGTCGGCCAGGTGCTCTCTCGCGTGCGTGGAATGGCCAAATCCGGTCGCGGCAGCCAGAGCGGACGCGGCGGCCGTGGTCGGGTGCGCCCCGAGGCGATGTCGCCGCCGCCCACCGCGCGACCGCTGCCCAACGATCCGCGCCTGTGGGCCCAGCGCGAAGCACTCAAAGCGGCACTGCAGTACCCGTCAATCGCGGGCACCGTCTTCGACTCCCTGCCCGGCGAGTGCTTCTCGGATCCGGCGTACCTGCGGCTGCGTCGGGCGGTCGCCGCCGCAGGCGGCGCCGCGAGCGGACTCAGCGGTCCCACTTGGGTCGATGCGGTGATCCAGGCGGTCGACGATCAGGCGTTCACACCGCTCGTCACGGAGCTGGCGGTGGAGCCGATGCCGGTGGAGGAGGATAAGATCCCGCGGTACATCTCGAGCGTCCTCGCACGCTCGCAGGAGGTGTGGATCGGATCGCAGATCGCCGACATCAAGTCCAAGCTGCGTCGCATGTCCCCGGGGGGCGATGCGGACGGATACAACGCGCTGTTCGGGGACCTCGTCGCACTAGAGGCGTACCGGCGGAGCCTGCTCGAGCAGACGTTCGAGGCCGGTGCCTAGTATTCGGGCAAAGCCCCCCGATTCGGAGAGGTCTTTCACGCGCCGACGGCACGGGAATTAACGTGTAACACCGTGTTTCGTTCAGCGCCGGCGACCTCGGCGCGGACGTGAAGTGCAACCCGTTGGGAGAAGAACTTGTCTGCACCTACTAAGGCGCGGTCGACTGCGCGCGAGCTGACCGGCCGCGCCGTCGTCCTCGGTGGACTCATCACACTGGTGTTCACCGCCGCCAACGTCTATCTCGGCTTGAAGGTCGGGCTGACGTTCGCCACCGCGATCCCCGCCGCCGTCATCTCGATGTCAGTGCTCCGGTACTTCCGTGATCATTCGATCGTCGAGAACAACATCGTCCAGACGATCGCTTCCGCTGCGGGCACCCTGTCGGCGATCGTGTTCGTGCTGCCCGGTCTCATCATGATCGGCTGGTGGAGCGGGTTCCCGTACTGGACGACCGTCGCGGTCTGTGCGATAGGCGGCATTCTCGGCGTCATGTACTCGATCCCCGTGCGGCGCGCGCTCGTCACCGGATCGGATCTGCCGTACCCCGAAGGCGTCGCCGCCGCGGAAGTCCTCAAAGTCGGTGAAGCGGCAACCGATCACGAATCGGGCAGCGACACGAACGGGGTCGACCAGAACCGCGGCGGCATGCGGGCGATCGTGGTCGGTTCGCTCGGCGCGGCGATTTTCTCCCTGCTGGGATCGTTGAAGCTGCTCGCGACCGAAGCGTCCGTCGCGTTCAAGGTGGGATCGGGCGCAACCATGCTCAGCGGCAGCCTGTCGCTCGCGCTCATCGGCGTCGGCCACCTCGTCGGCGTCGCCGTCGGCATCGCGATGCTCGTCGGCCTGGTGATCTCGTTCTTCGTCATGCTGCCGATCCGCACGTGGGGTGTGGGGCAGGGCGACGAGTCGCTACTCGACTTCGTCGACAGCGTCTTCTCCAACGAAGTCCGGATGGTCGGCGCGGGCGCGATCGCCGTTGCCGCGATCTGGACGCTCGCCACAGTCATCGGTCCCATCCTCAAGGGCATCATCGCCGCCATGGCCAGTTCCAAGGCCCGCAGAGGCGGCACCGAAGTCGACATCACCGAACGCGACATCCCGATCCAGTGGGTCGGTCTGACCGTGGTCGTCGCGATGATCCCGATCGGTTGGCTGTTGTGGGACTTCGCCGCCGACTCGCACATCTCCGACTCACTCGGCGGCATCGTCGCCGTCAGCATCGCCTTCGTCCTGCTCATCGGTCTCGTCGTCGCCGCCGTCTGCGGCTACATGGCCGGTCTGATCGGTTCGTCGAACAGCCCGATCTCCGGCGTCGGCATCCTCGTCGTCCTGTGCGCGGCGCTGTTGATCAAGGTGACGCACGGGTCGACGAGCGACCCGTCGGAGATCGAGGCGCTGGTGGCCTACACGCTGTTCACCGCGTCCGTCGTGTTCGGAGTCGCGACCATCTCGAACGACAACCTGCAGGATCTCAAGACCGGACAGCTCGTCGGCGCCACCCCGTGGAAGCAGCAGGTGGCGCTGATCGTCGGGGTGCTCTTCGGTGCGGCGATCATTCCGCCGATTTTGAGCCTGATGAACAACGCGTTCGGGTTCGTCGGCAGCACCAACGCCAACGGCGCCGACGGCACACTGTCCGCGCCGCAAGCGAACCTGATGTCGACGCTCGCCAAGGGCGTGTTCGGCGGTGACCTCAACTGGGCGCTCGTCGGGCTCGGCGCGCTCATCGGCGTCGGCGTGATCATCGTCGACGAAGTGCTCAAACGCAGCACGTCGACTCTGCGCCTGCCGCCGCTGGCCGTCGGCATGGGCATGTACCTGCCGATGGCGTTGACGCTGGTGATCCCGATCGGCGCCTTCATCGGGCGCTACTACGACAAGTGGGCCGACCGGGACGCTGTCGACGGGACACGGAAGAAGCGGCTCGGCGTGCTCCTCGCGACTGGGCTAATCGTCGGCGAGAGCATCTACGGTGTGATCTTCGCCGGCGTCGTCGCGGCGACCGGTGACGACGCACCGATGTCGGTGCTCGGCGACGGCTACGGCGATTCGGCGCAGCTGGTCGGCATCGTCGTCTTCGTTCTGCTCGTCGGGGGTCTGTACCGGTACACGCAGAAGCGGGCCCAGCGCGACTTCGCGGAGATGTCCCGGTAATGTGGGACCGCCCCGTTAGCCAAGTTGGTTAAGGCCCCGCTCTCATAAAGCGGTCATTCGTCGGTTCGAGCCCGACACGGGGCACGTGAGAGATCCGTTGGCCGCGCCCGACCTGCGCCGGTCGTCGGTCGCGTTCGACGTCGTGGTCGCAGGGCTCGTCGGATTCGTCGTGGCGATGTCCGACGCGGGCACGGGTCCGCAGACCTACATCGCGGGTGGACTCATCACGGTCGCGCTCGCTGTCCGGCGTGTCGCGCCCAGCGCGATGATGACCGCCGCGGTCGCGTCCGCGGTGGTGCAGGTCGCCATGCTCCAGGTCACCGCGCTGTCGGTGATGTACGCGCCGATGTTCTTCACCGCGGGCGGGCATCCCGATCGGCGCGTCCGGCGAGGCTCGTTCGGTGTCGCGGTCGTCGGATCGATCGTCGCCGGAGGGATTCTCCCGCACGCGTACGGCGACTTCGCGCTCGGCGACGGCGACACCGTGTGGGGGACGGCCTTCGGGATCGTCGGCAGTGCAGTCTTCGTCGTCGGCGGGTGGACGGCGGGCTTCGTCGGATATCAGCGCCGCAGTGTGGCTGCGGCCGAGGTGAGCGAGACGATCGCCGAACTGGAACGGCGACGAATGCTCGATCTGTACGACGAGCAGTCCGAGCGGTCGCGGTTGGCGCGCGACATGCACGACGTGGTCGCGCATTCGCTCGCCGTCGTCATCGCGCAGGCCGAGGGCGCCAAATACACGCTCGCGGCCAACCCCGACGCGGCGCGAGACGCTCTGGGAGTCATCGCCGACACTGCGCGGGACGCACTCGCCGACGTGCGCACCGTCCTCGAGGAACTGCGCAGCACCGAGACGGTCGGTGAAGTCAGCCGCGCCGACCGCGACCAGCTGTTCGCGCGGATGCGGGCCGCCGGGATGACGATCGAGGCCACTGAGACGGGATCGGCCGACGACACCGACGCGGCGACCGTCCACGTCGCCCACGCGGTCCTCACCGAATCGCTGACCAACGCACTCAAATACGGCGATCTCGCACGGCCGGTCCGGGTCGCGCACGACTGGACCGACGGCTGTCGGCTCACCGTCGGCAACACGGTGGCCGCCGACCCGCTGGCCCCGGGCGGCGCGCGGCACGGCATCATCGGGATGACCGAGCGCGCCGCCCACGTCGGCGGCAGCCTGTCGAGCACTCGAACCGACGACGGCTGGCTCGTCGTCCTGACCATCCCCGCCTCGGAAGGACCCACACGATGATCCGTGTCGCCCTCGTCGACGACCAACCGTTGTTCCGCGGCGGCATCGCGATGATCCTGGAGAGCCAACCCGACATCGAGGTGGTCGCACAGGAGTCGTCTGCGCTCGCGGTGACGACGATGGTCGAGGCCGCGCGGCCCGACGTGATCCTGATGGACGTGCGGATGCCCGGTGTCGACGGCATCACCGCCACGTCAGCGCTGGTCCGAGAACTGGGTGAGGCCGCTCCACGCGTCCTCGTCCTCACGACGTTCGACGTCGACGAGGCCGCCGCGTCGGCGATCGAGGCGGGCGCCAGCGGGTTCGTCTTGAAGGACGCGCAGCCCGACTTCCTGCTCGCGGCCGTCCGGGCCGTCGCCGACGGAAGCCAGGTCGTCGCCGCGTCCGCCACCCGCCAACTGTTCGAACGGCATCGCACGCGCCGCGCCACCGATCCCGGGCCCGAGTACGAGGGGTTGACGCCGAGGGAACGCGAGATCCTCGTACGCGCCGCCCGAGGTCTGTCGAACGCCGAGATCGCGGCGGCCGAGTGGCTGTCCGAAGCGACCGTCAAGACTCACATCTCGCGGATCCTCGCCAAGCTGCGGCTCCGTGACCGCGTACAACTCGTGGTGTACGCGTACGAGCACGACCTGGTGTGAACCGCCTCCGGCGTACATCGTGAGATGGAACCGCCTCCGGCGTACATCGTGAGATGTACGCCGGACCAGCCATCCGGCGGATGTTTTCGTGCAGGTCAGCGTCATATCGTTGGCCTCATGAACACCATCGAACGCACCGCCGCGGTCACGCTCCGCAACGTGTCCCGCACATACGGCGACCCGGCCAACCCGATCCATGCGCTCCGCGACGTGAGCGTCGACATCAACCGGCGCGAGTTCACCGCCGTCATGGGCCCGTCCGGATCCGGCAAGTCGACGCTCATGAACGTGATGGCCGGCCTCGACGAGGCGTCGGCCGGTCAGATCTGGTTGGGCGCCAACCCGATCGTCGGGCTCGGGGACACCGCGCGGACCATTCTGCGCCGCACCATGATCGGATTCGTCTTCCAGTCGTTCAACCTCGTGCCGACCTTGACCGCGGACGAGAACATCCGGCTGCCGTTCATCCTCGCGGGCCATCGGCCGACCGCCGAGCAGGAGTCGTGGATCACCCACCTGGTGACCTCCCTCGGCCTACGCGACCGGCTCGGTCATCTCCCGTCCGAACTGTCCGGCGGACAGCAGCAGCGCGTCGCCATCGTGCGTGCCCTCGCCGGACGTCCGACGATCATCCTGGCCGACGAGCCGACCGGGGCCCTCGACACCCGGACGAGCCGCGAAGTCCTCACCCTCCTGACGACGGCGGCCCGCGAATACGGGCAGGGGATTGCGATGGTCACCCACGACCCCGTCGCCGCGTCGTACGCCGACCGCATCCTGGTACTGGCCGACGGCGCCATCGTCGGCGAGTACCGAGGCCTGGATCCTCGGCAGATCTCCGACCTGCTCATCACTCTGCAGGGGGCGACGGCATGAGGGCGACCAGTGCGCGGCTGACGATCGGCTCGCTCCGTGAGCTGACCGCGATCGGCGTCGTCTGCGGACTCAGCTCCCTGTACGCGACGACGCTGGTGTGCGCGTCCACGATCCTGAGCACCATGGCCAAAACCGAGGGCGGAAGCGTCGGTCTTCTCCTCGACGTGGTGGCGGGCGTATTCATCATGATCGCGTTGTTCGTCGCCGCGGTCGTCATCAGCAACGGTGTCGACACGGTGATCGCGGGACGGCGCACGGAACTCGGACTGCTCCGACTCGTCGGCGCCAGCAGCAGACAGTTGCGCGACTCACTCGTCTCCGCGGTCGGGAAGGTCGCGGTGATCGGCGCGGGAGTCGGCGTCGTCGTGGGCGTCGCCGGTGCGTGGATCGGTCGAGTGCTGCTCGTCCGCCGCGGCACTCTGCCACGCGTGCACTACGACGTCCTGCCGCCCCTCGTCCTACTCGGAGCGCTCGCGGTGGTCGCCACCGCCGTCGCCGCGACATTCATCGGATCGCGGGCAGCGCTGTCGAGCGTGACCGCCGTCCGGTCGACTCGCATCGTCCGGTCGTGGCTGCGCGACCTCGTCGGCGCCGTCCTCATCGCCGGGGGAGCGGTGCTGCTCGTCGGAGCCTGCTATCTCGGCGAGCAGGCGAGCACGGCCGGATTCGTCGTCGCCTTCATCGGGTCGGCCGTCCTCGCCGTCGGGATCATGCTCGGCGCCGGGCGTATCGTGCCTGCCCTCGTCGCCCTCGCCGGGAGGCTGGTCGGCAGTTCACCCGCCGCGGTCATCGCGCGAAAGAACGCGGTCAGCGATCCGCAGCGGACCACCCGGTCGACGATCGGACTGCTCATCGGCGTGACCCTCGTGACGACGATCGCGGGTGGGATGCGGGCGCTCACCGAGTCGGTGCACAGCTGGGAGGGGCTGTCACCCGACGAGGTCCGAGAGGCCGAACAGGTGCTCTCGGTGACGTCGAGTGTATTGATCGCCATGATCGCGATCTCGGCGGTCATCGCCGCGGTCGGATTCGTGTCCACCATGTCGTTGACCGTCATCAGCCGGACCCGCGAGATCGGCATGCTGCGCGCCATGGGGTTCACCAGCAAGCAGATCCGGTCGATGATCACCCTCGAATCGGTGGCGCTCAGCGGCACCGCCGTCGTGGTCGGCCTGCTGCTCGGGATCGTGCTCGGCGCCGTCGGTGCGCAGTCGCTCATCGGCGCGATGACCGACGGCTTCTCGATCGGCTTGCCGGTGCCCGCACTCCTGGCTGTGATCGCGTGCACCGTCGTGCTCGTCGCCGCCGCCTCGCTCCCGCCGAGCCGACGCGCCGTCGGGGTGTCACCCGTCGACGCGTTGGCCGTGGCCTAGCGCGCTCGATCGGCTCGGTGCGCTCGATCAGCTCAGTGCGCTCGATCCTTCGTCGCGCTCGCTGCAGCGGTCCGAACCCGGGTGGAGGACTCGTCACCGTCGACGTGATCGGGCACGTCGAACGGCTCGGGGAGCACCTGTCCTTCGCCGAGGCCTTCGATCTCCGCTTCGCCACGCACCTTGGTCGACAGCGGACGCTCGTCGACGAAGAGCAGGGCGATGAAGGCGACGACGGCCAGCGGCACGAAGAACAGGAAGATCGGCAGCAGTGCGTCGTTGTACGACTCGACGATCGGTACCCGGAGTTGGTCGGGCAGCGAGTCGACCAGTGCAGGGGTCAGACTGTTCTGTCCGCCGCCCGAACTGCTGAGCTTGTCTGCGGAACCGCCGAGGTTCTCCTTCAACAGGTCGACCAGACGGGACGCGAAGATCGAACCGACGATCGCCGAACCCAGCGTCGCACCGACCTGACGGAAGTAGTTGTTCGAGGCGGTCGCGGTGCCGACGAACGCACCGGGGAACTCGTTCTGCACGATCAGGGTGAGGATCTGCATGATGAGGCCCAGTCCGATACCGAAGATCGCCAAGTAGATGCACATCTGCCAGTTGGGCGTCGACGGGTGCATGGTCGAGATGAGCGCGAGCGCGATCCCGATGACGACGGCGCCCGCGAGCGGGTAGAGCTTGTACTTTCCGAAGCGGGAGATCAGTTGGCCCGAGATGACCGAGGTGATCAGCAGACCGCCCATCATCGGCGTCATGTAGAGGCCGGCGACAGTCGCGTCGACGCCCGTCACCATCTGGATGTACGTCGGCATGTAGCCGAGCGCGCCGAACATCGCGATGCCGACCATCAGGGCGGCGATCGTGACGAGGGTGAAGTTGCGGTTGCTGAACAGCTGCATGGGGATCACCGGCATCGCGGCGCGCTTCTCCACGAACACGAAGATGACGGCGAGGACGATGGTCGCGACTCCGAGGCCGATGATCTGCGGGCTCGTCCAGTCGTAGGTGTGGCCGCCCCAGGTGCACATCAGGACCAGTGTCGTAGTCGCTGCGGCGATCAAAGTCATGCCCAGATAGTCGAGCTTCGGGCGCTGTGCGTGGTCGGGCTTGGGCAGACGCATGAACGCGAGCGTCGCGGCGATCGCGAGTGCACCGAGCGGGATGTTCATCCAGAACGCCCAGCGCCAGCCGGGGCCCTCGGTGAGCCATCCGCCCAGGAGCGGCCCGGCGACCGAGGCGACCGCGAAGACGGCGCCCATGAAGCCCATGTAGCGTCCGCGGTCACGCGGGGAGACGACGTCGGCGATCGCGGCCTGCGCCAGGATCATGAGTCCGCCGCCGCCCAGGCCCTGGACGATGCGGCCGACGATCAGCCACACGATGTTGCCGGCCAGTGCGCCGACGATCGAACCGGCCATGAAGACGCTGATCGCGAAGAGCAGCGCGGGTTTGCGGCCGATGAGGTCGCTGATACGACCATAGACGGGCATCACGATCGTCATCGCGAGGATGTAGGCGGTGATCACCCACGTCATCTGGTCGACGCCGTTGAGTTCGCCGACGATGGTGGGCAGTGCCGTCGACAGGACGGTCTGGTTGAGTGCAGCGAGGAGCATCGTGATCATCAAGCCGATGAACAGCAGGATGATGTTCTTCTGTGACATCCCGGTCGGGGTGTCCGAGGCCTGCGGCGGGGTGGCCGCGGATGCGTCAGTCGAGGTCATGAAAGGTCCTTGATGGTAGTGCGGAAGACGTTGATCGCGGTGCCGACGGCCGGTGAGTCCGGGGTGTCGAGCACGTCTGGATCTCGGCTGTACGCGAAGCGCAGGACGGCTGTGGCGAGCAGGAGCAGAGCTAGGGCTCGGTCGGCGTCGGCGCCGTCGTAGCGTTCGGCGAGCGCCTTCGCCAGGAGGTCGTGCGCGATCATCGCGTGATGCTGTGTACGGGCTTTGAGCTCGGGATGCGCCATGATGAGGGCACGTCGCTCGGCCGGTCGGTTGCGGACGTGCCGGCCGCTCGACGCGACCGAGAAGACGATCCGCACCGCACGGTCGAACTGCTCGGGCCCGTCCAGGAGGTGGTCGACGGCGTCGGCCGGGATCGTCGGTTCGCCTGCGCCGAGGACGGCGTCCTCCTTGCTCGCGAAGTAGTTGAAGAACGTTCGGCGGGAGACGCCTGCGCGGTCGGCGATCTCGCTGACCGTCGTCTCGGTGAGGCCGTGCTCCTGTACGAGGTCGATGGCCGCATCATGCAGACGGAGCAGCGTCTCGGCGCGTTGCCGGTCCCGGAGTCCACCATGAGTTTCTTGCACTAGTGCATTATTGCACGAGTGCAATGTTTTTCCGCAAGTGAGTGTGATGGACCAGACGGGCGCGGAATGCAGTGGCGGAGAATTCGGTTGTCACCGACGTGAATCCATCAGCGGACGTCACTGTCCACCGACGCCGCGTCGTCGTCATCGGAGCGGGGCAGGCCGGTCTGTCGGCGGCCTACTTTCTGAAACGTGCCGGCCTGCGTCCGGGCGTCGACCTCGAAGTGCTCGATGCGAACCCGACAGCGGGCGGCGCATGGAGCCATCGGTGGGACGCGTTGACGTTCGACCATGTCAACGGCCTGCACGACCTGCCGGACTCACGGCTCGGTGCGGCCGACCCCGCAGAACCCGCCAGGGACGTGGTCACGCGCTACTACGGGCGTTATGAGCAGGAGAAGGGGCTCGGCGTCCAACGTCCGTGGCGGGTCCGCTCGGTGCGCGCCGTCGACGATCCCGGCGCGCGTTTTCGTGTCGTTGCCGAACGTCCCGACGGTGCGCTCCGTGAGTACGCGGCCGGGGCCGTCGTCTCGGCGACCGGCACATGGGACCAGCCGTACGTGCCGTGGTACCGCGGTCGTTTCGGCGGCCGCCAGCTCACCACTCGGGACTTCACCGCGCCCGGCGACTTCGCCGGCCGACGCGTGCTGGTCGTGGGCGGCGGCATCTCGGCGATCCAGTTCGTGCAGTTGCTCGACGAGCACGGCGTCGACACCCTGTGGTCCACGCGCACACCGCCGCGTTGGCGCGACTGCCCGTTCGACACCGAGGCCGGGCTCGGCGTGGAGAACCGGGTGGCGGCACGGACGCGGGCCGGACTCCGGCCGCGCAGCGTCGTCGCCGAGACCGGGCTGCCCACCAGCCCGTCCGTCCTCGACGCGATCGATCGGGGAGTACTCGTCTCGCGCGGACCGATCCGTGCGCTGACCTCCGACGGCGTCGACTTCGCCGACGGCACGCATGAGGCGGTCGACGTGATCCTGTGGGCCACCGGATTCCGTGCGTCCTTGAGTCACCTTGCGCCGTTGGGTATTCGAGAACGGACCGGCGGCGTGGTCATGGCCGACGACGACGTGAGCGTGGTGAAGGCTCCCGGCGTGTCCCTCGTCGGTTACGGACGCAGTGCGTCGACGCTCGGTGCGACTCGGGCGGGGCGGCGTGCCGCGCGTCGGGCCGTCGACTTCACCGCCGACCTCGGTTGACCGGCGGTTGTCGGGTCAGCCGTCGGTCGAGAGGGCCTCGGTGACGAATGCGTGTACGCGCCGCGACATCTCGTCGACCTGGCCTGCGCGGATCGCGTCGAGGTCGGTGTCCTTGTGGTAGGCGGGCGGCAGTTTCCGCGCGCGCTTCGGGCATGCGAAGTCTTCGCAGATGAGCGCAGCGATGGTGTCGCCGCGCCTTCCGCGCGACCCGGCGCGTCGCGCCGCGTACAGCATCACGTCCTGGACGAGTTCGACGTCGCGGCACCATGAGCACATGGCCCGACGTCGAGGTTTGGCCTCGGACCGATTGAGTAGCAGTGAGACCAGTTCGCCGTCGTGCTCGATGACGAGATACGCGCGGCGCGGGATCTTGCGGTCGCGCCATCCGTAGAACTCGATCTTGTCGAAGTCGACGTCGTCGAACCCTTTGTCGAATGAGATCTTGGCGATCTCGCCTTTAGTGGCGCCGCGGAATGCGGACAGGATCTGCTGCTGGGTGGGAGTACGCATGTCGGAAGTGGCCTTCTGGTGTCAGAGGGGTGATGAGGGTATGCGGTAGCCGCCGATCACACGGATCGGCTGCGGGGCACGGTCATCTGGAAGCGGCGCTGTGCGCGCCGTCAACTCCCTGAATGCGAAGGGACACGAGGACTAGCGTACCTCCGCTCAACGCATCCGCGGTGTTGGGCGACGTCCGCGGCATTCACAGATGCCGCGGACATCAGCGAGTGCCGCGGATGTGCTTGAGGGCGGCCGGTGGAGGCGCGGGTAGAGGCGCGGCGAGGCGGTTCGCTGCGATCGATGTCTAGAACTGGCTCGCGGCACCCGTGGCGGCCTGCGCCCGCGTGAAGCCCTCGTAGACGAGTTGATCGACGAGACCTTGCTGGGAGAAGGCACTCATCTCCATGTACTCGGCTGCCTTCTTCGTCGCCTGGTCGGTCCAGTCGGGGTTGAGATAGTCGACTGCGAAACCCGCGTCGGCGCTGCTGAACCCCTCATACGCGAGCTGATCGATCAAGCCCTGCCGCGAGAAGGCGGACATCGACAGGTACTCACGGCCCTTGTCGATCGCATTCCGTTGTGCGGCGGTCATCGAATCCGCAGTGGTCGTCGCCGTGGTCTGCGCGCGAGTCGCGGTGTGGAGCCGAGTCGTGGTAGCGCCGGCATCGGTCGCGGTGGTTGTGGGATCGTCGTCAGTCGACTGCGGATCCGGTGTGGCTGTGACCGTCTCGGTCGCGACGTCAGGGACGGTCACGGTCACAGTTGTCGGAGGAGCGGCTTCGGTGTCGGTCGATCCGCATGCTGCGAGAACGGACAGTGCAGCGGAGGCCACGAACACGACAGTGGCTGTGCGAACGTGATCGGTTCTCATGGCGGTCCCAGCTTTCGGGGAGGGGGTCGTATACCTGGGAATACTATGCGTGAATAACTCCTCTCACCTGCGGGTTCAACTGTGATCACGTGTTTTCACCTGAACGAGGGACCAGTGTCGGAACAGGGTCGGCTCCGCTCAACGCATCCGCGGGGTTGGGCGACGTTCGCGGCATTCAGAGAGGCCGCGGATGTCAACGAGTACCGCGGATGTGCCTGAGGACGGCCGACGCGGGGCAGAAAGCAGAAAACCCGCTGTTGCCAGCGGGTTTTGTTGCTCCCCCAATTGGATTCGAACCAATAACCGCTCGATTAACAGTCGAGTGCTCTGCCGTTGAGCTATGGGGGATTGCTCTTTCGTGAACCGAGATGAAACTCTAGCGCACCGATCCCGCCGCGTGCAAAACAGCTGGTCGGGGTAGTTTTTGCGGAGGGCGCGGCACCGTTGGGCGGGTGCAACCGGTGGTTACCGCTACATTGGGGCGCATGTCCTCAACTTCCGGCGGCGACCCAACCTTTCGCGACGGCGGCGACTTCCTTGCCGCCAACCGAGCCAAGCGTGAACAGATCCGTGCGGAAGAGGCATCGAAGGCGGAGCGGGCAGACAAGACCGGACCCGGCGAGCAGGCCGCCGAGCCCCGTAGCGATGGGCCGAGCACGTCGAAGACCCTGGTCGCGTCGCTCATCGCGGCCGTCGTCGTCCTCGCGGTCACCGCCGGGGTCTTCGCCTACCTGGCGTTCGGCTCAAGTTCCGACGACAGCGGCGACCTCGACCGGGCGGGCGCGTTGCGCGACGCGAAATCCTACGCCGCGCAGATGCTGACCTACGAGGCAGGCAAGTACGACGACCTCGACCGACGGATCCGGGAAATCGCCACTCCGGAGTTCGCCGACACCTATATCAAGTCTTCGCAGCAGGCGCGTACCGCGAACGACGCTGCGCAGGCGTCGTCGAAGGGGAGCGCCGAGAACGCCGGAATCATGTCGATCGACGACCGTGAGGCCGTCGTGCTCGTCGCGCTCGACAACACCGTGACCAGCCCGCAGGCACCCGCCCTCGGAGCGGGCAGCGGTGCGTACGAGTCGCGGGTGAAGGTCACGCTCACGCGCGACGACGGGACGTGGCTCGTCTCCGACTTCGAGGTGGTTTGAGCGCAGGTCGTCGACGTCACCGACCGTGCGCGCCGTCGCCGAGCAGGATGGCGGCGGAGGCCGCGGCGACGGTCGGCGCATCGACTCCGGGCCTGCCGGTGACCAGGTCGCTGGCGAGGTTGAGGCTGGCGTGGACTAGGTAGCGCGCGGCCGCGTTCGAGCATTCCGGCCGTGCGCGCACCACCCAGGTGGCCCACTCGTCGACGGTCGTCCGCTGTTGGCGACGCAGGGCGTGCAGGTCGCCGTCGTCGAGGGCTCCCGTCCCCGACAGGTAGATCGCCATGATGTCCGGGTCATCCACGCATAGTTCGCTGTAGCGGGCAGTCAGGGACACCAGCGCTTCGCGCGGCGTCTGCGCCTGCGACAGGGCGACGGCGACTGCGTCGGTCGCGCGGTCCGCGGTCCGCCAGAGGGCCGCGGCGAGGATCGCGACCTTCGACTCGAAGTGGCGGTACACGCCGGACGCGGGCAGCCCGACCGCTGCGCCGATGTCTTCCACCGTCACCTCGTGGAACCCTCGCTGCGCGAACAGGGTGACGGCGGCCGCGAGGATCGATTCCCGGCGACCGGCTGGCGCCAGGCCTGGCGGTCGGTCGGCGGTCGGCGGGGAATCGGGGAAGTCGACGTCGAGCAGGGTGACCGCGGCCGTCGACACGAGTTCGGTCGCGGCGCGGCGGCCCATCGCGATCCGGTGCGTCGCGGGGCTCGCTGCGACCGACAGGGTCGCGACTGCGAGAAGGTCGGTGAGGGGCCTCGGCAGGTTGGGCCGGGCGGCCTCGATCAACGAGCGCAGCCGACGGTGCAATGCCACCCGGACATCGCGGGTGCGCGTGCGGTCGGCGTCGTGCAGGACCCGCCGCTCCCAGCGATACAGATTGCCTGAACTGCGGTGCTCCATCACCGTGTCGGCGAACGCGGCGAGGACGGCGCGCAGTTCCTCACGTGGGTCATCGCGGTGGGCGACCCCGGAGACCGCCGCGTCCACCCCCTCCGAGAGCCGGTCGACCGCGGCGGCGAACAGGTCGTACTTGTTCGAGAAGTGGCGGTACAGGGCTGGAGCGGAGATGCCGACCTCCTCGGCGATGTCGGTCAGGCGTGTCGCGGCGTAACCGCGCGTGCCGAACACGTCCGACGCGGTCCGCAGCACGATCTCGCGCCGATCGGACGGACGGATGCGAGCATGCTGCGCAGCGGCGTCCGCGGGTGTTCGGGAGGTCATGGAGATCCATGCTAGCGAATGACCGATGAACTTCTCGCCGAGAGCTAATACACGCAGTAAGTGCAGGTGAAGAAAACTTACGGGCGGAAAAAGTTAACAAGTAGTCGCATGACCTCGGTCACTGTCGGTGGTAGTGTGTGGGCAATTCGCGAACGGTACGGATCCGATACGAGGTGTGATGATCAGCGAGACCCGTTGTGTAGGCGGAGTATGGGACGGCATCGACGACGACGGCGTCGCACGCATCGAGATCGATCGGCAGGCGCAGATGAACGCGCTCGACGGTGCGGCGTCGGGCCGCCTCATCGAGTTGTGCCACGAATGGGCCGAGCGCTCGGACGTCCGCGTCGTTGTGGTGTCCGGTCGCGGCGGGTCGTTCTGCGCAGGGGCCGACGTGGCGGGCATGGCCGCTGACTCCGCCACGGGTGGCGGCTTCGACGAGTCGCAGGCTCGCAGAATCATCGAAAACGGCTCGAACCTCATCGGTGCGCTCCGCTCGCTTCCCATGCCCGTAATCGCTGCCGTCGACGGCGCGGCAGTCGGCATCGGCGCCTCCCTGGCTGTCGCGGCAGATCTCGTCTACGCGACCACTCGCTCGTACTTCCTGCTGGCGTTCGTCAACATCGGTCTGATGCCCGACGGCGGCGCGAGCGCACTGTTCACGGTCTCACTCGGCCGAGCACGGGCGAACGCGATGGCGCTGCTGGGCGAGAAACTCCATGCGCCCGACGCGTACGGCGCTGGGCTGCTCACCGATGTGGCCGACGACGCCGACGCCCTCGACAAGCTCGTCGCGCGGGCGACCACGCGTCTGCTCCGCAACCCGCCGAACGCCCTCGCCGTCACCAAGGCCGCCCTCGATGCGCATGCGTTGGCCGGCTATGACGCCGCCATCGACCGTGAGATCGCCGGCCAGACCCGACTTCTCCAATCGCCCGAGTTTCACCGTGTGCTTGCCGGCTTCGGCACGCACTGACCCGCCGCCGAGCACCGGCGCGTCGACCCGACCACGTCCAGAAGATCCCCGCGCGCAGCGCACAACACCGAGGAGTACCCCATGACCGATGCCCTGGGCTTCGCCCTGAATGCCGAGCCTCAGCGCTCGCGCCGCAATCACTGGAACAATCAGGTCCGTCGCCACTCGGCGATGAGTCCCGACAACGGCGCCCTCCGATTCCTCGGCAAGACCACCACGTGGCGTGAACTCGACGAGCGCACGCATGCGCTCGCGGCCGCATTCCGCCGCCGCGGCGTCGAGTTCGGCGATCGCATCCTCGTCGTCATGCTCAACCGCAGCGAGTACGTCGAGGTCACCCTTGCCGCGAACCTGATCGGCGCGATCCCCGTTCCGGTCAACATTCGCATGACGCCGCCCGAGATCGGGTTCCTCGTCGCCGACTCGGGCGCCAAGGTGATCGCCACCGAGACGATGCTCGCGCCGTTGGCCGACGCCGTCTCCGCGTCGACCGGCGCCATCGACCACACGATCGTCGTCGGCGGTGCACAGAACGAAGGGCATCTCGACTACGAGGCGCTCATCGCTGAGGATTCGTCGGAACTCCCGGACATCGACATTCCGGAAGACACCGTCGCGCTGATCATGTACACCTCGGGCACCACCGGAAAACCCAAGGGCGCCATGCTTACCCATCAGAACCTGCAGGCTCAGGCGCTGAACACGCTGCAAGCGCTGAGCACCAGCGCCGACGACATCGGCTCGTGCGTCGCGCCGATGTTCCACATCGCCGGGCTCGGCGCAATGACGCCGTTGTTCTACACTGGTGCGCTGTCGGTCATTCATCCGCTTGGCGCGTTCGACCCGAATGACATGCTCGACACTCTCGAGCGGGAGGGCACCACCTCGATCTTCCTGGTGCCCGCTCAGTGGCAGGCCGTGTGCGCCGCACAGCAGGCCAAGCCGCGAGACCTCAAACTGCGAGTGATCTCCTGGGGCGCGGCGCCTGCGTCGGACACCGTGCTGAATGCGATGAACGAGACATTCCCCGACGCGACGAACGTCGCGGTCTTCGGCCAGACCGAGATGTCGCCGATCACCTGCGTCCTCGAAGGCAAGGATGCGCTGCGGAAGATCGGTTCCATCGGCAAGGTGGTCCCGGGCGTCACTGCGCGCATCGTCGACCCGGAGATGAAGGACGTGAAGCAGGGCGACGTCGGCGAGATCGTCTACCGCGGTCCCAACATGATGGCCGGTTACTGGCAGAACCCGCAGGGGACCGCCGACGCGTTCCACGGCGGCTGGTTCCACTCCGGTGACCTCGTCCGCCAGGACGAGGAGGGCTTCATTTACGTCGTCGACCGAGCCAAGGACATGATCATCTCGGGCGGTGAGAACATCTACTGCGCCGAGGTGGAGAACGTCCTGTTCGGGCATCCGAGCATCAGTGAGGCCGCGATTATCGGCCGCGCCCACGAGAAGTGGGGAGAGGTTCCGGTGGCCGTGGTTGTACTCGCCGACGGCGTCGAGGATCTGACGATCGACGACCTCGAGCCGTACCTCAACGACAACCTGGCGCGCTTCAAGCATCCGAAGGACGTCGTCGTGGTGCCCGAGCTGCCGCGCAATGCGGGCGGCAAGGTCGTCAAGCCGACGTTGCGCGCCGAGTTCGGCAGCAAGGACGAGGCACTGAAGAGCTAGCCGGTTCGCGACCGCGATCGAACCTAAATTGGAACACGTTGCAGAAATATTCTGTAACGTGTTCCAATTTTCGTCTCAGGTGACTACTGTCACAAGGGAGCGCGAATAGCTGCGCGTCCAAGTGATTCGACGTTGCCGACTCAGGCGAAGCGAGGTTGAGAGTGAAGACGAAGGGTGCGCTCCTGCGGGAGTTGAACCAGCCGTGGAAGATCGAAGAGATCGAGATCGGCGACCCGAAGGCCCATGAGGTCAAGATCCGGATGGAAGCCGCGGGCATGTGCCACTCGGACCACCATCTGATGACCGGTGGCATCCCGATGGCCGGGTTCCCGGTGCTCGGCGGCCACGAGGGTGCAGGCGTCATCGAGGAGGTCGGCGAAGGCGTGACCGACTTCGAGCCAGGCGACCACGTCGTCCTCTCGTTCATCCCGTCCTGCGGCAAGTGCCCGTCGTGCAAGGAAGGCGTCGCAAACCTCTGCGACTTCGGCGCCATGCTGCTGCAGGGCGAAGCCGTCTCCGACCACACCTTCCGCATCCACACCGCGGCGGGCGAAGACGTCTACCCGATGACGCTCCTCGGCACGTTCTCGCCGTACATGGTGGTGCACGAGGCGTCCGTGGTGAAGATCGACAAGGACATCCCGTTCGAGGTCGCCGCGCTATGCGGCTGCGGCATCCCGACCGGTTACGGATCGTCCACCCGTAGCGGCGACGTCCGTCCCGGCGAAGACGTCGCGATCGTCGGCGTCGGCGGGGTCGGTACGGCGGCCCTGCAGGGCGCCGTGATCGCGGGTGCTCGCAACGTGTTCGCGATCGACCCGATCGAATGGAAGCGCGAGCAGGCGCTCAAGTTCGGTGCCACCCACGTGTTCGCGTCCGTCGAGGAAGCGGCAGGCGAGATCGCGATGATCACGGCGGGCGGGATGTGCCGCAAGGTGATCGTCACGGTCGGTGAAGTACACGGCAAGGACGTCGACACGTGGATGGGTATCACCGCGAAGAACGGCACCTGCGTGCTGACCGGTATGGGCAACATGATGGAGAGCGACGTGACGCTCAATCTGGCGATGCTCACGCTGCTCCAGAAGAACCTGCAGGGCTCGATCTTCGGCGGTGCGAATCCCAAGCTCGACATCCCGAACCTGCTGTCGATGTACAAGCTTGGCAAGCTCAACATCGCTGACATGATCACCCGCGAGTACACCCTCGACCAGATCAACGAGGGCTACACCGACATGTTGGAGGGACGGAACATCCGCGGCGTCATCCGCTACACCGACGCCGATCGCTGACCCACCTAGTAACGTCGGTGCGGTGAAAGCGCTGGCGCAGTTGGAGTCCTGGCCCGTCGACCACGCCCCCCGCCCTCCCCCCCCCCCGCGCGGTGCCCCCCCATCGACCCCCCCCACCGCTCGTGTGTACGAACTGGCATCGGTGACCAAACTCCTCGTCGCACAGGCCGTGCTCGTCGCAGTCGAAGAGGGCGCCGTCGACCTGGCGACTCCCGCGGGGCCGAACGGCGCACGGGTGGAGCACCTGCTGTCGCACGCGTCGGGTTTGGCGTTCGACAGCGACGACGTCCAAGCGGCGCCGGGGGAGCAGCGGATCTACTCGAGCCGCGGGTACGAATTACTCGCCGATCTGGTGGCCACCGAGACGCAGATCGCGGCCGCCGAGTACCTGCGCGAGGCAATCTGCGAACCGCTCGGTATGACGTCGACGGCGTTGGTCGGTCCCGCCGGGCATGGGGCTCGATCGAACGTCGACGATCTGGCTCGGTTCGCCGCAGACCTCCTCGCCCCCACCCTGGTGTCGCCGCAGACGGCGGTGACGGCTCGTACGGTCCACTTCCCGGGCATCGACGGCTTCGTGCCCGGATACGGCAGGTTCAGGCCGAACGACTGGGGGCTCGGGCCCGAGATCAAGGGCGCCAAGGACAAGCATTGGACGGCGCCGTCGCATTCGCCGTCCACGTTCGGTCACTTTGGGCAGTCGGGTACGTTCCTGTGGGTCGACCCGGTCCGGGGAGCGTCGTGCGTGGTGTTGACCGATCGCGCGTTCGGGCCGTGGGCGAAGCCGCTGTGGCGCGATTTCAATCAGGGCATACTGGACGCACTTGATTCCTGACCGATGAGGGCGGTGCCGTGCGGACACTGACGGCCGATGATCTCGGCCTACTCCTGTCGCTGTTCGCGGTGCTACTGCTCGCGTTCGGCGCCAACTTTCACTTCTCCCGCAAGTCCGTTCGGCGACACCGGAAGGCCGCGCTCGCCTTTGTCGGACTGTCGTTCCTCGGCGAACTGTCGACGGTGATCGCGCTGACGTTGACATGGGTGGCGTTGTGGAGCCCGGCGGCGTGGGACAGGATCGACGACCTACTCGTCTTCGTTCCCGGCACGATCGCGATCGTGTGCGCCGTCCTGCTCACTATCGAGTCGGTGGGGTCGCGGATACTGCACATCCTCAGTGCCGAACGCGAGGAGCCGCTCGTCGATCAACGGGGATGACCGCCGGGGGCTATCAGCCGACTCGCTGGTGTAGCCAGGTCACTTCGGCCCCGGCGCCGCCCATCCGGTAGTTCTCCAGGGCGTCGTCCCACGCGGTGCCGAGGACGGTGTCGAGTTCGGCTGCCAGTCCTGCGCTGTCGGGCTGGTTGTCCATCATGGCGCGCAACTGCATCTCGCCGATGATCACGTCGCCGTTGGCGCCCGTGGAGCCCCGCCAGAGTCCGAGGCCCGGGACGTGGCTGAATCGTTCGCCGTCGACCCCTTCGCTGGCGTTCTCGGTCACCTCGAAGGTGAGTCCGGGCCATTCGCGCAGCGCAGAGGCGAGCCGCGCGGCGGTGCCGACCGGACCGGTCCAGTCGACGGTCGCACGCATGCGACTCGGCTCGGCTGCATCTTGCCCCGACCACTTCAAGTCGGCGCGTGCATCCAACGTCGACGACAGCGCCCACTCCACATGCGGGCACAGCGCGACGGGAGAGGCGTGGATGTACACCACGCCTGTCGTCAGGTCCGCAAACTGATTGAGATTGCGCACTGGTCATTCACCTCCGGTTCGACGAGGAACGTCTTCCCCAAGGCACCGCGTCGAATCGGTAGCACACTGCTGTTAGAGATTATGCCTTGTGAGGTGCGTGTTGCGCTAGTTCTTTTTGTTGCGATGTGGTGGGGAGCCCTTCGGGGAACGGCGGAGGCTTCGTTTGCGCCCTGGGCACCACCATTGCGCCCATGGTTCAACCCTGAGCGCAAAGTCGTGCTCAGGGCACAAGAGTTCGTGCCCTGAGCGACAACGCGGGGTCTACAGCGGGATGTTCTTATGGCGGCCGCGGCGGGCGGGAGCGACGGCGAGCGCCTCGGCGATACGGCTGCGCGTGACTGTCGGATCGATGATCTCGTCGACGACGCCGATCGACTGGGCGCGTCCCACCCCGCCCGCGATCTGCTCGTGCTCGACGGCCAGCCGCTCATGCAAGGCGTCCCGCTCTTCGTCTGGAGCGGCGGCGAGCGCCTTCTTGTGCAGGATGCCGACCGCGGCCTTCGCGCCCATGACGGCGACCTCCGAGCCCGGCCACGCGAAGACGGCCGTCGCGCCGAGCGCGCGCGAGTTCATCGCGATGTAGGCGCCGCCGTAGATCTTGCGGGTCACCAGCGTGACCCGGGGGACCGTGCACTCGGCGAACGAGTGCAGAAGCTTCGCACCGCGTCGAACGACGCCGTTCCATTCCTGGCCGACGCCAGGCAGATACCCGGGGACATCGGTCAAGACGACGATCGGGACGCCGAACGCGTCGCACAGGCGCACGAAGCGCGACGCCTTCTCCGCCGCTTCGGAGTTCAGGCAGCCGCCCATGCGCAGCGGGTTGTTAGCGATGACGCCGACCGACCGGCCGGCGAGCCTGCCGAAACCGATCGTGATGTTGGGCGCCCACTTGGCCTGCAGCTCTTCGAACGTCGAGATCTCGGTGACGCAGT
The DNA here is from genome assembly GCF_021738805.1 of Gordonia liuliyuniae. NCBI lineage: Bacteria > Bacillati > Actinomycetota > Actinomycetes > Mycobacteriales > Gordoniaceae > Gordonia > Gordonia liuliyuniae. The sequence goes on along the minus strand of NZ_JAKKOR010000009.1, from coordinate 259,155 downwards.
CCTCGGCCAACTGGGAGTCCAGGAGTGCCTCGACGATCGGGTGGACGTCGTACGCCCGGCGGTTCGACTCGGGAAGCAGCGCGCGCAGGTCGGTGTCGCCTGCCGCAGCGCGGGCCCGATCGACCTGGCCCTGTTTGGAGAATGTGGAGACGAGGCGACGGGCGCGCCAATAGGCGTCCGTCTCCGATTGGGCGGTGATGTGGCTGACGCCCGAACGCTTGCCGTGCGTGTGCGGGCCGCCCAGTTCCTCCATGCTCACGCTCTCGCCGGTGACCGACTTGACCACGTCGGGGCCCGTCACGAAGACGCGACCCTCGGGCGCCATGATGACGACGTCTGTCAGGGCGGGGCCGTATGCCGCTCCGCCCGCGGCGAAGCCGACGACGACGGAGATCTGCGGAACGTAGCCGGAGGCACGCACCATGGCCTCGAAGACGCCGCCTACGGCGTGCAATGCTTCGACGCCCTCCGCCAGGCGTGCGCCGCCCGAATGCCAGATGCCGATGACCGGAGTCTGCTCGGCGATGGCGGTGTCGATCGCGTTCACGATGTGTGCGCAACCGACCACCCCCATGGCACCGCCCATCACGGTGCCATCAGTGCAATAGGAGACGGTGCGGACACCGTCGACCTCACCGACGGCTGCTAGCACACCCGATCTGTCGCGGGGGTGCAGCAGCTCGACAGTTCCCTCGTCGAAGAAGGTGGTCAACCGAAGCAGCGGGTCACGGGGATCCGTCGCTTCCTCACGGCCGGGGATGGGTGCCAGTGTGGTCATCGGTTTCTCCTATGCGGGGGAGTGAATCAGTAGCGACCGAACGTCAAAGCGACGTTGTGTCCTCCGAATCCGAACGAGTTGCTCAGCGCGTAGTCGACCTGGCCGCGTCGAGCCTCGCCGTGCACGACGTCGATGTCGCCGCACTCCGGGTCGAGCTCGTCGAGATTCAGCGTCGGCGGAATGATCGAGTCCTCCACCGACTTCACCGTGAGGACCGCTTCGAGAGCGCCGACGGCGCCGATCGAGTGGCCCAGCGCCGACTTCGGCGCGTAGATGGCCGCATGACTGCCCACGGCCGCCTGGATGCCCGCAGACTCTGCGGTGTCGCCGATCGGAGTAGACGTCGCATGTGCGTTCACATGTGTGATGTCCGACTTGGCGAGTCCGGCAGTCTGCAGTGCGCGGGTCATCGCACGTGCGTTGCCCTGACCGGACGGGTCCGGGGCCACCAGGTGGAAGCCGTCGGACGTGATGCCCGCGCCCAGAAGACGGGCGTGGATGTGCGCACCACGCGCTTTCGCGTGATCTTCGCGCTCGATGATGAGCATGGCCGCTGCTTCGCCGAAGACGAAACCGTCGCGTGCCTTGTCGAACGGACGCGAAGCCGCGGCCGGATCGTCGTTGCGCGTGCTCATCGCACGCATCATCGAGAACGCCGCGATCGGCACGGCGTCGATGTGTCCTTCGACGCCGCCGCACACCACCATGTCGGCGTCGCCGAAGACGATGTGCCGCCACGCGTGCGCGATGGCCTCGGCGCCGGACGAGCAGGCCGAGACCGGGGTGATGACGCCTGCGCGAGCGCCGACGTTGAGTCCGGCGACCGCGGCGGGACCGTTTGGCATCGTCATCGAAACGGCGAGCGGCGACACCTTGCGGTAGTTGCGCGTCTGCTTGATGGCGTTGTCAGCGTCGATCATCGCGTCCGCGCCGCCCATGCCGGTGCCCAGCACCACGCCGAGACGGTCGGGATCGACCTCCGGCTCGCCGGCCTGCGCCCACAGTCGCTTGCTCATGATGTGGGAGACACGCTCGACGTACGCCATGCGGCGCGCCTCGATACGGGTGACCTCCAGCGTCGGATCCTCGACGAGCTTCCCGCCGATACGGACCGGCAACTTGTAGTCGTCGATGTAGTCGTCGGTCAGCTCGCGGATGCCGGACTTGCCAGCGACGAGATTTTCCCAGGTCGTGTCCAGATCAGCACCCAAGGACGTCGTAGCGACCATCGAGGTCACCACGACGCTGGGAAAATCCCCACCGCGAGTGGAAAAGTCGCGCAGCTCGGTCATCAGGCCTGGCTCGCCTCGATCTGGGCGGCGATGGCGGCAGCGGTCTCGGGGTTCTCGGCCTCGAGCTTCTGGACGTATGCGACGGTGTCGCCGACGGTGCGCAGACCGGCGAGGTCCTCGTCGGGGACCTTGACGCCGTACTTGTCCTCGACCTGAACGGCGATCTCGACCATCGACAGCGAGTCGATGTCCAGGTCGTCGACGAACGACTTATCGAGGGTGACCTCCGACGGCTCGATGCCGGTGACCTCTTCGATGATCTCGGCGATGCCGGCGACGAGCTGTTCCTGAGTTGCAGCCACGATGTGGCTCCCTTCTAGTTCGTAATGCGTTACGTGTTTCCGGAGATCAGCGGGTTCGCTGCTGGACAAATCGATGATCGACTCTCCGGTGGCCGGGTGGTACCCGACCGCTATCCAAGTCCTGGGACGTCCTCCAGATCAGCGGGGACGTTGACGGCGCGCGACGGCACGCCTTTGAGTTCGCGCTTGGCGATTCCGACAAGAGTGCCTGCAGGCGTGAGTTCGACGATGGCGTCGGCGCCCGCAGCGAGCATAGTCTGCGAGCACAGATCCCATCGCACCGGACTGGTGACCTGAGTGATGAGCTTCTTGAGCGCGAGGGCGCCGTCGCCGACTGGCTGACCGTCGGAGTTCGACAGCAGAGTGTGCGTCGGATCGTTCGGTGTGATCTCGGCGGCCGCTTCAGCGACGGCTTCCTGGGCGGGAGCCATGTACTCGGTGTGGAACGCACCCGCCACGGCGATCCTGCGGACGCGTGCCTTGTCCGGCGGGGCCGCCACGAGTTCGTCGACGGCCGTGACCGAGCCCGCGGCCACGATCTGCCCCTTGGCGTTGCGGTTGGCAGGCACCAGGTCGAGTTCGGCGAGGCGGTCGAGGACGGTGCTCTCGTCGCCGCCGAGGACCGCGGCCATGGTGGTGGGCTCGATCGCGCAGGCCTTGGCCATCTCGCGGCCGCGGATGCCTGCCAGGAGGACGGCCTCGTCGGCCGTGATCACGCCGGTGATAGCCGCTGCCGCGAGTTCGCCGACCGAGTGGCCCGCGACGACGGTGTCGGAGGGGATCGCGCCGTGACGGTCGACCAGTTCGTCGAACGCGAGGAGTGCGGCTGCGACGACGAGCGGCTGGGTCACCGCGGTGTCGGTGATCTCCTCGGCGGTCGCGGTGGTCCCCAGGCGTGCGAGATCCAGTCCGATCGTCTCGGACCACGCCGCAACGCGGTCGCGGTTTCCCGGAAGCTCAAGCCATTCGGCGAGCATTCCGGGCTTCTGGGAGCCCTGGCCGGGCGCAAGCAACGAAAGCACGTGACTAGCGAACACCCTTCAGCGCCTCGGTGTGGGTGTCGAGTCGTATGAACCTCAACCGTGATCTTTGTGGGGTGTCTACAAAAGTGTTCTGAGTGGCACCTCCATCGTCATCGGCTCGTTATCCGTTACGTGTAAGCCGCACTCGTTCCTAGAAATGGACTTTCGTCCCTGGGATCCGTGACATGTGTGACTCAAGTGGCTTGTGACTGTGATTCTTGGTGGAAATGTGTCAACCGTCCAACGGTCAATGCCACCCGAAGGATGTAGGCGTCTCGCGGGTTGCTTGGGTCACGCCCAGTGACATCCGTCACTTTTTTTAGTCGATATCGAACAGTATTGGGGTGGATGTACATTTCGCGCGCACACGACTCGATCGAGCCGCCGCCGTCGAGGTACGCCTCGAGTGTCGTCATCAGGGTGTCGTTGGCGCCGCGCAGCGGCGTGACGGTCGAGTCGATGAGCATCCGGACCGCGTCCGTGTCGCCGGTGAGCGCACGCTCGGGAAGCAGATCCGAGCTGTGGACAGGACGCGGAGCGCTTGGCCATCCATTGACGGCGCGTACCCCTGCGAGGGCTTCGACAGCGGAGGCGTGCGCCGCCGTCAGATTAGGCGTCGTCGGACCGATGACGACGGGCCCCTCGGCGAAATGCTCCAAGAGGTCGGTGAGGAAACGGTCGGTCGGCCGCAGCGAGCCGCCGACGATGGCCACCAGCGTGCTGCCCTGAACGACGGACAGCGTCGCGCGGTCGTACTGTTTCGCGGTCGTGTGGACGGCGAGCGGAACCGAGACGTTCTGTTCCGGAGGAGGCGTTCCCACGATGACCGTCGCAGGCGAGTCGCTCGGCCAGTTCAATGCCGCTGCTCGGGAGAGGAGTTGTGCGTCGTCGTCGCCGCGGACCACGGCGTCCACGACGAGCGCCTCCATGCGCGAGTCCCAGGCGCCCCGCGACTCGGCAGCCGCCGCATAGATCGCAGCCGCGGCGAATCCGATCTCGCGACCGTATCGGAGCACGGACTCGGTGAGCGCACGCAGCTGTGCGTCGTTGCGCGCCAGGAGCGGGAGCCACTTCTCGAAGAACTCCATCGCCACGCGAACCATCTCGACGGTCTGCAGCAGCGTGATACGGCGGGCCAGATCCTGTGGGACCACTTGGAAGGCCTGCACCGTGAACTTCACGTTGCCCTCCGGGTCTTGGATCCACTCGACGAAGTTGACGACGGCCGTCTGCACGACGAGTTGGACGCTCGCGCGCTGCGCCGCATCCAACTCGCTGAAGTAGGGGAGTTGGTCGGACATCGAGTGCACGGCCTCGGTCGCGAGTCGGCCGCTGTATTGCTTCATCCGGCGCAGCAGCGTGTCGGGCAGCGCATCGTGCACCGTCGCAGGAGCGGGCACATGCGCACCCTTGTCGGCGAAGACGTCGGTCGCGCGGGTGGACTTCAGCGGCTGGTCGGACACAGTGTCAATTTACTCTGGGCCAATCTAGTTCGGGTCAATCTAGTTCGGGGTACAGCCCCAATCTAGCCCGGAAGGGCCGGTCGGCGAGTCGACCGGCCCTTCAGAGGATTCTCATCTGCTCGTGGATTACGCCACGCCGGGGTCCGCAGTCGATACCGGGGCGGCCATCGGGTCGGTGATCTGATACTTCGCGGCGGCGTCCGTGGCGACCGAACGGTCGATCTTGCCGTCGCGCGCGAGTGCGACGAGCACGCCGACGGCGATAGACGCCGCATCGATGTTGAAATACCGGCGAGCGGCCGAACGAGTGTCGGAGAATCCGAAACCGTCCGCGCCGAGCGTCAGGTAGGTGCCCGGCACGTACGCGCGGATCTGTTCCTGTACACCACGCATGTAGTCCGACGCCGCCACGAACGGACCGGCGCGCTGACTCAGCACATCGGTCACGTACGGGGTTCGAATCGTGCCTTCACGCAGTTCTTCACGGTCGCAAGCGATTCCGTCGCGCGCGAGCTCGTTCCACGACGTCACCGAGTAGACGTCGGCTGCGACGTTCCAGTCCTCGGCGAGAAGCTCCTGCGCTCGGATGGCGTCGTTCATCGTCACGCCGGACGCGAGAATCCCGGCGCGCAGCTCGCGTTCCTGCTCGGCCGGGCGGGAGAGATAGATCCCCTTCAAGACGCCCGCCACATCGAGATCGGCGGGCTCGGCAGGCTGGTGGATCGGCTCGTTGTAGACGGTGATGTAGTAGTACACCTTCTCCGGAGCGGGTCCGTACATGCGTCGCAGGCCGTCGTCGACGATGTGCGCGAGCTCGTACGCGAACGCGGGGTCGTATGCGACGACGCCCGGGTTGGTCGCGGCAAGCAGATGTGAATGGCCGTCCGCGTGTTGCAGGCCCTCACCTGTCAGCGTCGTACGGCCGGCAGTCGCACCGATCACGAACCCGTTGGCCATCTGATCGGCGGCGGCCCACAGTCCGTCGCCGGTGCGCTGGAAGCCGAACATCGAATAGAAGATGTACAGCGGAATCATCGGCTCGTTGTGTGTCGCGTACGAGGTGCCGACGGCGGTGAAGCACGCGGTGGAACCCGCCTCGTTGATGCCCTCGTGCATGATCCGGCCGTTCTCGGCCTCCTTGTAGGCCAGCATGAGCTCCGCGTCGACCGACCGGTAGTGCTGGCCGTTCGGGTTGTAAATCTTCAGCGTCGGGAACCACGAGTCCATGCCGAACGTGCGAGCCTCGTCGGGGATGATCGGCACGATCCGCTTGCCGATCTCCTCGTCACGCATCAGTTCCTTGAAGATGCGGACGAGCGCCATCGTGGTGGCGACCTCCTGCTTGCCCGATCCGCCCGAGACGGCCTTGATCGCTCGCGACGTGTCGGGTTTCAGTGGCGCCGGAGTCAGGTGGCGACGAGGGAGGAACCCGCCGAGTTCGCGTCGGCGGTCCACCAGGTACTGGAGCTCCGGCGAGTCGGCACCCGGGTGGTAGTACGGCGGCAGGTACGGGTCGGCTTCGAGCTCTGCGTCCGAGATCGGGACGTGCGTCGTGTCGCGGAACGCCTTCAGGTCGTCGAGGGTCATCTTCTTCATCTGGTGGGTCGCGTTGCGCCCCTCGAAATGACCGCCGAGCGTGTAGCCCTTGATCGTGTGCGCCAAGATGACCGTCGGCTGGCCCTTGTGGTTCAGCGCGGCCTGGTAGGCCGCGAAGATCTTGCGGTAGTCGTGGCCGCCGCGCTTGAGGTTCCAGATGTCCTGGTCGCTGTAGTCCTTGACGAGCTCCTTGGTCCGGGGGTCCCGGCCGAAGAAGTTGTCACGGATGTAGCCGCCGTCGTTGGCGCGGTACGTCTGGTAGTCGCCGTCGGAGGTCCTGTTCATCAGGTTGACCAGCGCGCCGTCCTGGTCGGCGTTGAGCAGAGCGTCCCACTCTCGGCCCCAGACGACCTTGATGACGTTCCAGCCCGAACCGCGGAAGAACGACTCCAGTTCCTGGATGATCTTTCCGTTGCCGCGGACCGGGCCGTCGAGTCGCTGCAGGTTGCAGTTGACGACGAACGTCAGATTGTCGAGGTGGTCGGATGCGGCGACCTGCGCGAGGCCTCGCGATTCCGCTTCATCCATCTCGCCGTCGCCGAGGAACGCCCACACGTGCTGCTGCGAGGTGTCCTTGATCCCGTTGAGGTGCAGGTACTGGTTGAATCGCGCCTGGTAGATGGCGTTCATCGGGCCGAGGCCCATGGAGACCGTCGGGAACTGCCAGAACTCGGGCATCAGCCGTGGATGCGGATACGACGGCAGGCCGCCACCCATGCCCGCGTGGCTGTGCTCCTGACGGAAGCCGTCCATGCGGTGCTCGTCGATGCGTCCTTCGAGGAAGGCGCGAGCATAGATGCCGGGGGAGGCGTGTCCCTGGATGAACAGTTGGTCGCCGCCGCCGGGATGATCCAGTCCGCGGAAGAAGTGGTTGAAACCGACCTCGTACAGCGATGCCGACGACGCGTAGGTCGAGATGTGGCCGCCGACTCCGATGCCGGGTCGCTGCGCGCGGTGCACCATGACCGCCGCGTTCCAGCGGATGTAGGCGCGGAAACGTCGCTCCATGTCCTCGTCGCCAGGAAAGTCTGGTTCGAGATCGGTCGGAATCGTGTTGACGTAGTCCGTCGACGTCAGCTGGGGGAGGGGGACACGTTTGTCGTCGGCACGCTCGAGCATGCGGAGCATGAGATAGCGGGCCCGTTCTGGGCCTGCATTGCTCAGCATCGCATCGAACGATTCGAGCCACTCGTCGGTCTCCGACGGGTCGCTGTCAGCCAGATACGACGCCACACCGTCGCGGATCACCTTTACGCGGCTCGACCGCGTTCCGGCGTTCGGTGTGCTCGTGGTCAGGTCAGTCACTTATCCACCAATCTTCCTCTGGCGCACTGCAAGTGTCGGCGGCGCGCATGTACATGACCGTCGGGGTGGTGACGGTCCGATTCGTTTTCGAGTACGCAAGGATTCTGGCGTACTGTCACCACTATCGTGCCCCAAATCACGAGTCGAAGAAACGGATGTGCCGAGTCACACGTTCTACTCTGCGGTAACCTCAACGCATCCGTGTCCACGCGAGGGGGAGTCGCATGAACGGCGTTCGTTCAATAGTCGTCGGTCTTGCGTTGGTCGCTGCCGCAACACTTCTCGTCGGCTGCTCCGATTCGGGCTCCGACACGCAGGAGTCGTCCTCGGGATCCGCGTCGTCGAACGTGCCGTCCGCCGAGCGCCCGGAAGTGGAGAAGGTGGCCGCCATCCAGGTGTGTCGTCAGGTCATCACGTCGGCGGGCGTCATGGTCCGCGACTACAACACCTTCATGAAGGTGCTCAACAAGACGCAGTCGTACGCCGAGGTCGGGTCCGAGGACCGTTGGGCCGTCGAGACTCTCGATACGGGGGCCGGTGTGGTGCGTGAAACGATCTCGCCTGCGACGCCCGCGGACCTCGTCGAGGACGTGTCGGACTTCGTCGACACCTCGGAGCAACTCGCCGAACGCATCGAGCGGGAGCAGCGCGCCGGGCTGAACCGCGCATCCAAGGAGTGGGACGACAAACGCACGGCCGCGCTCGACCGGTGCGCAGAGTATCTGCCGACCGCGTGACGGGTCCGGTCGGGTGCCTCGCGGCCGGGCGGTTGGTCCGAACTTGTGTGTCTACTGTCGGTAAGCGGCTGGACCCTCTACGCTTGACCTACGGTTCGCTTCGGCGGGACTTGGAATATTTCAGCGATCGGGAGGATGCACGCGGTGGTAGCCGCCACGGACGACAAGGCGAGCAAGCTTGGATTCACCAAAGAAATGGTGATCCAGGAACGGGGATGGGACGAAGACACCGACGACGACCTGCGGGCCGCCATCGAGGACGTGATCGACGCCGAGATGCTCGACGAGGATGCGATCGACGTCGTCGACGCGGTGATCCTCTGGTGGCGTGACGACGACGGTGACCTGGTGGACGCGCTGATGGACGCGATCGGACCTCTCGCCGAAGGCGGATTCATCTGGGTCCTCTCGCCGAAGACTGGTCTCGACGGGCACGTCGATCCGGCAGTCATCGCCGAAGCAGCCCCGACGGCAGGCCTCACTCAGACATCCGTCATCAACTTGGACGATTGGTCCGGTGCACGGTTGGTGACGCCGAAGGCCAGGCCGGGCAAGAAGGCATGACCAGTCCCGAGATCGCTGTCGCCGGTCCCGTACCGGTCGGCTCGGTCGCACCGGACTTCGATTTGCGCGATCAGAACAATCGTCGCGTGTCCCTGTCTGGGTTGCGGGAGAAGGGCGACGTGCTCGTCGTCTTCTTCCCGCTGGCGTTCACCGGAACCTGTGAGGGCGAACTCGGGCACATCCGCGACAATCTGCCACGGTTCGCCGACGATACTCTGACGACAGTCGCGGTCTCCGTCGGCCCGCCGCCCACCCATAAGGTCTGGTCGTCGGCGCAAGGTTACCTGTTCCCGATCCTGTCGGACTTCTGGCCGCACGGCGACGTCGCCCGGAGTTTCGGCGTGCTCGACGAGCGGCGTGGCTACGCCAACCGGGGCACGTTCCTCGTCGGTCGCGACGGACTCGTCCGCTATGCGGCGATGGTCGGTCCGGGCGAAGCCCGCACCGAAGAGACGTGGACGGCCGCCCTGGCCACGCGCAGCTGACTGTCCGCCGGGTGTCAGTGGTGCGGGGCGACGACCGCGTCCGTCGACCTGAGGACGCAGCCGGCAGGCGGCAGATCCGTCGCCGGATACACGGTGGCGAGCGCTACCGCGAAGCGGCGAGCGCGTTCGACGTAGCCGGCTTGGGTGTAGTGCACGCCGTCGAGGAACCAGTCCTGATGCAGTTCGCCCGCCCGGTCGTACACCCGCAGGTTCGGGTAGCGCTCGCATGCCCGGACGAGTGCGCGGTTGAAGTTGCGCATGGCCTCGTTGTCGTAGGCGGGATTCTCGTTCAGCGCGTTGGTCGCGATGGTCGGCCACATCACGGGTTGGCCGGCCAGCGGTTTCATCAGATTGTCGATTCGCATGTCGACCGGCCCCTGGCCGCCGACTTCGACGTTGGCGGTGTCGTTGATACCCATCGCGACGACCCAGCAGCCGCGTAGGCCGCGGGCGAGGTCGCTGGTGATCGACTCGGTCGCATTCGGTTCGCCGTTGAGGCGCTCCATGCTGGAACGCCCGCCCACGACGTCGGAGACGTACCTATCCGCGCCGTACTCGCGATACCGGCCGGACAGCCGCAACACGGGGTTCGGCTGCATGCCGACGTCGTTCATGCCGATGGATGTCGAGTCGCCGACGTGGATGACGGTGGAGCACTTCGTCCGGCGTTGCGCCGCGGGCATCGTCGGACCGTACCGGTCGGGGTTGAGTGCGTCGTCGACCCCGTCGTCGACGCCGCTGCCTCCGGTGTCGGGTCGGTAGAGCGCTGACACGACGGGGAGATCGGGATTGAGGTAGGAGACGCCGACCATCGCGCCGATCGCGAGCCCCACCACCATGAGGGTCGCCATGACGGCGCGGGCAGGGGAGGAGCGTCGCGTGCGGTGGGTGGACTCGCCGACGGCAGGCACCCGCTCGAGGGCCGTGGCCGAGTCGGGTCCGATGGCGGAGTAGGCCTGGGGCGCGGGTGGAAGGTTCAGCACGCTCGGTGCGGACTGCAGGACGGTGATCTCCGTCGGTGCGGCGAAGCGGCGTGTGTCCGCAGCCAACGGTTCGATCGACCCGCCCGGGGCCGCGGGTTCGGCCGGGGACAGGTCGACGGGCTCTTCGACGATGCGGGTCGCGGCGACGTCGACCGGTTCCTCGCGCAAAGGAGCCGGTTCGAGCTGGGCGCGGTGGGGATCGTCCCAGGCGGTCGCGGGTTCGGCGAGCGGAGCCGGGTCAGCGTCGGCCTCGAGTTCGGGTGCAGGCTCGTCGGTGACGGGCTGCTCGGTGACGGGTTCTGGGTTAAGGGGTTCTGGGGTGATGCGGCGGCGCAGCCTGTCCAGCACGCGGGCGATGCCAGTGAACATGGAGATCAGCGTTGTCAGGAGTGCAGCGCGCAAGGTGTCCTCCGGGAGTCGGGGAGTGGTGAGGGCGGCGCGGAAACCGTATCGGCGGATCGGGTCTTCGACGTACCGCCATGACAGCGACGCCAAGACCAGCGTCGCGGATACGACCACGATGGAACTGACCACTGCGGAGTCTCCCCGAACGACGCTGGGGAGGAACGCGACGAGCGGCATGTGCCAGAGGTAGATGCCGTACGAGCGTTCGCCTATCCACCGGAACGGCTGTGTCGACAGGAGGGTCGCGATGAACGTCGAGGGTGTGACTGCGGCTGTGAGAACGCCCATCGTAGCGACGGTCAGGACGGCGATACCCCAGGAGTACAGGCTCTGCGAACTGTCGGTCGTCGTCGTGCTGAGATAGAGGATCGTGCCGAGTCCGGCGATGCCGAGGGCGTCTATCAAGCACCGTTGGTTGTGCGTCGCTCGGTGCGCGCGTGCGGGCCACCAGAAGGCGAGGACGGCACCCAACAGCAGTCCGCCCGCGCGGGTGTCGGTGCCCTCGTAGGCGCGCGTGTTGTCGAAGCCGGCCTCGGCGAGTGTGGCGAGCAGATAGAACGAACCGAGCGCGAGGAGCAGCGTCACCTGGCTCATCAGCCAGCGGCGGCGCAGCGTGAGGTAGAACAGTGCCAGCACCAGCGGCCACACGATGTACAACTGTTCCTCGATCGACAGCGACCACATGTGGCTCAGTGGACTGGGGCCGCCGAAGCGGTCGAAGTACGAGGTGTCGGATGCGATGGTCTGCCAGTTGTTCACGTAGAACAATGCCGAGAGCGCCTGCCCGGTGTACGTGCCGAGTTTGTCCGGAACGAAGATGGCTGTGGTCGCGATGGTCGCCGCGAGCACGAGGGCGACGGCGGGAAACAGACGCCGTGCGCGCCTGATCCAGAAGGTCTTCAATCCGAGGCCGCCGGTTCGTTCGCGTGCCGCGATCAGCAGCGACGTGATGAGGAAGCCACTGAGGGTGAAGAAGACGCCGACGCCCAGGAGTCCGCCGCCGAAGCCCGGGACCTGCAGGTGATACAGCAGAACGAGGATGACGGCTACCGCGCGGATGCCGTCGAGGCCAGGCAGATACGTCGACTGACCGTGGGTAGGACGTGGCATTGGCGGAAGGTACCCCTTGTCGCTGCGGACCGTTGCGCGGTGCCGCCGACAACCGCTCGATGACGACGTCGGTACAGGTCTTCGGCCGCGTCACCGCGACGGCACCGATCGTCCATCATAGGCACCGCTCAGAGTGCGTCCGACACGTCGTGCGTCCGTATGACCCGGGCGCTCTGACTCGCCGGCTTTGGTTGCGGCGTGTTCGCGGCGACGTCAGTCGCCGAAGGCGGTCGCGAGTGCGGTCGCGAACAGGCGGTTCCGTTGAGCAGTCCCGGTCGCGTTGAAGTGGATCCCGTCGTCGGTGTGCCAGGACGGCTGCGATTCGGCGGCGAAATCGTAGATCTTGAGGTTTGGGTACCTGGCGGCTGCTCGTTTGAGCGCGTCGTTGAACGCGGTCATGTTCTTGGGCGCATACGCGGCGTTGCTCGGATCGCTGGTCATGACGGTCGGCCACAGGACGTTTTGCCCGTCAAGCTTCTTCATGACGCGGTCGATGCGCTCGTCGGCTTTGACCTTCGATCCGACGGCGATGTTCGCGGCGTCGTTGACGCCCGTCGCGATGACCCAGCAGCCTCGGTTGCCGCGAGCGAGTTGGGAGTCGATGGCGTCGACCGCGTTGGGCTCGCCGTCGACCTTCTCGACGATGGAGCGGCCGCCCCCTGCGTCGAGCGTGACCCTCTCGACGCCGACGCGCTGATACTGCGGGGTCAACCGGTCGCCCTCGACGGAGACTTTGGACGCGCTGTCGATGCCGATGGACGTCGAGTCGCCGATCTGCACCACCTGGGTGCAGGAGGTGCGGCGCTCGCCGGTCGGAGTCTTCGGTGTGCCGGGGGTTCCGGGCGTCTGCGGGCCGAGCAGGTTGAACAGTGACGACAGGTCGATCGAGCCGTTCGGATCGATCGGGAGCTCCTGCAGTACAGAACCTGCGCTGTCCATGAGTTCGCCGATCGTCGGCTCCGCGGCGGCCTGTCCGGTGCTCGCGGTGGCGAGCGCAGCGGCGACGCCGACAGTGCTCACCGATGCGACGACGCGTCGACGCCAGGTCGAGTGGCGTCGGGCAGTGCGGTTCCAATTCCCAGTAGTCACAATATTCACAGTAGACAACAGCAGTCACTCCCGTTTCAACTGTTGGCAGGTTGCGGAACGGTCACGGGACGCTCGAGTGGCGCGGTGATTTGCGCGACGCTGCGTCAAACCCTCGACGCGGCCAGCGGCGTCGGGACAGAGTGGGAGCCGTCAACATGCGGGTGTGGCTGAGAGGCTAAGCAGCGGTCTGCAAAACCGTCTACGTGGGTTCGAATCCCGCCATCCGCTCGGAGTCCAGCGCGCCGCGAGTCCGCGCGGCGCGCCTGGTCGGCCGGTGGAATACCGGTAGCGGCGAAAGTGTGAGACCATATACGTGTGGGAGACAGGTTTTGTCCCCGCTCTCTGAAGGAAGCAGTAATCAGCATGGCACAAGGAACCGTCAAGTGGTTCAACAGCGAAAAGGGCTTCGGCTTCATCGCTCCCGACTCCGGTAGTGACGACGTGTTCGTCCACTACTCTTCGATCTCAGGTAACGGCTTCCGTAACCTGGAGGAGTCGCAGCGCGTCGAGTTCGACCTCGAGGCAGGGGCCAAGGGCCCCCAGGCGACGAACGTGAGCGCGCTCTAAACCCAAAGCTTACGCGTAGACCGCCCCCGATCCGTTCACGGATCGGGGGCGGTCTCGTTTATGTGCGGGGATGATCTCCCCACATGTCGAAGTCGATCAGCCGCCACCGGTGTGCCGCGCGTTCGGCCGCCACACCCTCTCGCAGATCGAGGCCCTCGAACGCGACGCGATCGTCTCCCTCGGACTGAGCCGCGCCACGATTTACCAGCTCAGTGTCGCGACCCAGTTGTACGCGGCCAGCACGCGTCCGCACGGAGTCGAGGGTGTCCTCGCAGTGATCGAAGCCGCAGGGACCGAAGTCGCAAACCTACACCGCTCAGCGCCTACGACACCGTCACGGTGACGTCTCCGCTGAGCGGTGTAGGTTTGCGCTCCCAAGTCTCCCACCGCGAGATCGGCGCTCGTTTGGTTCGAGTGGTCGAGGGTAGTCCGGCGGGGAGGGACGATCACCAGCCTCACCGGCGAGACTGGCGTGGCGATCGGCCATCGAAAGGTGCGCGCAAAGGGATTTGAACCCCTGACCGCTGGTGTGTAAGACCAGAGCTCTACCGCTGAGCTATACGCGCCGGGCCGTCGTCGTGCGAGCAACGGCTCGGAGTGAACAATATCTTCTCGGCGGTGGCATGCCCAAACCGGTGTTCGTAGACTCAGTGGGTCGTGTACTAGCGAGAGGGAATCGTGTGAAGACTCGAGTCGAGAAGGCTCCGATCATCGACGCGCTGGCTGCGGAGTGGCGGGCGATCGATCACCTCGTCAGCGGGCTGTCGGACGTGGACTGGTCGGCGGAGTCGGGCCTACCGGGATGGACTGTCGGCGACGTCGTCGCACACATCGTCGGAACCGAGAACATGCTCGACGGCAAAGAACCCGACGCAGGCCGCGACGTCGCCGGACTCGATCACGTGAAGAACCCAATCGGCGAACTCAACGAACACTGGCTCGACCACTATCGAACCCGTACCCGGGCCGAGGTCATGGCCGACTACCGGGCGGTGACCGCGAAACGCATCGCCGACCTGACAGCGATGGGCGACGACGAGTGGAACGCCGACGCCGTTACGCCGGTCGGCCCCGAAACATACGGGCGGTTCATGCGAGTGCGTACCTATGACAGCTGGGTGCACGAACTCGACCTCCGCGACGCGCTCGGCCTCGACGAACCGAGCGATCCGGTGCCTGCCGGCTTCGCATTGGACGAGATGGCTGCCGTGATGCCCTACCTGGTCGGCAAGAAGGCAGCAGCGCCGAAGGGGACCCGCGTCGCCTTCGAGTTCACCGGTCTCGTGCCGACACGGGTGCACGTCGCCGTTGATGACCGCGCTGCCCTCGTCCCGGCGCTGGACGGCCCCGCCGACGTCACGCTGCGGACCACCGTCGCCGACTACACGCGACTCGCCGGCGGCCGACCCCGAGCGGCGCAGGCCACCGTCCACATCGACGGTGACGTCGCGCTCGGCTCAGCGATCGTCGACACCCTGCACTATATGATCTGAACGACCCGCCGCCTACGCGGGCGACTCATCGTGCCGGACTTTGCCGGATCCGAACGCGGTGGCGTCGCGACCGGTCATCAGCCTGGACGGCTCGGGATCCGATCGCAGAGCCCGCTCCAGGTCGGCTGAGTCGGGCAGCGCGCCGTCGCCGGCTACGACGACGACGTTCCCACTGCGCCGCCCCTTGAACATCGCCGGGTCGGAGATCAGCTCGACGTTCGCGAAGACATCCGCGATCGTCGACACCTCCGAACGCACCGACGCCAGATCTCGGCGACCGCCGCAGTTCGCGATGTAGAGTCCGCCCGGCACCAGCACTCGCTGAACCGCACGGGTGAACTCGACCGTCGTCAGATGTTCCGGAGTCACGCTGCCGCTGAACGCGTCACGCACCACCACGTCGCGCGTCTGCTCGCGGAGACTCTCCGTGACCTCGCGTGCGTCGCCGACCCGGATGCGCAGTCGGGGAGCACGCGGCAGGTCGAACCATTCACGGGCGAGGCGGGCCAGTTCAGCGTCGATCTCCACGGCGACGTGCCGGGACTGCGGGTACACGTGCGACAGATACCGGGGGAGCGCACACGCGGCCGCCCCGAGATGCAGGACGCGCAGCGGCGTCGCGGGATCACGGTACTTGTCGGCGATGGCGGCGGACGCCTGCCGCATGTACTCGAAGTCGAGCTGGTCCGGCCGGTCCGGGTCGATGTGGCTGCTCTGCGCCCCGTTGATCGACAGCAGCCAGCCGCCGTCCACACTGTGCACTAGTTCGGCTGTGCCGGTTGAGATGTCGAAGACGCCGGGTTCGGGCGTCGGGCGGGAGGCGGCCATGAGGACCGATCATATCGGCGATCGATACGATCACCCGATGCGCCACCGCAATGCCGACACCGCCGGGCTCGCTGCCGGAACTCTGTTCGACGCGCTGTTCGGCGACCCGCAGCGAGGTCATCCCGTCGCCGTGTTCGGGAGTGGCGTCGCAGCGTCGGAGAAGGTCCTCTACCGCGACGATCGAGTACGCGGCGCGGTGTTCGCGGGGTGGTGGATCGGCATCGGTGTGCTGGCAGGCGTACTCGCCCGTCGTCTCGGCTCCGCAGGGACGACGGCGGCGGCGTTCAGCGCGCTGGGCGGGACGTCCCTGTGCCGGATCGGCGACGAGATCGCCGACGCACTCGACGCAGGTGACGTCGACGGCGCCAGAACTCGGGTCGCAGGCCTCGTCGGACGGGACACGACACGACTCGACGAAGCCGGGATCTGCCGTGCCGCAGTGGAATCGATCGCCGAGAACACGTCCGACGCGGCCGTCGCACCGCTGTTCTGGGGCGCCATCGCCGGAGCGCCGGGGCTGCTCGGATACCGCGCGGCGAACACACTCGACGCCATGGTCGGGTACCGGTCGGAGAAGTATCTGCGATTCGGGTGGGCGTCCGCGCGGCTCGACGACGCCGCGAACTACGCGCCGGCCCGCGCGACGGCCGCTCTGGTCGGTGTGATCTCGGGCCGACCGCGTGACGCGTGGATCGCCGTCCGCCGCTACGCCGGGCAGCACCCCAGCCCGAACGCGGGCGTCGTGGAGGCGGCGTTCGCCGGAGCGCTGGGGATCGGCCTCGGCGGGCGGACCGAGTACCCGCACGGCGTAGAGGACCGACCGCGACTCGGGGCCGGGCCCGGACCCCGCGCCGCCGACCTGCGGGCAGCGGTCACGCTGTCACGGCGCGTGCAACGCGCGAGCGCGTTGGCCGCGGTCGCCTTGCGAATCATCGTCGGAGAAGGACGACGTCACTTGCCGTAGCGCTGGGCGAGTTTCGTCCTGACGGCGTCGTCGGCAGCGGTGGACGCGGAACCGTCGCCGATCTGACCGCCGGAGGTGATGTCGACGTCGTTACCCGACCGGGAGCCCACTTCGCGGAGGCTCTGCCGGACGCGGTCACGTTCGGACCGACTCGTCGCCGGAGGAGCCTCGACGACGGCGACCTCGTCCTGGTCCCCGTCACCGTTGTCCGCCCCGCGGCGAGCGCGCCGGGCCTTGACCTCGCTGTAGATGAAGTAGGCGGCACCGAGCGGAACCATCACACCGAACGCCAACCACTGCAGACCGTAGGAGAGGAACGGGCCCGACTCGAGCTGCGGCAGTTCGATCTCGTCCAGCGATCCCGGCTGGTTCGGCGACAACTGCAGGTAGTACGGATCCATCATCAACCCGGTGAGACGCGACAGTTGCGCGGTGTCGATCGTGTACGCCGTCGACTGGCCGCCTTCTGCTCGCGGCTCCTTGCCGGGACTGGTGCCCTCGGACTTGCGGAGCCGAGCCGCGATCGTCACCTCGTCCGACGGCGTCGCCGGAACGTTGACCTGACCGTTCTCGCTGTTCGCAACGATGCCGCGGTTCACCAGGATCACCCGGTCCGAGCCGGAGATCCGGAACGGCGTCAACGCTTCCACCGCGGGCCGTTCCTGCGAGTAGCGGAAGCGCAGCATCACCTGATCGTCGGGCAGATACCGCCCGCGCAGCGTCACCTCGTGCCACTCGTTGTTCGGGTCGAGGGGCCGCCCCGGCGGAGCCAGCTGATCGATCGGGACCGCGTCGGTGTCGACTGCGGCACGGATCAGGTCGTTCCGGTGTTCGGTGTCGCTGTTCTTCCCGAGCTGCCACGGCGCGAGAATCGCGAAACAGGCCGCCGCGAATGCCACTACGAACAGTAGGAGCAGTAGCCATCCGGGCTTGAGGAACGAACGAAGGACGCGCACATACTCAGGATACGTCTCAGTCGCGAGTGGCCAGCGTCTCGTCGGTCCACGCGAGCAGGCCGGGGATCGCCGCCTCCACCTGTTCGCGCACCAGCTCGAAGTCGTCCGGCGTCCCGTAGTACGGGTCGGGAACGTCCTCCCCGTCGGCGTCGGGATCGAAGCTGCGCAGGAGTCGGACCCGGTCGCCGAGACGTTTGCGCTCCAACTCCGCCACGTGCCCTCGGTCGGCGGCCACGAGCAGATCAGCCGACAGGTGGTCGGGTGTCAACCCGGACGCCACGTGCGCATCCGAGTAGCCGTGCGCCAACAGTTCGGTGCGGGCACGGTTGTCTGCGGGATCGCCGACGTGCCAGCCGCCGGTTCCCGCACTCGTCACGCGGACCCGGTCGGACAGTCCGGCCTGTTCGACGGCGTGCGTGAAGATCGACGCCGCCATCGGGGACCGGCAAATGTTGCCCGAGCAGACGAAACAGATGTGCAGGACGCGGCCTGCAGCCGAAGCTCCCGCGTTGTCAGACACCGAGTACCTTTCGCAGTTGCGGAACCGTCTCGACGATCCGCTCGTTCTGTCCCGGGGCGCCCGCACGATCGAGGGCGGCCTCCAACTCTCCTGCGTGAGCGTAACCCCACCGGACGCCGAGCGCGGGGACCCGGCATGCCGCCGCACCGTCGACGTCGTGCGACCGGTCGCCGATCATCAGCACCCGTTCGGTCTCGCCAGTGATGTCGAGGGCGCCGAGAACATGCCTCACCACAGCCTCTTTGCCGATCCGGCCCGCGCCATCGTCTGCGCCTCCGACGAACGTGAAATACGAGGTCAAACCGAAATGGTCGACGATGTTGCGGGCGATCTGTTCGTTCTTGCTCGTCGCGAGCGCCAACGTGCGACCGTCGTCCGCCAGGTCGGCCAGCAGTTCGGCCATCCCGTCGTACACCGAGTTCTCGAGCCAGCCGGTCACGTCGTAGCGGGCGCGATACGCGCGTACCCCGGCCGCCGACGTCGCCTCGTCGTATCCGAGCGCACGCATTGACTCGACCAGCGGCGGACCGACGATCGTCTGCAGGAACTCGGCCGGCGGAGCGGGTTCGCCGAGGACGTCGAGCGCATACAGGAACGAACGGCTGATCCCCGGGTAGCTGTCGGTGATGGTGCCGTCGAGGTCGAACAGCAGAACCGTGTCCGTCATCGTGGGGGTCGGGGCCGGAATCATGCTTCCATCGTGCACGTAGGCTGGACCATCATGACAGTCGACGTGCCCGCCCACCTGTACGACCGTGGTCGGCACGGTGACGCCGACGTACAGGCGGGGCTCGTCGACTTCGCGGTCAACGTCCGTCCGGGACCGCCCGAGTTCGTCGCGCGGGCGTTACACGGGCGAATCGCCGACCTTGCGGCGTACCCGTCCGCGGTGGAGACGCAAGACGTCGTCCGGCGGGCCGCTGACCTGCATCGGCGTAGCCCCGACGAGGTGCTGCTCCTCGGCGGTGCTGCGGAGGGGTTCGAACTGCTTGCCGGCCTGGCGCCCCGCCACGTCGCGTTGATCCAGCCCTCGTTCACCGAGCCCGAACGCGTGCTCGCAGCGTCGGGCGCGCGGATCAGCCACGTCACGCCGACCGTGCCGTGGCTGCTCGCCGACGCGGCGGTGCCCGACGACGCCGACATGGTTGTGCTCGGCAATCCGACCAACCCGACCTCGGTGCTGCACCCGGCCGCGGACGTGCTCGCGCTGCGACGTCCGGGCCGGCTCGTCGTTGTCGACGAGGCGTTCGCCGACCTCACACTCGCTGGCGACCGCCTCGAGCCCGAGTCGGTCGCCCGAGTGCCTGCCGACGATGTGATCGTCGTGCGGTCGATCACCAAGACCTACGGGCTGGCCGGGCTGCGCGCCGGATACCTGTTGGCGGCACCGGAACTCATCGCCGCGATGACGGCTGGGCGGCGACACTGGGCGGTCGGGACATTGACGCTCGCCGCGCTCGCCGCGTGCCTCGGGCCCGACGGGCAGGAGTACGCCCGCGGTCAGGCGCACGCGGTGGCCGCCGAACGACTTCACCTCCTCGAACGGCTCGCGGCGATCGGGTTGACGCCGGAAGCCGATCCGCGCGCCCCGTACGTGCTGGTGCGGGTGCCGGACGCGTGGTGGTGGAAAGACGAGCTCGCCGCACGAGGATTCTCCGTGCGCAGCTGTGCCAACTTTCACGGGTTGACCGGCGACCACCTGCGGCTGGCGGTGCGTCCGCGTGAAGTGTGCGACGCGCTCGTCGACGCCATGCAAGATGTGAAGAACCGACTCGAGACAGGAGCCCCGACGAGATGACTCGTACGCTCGCGGACGTGATCGCCCGACTGGAGCACGCGTATCCGCCTCGGCTCGCCGAATCGTGGGACGCGGTCGGCCTGGTCTGCGGTGACCCTTCCGAAGCCGCAGACAAGGTGCTGGTGTGTGTCGACGTGACCGACGCCGTCGTCGACGAAGCCGTCGACACCGGGGCCCGGCTCGTGTTGGCGCACCACCCGCTGTTGATGCGCGGGGTGACCAGCGTCGGCGTCGACACGGCGAAGGGCCGGCTCGTGCACCGCCTGATCCGCGCGGGGTGCGGCTTGTACTCGGCGCACACGAACGCCGACAAGGCCCGCCCCGGCGTGTCGGACGCACTCGCCGACGCGATCGGGCTCTCCGACACGGCCCCCCTCGATACCGAACCGGCTCCGCCCCTCGACAAGTGGGTCGTGATGGTTCCCGAAGCCAACGTCGACCAGGTGAGTGAAGCGATGTTCGCGGTCGGCGCGGGCGCGGTCGGCGACTACCGCGACTGCCGGTGGGGAGTGGTCGGCACCGGACAGTTCGTGCCGGTGGGGAACGCGTCCCCGGCGATCGGCGGTGTCGGCGAACTGACCCGCGTCGACGAGGAACGCGTCGAGATCGTCGCGCCGCGACGTGCGCGCTCAGCCGTCCTCGCCGCACTCCGTTCGTCGCACCCGTACGAGGAACCCGCCTTCGACGTCTTCGAGCAGGCGCCCGTCGACAGCGACCTCGGACTCGGCCGGATCGGACGGCTCCCGGCACCGATGCGGTTGGACGAGTTCGTCGCCCACGTCGACGCGTCGCTTCCGAAGTCGGCCTGGCCGGTGCGTGCCTCGGGCGACCCGTCAGCCATGATCGAGACCGTCGCCGTGTGCGGCGGCGCGGGCGACTCGCTCGTATCGGCCGCGGCCCGCGCGGGCGTGGACGCCTACGTGACGGGCGACCTCCGCCACCACGTGGTGGACGAAGCACGACGTGACGGCGGCCCAGCCCTCGTCGACGCGGGCCACTGGTCGACCGAGTTTCCGTGGTGCGCCCAGGCCGCCGCACTGCTCAGCGATTTCGGCTGCGAGACGAGTGTCTTCGCGCCGCCTACCGACCCTTTCGGCGTCGTCGCCCGACGACCCGTGTGACAGGAGTGTGCCAATGAAAGCCTCTGCCGCCGCGCAGCGAATGCTGCTCGACCTCGCCGATCTCGACGCGGAGCTCGCCAAGACCGCGCACGGCCGAAAGAACCTGCCCGAGGACGCCGAACTCGCCGACCTGGCGACCAGGCTCGACGCCGCTCGCGAGGACGTCGCGTCATCGCGGGTCGCCGTCGACGATCTCGCGGCGGTCTACGAGAAGTTCGAGCGTGAACTCGCCGGCATGACCGAGCACGTCGCACGGGACAAGGCGTCCATCGACGCGGGCACGGTGGGGCACAAGGCGGTCGCCGAACTCCAGCGTGAACTCGAATCGCTTGAGCGCCGCCGCGACGACCTCGAAGGCGAGATGCTCGAACTGATGGAACAGCAGGAGGCGACGGCTACCGAGGCCGACCGCGCCGAGGCCACCCTGCTGACGTTGACCGAGAACGAACTCGAACTCGTCGCGAAACGCGACAAGAGCGCAGCGGCCGTCAATGCCCGGACCGCCGACCTCGCGGAGCGGCGCACCGCGTTGACGGCGTCGATCGACGCCGATCTCGTCGGCATCTACGAAGGTCTCCGTGGCCGCGGCCAGGTCGGTGCGGGCCTCGTGCAGGCGCGCCGCTGCGGTGCGTGCCGCATGGAACTCGACCCGCGCACCCTTTCGCGGATCGCCGCAGCCGACGAGGACGAGGTACTTCGCTGCGAGGAGTGCGGCGCGATCATGGTGCGGACGAACCACTCCGGGCTCCCGGGACAGGGACGCCCGGAGTGAGCAGATCAGCAGCCGGTGGCAGCCCGGATTGGCACGGCCAGACCGCACCGCCGACTCGCCTCGTGCTGCTGCGTCACGGGCAGACGCCGCTCTCGGTGGAACGTCGCTACTCCGGTCACGGCGACCCGGCCCTCAGCGACATCGGCCTCGAGCAGGCGGCTGCTGCCGCCACACGGCTCGCTGCCGCGCCGTTCGGGCAGATCGACGCCATCGTGTCGTCGCCGTTGACGCGAGCGCGTGCTACCGCCGAGTTCGCGGCCCGCGTCCTCGGGCTCGACGTGACCGTCCACGACGGTCTGATCGAGACTGACTTCGGCGACTGGGAGGGGTTGACGTTCTCCGAAGCCGCCGAGAACGACGGACGACTGCATCGTCGGTGGTTGAGTGACGTGAGCGTCACCCCGCCGAACGGGGAGAGTTTCGCGCAGGTCGGTGAGCGTATCGGACAGGTCCGCGACGACCTCGTCGACCAGTATGCCGGGCGGACGATCCTGGCCGTCAGCCATGTGACGCCGATCAAGACGTTTTTGCGCGGTGCGCTCGGCGTTGGCCCAGAACTGTTGTTTCGCCTGCATCTGGATCTCGCCTCGTACTCGATCGTCGAGTTCTACCCGGACGGCGGGTCCGTGGTTCGGCTGGTGAACGATACGGCGCACCTGCAGTAGCCGTCTCGACTTCGCTCGACGGACCCGAAGGCGGTATTCTCGAACGGCGAACGAGCCGACCGGGCGGCCGCGGCGACGGGACCACGCAGACCACTGCGCAGGCCGACAGCCGAGGAAAGTCCGGACTCCACAGCAGCAGGGTGGTTGCTAACGGCAACCCGGGGTAACCCGCGGGACAGTGCCACAGAGAACAGACCGCCGTCCCGTCCGCGGGACGGTAAGGGTGAAACGGTGCGGTAAGAGCGCACCAGCGACACGGGCGACCGTGACGGCTCGGTAAACCCCACCCGGAGCAAGGCCGAAGTCCGCACCGCGAGCCGGTGCGGGTGCGCGAGTGTTCGAGGATTGCTCGTCCGAACTCGCGGGTTGGCCGCTTGAGGCACCCGGCGACGGTGTGTCCAGATGGATGGTCGCCACCGGTCCTCGACGGACCGGGACAGGATCCGGCTTACACGTCGGCTCGTTCGCGCACACCGGGGGAGCGCTACATTCAGGGGCATGCAGCGCAGAGTGTTCGCCCCGACCCTCGACTTCGACCGCATTCGCCGCGAACTCGATCTCACCGCCGACTTCCCGCCGGAGGCGACCGCGGAGGCCCAGAGCGCCGCGGACCGGTTCGGCGATGGACGTGTCGACCGCACTGCCATCGAGTTCGTCACCATCGACCCGCCCGGCTCCAAAGACCTGGACCAAGCACTCCACGTGGTGGCCGACGGCGACGGATTCCTCGTGCACTACGCGATCGCGGATGTCGCCGCGCTCGTCCAACCCGGCGGTGCGATCGACACCGAGAGTCACGAACGCGGCCAGACGATGTACTTTCCCGACGGCAGCGTCCCGCTCCATCCGCGGCCGCTGTCCGAAGGCATCGGATCCCTGCTGCCCGACCAGGTCCGTCCCGCGGTGCTGTGGACCGTCCGAGTCGACGGCTCCGGCGACGTGATCGCCGTCGACGTCGAACGAGCGACCATCCGCTCCCGGGAACGGTTCGATTACACGGACGTCATGACCGCCTACGACGCAGGCACCCTGCACCCGTCGATCGCCGCGCTACCCGCGTTCGGGCGGACCCGACGCGACTGGTCGCTGCAGCGCGGCGCCGTCCAACTCGACCTGCCGGATCAAGAGATCGTGCCGCACGAAGGCGGTCGCGCGTGGACGTTGCAGATGGCGCCGCGCACCCCAGCTGACGACTGGAACGCCCAGGTCTCCCTGCTCGTCGGCATGTGCGCAGGCGACATCCAGCGCAAAGCGGGGATTGGTCTGTTGCGGACGGTGCCACCGGCCTCCGATCAGGCGATCACTGAACTCCGTGCCGCCGCACAGCATCTCGGCGTCACATGGGCGGACGGAGCGTCGCCGGGAGAGTTCCTTGCTGCCCTGCCTGCCGACGCGCCGACGACCCTCGCGTTGATGACGGTCGGCTCTCGCCTCATGCGCGGATCCGGCTATCTGTCGCTCGAGCCGGGCACCGACTATCGGGACGCCGACGTCGTGCACGCCGGCGTGGGCGGCGTCTACGCGCACGCCACGGCGCCGTTACGGCGGCTCGGTGACCGGTACGTGACCGAAGTGTGCCTCGCCGTCACAAGCGGCCGCGACGTCCCCGACTGGGTGGCAACCGCGCTCGGCTCGCTGCGTAAGACGATGGCCTCGTCGGACCAGCGTGCGTCCACCGCTGAACGTCGCAGCGTCGACCTCACCGAGGCGGTCGTCCTCGCCGACCAGATCGGCGCCCGATTCGACGCCGTCGTCATGCGTGACCCGAACGGCGAACGGCCCGCCGAGGTGTTCGTCTCCGCGCCCGCGATCGTCGGTCCGTGCGCCGACGCTCCCGCAGCAGGCGCCGCCTGCACCGTCGAGGTGACCGTCGCTGACACCGAGAGCGCGGCGATCGGTTTCCGCGCAGTCGCGTCCGCCGCTCAGAGCTTGCGGTAGGCCTTGACCGCTTTGCGGCCGCGGGCCTCTTCGCGAGCGTCGAGGCGACCGAGTACAAAGAGGGCGGCGGGGCTCAGCGGTGTGTGTTCGGCGACCTCGGCCAGTCGCGTCCGGTTGACGACGGTGTCGTGGAAGACACCGAGATGGGTCTGGACCGCCTTCGCGTACGAGCCGATCTCCTTGAACGACGACCGGCGCAAGGTGGACGCCGACTCGGCGGTGTAGCGGGCTGCCTTGGCACGCTTGCGGATCGTGTGCAGTTGCTCCACCCATTCCGGCGACCACGCGTCGAAGTCGCGCAGCGCCTTCTGGGCACGGCGGAGCCGTCGGTACGACGCGGCGATCGCTTCGGCCGCCACGTCGCGGGCCGGGCTGTCCGCATCGAGCCCGGGCGTCGGATCGGCGATCAGTGCGTCGAGATCGTCCAACAGCGTCAGGTACCGGTCGGTCGACAACGCGAAACGCATCGACCGGACCGCCCGCTCGCGGCGGATGCGCTCGTTTTCGATGAGAGCTTCCCGCAGATCGGCCGGAGCGTTCTCGCGCGCCAGCATCAGCTCGTTGGTCTCCAACGAGACCTCCAGGTCTCGGGCGTCGCCGAGAACCCCACCGAGAAGCTTGAGCTCAGTCGAGACCGGATCGGCCGCACCCTGCGCGAGGACCTGCGGATACGAGGTGAGGATCGACCGGAGTTTCCGTGCGGCCACCCGCATCTGATGTACCGCGTCCGGGGCGTCTTCGCGGACCAGCGGATCGTAGGCGACGAGAGTGTCGCGGTGCGTCGCCAGATCGAACACGACGAGGTCCAGAGCGGTCGCCTTGCGGCCGACGCTGCGGGATTCGACCGCGCGGGATTCGGTGGCGGCGGGCAGCGGACCGATCGCCCGCGCGAGCTTCGACACGCTCGATGCCTTCCGCGCGCCCGCCTCCCGCAGGTACGCCTTCGCCCGGGCGAGGAGCGGTCCGTCGCCGTCGACCAGCTCAAACTCCCACTCGGCCCAGCGTTCGACGCCGCCGCCGGGCAGCAGCGACTCCGCGGAGACGAGGTCCTCGCAGAACACTGCGAGTTCACGACCGTCGGCGTCGAACACGCTCGTCATCGTGCGGTCGGTGGTGATCGTCGCGATTGGGACGAGCTCACCGAGCCGGACGATCGACGCCACCTGATCGCGCAGCACCGTCGGAACACCGCCGTCAAATACTGCGTCGTCAAACGAGACACCGAGCTCTCGACGGGCCGATTTCACCGTCGACGGACGTTTGAGGTGCCATCCGTCGTCGACGCCTCCGGCTCGGCGCCGCAGAGTGGTGCGGTTGCGGGCGAGGACCGTGTCGGCGGTGTCGTAATAGGTGGCTTCGAGCAGGTACGTCTGCGGAGTTCCGACACTCCCGTCGGCGACGAGCCCCGCCAGTTCGGGCGCGGGCAGGCCCGCGTCCACGTCGAACTTCAACTCGATCTCGAGAGACTCGTGGGCGCTCATGGCGTCAATGCTCCTGTGCTCAGCCTGCGGGTTGTGCGAAACGGTCGGTCGCTGCCACCAGGTGGTGGACGATGCCGGGCTCGAACGACGCGTGACCGGCGTCGTCGACGATGTGGAGGTCGGCGGACGGCCACGCGCGGTGTAGATCCCACGCGCTACGCATCGGGCACACGACGTCGTAACGGCCCTGCACGATCACCGCCGGAATGTGGTCGATGGTCGCGATGTCACGCAGGAGTTGTCCGTCGTCGAGAAATCCGTGGTGGGTGAAGTAGTGGTTCTCGATGGTGGCGAACGCCAGATCCCACGGTCCGCCGTCGCCCGACGCGGGGCGTGGTGCGAGGTGGCTCGTCCGTCCCTCCCAGTCGGCCCACGCGCTCGCCGCGCGCTGCGCGACCTGCGGGTCGTCGCCGTTCAACAGTCGGTGGTAGACGGCGACGAGGTCGCTGTCGCGTTCGTCGTCGGGGATCGGTTCGAGATAGCGTTCCCACACGTCGGGGAAGATGTTCGCGGCGCCGCCGTTGTAGTACCAGTCGATCTCGCTGCGCCGCAGCAGGAAGATGCCGCGTAACACGAGTTCGGTGACACGGTCGGGGTGCCGTTGCGCGTACGCCAGACCGAGCGTCGACCCCCACGAGCCGCCGAACACCTGCCAGCGGTCGATGCCGAGATGCGTACGCAACGACTCCATGTCGGCGATCAGATGGTCGGTCGTGTTGACCGACAGGTCGGCGCCGTCGCTGATGTGGGGGCGCGACTTCCCACACCCTCGCTGATCGAACAACACGATCCGGTACCGCGCAGGGTCGAAGAATCGGCGTTGATCCGCCGTTGTACCGCCGCCGGGACCGCCGTGCACGAAGACCACCGGCTTCCCGTCGGGGTTACCGGTGGTCTCCCAGTAGATCTCCTGTCCGTCCCCGACTGACAGATGGTCGGACGCATACGGCTCGATCGCTGGATACAACGTGCGCATGCGCCCAACCCCTAATCATCAGTGTGCGTGAGTCATCAGTGTGCGTGTGCCGTCAGTACGAGTGCTCGGGCCCGGGGAACGAGGACGACGCGACCTCGCTCGCGTACTGACGTGCTGCCGCGCCCAACGCGTCGCCGAGCGACGCGTACCGCTTGACGAACTTGGCGGTCTTGCCGTGCGTGTAACCCGCGGCGTCCTGCCAGACGAGGACTTGAGCGTCGGTCTCGTTGCCCGCCCCGATCCCGACAGTCGAGATGGTGAGCTTGCGGGTGATCTGTCCGGCGACGTCGGCCGGCACCATCTCCATGACGACAGAGAACGCGCCTGCCTCCTGGACGGCGATCGCGTCGGCGATCAACTGGTCGGCGGCGTCTCCGCGGCCCTGGACCCGGTAGCCGCCCAGACCGTTGACGCTCTGCGGTGTGAAACCGATGTGCGCCATTACCGGGATGCCTGCAGCGGTGAGCGCGGCGATCTGCGGCGCGATGCGTTCCCCGCCCTCGATCTTGATCGCGTGCGCGCCCGACTCCTTGAACATCCGCACCGCCGACTCGAGAGCCTGCTGCGGGCTCGCCTCGTATGTGCCGAACGGGAGATCGGCGACGACGAGCGCGTGCGGCGCGCCGCGGACCACCGCACGCGCGAGCGGGATGAGCTCGTCGAGGGTGATCGGGATCGTGGTGTCGTACCCGTAGACGACGTTGGCCGCAGAGTCGCCGATCAACAAGACGGGGATCTCGGCGTCGTCGAAGATGCGGGCGGTGGAGTAGTCGTACGCGGTGAGCATCGCCCACTTGTGGCCTTCGGTTTTCCACTTCGCGAGATGCTGAATGCGGACCGGACGGCGCGGCGACGACGGGGTGGAGCTGGATCCGTAGACGGAGTTTTCCGACACGACTTGATTCTCCGACATGACTTGCCTCATTTCTGCCTCGAGTCCCGCATGGCGCGGGTACCCGGGTTGGTGTGGACGACCTCGATTCTTCCACCGTCGCGGCAGGACCGGCAGGGGCTGGTCGGTGGCGTTAGTCACAGCGAGTGGCCTGACGCGCCGCGGCGACACGAACTGGACGGTGTAACACGGGCGTAACTGCGGAGCACTAAGGTTCGGGTATGGATCGCCAACAGGAATTCGTGCTGCGCACCCTCGAGGAGCGCGATATCCGCTTCGTCCGGCTGTGGTTCACCGACATTCTCGGTTATCTGAAGTCGGTGGCGATCGCGCCGGCCGAACTCGAAGGCGCGTTCGCCGAAGGCATCGGCTTCGACGGTTCGGCGATCGAAGGACTCTCCCGGGTGTCCGAGGCCGACACCGTCGCCAAACCCGACCCGTCGACGTTCCAGGTGCTGCCGTGGACGAGCGACGAGAAGAACTATTCCGCGCGCATCTTCTGCGACATCGCGATGCCTGACGGGACACCGTCGTGGGCCGACCCGCGCAACGTCCTGCGTCGCCAGCTGAACAAGGCAGCTGACCAGGGATTCACCTGCTACGTCCACCCGGAGATCGAATTCTTCCTCCTCAAGGACACTCCGGACGACGGCACGCCACCGATCCCGGCGGACGGCGGCGGCTACTTCGATCAGACGTTCCACCACTCGGCCCCGAACTTCCGTCGGCATGCGATCGACGCACTCGAATCGATGGGGATCTCCGTCGAGTTCTCCCACCACGAGGCCGCGCCCGGTCAACAGGAGATCGACCTGCGGTACGCCGACGCGCTGTCGATGGCCGACAACGTGATGACGTTCCGCTATCTGGTGAAGCAGGTCGCGTTCAACGACAACGTTCGGGCGACGTTCATGCCCAAGCCGTTCAGTGAGCATCCCGGTTCGGCGATGCACACGCATCTGAGCCTGTTCGAGGGCGACACCAACGCCTTCCACGATCCGGACGATCCGATGCAGCTCTCGACGGTCGGTCGGCAGTTCGTCGCGGGCATCCTGGAGCACGCCACCGAGATCAGCGCCGTCACCAACCAGTGGGTCAACAGCTACAAGCGTCTCGTCTACGGCGACGAGGCTCCGACTGCGGCGACGTGGGGACGGGCCAACCGTTCGGCGATGGTGCGTCTGCCGCTGTACACGCCGAACAAGGCGTCGTCGCGTCGTGTCGAGATCCGCACGCCTGACTCGGCGTGCAACCCGTACCTGTCGTTCGCGGTGATGCTCTCTGCCGGGCTCAAAGGCATCGAGGAGGGCTACGAGCTGCCCGAAGAGGCCGAAGACAACGTGTGGGCGTTGACGCCCGCCGAGCGTCGGGCGATGGGGTACCGCGAACTGCCTGGGTCGCTGGCCGAAGCGCTGACCGAGATGGAGAAGTCCGAGCTGGTCGCCGAGGCTCTGGGGGAGCACGTCTTCGACTACTTCCTTCGGAACAAGTGGGCCGAGTGGGCGGCGTACCGTGGCCGGGTGACGCCGTTCGAGCTCGAGCGCTACCTGCCGTTGTAAGGGGTTTCGAGAGTGACGAGAGGTGGAGGCCGGTCGGCTGTCCCGAGCCCTGGGCGTCTCGGGCTGCTCGACGAGAACGCGCGCGAGAGTCTCCTCGTGCTCGGCTGGTCGTCGCCCGACGACGTCGATCTGCTGTGGGCGCTGTCGAGGGCCCCGGACCCGGACCTCGCGTTGCGGGCACTGGTCCGACTGCGCGAGCGGGACGACGAGCCGTGGCGGGAGGTGGAACGGTTCCTACGCACGTCGAAACCGTTCCGCGGCCGCCTCCTGTCGGTGCTCGGCGGTTCCGATGCGCTGGCCGACCACATCGTCGCCGAGCCCGACGCGTGGCGGCTCCTCATCGACGACGCCATGCCCACGGTCGACGAGTCGCGTTCCGCGCTGCTGGCGGCCGTGGAGGCGACGCCGGATTCGAGCGCCGGCGACGGCGACCTGACGTTCCGTGCGGGGATCACCGGCAACGATGCGGTCACGGCGCTGCGCCGCGTCTACCGCGACCAGGTCTTGATCCTGGCCGCGCACGATCTCGCGGCGACCGTCGAAGACGAGCCGGTCCTGTATCTGCCCGAGGTCGGCGGACGACTCGCCGATCTCGCCGACGTCGCGTTGACGGCAGCGTTGGCCGTCGCGATCGCCGACGTCCTCGGCGACGCACAGCTCGAGACCCGGATGGCCGTCGTCGCGATGGGCAAATGCGGTGCGCGCGAACTCAACTACGTCAGCGACGTGGATATCGTCTTCGTCGCCGAACCCGCCGACCCGACGTCGGCGCGGATCGCAGGCGAGATGATGCGGATCGGGTCGCTCGCGTTCTTCGACGTCGACGCCGGGCTGCGGCCGGAAGGCAAGTCGGGTGCGCTGACGAGGACCCTCGAATCCCATATCGCCTACTACCAGCGGTGGGCCAAGACCTGGGAGTTTCAGGCGCTGCTGAAGGCTCGGCCGATGGCCGGCGACATGAGCTTGGGCCGCGACTACGTGCTCGCGACGTCGCCGATGGTGTGGGACGCGTCCGAGCGTGACGACTTCGTCCCTGAAGTGCAGGCGATGCGCCGACGGGTCGAGTCCCTGGTGCCCGACGACTACAAGGCGCGGAACTTGAAGCTCGGCCGCGGCGGACTCCGCGACGTCGAGTTCGCCGTCCAACTGCTGCAGATGGTGCACGGCCGGGTGGACGCCTCACTGCGGGTCCAGTCGACGCTCGACGCGCTCGACGCGCTCGTCACAGGCGGATACATCAGCCGTGACGACGGCGCGAACTTCTCCGCGTCCTACCAGTTCCTCCGGCTCCTGGAACATCGGCTGCAACTGCAGCGCCTGCAGCGGACACATCTGCTGCCCGCCCTGGACGACGATCCTGCGGTGCGCTGGTTGGCGCGCGCCGCGCACATTCGCCCCGAAGGCGACAAGGATGCGACGCACGTCTTCCGGCGGGGTCTACGCAGACAGGTCACGCGGGTGCGGCAGCTGCACGAGAAGCTGTTCTACCGTCCGCTGCTCGACGCCGTCGCCCGAACGGACAAGGGACTGCTGCGGCTCACCGACGACTCGGCCAAACGCCAGTTGGCTGCGCTCGGCTACGCGATGCCCGACCGTGCGCTCGCGCACATCCGCGCGTTGGCGTCCACGCCGGGCCGGACCGGAGCCATTCAGTCGATGATTCTGCCGGGACTGCTCGAGCACATTAGCGATGCGCCCGACCCGGACGCCGGGCTGCTCAACTACCGAAAGCTCAGCGAACAGATGGGCACCACGTCGTGGTATCTGCGTCTGCTGCGCGACGACGGTGTCGTCGCCGAGTCCCTGATGCGGGTGCTCGGGACGAGCGAATACATCGCCGACTTGCTGATGCGGTCGCCGGACGTCATTCAGATGTATTCGATCGGCGCCACCGGACCGAAGCTCACCGAGGTCGACCCCGCCGATGTCGCGAAGGGGCTGCGCGCGTCGATGCGGCGCGCGCCGGACCTGACGCGGGCGATCGCCGTCGCTCGTTCGCACCGTCGGGCTGAGCTCGCCCGGATCGCATCGGCCGACATCCTCGGTCTGATGAGCGTCCAAGAGGTGTGCCGCGCCCTGTCGACGGTGTGGGCGACGGTCTTGGACGCTTCGCTGGACAAGGTGGTCGAGGAGTCGCTGCGGACCAGGGGGGCCGCCGCGCCTGCGCGCATCGCCGTCATCGGCATGGGCAGGCTCGGTGGCGGCGAACTCGGGTACGGTTCGGACGCCGACGTGCTGTTCGTCTGCGAGCCGGTCGCCGGTTTCGACGACTCGGAGGCGGTCACCTGGGCGCAGAGCGTCGCCGAACAGGTGCGGACGATGCTCGGGTCACCGAGCGCCGACCCCCCGCTCGAAGTGGACATCGGTCTGCGTCCCGAAGGACGCAACGGTCCGGTGGTGCGGACACTCGGGTCGTACGCGGCGTACTACCGCCAGTGGGCGGAGGCATGGGAGGTGCAGGCGTTGTTGCGTGCGCACACCGTCGCGGGCGACGACGACCTGGGCTTGGACTTCCTGCACATGATCGACGAGACGCGGTATCCGGCCGGAGGCGTCTCACCAGACGCGGTCCGCGAGATCCGTCGGATCAAAGCGCGAGTCGATTCCGAACGGCTGCCGCGCGGCGCGGATCCGGCGACGCACACCAAGCTCGGTCGCGGTGGACTCGCCGACGTCGAATGGACTGTGCAATTGACCCAGTTGCGGTACGCGCACGAGTATCCGTCGCTGCACAACACATCGACGTTGGAGACGTTGGAGGCGATCGCCGCCGCCGATCTGATCCCGGCCGAGCAGGTCGACATCCTCACTGACGCGTGGATCACCGCGACCCACGCCCGTAACGCGCTGGTGCTGGTGCGGGGCAAACCTGTCGACCAGCTTCCCGGTCCCGGACGTCAACTGCGGGCTGTCGCCTACGCGGCCGGGTGGCCGCAGGAGGACGCGACCGAGTTCCTGGAGCACTACATGCGCGTGACCCGTCGGGCGAAGGCAGTGGTCACCGAGGTGTTCGGCGTCTGAGGTCTCCCGCGCGTGCGGGTTCGGCCCGTGCCCTGTCAATTCTCATATGACGGGATTCTCCCGTAGGCTTCCGAGAATGGGATCCTTACGTACCAGAATCGGGCATAAGGTCGCTGACGCGATCATCGCGTCGGTCCGCGTCGGACAGCAGATGACGAAACCTGTACTGGTCTTGGGAAACCAAGTGGTGCAACGGTTCCCGAAGGAATTCGTCCCGCTGGGCAGCGAGCGCAACGACGCGCAGGGTCGTGTCGTGTACGACTTCTTCGCAGGAATCGGTCCCGAGCTGGCGCATCCCGGCGGCGACCTCCCGGGCGCCAATCGCTGGGATGACCCACTCGACCCCGACCATCCGATCCCGGTGATCCTCGTGCACGGGACCGCGGGCGGCGCGCAGACCAACTGGGCGACGTACGTGCCGTTGCTGACTGACGCGGGCTATTCGGTGTTCAGCCTCACCTACGGAGCGATCGAAGGATCGCGGTGGCCGATCTCGGCGCTCGGCGGCATGCGGCCGATCGAGGAGAGTGCCGCCGAGTTCGGCGCGTTCGCCGAGAAGGTGATGGGAGCGACCGGCTCGGACAAGGTCCACGTCGTCGGCCACTCCCAGGGCACCCTGGTCCCGAACTATTGGGCGAAGTTCCTGGGCGGGGCCGACAAGATCGGCAAGTACGTGTCGCTCGCCCCGCTCTGGGAGGGCACGTCGCTGATCGACGCGGCGAGTCTCGTGTTCACCGGGGCCAACAAGAGGCTGGGACTCGATCCCGCGACGGTCATCCCGTGCCGTGCGCTCCCGCAGATGATGGACGGTTCGAGGTTCATCGCGAAAATGAACTCCGACGGCGGCCCGTACGTGCCGGGCATCGAGTACACGAACATCTCGACGGTTCACGACGAACTCGTCCGACCGTTCACCTCGGGTCAGACGCCCGGCGCCGATGGGGTGACGGTGCACAACATCGTCTTGCAGACCGGGTGCTCGAAGGACCTGTCCGACCACCTGGGCATCTGCGGATCGCCCCGCGCTGCCGCCTACGTTCTCAACGCGCTCGACGACGAGCCGATGCGCGTCGTCCCGTGCCAGATGGTCGCACCGTTCTTCGGGACTCCACTGCTGCGGCGGACCGGCGGCGTCCCGGAGTTCATCGCACCGCTCGCGGCATCGCCGAAACGTTCACCCGGGTGGCGGCGTTCAGACCGGGCGAGCCACGCGGACAGTCAGTAGCCGTCGACGATCGTCAGT
Source organism: Gordonia liuliyuniae (assembly GCF_021738805.1). Lineage (NCBI taxonomy): Bacteria > Bacillati > Actinomycetota > Actinomycetes > Mycobacteriales > Gordoniaceae > Gordonia > Gordonia liuliyuniae. The sequence continues at coordinate 225,230 of NZ_JAKKOR010000009.1, read as the reverse complement.
GCGAAGATCAGGGTGTCGTCGCCCTGGATCTTGGCCTGCTCGTTGCCGGTGGGGCCATAACCGTCGGTCGGGGTCATCGCGACGGCCACCGTCGACCCGATCTTCTGGCCGACCAGAGCCTTCGAGAATCCGGGTACCACGGCCGTCGGATTGAATTTGGCGGGCTCGCCCCGCTCGAAGGCGTTGTCGAACGTGTTCCCGTCGCGGCCGTTCACGCCCTGGTAACACACCTGCACGTCCATCGCCTCGGTCACCTCGTCGCCGTCGCCCTCCTTGAGCGTCTTGACGGTGGTCTCGTCGACGCTGAACGGTCCGTTCACGGTGATGAGGGGAGCGGTGTCGTCGGTGGGTGCGACAACCGCGAGCGAGCCCGTCTTACCTGGCAGTGTCCAGTCGGCCTTCGTGCCCGCAGCGGGAACGTCTTTGGGGCACGAGAGGGCGTCTGACGAGTCGTCGTCGGAGGAGCAGGCGGCAAGCGTGAACGCGGTGAGTGCCGCGGGAATCAGGATCAGGGGCTTGAACTTCGTGGTCAGCGTCATGGATGTCAAGGCTACCGGCAGGCGCCGCCGGGCAGCAGCGCCAGGTTGGCGTTCAACCAGTCGGCGACCCGATCGAGTTCGCGGGTGCCGTCCTCGAACGCCATCGCGGGACGGTGCGTGCTCATCGAGACCGCCACCTGCTCGCCGTCGGGGAGCGTCAAGACACCGATCTGTCGGACGACGTAACCGCCGTCGGATGCCTCACCCCAGCCGCCTTTGACGGGAGTGTGGTCGCCGACCCGGCGAAGGCCCCACTCTTGAACGCCCGCCACGTCGCGCATCAGCTCGAGGACGTGGTCGCTGCCGATCATGCACGGAAGGTGCGCGGTCCACGTCGCCGAATCGGCGAGACTCCACAAGGTCTCGCCGAGCATCGGATAGTCGCCGCCGTGGCGGGGCGCCGGCACCGTCGTCGTGTCGCCGCCCTCCCGAAGGACGGCCGTGAGTTCGTCGGACGCCTCCACCGGCGACCCGAGCGAACGAGTGAGCACACGTGCGGAGCGGTTGTCGGAGTCGATGAGGGCGTTCGCCTCGGTGCGGCTCATACCGTGCTTGCGTTCGGCGGCCAGGCCGAGTGGGGCCTTGATCGTCGACCATGCGTCCTGTACGCGTTGATCGCCCAGCAGGATCGTGTCGCCGCCGCCGACGGGGGTGAGGGCGACACCGGTCGGCGTCGTCAGTTTCAGTGCCGCGAACGAATCCTGCAGCGACTTGGCGGCCGCCGGCCCGGCAGGCCCGGCCGGGCCGGCGGGCGTGGAAGGCTCCTCGTCGCTTCGGAACACGAAGTAGCTCGCGAACCCGAGAACCACGACGACGGCGATCACGATCACTGCGACGGCGAGCGAGCGCAGCGAACGGCGTTCGCCGCCGCTCGGTGCTTCGATCCGGTGTCGCCCGCTCATCGACAAGTCCCTCCCCGTGCTGTTCGCCATGTCTCCACGTGCACTGGACGTGGACACTACCTGTGAGGCGTTCCCGCGGGTACGTCGCCCTCGATGACGAAACGGCCCGCTCGGAGGAGAATCCGAGCGGGCCGTTTCGTAACAGATCAGCAGTCGTAGTAGAGCGAGAACTCGTACGGGTGCGGACGGATCTGGATGGGCTCGATCTCGTTGTCGCGCTTGAGAGTGACCCAGGTCTCGATGAGGTCCTCGGTGAACACACCGCCTGCGGTCAGGTAGTCGTGGTCCTCTTCGAGACGGTCGATGACCGCGGCCAGCGAGGTCGGGGCCTGCGGGATGCCCTTGGCCTCCTCCGGCGGAAGCTCGTACAGGTCCTTGTCGACGGGCTCGTGCGGCTCGATCTTGTTCTTCACGCCGTCCAGCCCGGCCATCATCATGGCGGCGAACGCCAAGTACGGGTTGCCCGAGCTGTCGGGGCAACGGAACTCGACGCGCTTGGCCTTCGGGTTGTTTCCGGTCACCGGGATACGGACGCAGGCGCTGCGGTTGCGCTGGCTGTAGACCAAGTTGATCGGCGCCTCGTATCCGGGGACCAGACGCTTGTACGAGTTCATCGTCGGGTTGGTGAACGCCAGCAGGGACGGCGCGTGGTGCAGGATGCCGCCGATGTAGTGGCGTGCGACGTCCGAGAGGCCCGCGTAGCCGGACTCGTCGTGGAACAGCGGCTTGCCGTCCTTCCAGAGCGACTGGTGGGCGTGCATCCCCGAACCGTTGTCACCGAACAGCGGCTTGGGCATGAAGGTGACCGACTTGTTGTTCTGCCACGCGGTGTTCTTGATGATGTACTTGAACAACTGGACGTCGTCGGCCGCGTGCAGAAGCGTGTTGAACTTGTAATTGATCTCCGCCTGGCCGCCGGTGCCGACCTCGTGGTGACCGCGCTCGAGTTCGAAACCCGAGTTTTGCAGCTTGGACGACATCTCGTCGCGCAGGTCCACATAGTGGTCGTACGGTGCGACGGGGAAGTATCCGCCCTTCTGGCGGACCTTGTAGCCGAGGTTCGGGGTGCCGTCCGGGTTGGTCGGCGACGCTGAATTCCACCAGCCGGAGACCGACTCGACCTCGTAGTGGGTCGAGTTCATCTCGGAGCTGAACGAGACCGAGTCGAAGATGTAGAACTCGGCTTCGGCACCGAAGAAGCAGGTGTCGGCGATACCTGTCGAGAGCAGGTAGTCCTCGGCCTTGCGGGCGACGTTGCGCGGGTCGCGGCTGTACGCCTCACGCGTGAACGGGTCGTGGACGAAGAAGCTGATGTTCATCGTCTTCGCCTTGCGGAACGGGTCGATGCGGGCCGTCGCCGGGTCGGGCAGAAGCATCATGTCCGACTCGTCGATGGACTGGAAGCCACGGACCGACGAGCCGTCGAACGCCAGGCCCTCGGTGAAGACGTCCTCGTTGAACGCCGCTGCAGGGATCGAGAAGTGCTGCATAGTGCCCGGCAGGTCGCAGAAGCGGATGTCGACGTACTCGACGCCTTCGGATTTGATGCCTTCGAGCAGCTCTTCGTTCGTGTTGTACACGGTGGGCCTGACTCCTTAAATCAAAACGTTCCGGCCAGAACCTCTGACCGCAGGTCGCATCGACCGGATTCGGCAGGTGCGACTCTCACCGAGAAATCTATGGAGGTGAGGTTGCCCGGGCGTCAAGCGAATGTTTCCCCTGTGTTACGTCACGGGCGACGTGTTACAGGTTAGTCGCCTGCCGACGACGTATGTGCAGTGAATGCCGTGTGTGTGCCGGTGGTCACGGGAATTGGATCATCCGTCTCGCCGACTACGATGGTAGCCATGACTGCACGGCGTGAAGAGGAGACGTCCCGGCGCGCGATGGGATCGTGGCTGTCGGGTACCCAGATGCCGGGCGGCGAGAACAACGACTATCGCGGCGAAGACCTCGGTCTTCCGGCGAGTGGGGTCGGGTCGCTGGCCACCGGTTGGCAACGCGTCCTCGGTCTTCTGGTCGACTGGCTCATCTCGTACGGTGTCGCGTTCCTAATCTTGGGCGGATGGCACAACAACATCGGGACGACCGTGCTCATCGTCTGGTTCGTGATCGGTGTGCTCGCCGTGTCGCTCTTCGGATTCACTCCCGGCCAGTACATCACCGGTATGCGGGTGGCGAGGGTCGACTTCGGTGCCGAACGAGGCGCGGCCGAGGCCGTCGGCGAGGTGCCGCGAGCAGCGGTCGGGCCGGTCCGCGCACTCGGTCGCCAGGTTTTGATCAGCTTCGTCGTTCCAGCGCTCATCAACGATTTCAACGGCCGCGCCATGCACGATCGCGCCACGGGGACCGCGCTGGTCCGCACGCGCGGCTGACGATCGGTCAGTCCGTCGCCCGAGGACCGTCCATGCCGAGTGCTGTGAACAGGCTGGCAGCCGTCGTCAGGATGTCGATCGCCGGCTCGACGGACACGCTCGGGTCGACCGCCCGCTGAACACTCAAGCCGATCCCGGTGCTCAACACGAGGTCGGCGAGTTCGGTCGGCGTCGGGAGATCGAACTCGTCGTCTCCGGACTCTGTCGGCAGTAGACCGCCGAGCACCCGGGTGAGTAGTTCGGCGACCGCGTCGCGGACCTCGGTCCGCAATTCGATGATGCCGTCACGCACGCTCTGATTGCCTCGTGAGAGGGCCACGTACTCGAACTCGAGCATCGTCCACTCGATGTCGCCGAGGCTGCGACGCAGCCAGTCGCCGAACTCGGCGACGAACGCTTCGACGTCTACCTCGTTGGAGGTGGGTGTCAGGGATTGCACTTCGTGCATCTTCTCGAAGTGAATGTCGGCGAGAACGGCGTGGCACAGGCTGGGCTTGTCTCTGAAGTTCGAGTAGACCGCGCCCTTCGAATAGCCTGCGGCTTCGGCGATCGCATCCAGGCTCGTCGCGCTGTACCCGTCGGCCAGGAAGGCCGCGCGCGCGGTCGCGACGAGGTCGGCGACGGTACGCGCGCGGCGGTCGGCGCGCGAGACACGCGGCGGGTTGGGCGACATGGCCACCAGGGTATCGCATTCACATACCGTGAGTATTGACATACCGATGGTATGTGAATGATGATCGGGGCCACACGTCAGAGAGGGCTCATATGAGACTGGTCAGGATCCCCGCGTCACCGATCGAGGTGAGCGAGGCAGTCGTCGTGGTCACCGGTGGGGCGCGCGGAATCGGCACCGCCACCGCAGCACTGTTCCGGGAACGCGGTGCCACGGTCTGGATCGGCGACGTGGACGCCGACGTCGCGGCCGAGGCAGCGGTCCGCATCGGGGCGCGATCGGCGCGGCTCGATGTGACCTCCCGTGAGTCGTGGCGTGAGTTCGTCGCCGCGGTGACAGACGAATCCGGGCCGGTCGACATCCTCGTCAACAACGCGGGCGTGATGCCGGTCGGGCCGTTCGTCGACGAACCCGAACCGACCACCGATCTGATGCTCGATGTGAACGTACGCGGCGTGCTGCACGGAATGAAGACGGTGCTCCCGAGCATGCGCGACACCGGCCGCGGCCACATCGTGAACATCGCCTCGATGGCGGGGATGCTGCCCCTGCCGGGCATGGTTACCTACAACGCGAGCAAGTACGCAGCGCTCGGTGCATCCTTGGCGGCTCGACGCGAGTACGACGGCACCGGCGTCACGGTGTCGGCGATCCTTCCCGCTGCGGTACGCACCGAACTGGCGTCCGGCGCGAGCCTCGGCGGGGTACTGCCGACCGTCGACCCAGAGACGGTCGCGCGCGCAGTGCTCAGGACCGTCGACACCCGCGCCGCCTGCACGTCGGTCCCCGGCTGGATCGCCCCGGTCTGGAGTCTCGTGGACGCTCTGGTGCCCGAATGGATCGAACGCATTGTGCGGCGGTTCACCGACGATCGTCAGGCGTTGGCACTCGATGCAACGGCGCGCAAGGCCTATCTCGACCGCGTGGACCGTCAGGCGGGCGCCCACACCACCGGAACTGAAACCGGCACCGCCACCGACGAGGTGACCCGATGACTCGGACGGCCCTTGCGATCGGCTGCGGCGGAACCATCGGCGGAGCATGGGCGGTGGCCGCACTCCACCACGTCGCCGAGCAGACCGGGTGGGATCCCGCGTCCGCATCGATTCTGCAGGGCACGTCGGCGGGTGCTGAGCTCGTTACGATGTTCGGCGGCGGATACACCGTCGACGATCTGGTCGAGATGGCCTCGGGGCGCCCGCGTGATCGCGTGCTGGCAGCCCATCTCGCGGACTGTCCGCCGTCACTGCCGCCGCTGCCCGCGCCTGCCAAGCCCCGGCTGTCGTCGCTCAGCCGTGCCGGAGGTCACCGCAGGCTCGTCGGCGTCGCACCGCGCGGCCGCGGCGACGCCGCCTGGTTGCAGCGACTCGCCGACGCTGCGACCGGCGGCGACGACTGGTTCGCGCGCGACGGCCTCCGCCTCGTCGCCTATCGACCCGCCGACGGCCGACGTGTCGCATTCGGTGCGCCCGGCGCTCCGGCGGCCACCGCGGGTCAGGCGTTGCGCGCGTCGTGGGGGATTCCGGGGTGGATGCCGCCGGTCGCCATCGGCGGCTCGTCATACGTGGACGGCGGTGCGGCGTCCACGGCATCGGTCGACCTGATCGGAGCCGACGAGGCCGACGTCGTCTACGTGATCGCGCCGATGGCGTCCGCGCCGGGCATCAAGGCGCCCGGGCTCGGCGGGATCGCCGAGCACGCGTTGCTGCGGTCGCCCATGTCGACGCTCCTGCGCCGCGAAGTGCACGAGGTCCGGGCACGCGGCACCCATGTCGTGCTGATCACGCCGGACGCGGCGGACCTCGCAGGCCTCGGCGGACACTTCATGCGCCGTACTCGTCGACAGGCGGCGTTCGACTCGTCGATGCGGACGGCTGCGGCGTCGGTCCGACGCGCACTGAACGAAGGAGATGCGGCATGAGCGGGCGTGAACCACGAATCGTTGTCATCGGAGCGGGCGTCGCAGGCATCACGACCGCCCACCACCTGCAGGAGGCCGGTTTCACTGACTTCGTCGTCCTCGAGAAGGGCGACGACGTCGGCGGCGTCTGGTACTGGAACCATTACCCAGGCCTGACCTGCGACGTCCCGTCGCAGATCTACCAGTTCGCGTTCGCGCCGAAAGCCGACTGGTCGCGGATCTGGGCACCGGGAGCGGAGATCCAGCGCTACCACCGCGACGTCGTCGAGCAATTCGGTCTCGCCGACCGGATCCGGTGCGGCGTCGAGGTGGTCTCCGCCGACTTCGACGACGAGTCGGGGGAGTGGACGGTGACGACGGCGGCAGGTGAGGTCCATGTCGCCGACTTCGTAATCTGTGCGACCGGCGTGCTCCACAACCCGGCGTACCCGGACATCCCCGGGATCGACTCCTTCGACGGTCCCGTCGTCCACACGGCCCGATGGGACGACGACCTGGAGACAGACGGACGGTCGGTTGCGGTGATCGGCACCGGCTCGACCGGTGTGCAAGTGGTGTCGGCTCTGCAGCCGCGCGCCGCGTCCGTGAAGCACTTCGTTCGCTCGCCGCAATGGATCCTGTGGGCGCCGATGCGGCTGCCGCAGATCCCCGGATCCGCAGCATTCTTCCGGGCGGTTCCGGGCGCGCTCGACGCGCTGCACCGGGCTCTCCTGTCGGCGTCCGGAATCCTCGTCGACGTCGTCACGAAACCGACGTGGCGCAGGCGAGCGGTGCAACGGTATGCGCGATTGTCCCTGCGCGCCCAGGTCGGTGCGGGTGCACTCCGCGACCGATTGACACCGGACTATGAGCCGTTGTGTAAACGCCAAGTCCTGTCGGGCACCTACTACCGTGCGCTCAAAGCCGACAACGCCGAACTCGTTACCGACGGCATCGAACGGATCGACGCCGGTGGTCTCGTCACCGCAGACGGCCGTCGCCACGACGTCGACGTGATCGTCCTGGCCACTGGGTTCCGGGCGCACGACTACATGCGACCGATGGAGATCACCGGGCGCGACGGCATCGCTCTCGACGACGTCTGGAGCGAGGGGCCGCGGGCCTACCGGATGACGGCGATCCCGGGCTTCCCGAACCTGTTCACCGTCCTCGGACCGAACTCGCCGACCGGATCGATCTCGCTGCAGCATTCGTCGTCGAAGACGGCGTCGTACATCGTCGCGTGGCTCGAACGGTTCCGTGCGGGCACCGTCGATCGCGTCGAGGTGACCGGCGCGGCCACCGATGAGTTCAACGCTCAGGTCGCCGAAGCGATGGAACCGACCGTGTGGAACACCGGATGCAACTCCTGGTACCAGACCGGCCTCGGCGTCGATCTGTGGCCGTTCGACCGTCGCACGTTGGACGCCATGCTGTCCGCCCCGATCGACGAACATTTCACGATCACGTCCGCAGCCCCGACCGATTGAGGATTACACCTAGCGTCGTCGAACGGTACGGGCGGCGCTGCGCATCTTGGCACCCTGCGGCATCGGGCCCTTGGGCATCGCGGCACCGGCGCCGCCCTTGGCCTTCAGTGCGGACAAACGGCCTTCCAGCGCGTCCATGCGCTTACGGTCGATGTTGCCGGGAAGCTTGCGGATGTGGCGCTCGAGCTTCGAGAGGGGGACCTGGCCCTCGTCGTTTCCGACGATGATCTCGTAAATCGGGGTGTCGCCGACGACTCGGGCGGACTTCTTCTTCTCCTGCGACAGCAGCGGTTTGATACGGCTCGCCTGACCTTCGCCGACGAGAATGACGCCCGGCTTACCGATCACCCGGTGCACCGCATCCAAGTGCGAGGTGCCGACGACGGCCTGCTGTACACGCCACTGGCCTTTGATGTTGCTGAGCGCCCAGCCTGCGGCTCCCGGCTGTCCCTCCGCCTTGCGGTACACGGTCTTCTGGACACGTCGACCGAAGACGACGAACGAGAGCAGCACGCCGAGGATCAGACCGAGCGGGATCATCAGCCACAGCGGGCCGAAGTTCGCGAACAGTGACAGCAGCACGAAGATCGCCGTCACGACGACGATGATCCCCGCCATCAGCGGGATGAGGACTGTGTCTTCCTTGCGCTGCATCTGGAACGCCTGCCAGATCTGCTGGCGCCGTTCCTTACTCGCTGCTTTACGGGCTGTCTTCGCGGCAGCCTTCGCCTCTTTACTCGCCTTGTCTTGCGCCTTCGCCATGCCCACAGTCTACGGTGCCCGCACCCGGGGGTCCGCACACCGGTCGACGACGTTCGACGCCGGTCAGTTGGCCAGACGAGCGAGCACGCTCGACGCCTCCTGCGCCGTCGATCCCTCGGCGGTCAGGTGGGCGAGTTCGGGCGCGAGCTCGCGACCGTGACGTGCCATCGCCTGCGCGTACAGGCGGCCGGCACGGTACGACGACCGGACCAGCGGCCCCGCCATGACGCCGGCGAAACCGATCTCCTCCGCGTACTGCGAATGCTCGACGAACTCCTCGGGCTTGACCCACCGCTCCACCGGGTGGTGGCGCGGCGACGGACGCAGATACTGGGTGATCGTCACGATGTCGCAGCCGGCCTCGTGCAGGTCGCGCAGCGACTCCCGGATCTCCTCGGGCGTCTCGCCCATGCCCAGGATCAGATTGGACTTGGTGACGAGACCGAAGTCGCGTGCCTGGGTCAGCACGTCCAACGACCGCTCGTAACGGAACGCGGGACGGATGCGCTTGAAGATGCGCGGGACGGTCTCGACGTTGTGGGCGAGGACCTCCGGGCGCGACTCGAAGACCTCAGCGAGCAGGTCGGGCTTCGCGTGGAAGTCCGGGATCAAGTTCTCCACACCGGTGCCCGGATTGAGTTCGTGGATCTTCCGGACGGTCTCGGCATACAGCCAGACGCCCTCGTCGGGGAGATCATCGCGGGCCACTCCGGTGATCGTCGAGTAGCGCAGCCCCATCGACTTGACCGACTCGGCGACGCGACGCGGTTCGTCCCGGTCAAGCGGGGCAGGCTTACCGGTGTCGATCTGGCAGAAGTCGCAGCGGCGAGTGCACTGTTCGCCGCCGATCAGGAAGGTCGCCTCGCGGTCTTCCCAGCACTCGTAGATGTTGGGGCACCCGGCCTCTTCGCACACCGTGTGCAGGCCCTCGCCTTTCACGAGCGCCTTCAACTCGGTGTACTCCGGGCCCATCGTGGCGCGCGTCTTGATCCATTTCGGCTTGCGTTCGATCGGAGTCTGCGCGTTGCGGACCTCGAGTCGGAGCAGTTTGCGGCCCGACGGGGCATCAGCGGGCGATGCGGGAGCGGGGGATGGGGTGGACGGCGAATCGGTCACTGCGGGATCAGTCACTGCGAGATTCCTACGGTTGCGGTTGCGGGTTCGGTTGCGGCGAGCGCGTCCTCGGTGTGTCCGGGAGACGGCGGGATCGGATCGTCGAGACAGGTGGCGACCTGAGCGGTCACCTCGTCGAGTACGTCGTCGACGGACAGTTCGACGTCCGTCTCCATCGTGATCGACGTGACGCCCGCATCGACGATTCCGCACGGGACGATGGCGTCGAACACCGACATATCGGGGTTCACATTCAATGCGAAACCGTGGAGCGTGACGCCCTTGGCGACCCGGATGCCGATCTGTCCGAGCTTGCGCTCGCCAGCGTCGTCGCGGATCCACACACCGGACCGGCCATCGACGCGACCGGTTGCCACCCCCCGCAAGGCGCACACCCGGATCAACGCCTCTTCGAGACGGCGCACGTAGTCGACGACGTCGACGGGTTCGGCGAGTTTGACGATCGGATAGCCGACGAGCTGGCCGGGGCCATGCCACGTGATGCGGCCGCCGCGGTCGACGTCGATCACGGCTGCGCCGTTCACCGGACGGTCGGAGTCCTCGGTGCGTCGGCCCGCCGTGTACACCGACGGATGCTCCAACAGGAGCATCACGTCATGGTCGATCTCACCGGACGCGCGCTTCTCGGCCAGTTCGTGCTGGAGCCGGTACGCCTCCTGATAGTCGACGGCACCGAGGCGACGAACCTCAATGGGTTCGGTGCTCAGCCGAGCGGATCCGTTACGCACAACAACGCTCCTGGACATCAACGAGAGAGAAAGGGAAAGAAATGAGGACGATGCAGACCTGAGTCGGAGACGGGAGCACGCACGCAACGTCCAACGTCGCACGCGGCCCGAACTATTCCCGCCCGACGACGACCGCCGCCCGCCCCGACCCTGGGGTCGCAGCGGACGGCAGTCATGGTCGAACGGAACGTCTTACAGCCCCAGATCGGCAGCGAACTCGGCCGCTTCCAGGCGGTGACGGACGGTCGTGAGGAAACGACCGGCGTCGGCGCCGTCGATCAAGCGGTGATCGTAGGTCAACGGCAGGTACGCCATCGACCGTGCGGCGATCGACTCGGTGCCATCCGGCGCGGTCAACACGACCGGACGCTTGACGATCGCACCGGTGCCGAGCATCGCGGCCTGCGGCGGAACCAGAATAGGCGTGTCGAACAGTGCGCCCTGGCTGCCGATGTTGGTGATCGTGAACGTACCGCCTGCGAGCTCATCGGGCTTGAGGCCGCCGTTGCGAGCGCGGTCGGCGATGTCGGCGATCGCGCGAGCGAGGCCGGCCAGCGACAGATCGTCGGCATTGTGGATGACCGGCGAGAGCAGCCCCTGCGGCGTATCGACGGCGATGCCCAGGTGCACGTTCGCGTGGTACGTGATCTCCTTGGCTTCTTCGTTGATCGACGCGTTCACGTTCGGGTGCACCTTCAGTGCCTCGACGACAGCCTTCGCGAAGAACGGGAGATACGTGAGGTTGACGCCCTCAGCGGCCTGGAACTTCGCCTTCGCCGACTTGCGCAGCGTGGCGATCCGGGTCATGTCGACTTCGTGGACCTGCGTCAGCTGTGCACTGGACTGCAGCGACTCACGGGTCTTGGCGGCGGTGATCTGACGGATCCGGTTGATCTTCTGCGTGGTTCCGCGCAGTGCCGCCAGTTCCGGGTTCGCTGCCGCCGCCGGCGCGGCAGCAGGAGCGGTGGGAGCGGCGGGAGTCGGGGCGGCAGCCGCCGGGGCCTTCTTCGCCTCGGCCGCGGCGATCACGTCCTGCTTACGGATACGACCGCCGACTCCGGTGCCGGTGACCGTCGACAGGTCGACGTCGTTCTCGGCGGCGAGCTTGCGGACGAGCGGGGTCACGTATGGCGTCGACTCGAGGGTGTTCGCTTCGGCTGCCGGTGCCGCGGGAGCCGCCGCAGGGGCGGGAGTCGGTTCAGGGGTCGGCTCGGGAGCCGGCTCCGGCGTCGGTGAAGCGGCGGGCTCGGGTTCTGGTTCGGGAGCTGGCGTCGCCGGGGCAGCGTCGGTCGGCGCGGCGTTCGCGTCGCCGACCACGGCCAGACGGCCACCGACCTCGACGACGTCGTCGGTATCGGCGACGATCTCGAGCAGGACGCCCGCGACCGGCGACGGGATCTCGGTGTCGACCTTGTCGGTCGAGACCTCAAGGAGTGCTTCGTCCACGTCGACGGTGTCGCCGATCTGCTTGAGCCAATTGGTGACGGTGCCTTCGGTGACGGACTCACCGAGTTCGGGCATCACGACATCGGTGCCGGACGCAGACCCGGCAGGAGCCGGCGCGGACTCCGGCGACGGCTGCGACGGCTCCGGTGCAACCGGTTCGCGCTGCGTCTGCGGCTCGGGCTCGACCGCGGGCTCGGGGGCCGACTCGGATTCGGCTGCGGGAGCCTGTTGCTCGGCCGGAGCAGATTCGCCTGCCTCACCGATCAGGGCGAGCTGGCCACCGATCTCGACGACGTCGTCCTCGTGCGCGACGATAGACGTGAGGACACCCGCCACGGGCGAAGGGATCTCAGTGTCGACCTTGTCGGTCGAGACTTCGAGCAGGGGCTCGTCGACTTCGACGGTGTCGCCTTCCTGCTTCAACCATTGGGTGACGGTGCCCTCGGTGACGCTCTCACCCAGTGCGGGCATCTCAACAGAGAAGGCCATTGCGTGTGACTCCCTAAACTCGTGAACTTTGTTATGTCCGGTCAAGCCGATGCGGGTCTGTCTGCGTGAGCGAGGGTATGCGCACGCATAGTGCAGGCGGTGGATCGACCGACTCCCGCGATTCACAGTACCCGCTGCCTGCTGCACGCTCAGGGGAGTGGCCCTCCTACCCACGAGTAGCCGTGGGTGGGCGGGATCAGCCGTTCTCGGCGATGTCCTCGAGGACCGCGACGAGAGTCCGCACAGGCACACCAGTGCCGCCCTTCGGCGTGTATCCCCAGGGGCCCGCAGTGTTGAATGCGGGACCGGCGACGTCGACGTGCGCCCACCCGACGCCGTCGGCGACGAACTCGCGCAGGAACATGGCCGCCGACAGCATCCCGCCCCACCGATGATTGGTGACGTTCGCGAGATCCGCGACCCGCGAGTCGAGGTCGCTGCGCAGCTCGGCGGGCATCGGCATCGGCCAGCCGTTCTCGCCGACGCGCTGCGAGAGGGTCGCGACTCGGTCGCGGAACTCGTCTGTGCCGAGGACGCCCGGAGTGCGGGTGCCCAGCGCGACCATCTGCGCACCGGTGAGGGTTGCGGTGTCGATCAGGTAGTCGGGCTCGTCCTCACACGCTCGGACGATCGCGTCGGCCAGGACGAGCCTGCCCTCGGCGTCGGTGTTGAGGACTTCGACGGTGGTGCCGCCGTACTGGGTGAGAACGTCGCCCGGACGCTGCGCAGTGCCTGACGGCATGTTCTCGGCCATCGGGACAGTAGCGATGACGGTGACGTTCACGTCGAGGCGGGCCGCGGCGACCGCGGTCGCGATCACAGCTGCCGCACCGCCCATGTCGGACGTCATCGCTTCCATGCCTGCCGCGGGCTTGAGCGAGATGCCGCCAGTGTCGAACGTGATGCCCTTGCCGACGAGGGCGACGGTCTTGTCCGACCCCTTCGCGTCGTGGACCAGCCGGACCAGGCGAGGAGGACGTGAGCTGCCCTTGCCGACGCCGACGATGCCGCCGTACCCCTCCCTGACGAGTTGCGCGTCGTCGAGGATCTCCACGCGCAGCCCGGCTTGGCTGCCGAGCACGCGGGCGCGTTCGGCGAACTCGGCGGGGAACAGATGGCTGGGTGGAGTGTTCACCAGGTCGCGGGCGATCGCGACGGAGTCGGCGACCGCCACCGAGTGATCGAGTTCGGCGCGGTTCTCCTTGGTCTTCGGGGCCAGCAGGCGCACCTGCGACGGCGGACGCTTGTCTGACCGAGACTTCTCGGTGCGGAACTCCTCGAACCGGTATGCGCCGAGATAGAAGCCCTCGACGACGGGCCCGATCGCGGCGGCCGACAGGGTCGACACCACCCGGTCGACGCCGTCGAGTGCGCGAATCGAGGTGCCTGCGGCCTTACGCAGTGCTTCGGCGTCGTCGGCGTCGTCGCCGAGACCGACAGCGAGGATGCGTGACACCGGCAGCGTCGCGGGAGCCGGGATCGTGGTCAGATCACCAGCCTTATGAGTCGCGCCCAACGCCGTCAACGCGCTGGACACGGCTTCGGCGGTCTCGTCGTCGAACAGATCGTCGGCGATCAGTAGGGTCGGTGGTTCGTTCTCTGCGTCGGGGGCGATCAGGCCGATCACCAGGACGTCGTCGTCCTTGGCGAGGGCGGTGGTCAGTTCGATGCGCGGGCCGCGTTCGCGGGCGGAGAAATCGTTGCTGCTCACAAAAGTCAACTCTGCCACAGTCATGGCCGGCCAAGTCGGGGGTGCCAGCAGTCGTGTGTACCCGGCGGGCATGTGCCCGGCAGGCATGTGCACCGGCAGTCTCCGACGGGCGTTACCGTATCGGGCATGACCGAACTCCTCGCCGGCCCCATCGCCGACCGTCACGTCGCCCTCGGAGCATCGTTCGCCGCGTTCGGCGGCTGGAACATGCCCGTCTCGTACTCCGGCACCGTCGCCGAACACGCTGCCGTCCGCGAAGCGGTCGGGATCTTCGACGTCAGCCACCTCGGTAAGGCGCTCGTCGCCGGCCCGGGCGCCGCGGCGTTGGTGAACCGGACGCTCACCAACGACCTGGGCAAAATCGTGCCGGGCAAAGCGCAGTACACGATGTGCTGCACTGCGGAGGGCGGCGTGATCGACGACTTGATCACCTATCTCGTCGGCGACGACGAGGTCTTCCTGATCCCGAACGCCGCGAACACCGCGACAGTTCTCGACGCGTTGCGCGCCGTCGCTCCCGACGACGTCGAGATCACCGATCTGCACCGCGAGCACGCGGTGTTCGCCGTGCAGGGCCCGCGGTCGACCGAGGTCCTGCAAGCGCTCGGTCTGCCGACCGAGATGGAGTACATGGCGTTCGCCGACGCACCGCTCGACGTCGACGGTGCGACCCGCGAGGTGCGCGTCTGTCGCACCGGGTACACCGGGGAGCACGGCTACGAGATCCTGCCGCGCTGGGCGGACGCCGGACCGGTCTGGGACGCCCTGATCGCCGAGGTCACCGCCCGCGACGGCATGCCCGCCGGGCTCGGCGCCCGCGACACCCTGCGGACGGAGATGGGCTACGCGCTGCACGGGCACGAACTGAACGTCGACGTGACGCCGGTCCAGGCACGCAGCTCGTGGGCGGTCGGCTGGGACAAGCCGGAGTTCTTCGGGCGCGACGCGCTCATCGCCGAACGTGAGGCCGGACCGGTCCGCCGACTGTACGGGCTGAAGGCGACCGGTCGCGGTGTCCCGCGCGCGGGCTGCACGGTTCACGCGGAGGCGGGCGGCGAACAGATCGGCGTGTGCACGTCCGGCACGTTCTCGCCGACTCTCAAGCAGGGCATCGCACTCGCGTTCATCGACGTCGCGTCGGGGATCAAGAAGGGTGCGAGCGTCGTCGTCGACGTGCGTGGACGCGCCCTCGAATGCGAAGTCGTCCTGCCGCCGTTCGTCGACGCGCACGTCTGATTCGCGGCGGCCGGACACAGGTGCGCGAAAACCTGATTGCGGGGCGGCGTTAGGATTGTCGGCATGACCTTGGAGTTCACCCGCACCGAACATCCGCACCCTGTATCCGAAGGTCGCCGCGCCGAGATCCTCGCCGCGCCGGGCTTCGGCAACTACTTCACCGACTACATGGTGTCGATCGATTTCGACCGGGCACAGGGTTGGAATCGGGCGCGGGTGACTCCATATGGCCCCATCGCGCTCGATCCGGCGGCGATGGTTCTGCACTACGCGCAGGAGATCTTCGAAGGACTCAAGGCCTACCGGCAGCCCGACGGCTCGATCGCCGCGTTCCGGCCCGAGGCGAACGCTGAACGGTTCGGCACGTCGGCTCGCCGACTGGCGATGCCGGAACTTCCGACCGACGTGTTCATCGAGTCGCTGCGTCAGATCCTCGCCGTCGACAACGGGTGGGTGCCGCCTGCGGGCGGAGAGGAGTCGCTGTACCTGCGGCCCTTCATGTTCTCCACCGAAGCTAGCCTCGGTGTCCGACCGGCCGACGAGTACCGCTATGCGCTGATCGCGTCACCGGCGGGCGCGTACTTCTCCGGCGGCGTCAAGCCGGTCAGCGTCTACCTGAGCACCGAGTACGTCCGCGCCTCGCCCGGCGGCACGGGTGCGGCCAAGTTCGGCGGCAACTATGCCGCGTCGCTGCTCGCGCAGGCGCAGGCCGCCGAGAAGGGGTGCGACCAGGTGGTCTGGCTCGACGCGATCGAACGCCGGTACATCGAAGAGATGGGCGGCATGAACTTGTTCTTCGTGTACGGGTCGGGTTCCCAGGCGCGCCTGGTGACCCCGGAGCTCAGCGGTTCGCTGCTGCCCGGTGTCACCCGCAAATCGCTGCTGACATTGGCCGGCGACGCGGGCTACGACGTGCAGGAACGCAAGGTCTCCACCGAGGAGCTCGCCGCCGACGTCCGCAGCGGCGAAGTTACCGAGGTGTTCGCGTGCGGGACCGCCGCGGTCATCACCCCGGTGGGACGCGTCCTGAGCGACACCGACGAGTACATGATCGGCGGCGGCGAGACCGGCGAGGTCACCATGGCGCTGCGCGACACCCTCACCGGACTACAGCGTGGTACCTTCGCCGACACCCACGGGTGGATGACCACGCTGTACCCGGCGCCGTAAAGCACTTACGCGCACAGGATCACGAGTGTGAGCGCGGTCGACAGTTCGATCACTGCGCCGAGCACGTCGCCGGAGACGCCGCCCATGCGTCGGCGGCAGTGCGCGGAGAACGCCACCGAGAACACCGCGACGGCGGCGACCGCGCACAATGCGCGGGTCCCCAGCGGCCACGCGGCACCGACGGCGAGGATCGTCCAGACGAGGATCGACCACCGCGCGGTCCCCGCGACGAGCGCACCGAATCCGTTGCTGTTGGCGGGCGGCAGTCCGGCGCGACAGACGTAGACGACGGCGACCCGGGCGAGCGCGACGGCGAACCCGGCCTGCCACCAACGCTCGTCCGCTGCCAACGCGCCGAACGCCACCGACTGCGCGCCGAGCACGATCGCCAGCGTCGCCGCACCGAAGGGGCCGACGTCGCCGCTGCGCATCACCTCGCGGATCCGGTCGGCGTCGCCGTAGCAGCCCAAGCCGTCCGCCGTGTCGGCGAGGCCGTCCACGTGCATGCCGCGTGTGGTCAACGCCAGCAGCGCGACGATGAGCACCCCAACCAGCAGGTCGGGGAGTTCGGTGCGCGAGAGTCCGTAGGCCGCAGCGGCCGCGACGCCGCCGAGCAGTGCGCCGACCAGCGGCACCGTCGCGATCACGGCGCCGCCCGTCGAACGATCCATCTCCACGCGTGGCGCGGGGACTGGGGCCACCGTCAGCCAGCTGACGGCCACGTGTACTGCGGTGAGCGGGTTACGCCCCATCGCTGACGCCGGCCCCATCGCTGACGCCTGCCCCATCGCTGACGCCTGCCTCTGCGAACGTGGCCATGTCGATCAGGGTGTCGACGGCGGACAACACGACCGACAGTGCGGTCAGTGCACCGGTGCCCTCACCGAGTCGCATCGACAGATCGACGATCGGTTCGAGTCCGAGGTTCTTGAGCGCGAACGCGTGCGCTGGTTCGGTCGACTGGTGGCCCGCCAGCCACCACGATGACGCGCCCGGAGCCATCTGTTCGGCGACGAGAGCCGCGGCGGTCGTCACCACACCGTCCAGGATCACCGGTGTCCTGCGGACGGCCGCCTGCGCGTAGAAGCCGGCCATGGCCGCGACATCGGCTCCGCCGACGGCGGCGAGCAACGACAGAGGCTCGTTGCGGTATCGGCGGCCGAAGCGCATGCCGTCGCGGATCGCGGCGGTCTTCCGGATCCAGGTCTCGTCGTCGATGCCGGTACCGCGGCCGACGACGACCACAGGCTCCTGCTCGGTGATTGTGCCGATGAGCACGGCGGCCGGGGTGGTATTGCCAATTCCCATGTCGCCCGCGATCAGCAGGTCGGCTCCCGAGTCGACGAGGCCGTCGGCGATGGCGCGTCCGGCAGCGACCGCGCGGCGCGCCTCACCGATCGTGAGCGCTTCGCCTCGTCGGAGGTCTCCGCTGGAGTGCCGCACCTTGTAGTCGGTGTTGACGGTGTGGCCCGCGGGCAGGTCGACGTCTGCGGCGATGTCGAATGCATGGACGCTCGCGCCGATGCGCCGGGCCAGCACGTTGACGGCGGCGCCGCCTGCCGCGATGTTCGCGATCATCTGCGCCGTCACTTCCGGCGGGAACGCCGACACGCCGCTCTGCGCGACACCGTGGTCGCCGGCGAACACGGCGACCGCCGGAGCGCTGATCCGGCGCGGCGGACACTGCGACTGGCATGCCGAGATCCAGACGCTCAAGTCTTCGAGCAGTCCGAGCGATCCGGGCGGTTTCGTGAGAGTGAGTTGCCTGGCCTGTGCTTCGACGACAGTCGACGGATCGGGCGGGTCGATCGCGGCGAACACCTCGGCGTCGGTCCCGTCCGGCACGGCCGGGCCGACGAACTCGACGGGGGTGTTCTCGTGAGCAGGGGTGTTTCCCCGAGCGGGCACGGGCACAGCGGTGGGGCCCACCGGTGCGGCAGGCGGCTCGAACTCGGGGGTCTCGTCGGCGGGGAGGTCGAGGACCCGGCCGGCGACGACGAGGCGAGCGGAGTCGACGACGTCAGCGACGCGGGCGTTGAGGGCGCCGAGTTCGTCGGCGAACCGTCGACCGGCGACGGTCGACGCGACCACCGACAACCCGACTTCAGGGCTGACGACCACAAGGTCGCCGAGATGGTCGCCGATCGCCGCGCACAACTCGTCGACCTGAGCTTCGATGGACACCGTCGGGTCGTCCCAGGCGTGCGCGCGGTCAAGGACGCCGGTCAGCCAGGTGCCGAGATCGTCGAGGAGGGTCGCCGTCGTCGGGTCGTCGCGCAGGTCGGCGGCGGGATTGGTGGTCTCGACGGTGGCGAACCGCTCCGGGCGCCGAGCGCGATGCGCGTCGACGCGGGCGCGCCATGCGGCGTCGTCGGCTGTGGGGACCGGCCCGGTCGCCAGGTACCGGACGCAGTCGGCGTCGGCGAGGAGGCGTTCAGCGTGCGCTGACTTGCCCGAGCGGGTACCGCCCAGCACCAGAGTGCGCACCGTTAAACCTTGTCACCCGGCTTGACGAGCGGCTTCGGCGCGCGCATCATCCGCAGCTGCATAGCTCGGGTGAAGGCGTACCAGCCGAGACGGAATCGGCTCTCCTGCGTGTCCGGGTGGCGTTCTCGGACTCGCTTGTTCACCATGCGGCCGAGGATGTAGGAGTCGATCGCCATGAACACGACGAACACCAACAGCACAAGGTTCGCCAGGCCCGCGATCTGCGGGATCATGATCGCGACGATCAGGAACACCGCGAACGGCATGAACAGTCCTGCGAAGTTGCGGCGCGAGTCGACGATGTCGCGGGTCATCCGGCGGACCGGGCCCTTGTCGCGGGGCATCAGGTACTTCTCGTCGCCGCTCATCATCTTCTCGCGCTGCTCGAGGCGAGCCTCACGACGTTGCGCGCTGAGTTCCTTGCGTTGGCTCTTGCTCATCGTCGACTTGAGGGCCTTCTTGCGGGCACGGGCCTCGGCGCGTGTGGCTGGTGGCGGTGCCACGGGGCCGCGGCGCTTGCTCTGGGCGTCGCGCCGCTTCGGCGTCGGACGTCCCTTGCCGGGCGTCTGCGTCGGCTTCTCGAGCGACACCTCGTCGGCACGGGCGGCGTCGGTGGTCGGGGCGTCGTCGACGGTGTCGTCGGTGCTCGTCGCATCGGATTTCCAAGGCAGCTTCACGCCTTCGAGACTAGGCGATGACGGGCCGTCGTCTGGAATCGGGCGGTAGCCTGCAGCACATGAACCGACCAGCCGGTGCGCGCGGAGCGATGGTCGTGGTCGCGCCGGACGAGTACGGCGGGACGCTAACGGCGACCGAGGCCGCGGCCGCGATCGTCGACGGCTGGTCGTCGGTGCGGCGCGACGACCGGTTCGATGTGCTGCCGCAGTCGGACGGCGGCCCGGGCCTTGTGGCGGTCCTCGCCGCTGCGGGAGCGGTCGCCGTCCATACGGCGCGAGTGTCGGGGCCGTTGGGTGGCCCGGTGATCGCTCAGTATGGGATCGCCCTCGACGGGACCGCGTATGTCGAGGCGGCTCAGGCGTGCGGACTCGCGATCCTCGGACGACAGCCGTCGCCGGAGACCGCTCTCGCCGCCACCACCACCGGGGTCGGCGAGTTGCTGCGCATCGTGATCGCCGACGGCGCCCGACGCATCGTCGTCGGGCTCGGCGGCAGCGCGACGACGGACGGCGGCCGGGGTGCCCTCGAGGTGCTCGGCGGGCCGGCGAGCGCCGCCGAGCTGCTGCGCAGGGTAGAACTGGTGGTCGCGTCCGACGTCGACAATCCGCTCCTCGGTCGGCACGGTGCGGCGCAGGTGTTCGGTCCGCAGAAGGGGGCGGACGCGGCCACGGTCGCAGTGTTGGGGGCCCGGCTCGCCGCGTGGGCAGACGATCTGGCGCGGGCTGGACGCGACGTCCGCGACTCGCCAGGCGCTGGGGCGGCGGGTGGACTCGGCGCCGCGCTGCTCGCCGTCGGTGGTCGACGCCGTGCGGGAACCGATGTCGTCGCGGACGCGACCGACCGTCGCCGGCGGCTCGCGGCGGCAGACCTTGTCATCACCGGCGAAGGGCGGTTCGACGCGCAGACCGCCCACGGCAAGGTCGTCGCGGCGCTCGCCGCCGACGCCCGACCCACGCCGGTCCTGGTCCTCGCGGGGCAGGTGTCGGGACAGGTGGAGATAGACGGTGTGACAGGCGTCTGGTCGGTCGTCGAGCATGTCGGATCACTCGACTGCGCGATGAACGATCCCGGTCCGTCTCTGGCGAGCCTGGCCGCGCGCGTAGCAGCCGAATGGGGCCCAGCGGGCTTGCCGTGAGGATCGCCGGAAGGGGGACGCTGCGGGAATAACGCGATGGCGAGTACCGTTGTCCGTGTCAGACCGACGACGCCGGGTCCGCCAGATCCATGTCAGCGATTGACGACAGACGTATTCAAGGAGCGCTCATGACTGTCCAGAACGAAACCACCGAAGCCGGTATCGTGCTCAGCGACGCCGCAGCAGCAAAGGCGAAGGGCCTTCTCGACCAGGAGGGCCGCGACGACCTGGCACTGCGCATCGCCGTTCAGCCGGGTGGTTGCGCCGGTCTGCGGTACCAGCTGTTCTTCGACGATCGCCAACTCGACGGTGACGTCATCTCCGACTTCGGCGGCGTGAAGCTGGCCGTCGACCGGATGAGCGCACCCTACGTGCAGGGCGCGACCATCGACTTCGTCGACACTATCGAGAAGCAGGGCTTCACCATCGACAACCCGAACGCTACCGGCAGCTGCGCCTGCGGCGACTCGTTCAACTGACCTTCACCGGTCCGCACGACGGCCGCGACTCCCCACGGAGTCGCGGCCGTCGTCGTCGGTGCCCCCGCGGATCGTGACCCACCCCGCTGATCGAGGAGAGTCGAGATCCCACTAGGTTGGACTGATGTTCATTGCCGTCTGTGGATCGCTCGCGACCGATCATCTGATGAAGTTCCCCGGAAAGTTCTCCGAACAACTGGTGGCCGACCAGCTCGAGCACATCTCGCTCAGTTTCCTCGTCGAGGACCTCGTCCTGCATCGGGGCGGTGTCGGCGGCAACATCGCGTACGCGCTCGGGGTGCTCGGCAATGAGCCGCTGCTGATCGGCGCGGCGGGCGGCGATTTCGACGACTACGAGAACTGGCTGTCCGAGCACGGCGTCGACTGCCGTGGCGTGCACCGCTCGAAGACCAAGCACACAGCACGTTTCATGTGCACCACGGACGAGACGATGGCCCAGCTCGCCACGTTCTACGCGGGGGCGATGACTGAGGCAGGCGACATCGACCTCGTCGACGTCGTCGCCGACAAGCATCCGGACCTGGTGTTGATCGGCGCCGACGATCCGGCCGCGATGGCTCGCCACACTGCGGGATGCCGTGCCGCGGGCATCAGGTTCGCCGCGGACCCGTCCCAGCAGTTGGCGCGGTTGGACGGCGACGTCGCGCGTGACCTGATCGACGGTGCGGCCTACCTGTTCACGAACGAATACGAGTGGGGTCTCCTCAAGCAGAAGACCGGCCTGTCCGATGACGACATCGCGGGGATCGTCGGCGTCCGGGTGACGACGCTCGGCGCGAACGGCGTCGACATCTTCGACACCGACGGGACGACGACCCACGTCGACGTGGTCCCGGTGAACGCACAGATCGACCCGACGGGTGTCGGAGACGGCTTCCGCGCGGGTTTCCTGACGGGTGTGAGCAAGGGGCTGACCTACGAGCGATCCGCCCAACTCGGCGCGATGATCGCGACCCTCGTCCTCGAATGTGAGTCGACCCAGGGGTGGGAGTGGGACGTCGAGTCGGCCGAGAAGCGTCTGTCCGCCGCATACGGCGCTGACGCCGCGGCCCAGATTCGCGCCGTCCTCTAGCCCCCGCCGTCCGCTAGCCTGTGGAGTGGCTAGAGCCGCACGGGGTAGTCGTGGTCCTCGATAGCCGGGACGATCGTCCCGTCGACGAAGATCCCGTACCAGAGCATGAAGCAGATGACCGTCCAGATCCGTCGACTGTTGTCGACGGATCCGGCTCGGTGCTCCTCAAGCATTTGCAGGGTGAACGCCTTGTTGAAGATGTGATCAGTGTCGGACGTCGCGATGAGCTCGCGCGCCCAGTCGTACATCTCGGTGCCCGCGAGCCAGTGACGCAGCGGCACCGGGAAGCCGAGTTTGCGGCGGTGCAGGACGTGCGGCGGCACGATCTGCTCAAGGGCCTTGCGCAGCGCGTACTTCGTGGTGTCGTGGGAGATCTTCTCGTCGAACGGAAGCTGTTCGGCGATGTCGAAGACCTCTTTGTCGAGGAACGGCACACGGAGTTCCAGTGAGTGCGCCATGTTGATCTTGTCGGCTTTGACGAGGATGTCGCCGCGCAGCCACGTGAACAGGTCCAGGTGCTGCATGCGGGTCACGGGGTCGAGGCCCTCGCTCATCCGGTAGATCGGGGCCGTCACGTCCTGGTGCATCCAGTCGTCGCGGAAATTGCGGAGAACCGCACGCAGACGTGCGTCGTCGAAGCTTCGGGCATTCCCGTAATAGCGTTCCTCCAACGACAGCGAACCGCGGTGCAGGAGACTCTTGCCGCGCGTGCCTTCGGGGATCCGATCGGACACCTTGCCTGCGAGACGACGCAGACCGCCCGGCAGCTTGTCGAACGATTTGAGCGACAACGGCTCCTTGTAGATCGTGTACCCGCCGAACAGTTCGTCGGCGCCCTCACCCGAGAGCACCACCTTGACGTGCTTGCGGGCTTCGGCGGCCACGAAGTAGAGGGGGACGAGGGCCGGATCGGCGACCGGATCATCGAGGTACCAGATGATCTGGGGGAGTGCGTCGATGAACTCGCGCGGCGAGACGACCTTCACGATGTGGCGGGCGCCGATCGCGGCCGCCGATTCGGCTGCTACGTCGACCTCCGAGTAGCCGTCGCGCTCGAAGCCGGTGGTGAACGTGATCAGGTCCGGATTGTGCTGGATGGCGAGCGCCGCGATGGCCGTCGAGTCGATGCCGCCGGACAGGAACGAACCGACCGTCACGTCGGCGCGCATGTGCTTGGCGACCGAATCGCGCAGCACGTCGGCGATCTCGTCGTACCGCTTCTGTGCGGTGTCTGGCGTGAACGGACGGACCGGGAACTTCGGGTCGAAGTACCGGGTGACGGTCGGCGCGAGCCCGGGTCGCAACGTCGCGTAGCAGCCGGACTCCAAGCGCGTGATGTTCGCGTGGAGCGTCTCGGGCTCGGGGACGTACTGCAGCACCGTGTAGTGCTCGATCGCGCGGTCGTCGAGTTCATGGCCGAGTCCGAGGCGGTCCAGGACTTCGAGGAGGCTCTTCTTCTCGCTGCCGAACGCGGTCCCCGCGGCGCTGGTCGCGAGGAACAGCGGCTTGATGCCGAACCGGTCGCGCGCCAGGAACAACTCGCGTGTCTGCGTGTCCCACACCGCGAACGCGAACATGCCGCGCAGTTTGCGGACCACCTCCGGGCCCCAATGGTGAAAGCCCGCGACGATCGACTCGCCGTCGCCCTCGGTGCGGAACTGTGTACCGAACTCGCGTGCCAGTTCCTCGCGGATCTCCAGGTAGTTGTAGATCTCACCGTTGAACACCAGGGCGTAGCGGTCGGGATTGTCGGCGGGCCCCCAGCGCAGCGGCTGGTGTGAGTGCTCGATGTCGATGATCGACAACCTGTTGAAGCCGAGCACGATATCGTCGTCGTTCCATGTGCCGGGTTCGTCGGGGCCGCGGTGTCGCATGCAGTGCGCTGCCGACGCGATCAACTCCGCGGTGGATCCCGCCGAGGCGTCGCTGGTGAGCATTCCGAGCAAGCCGCACACGCTGACCAGCCTCATTTCCATCGATTGCAGATACATGGGACGCGACCAGCCGAATACCGCTCGCGCGCCGCGTCCACTATGCCGTAGAAGCACGCCGAGGTGCGACATCTCGCGCCCCACATGAGGTCGACGCCACGCCGGACGTGAGCGTATTCGCAGGTCGCGCGACGCAGTACTGAAATCGGCTGACCCAATAGAGAACTCATCCGCGGGTTGGACTACGCTGCGTAGTTACTAGGTGCAAGAATTGCGCAAGGAGTGGTTTGCTCCGCCGTGCGAACCTTGTGGAACAGCTCCCTGCCAGCAGGAAGGCGTGAAATTGACGAACCGTGGACGGCCGTCGGCACGACGTGGAGTACCCGCGTCGCGCACGATCAAACGACTGAGTGCCCTCGCGGTCCTGGGCGTCGTCGTGCTGATGACGTCGGGTTGCAGTGCCGAAGAGGCCTTGCATTTCGGTTGGCCTGAAGGGGTCACCCCCGAAGCCCACGACATGCGGGTGTTCTGGACGTGGTGTGTCATCGCTGCTCTGGCGATGGGCGTGCTGGTCTGGGCTCTCATCTTCTGGACCATCACCTTCCACCGCGCGAAAGAGACTGAGAGCGACGACGAGGTCATCCCGCGTCAGACCGGTTACAACGTGCCGCTGGAGCTGGCGTACACCGCCATCCCGTTCGTGCTGATCGCAGTGATGTTCTACTTCACGGTCGTCGTGCAGAACAACGTGGAAAAGGAAGAGGACAACCCTGCCGTTGTCGTCGACGTCACCGCGTTCCAGTGGAACTGGAAGTTCGGCTACAACTCTGTGAAGATCGGGGATGACCAGCTCGTCAACGCGAAGGACTCGCGCAACGGTGAGCCGTTCGAGTTGCAGATTCCGAAGTATCGGGAGCACGAAGGCGAGAAGGAGCTCATCAAGGGCGCGGCCGGCGGCCGTTCCAATGAGGAGCGCAAGTACCTGAAGTTCGACAAGATCGAGACCCTGGGCACGTCGTCGACAATCCCGGTCCTCGTCCTCCCGACGGACACTCGCATCGAGTTCGATCTCGCTGCCGCGGACGTCGTCCACTCGTTCTGGGTTCCCGAGTTCCTGTTCAAGCGTGATGTGATGCCGTTCCCGGCGCAGAACCACACAGACCCGAGCTTCCAGATCAGTTCGATTGACCGTGAGGGCGCATTCGTCGGACGTTGTGCGGAGATGTGCGGTACCTTCCACGCGATGATGAACTTCGAGGTCCGCGCGGTCAGCCCCGCCGACTTCGCGAGCTACATCAAGTACCGCTCCGAGAACCCCGAGGCGTCGAACGCTGAAGCGCTCCACTCGATCTGCCAAGTCCCCGAGTCCGTGACGACCGTGCCGTTCGATTCGCGACGCGTCTCCAACGATGAGACTCCGAAGGATCTCGGTGACGCGAACAACACCAAGGTCGCGGGTTGTGTGCAGGCTAAGGAAGGTACGAACTGATGAAGGTCGAAGCACGGATCTTTGAAATCCTCGCGATGTTCTTCGTCGTGATGGGCATCATCTACGCGATCTGCACGTACTTCTACCGGACCGGCGTCGAATGGACCGGCGTGGTGTGCATGTTCTTCGCGGGTGGACTCGCGCTGATCGCAGGCACCTACTTCCGCTTCGTCGCACGCCGCGTCGAGATCCGGCCTGAGGACTACGAAGAGGCCGAGATCGAAGACGGCGCAGGCGAGCTGGGATTCTTCAGCCCGCACAGCTACTGGCCGATCGCCATCGCCGCCAGTGCGACGCTCTTCGCGATCGGTTTCGCGACCGCGAACTTCTGGTTCGCGATCGCCCTGGTGGTCGCGATCATCGGCACCGTGGCAGGGCTCGTCTTCGAATACCACGTGGGTCCCGAGAAGCACTGAACCACGAAGCATCCGCCGAAGCCGCATCCGGATACCGGGTGCGGCTTCGTCATACCCATCAACTGTCTGCCGCCGAGCGGGACACGCTGCGAGCGTTTCTCTCCGACGCGTTCGACGGTGACTTCGCCGACTTCGACTTCGACCATAGTCTCGGCGGCCTCCACGTCCTGGCGGACGATCATGCGGGGCTCGTCGGCCACGCGTCCGTCGTCCAACGGCAGCTCATCGCGGGTGCCACCGTGCTACGCACCGGGTATGTGGAGGCGGTCGCGGTCGCGTCCCGCAGACGTCGGGAGGGGATCGGAGATGCGCTCATGGTGTGCGTCGAGGACGTCATAGCCGATGCCTACGACCTCGGGGCGCTGAGCGCATCCGACGACGGCCGCCCCCTGTATCTGCGCCGCGGGTGGGAGCCGTGGAACGGCCCGCTCGGCGTCCTCACACTCGACGGCGTACGACCGACCGCCGACGAGGATTCGATTCTGGTGCTGCGAACGCCGACACACCCGGGCCTGGACACTACCCGACGTCTGATCTGCGATCCACGCGCCGGATCGGCATGGTAGGCAACGCAGACGAGTAGGAGATGTCGTGCTGCACTGCACGGAGCAACTCTCGCTCCTTTCGTGACCGTATGCGGGGCGACGCGGACGCCGCGTCGCCGACTCGCCCACGCCGCCTGCCCCGCTACAGCGACAGCGGGCCGCGGACGGCCCTGACGGTGGCGCGCGCGGTAGCGGAAGTGGGGGAGGGGAGTCGACGAAGTTGCTGTGGGACGGCGGCGATCGTCGACCAAGGTCCGGTTCACACCGCGAGTGCAAGCCCGCCTGGCCATTCCTGTCGGTAGCGGCATTGGATGCGCCGCGCGACCGCTGAGCCAGATATACAACTGAGCCAGATATACGACTGAGCCTCCAAATACGACGATGGCCGCCTCGCGAATCGCGAGGCGGCCATCGTCGTAGAGAACCGACCTAGTCGAGCGGGTTTCCGCCCTTGGCCTGCAGCTCCATGATCGCCTTCTTCTCGGCATCGTGCTGCTCGTGCGCGATACGCGCATTCTGCGCCTGCTCCTCGGCGGTGTCCGGGACCAGGACGGTACCGGTGCCGGGCGAGCCCGCAGAGCCGAGCTTGTTCATTCGCTTCGGCAGCGCGGCGCCCTCGTAGGGGAGCGGAATCGGATGACCGTGGTCGTCGACCGGGCCGAGCGGCTGGTGCGTCTCGATGTACTCGCCCTGCGGCTCGCGACGGATGATGCCTGTCTCGATGCCGTGGGAGAGGACGGCGCGGTCACTGCGCTGCAGCGAGAGAGCCCAGCGGTAGGTGATGAAGTACACCAGCGGGGGCAGGACGATCATGCCGATACGTCCCATCCACGTCGTCGCGTTCAGCGAGATGCTGAACTTAAGCGCGATGATGTCGTTCATGCACATCAGCGTGAGGATGATGTAGAACGTCAGGGCCATCGCACCGACCGCCGTGCGGACCGGAGCGTCACGCGGGCGTTGCAGCAGGTTGTGGTGCGCGTAGTCGCCGGTGAGCTTCTTCTCGATCCACGGGTACCCGAACAGCAGCCCGAACATCACACCGATCACCAGGACGACCCAGAACACTGCGGGCACCGTGTAGTTGCCCAGGTAGAGCTCCCACGCAGGCATCAGACGTGCAAAACCGTCAGTCCACATCATGTATATGTCCGGCTGTGAACCGGCGGAGACTTGAGCCGGGTTGTACGGGCCGATGTTCCAGACCGGGTTGATCTGGAAGACGCCTGCGATCAGGGCCAGGAAACCGAAGACGATCGCGAAGAAGGCGCCGCCCTTGGCCGCGAAGACCGGGAGGATGCGCACGCCGACGACGTTCTTCTCAGTACGGCCGGGGCCGGGGAACTGGGTGTGCTTCTGGTACCAGACGAGCGCGAGGTGAGCACCGATCAGAGCCAGGATGATGGCCGGGAAGATCAGGATGTGCAGCACGTACAGGCGCGGGATGATGATGTCGCCCGGGAAGTCGCCGTTGAACAGCGCCCACTGGACCCACGTACCGACCAGCGGGATCGACAGGACGATGCCCGACATGGCGGCGCGAACACCGGTGCCCGACAGGAGGTCGTCCGGCAGCGAGTATCCGAAGAATCCCTCGAACATGGCCAGCAGCAGCAGGAAGCAGCCGATGATCCAGTTCGCTTCACGCGGGCGGCGGAACGCGCCGGTGAAGAAGATACGAGACATGTGCAGGATGATCGACGCGGCGAACAGCAGAGCTGCCCAGTGGTGGATCTGGCGCACGAACAGACCGCCGCGGACCTCGAATGAGAGGTTCAGGGTGGTCTCGTAGGCGCGACTCATCGTCACACCGTTGAGGGGCTGGTACGCGCCGTCGTACTGGACGTGCGCCATCGACGGATCGAAGAAGAGTGTGAGGTAGGTGCCCGACAGCAGCAGGATGATGAAGCTGTAAAGGGCGACCTCACCGAGGAGGAACGACCAGTGGGTCGGGAACACCTTGTTGATCTGGCGGCGCATGCCGGCAGCGAGGTGATACCTGGAGTCGACCTCTTCTGCCTGCGTGGCGAGGCGGTCGGCGACTGTCATGACTTACGCTCCCAGAATGCCGGTCCGACGGGCTCGATGAAGTTTCCTTCGTTGATGGTGCTGTTCGCGACCATGTAGCCCTGGTTGTTGACAGTGATAGGCAGCTGAGCCAGCGCGCGTGCAGCAGGACCGAAGACCGGCTTGCAGAACTCCAGTGCATCGAACTGCGACTGGTGGCACGGGCACAGGACGCGGTGCGTCTGCTGCTCGTACAGCGACGTCGGGCAACCGAGGTGGCTGCAGACCTTCGTGTACGCGTAGTAGTCGCCGAAGTTGAAGCTCTCCTGGCCGCGTCGCTTGATGACCTTCGCGTTGTCCTCGGGGCGGAAACGGATCAGCATCACTGCGTTGCGGATGCCGCGGATCCCCTCGAGGAGCTTATGGCGTGACTCCTCGGTGTCGCCGTAGCCGTCCGAGACGCGCCACGGGAACACCGTCTCCATGGCGCCGGCGTCCAGATCTTCGGGGCGCACGAGCGCCACCTGGTACGGGTTGCCGGTGTCCCGACGCAGGAAGACGGTCTCGCCCTTGCTCTCGTTGAAGATCGGCGACCAGCCGGTGTTCCACAGGGGTGCGTCGTCGCGCTTGGCCCACGGATTCTTGATGAAGCCGCCGACCGCGGCGACACCGCCGGCGAGACCCAGTGCGCCGAGGCCGAAGGCCGCGGAACCGAGGATCACCTTGCGGCGACCGAGGGTGCTCGTTTCGGCAGTGTCCTTGAGTTCGGCGACGACCGTCTGCTTGTCGACTTCGGTGGATCCGCCGTCATGGCGGTCCTGCACCGAGATCTCCTGCGGGATGAAACGCTTGGTGATCTGGATGACGCCGAAGCCGAATGCGAGAATCGCGCCGCCGAAGGTGACGCCGAGCAGCGGGGTGTAGAACGTGTACGCCCAGTAGCCGTCTTCCTCCGGCATGGTGAATTCCCACCGGTTCCAGATGAAGAGTGCGAAGCCCGCGATGGCGAGCAGGCCGGAGATGACGAACCAGATCGCGACGGCGAACTCGGAGCGCTTCTCAGCCTTGGTGCCCGCCTCGGGGTGACGCTCGGCGCGGTGAATGATCTCCACCCCGTCGAGGTTCGTGCCGAGACGGACCTTGTCTTCGTGAGACATCTCCGCGAGTTCCTCGTCGGACGGGATGTCCTTATTCGAATCGCTCAATTTCGTGATCCAATCCACATGGCGCCCGCGATGATGACCGCTGCGCCGACAACCCACATGACCATGCCCTCAGAGGCCGGGCCGAAACCGCCGAGACCGTAGCCGCCCGACGGGGCAGCAGTGTCCGCGTAGCGGATGAAGCCGATGATGTCCTTCTTCTCGTCGATCGACAGCTGACGATTGGAGAACTTCGGCATGTTCTGCGGACCCGTAAGCATCGCGGTGTACAGCTGCTGCGGGTTCACATCGCTCAGCGGGGGAGCGAACTTGCCGCCCGAGAGCGCGCCGCCACGGCCAGTGAAGTTGTGGCAGGACGCGCAGTTCATCCGGAACAGCTCGGAACCGCGACCGAGGTCGTCACCGCGCAGCTGATCCATCTGTAGCTCGGGGAAGCCGTTCTCGTCGCGCTTGATCTGGCCGTCCTCGTTGAGGACGTACATCGCGCGCGGACCGCCGCCCATCGCCTGGACGTAGGCGCCGAGCTGGTCGATGTCTGCTTCGGTGAATTTGGCGGGCTTACGGTGTGCCTGGGCCTCACCGCGCATCGCCGGCATACGGCCGGTCGAGACCTGGAAGTACACGGCGGCGTCGCCGACACCGATCAGCGAGGGGCCACGGTCGGTGACGCCCTCGAGGTTCGCTCCGTGGCAGGTGATGCACGACGTGTCGTACAGCTGCTTGCCTGCAGCGATCAAGCTCGACTCTTTATCGTCAGCGGTGGCGACCTGAGGCTTCGGACTGAGCAGTCCGGCGATCAGGCCGGTGGCCACGAGGCCGAGGAGCAAGAAGATCGTGCCGGTGGCACGCCGGCGGAGCTTACGACGCGCTTTGGCACGCGACGGCGTCGACGCCGTGTCGCGCGGCTTCGGCGAACTCGGTGGAGATGATCTCATCGGTGACTCTCTACTAAGCGGTTGGACTGGTTTCTGGTGAACCGGGCTGAACGGTTCTGGGCTGAACGGTTCTGGCCGCCGTTACCGGATGAAGTAGATGACCACGAACAGGGCGATCCACACGACGTCGACGAAGTGCCAGTAGTACGACACGACGATCGCGGCAGTGGCTTGAGCCGGCGTGAACTTCGACAAGCGCGTCCGAATCAGCAGGAACACGAAGGCGAGGAGGCCACCGATGACGTGCATGCCGTGGAAGCCGGTCGCCATGTAGAAGACCGAGCCGTATGCGTTCGAGGAGAGGGTCAGGCCCTCGCCGACCAGCGTGTAGTACTCGTACGCCTGGCCGCAGACGAAGAACGTGCCCATCACCAAGGTGAGCGTGTACCAGCGGCGGAGACCGTATACGTCACCGCGCTCAGCAGCGAAGACGCCGTACTGGCAGGTCACCGAGCTGAGAATCAGGACGAGGGTCACCGGCACCGCGAGCGCCAGGTTCAGGTGCGCGGGCGGTTGGGGCCACCCGTCGGCGGCATTGGCCCGCGCGACGAAATACATCGCGAACAGGCCGGCGAAGAACATCAACTCGCTCGACAACCACACGATGGTGCCGACGCTGACCATATTCGGACGGTTCAGCGAGTGCACGCGTGAGGTGATGGCGGTTCCGGAGTTACCCACAGCGCTAGTCACACAAGAAGTATGACGGTTCGTAGTAACCGATTTCCAGCGGGGTCGGTAAATCGGTTCGCCGCGGGGTCTCCGTGCAGGTAGGCGCGGTCCGGGCGGCGGGGTCCGGCGTGTCCTTTCGGCGGCGACCGATCGCGTGGTTTGCTCGTTGCCATGAGCGGAGAGTCAGGGGACGGCATGTTCGGCCGGATTGCCAAGATGTTCCGGCGTGGCGGCGGTGCGGGGCGGGTTCTCTCGCCGGAGGACCCCGACCTCGCCGTCGTGGTGCGCAGCGACGACGACGCGGTCGCCACCTCAACGGTACTGGAGTCCGCTGGATTCGAGTCGGCGTCACCGGTTGTGCTTCGTCATCTGATCGCAGTCCCCGCGTCGGCGGTCGCGAGCGCGACGGCCTCCGCTGCGTTGGAGGGGTACGTTGCGACGGAACGGCTCGACGACGATCCGCCCGTCCAGCCGCCGCTCGTGCCGGTCGCGCTGTCGAGGGTGCAGCGGGCGGACGCGCGGATCGTCTCGCAGGAGCGGTCCCGGGTCGCGAGCCTCGCATCGCGCAACGGTGGCGTCGGTCTCGGGTGGGCCGTCCTCGACGTTCTGCCGGATCGATAGGCTGGTCGCGTGAGCACCCCCGAATTCGCCGAGAGCACTCCCGTCGACGCGGTCACCCCGTCGACTTCTGCAGATACTGCACATACGTGGCCGCGGATTCTCGGCAGGATCACCGATGGCTTCGACCTGTCGGTCGACGAAGCCGCATGGGCGATGCACGAGATGATGTCCGATGCGGCGACCGGCGCACAGATCGGCGCGTTCGGTGTCGGCGTGAAGATGAAGGGGGCGGCAGCGGACGAGTTGCGCGGCCTGGCCGACGCGATGCTGGCCATGGCCAACCGGATCACGTTGTCCGGGGAGGCCGTCGACATTGTCGGCACCGGAGGCGACCGGTCGCACACCGTGAACATCTCGACGATGGCCTCGGTGGTCGTGGCGGCCGCGGGAATCAAGGTCGTCAAGCACGGCAATCGCGCGGCGTCCTCGAAGAGCGGCGGAGCCGACGTGCTCGAAGCGCTCGGCGTCGCCATCACGCTCGGTCCGGACGCGGTGACGGCCTGCGTGGAGGAACTCGACATCGGGTTCTGTTTCGCCCCCGTGTTCCATCCGGCATTCCGCTTCATCGGTCCGCCGCGCAAACAGATCGGCATCCCCACGATCTTCAACGTGCTGGGTCCACTGACGAACCCGGCGTCGCCGCAGGCGAGCCTCATCGGATGCGCGTTCGACGATCTTGCGCCGGTTCTCGCCCAGGCATTCGTCGACCGCGGCAACCGCGTCCTCGTCGTCCGCGGCGATGACGGTCTCGACGAGATCACCACCACGACGACCACGAGCCTCTGGCAGGTCGTCGCCGGGCAGGTGCGCAGGTTCACGCTGGACCCGCGCGACCTCGGCATCGACCTGGTCGAACTGGCTGCGCTGCAAGGCGGGGACGCCGCCGTGAACGCACGGATCGCACGTGAACTCTTCGACGGAGCGCGCGGAGCGGTCCGCGATGCAGTAACCGTCAATGCGGCGGCTGCGATCGTCGCCTACGAACAAACTGTCCTGTACGACGACGCCGGCCTGCTCGCCGCGCTGCGTGCTGCCGTCGCTCGGGTGGAGGAGATCATCGACTCCGGCGCCGCCGCGCGGCTGCTCGACGATTGGGCCGCGCTGACGCGCAAGCTCGCCTGAATGGTCGACCCGGCCAGCCGTCTAATCTGCGCCAATCAGTCTTCGCCGATGGAGAAGCCGCCGTCGACCTCCGCGCTCGCATAGCTGCGGAACGCGATGTGGGTGGCGCTGGTGCGGACTCCGGGCAGCCGGTTGATCCTGCCGGTGACGACGTCGGCGATCTCGTCGTGGTCGCGGACCCTGACCTTCGCGATCAGGTCGACGTCGCCGGCACAGGAGTAGACCTCGGTGACGCCCGGAATATCGGCGACCGCCTGTGCGGTCTCGGGAATCTGGTGGATGTCGGCCCCGATGAGAACGATGGCGGTGATCATGCCCCAACTCTAGCGGGCAGCGGCATCGGCGCATCTCTCGCTCGCCGGGCCGCGAGGGCGAAGTCGGTCCAGCGCTGCGCCGAGCCGATCGGCGACGACAGGGGATCGGTCGCGCTGACCAGTCGTGTGCCCGGCTCGCCGATCCACCGCTCGATCAGCGAGAGCTCTTCGGGCGGCGCGCCGCCGAGTGGCCCGGCGTCGACGGGCTCGACGACGGTCCGCGCGCCAGCCGTCATCATCTCGATCACCGGCAGCGGCGGCACCCCGCGTGCTGCGTGCGCTGCGCCCGCCAGTCGGCCGTATCGGACGACACACAGCTTCCAGCCGCCGCCGTCGTCGGGCCGGGCGACGACGATTTCGCGGATGCGAGCGATCACGGCGAGACGTTGAGAACGGGCCAGGACGTCGACGGTCGCCGCGAGGCGGTCTCGTGCGCGGGCGGCCGACTCGAATCGTCGCGTGTCGGCGAGCAGCTGTAGCCGCCGTTGAAGATCGACGAGCAATGCATCCGATTCGCCGGCCATGAGGACGCGGGCCGCTTCCACACGGCAGAGGTAGTCGGGCAGGGTCTGCGGCCGGTCGCTCGCCGCGTGGCACAGGCCGGGACGGTGTGCGATGAGCGGGTCGGGGAGTCCGACGGCCGACGCGTCACCCGGACACCAGTGGTGGTCGGCGCGCTTGAGGTTCTGTGTGCAGCTGCGCAATCCGGCCGCCGCGCTGATGACGTCGGCGACGTCGGCGGCGACTGTGCGGCTGTGCACGGGCCCGATCGCGTCCGGTACGGGCGTCCGGCTGACGGACAGGCGAGGAAACCGTTCGCGGGTGAGATTGACCCACCACCCGCGGTGCGGGTTGCGGGACCGCCTGTTGTACACGGGTTTGTGTGCGGCCAGGAGTGTCAGTTCGCGTACGCCTGCCTCGAGGTCGTGTGCGCACACGACGTGCTCGACGCGTTCGGCGAGCGCGACCATCTCGCTCATCCGGGCACGCGTGTCCGACCCCGAGAAGTATGAGGAGACGCGGCGACGAAGATCCACCGCCGTCCCGACATAGAGGACTTCGTCGCTCGGTCCGCGAAACAGATAAACGCCGGGGCTCCGCGGCAGACCGGTCGCCATCGAACGTTTGGCCCGCATCGCGGGCGTCGCACGCGGGAGGTAGTCGGTGAGATCCCGATAGGTGTGCACTCCGCGGTTCCCGACCCGTTCGAGCAGCCGATGGAACACGTCGACGGTCGCGCGGGCGTCGTCGAGCGCGCGGTGGGTCGGGCGAACCGACACCTCGAACAGGTCGGCCAACGCCGACAGCTTGACGCTCGGCGCCTCCTCCCGGGTGAGGATGCGCCGCGCCATCGCCACCGTGCACAGGGACGTGGTGAACGGCCACGGCAGATCCATCCTCGCGGCTGCCTTGCGGAGGAACGCGGTGTCGAAGCGCGCGTTGTGCGCGACGAGAATCGCGCCCTGCGCGAACTCCGCGAACGCGGGCAGTACTTCTTCTATGGGTGGCGCGTCGTAGGTCATCGCGGTGGTGATCCCGGTGAGCGCGACGATCTGCGGCGGAATCGCACGGCCCGGGTCGACGAGCGTTGCGAACTCCCCAAGGACCTCGCCGCCCCGGATCTTGACGGCCCCGATCTCGGTGATGGCGTCGGTCTCCGAGCTTCCGCCGGTCGTCTCCAGATCGACGACGACGAGCGTCGTGTCGAACAAAGATCTGTCGGCGAACTCGTCGTCATCGTCGAGGTCGGCGAACGAGAGCTGTCCGGTGGTCATGGACCGCACGCTAGGGGACCCCTCTGACATCGAACGTCCGCCGAGGCGCCGGGTCGCACCCGAGCGCGACTGTCGAACGAAACTGTCGGAGGGGATTCGTAGTCTGCACCTGAGGTCGAGATAATCCGACCTCCTCGCGACACGCCGGCACCGGCGGAACGCGCGAAGATCGTGCCAACGAACATCAAATGAGAGGCGGATCACAATGCGAATCGACTGCGCCACCTGTCCGGCCCGGAATCGCGAATGCGACGGGTGCATGATGCAAGTCCTGTTCGACCCTGTCACCAGTGCATATGGCTCCGACGGCGACTCGGCGGAGATTGCGTCCGCCGTTGATGTGTTCGTTGCCACAGGCATGATTTCGGACGAATCGGCACGCAGTGCAATAGCTGCTGTCTCTGCAGGTCACCGCGCATTCGAGCCGGATGCGCGGGACTGGCTCCGTGCGGTCTGACACGACGGTGTGTCGCATTCGTGTCGAGGCTGGTGGACATCGGCGGCAGGGTTTCGTAATCTTTTCGAGACTTTCCACTCAGGGTGATCAACCAGTTACTGGGAGACATCCGGAGGGTCACCGCCTAATCGCCTTCACCCTCCGAAGGCGAACCGGGGAACCACTTCTTTCACGGGCGTGTGAAAACGCGCCGGCGAATCGGGGTGAATCGCGGTCGCAGGTCGCCTAGATCTACGGACGCGTAGGGCCATCTCTTCCGGCCCGAACCCGACAGCTAACCCGGTCGGCGGTCAGGGAGACAACAAGGAGTTCTGAAGTTCAGTGGCTAAACACCGTTTGGACAAGCCCGGCGCCGGCCGCAAGGTCGCCACGACTGCGGTAGTCGCAGGCTCGATCGCCATCGGCGGGTCGCTTGCGCTCGCAGCTGGCCCCGCGGACGCCGCGCCGATCAACATCCCGGGCGTCGGCAAGTTCGACGTCCCCGAGAATCTGCTTCCGAAGGTGCCGAAGGTCAACCCGCAGGGTCCGATCGGCACACCGCAGCAGGTGCGTGCCCAGAAGGCACTGCACTACGCGGAGTCGAAGATCGGCTCGCCGTATGTGTACGGCGCTTCCGGCCCCAGCGCTTTCGACTGCTCCGGACTGACCTCATGGGCATACCGGCAGGCAGGCAAGACCATCCCTCGTGACAGCTACGGCCAGATGGGCGGCGGCACCTCGATCGCCTCGCTCGCAGCCGCACGTCCCGGTGACGTCCTCGTGTTCAACGGTGGCGGCCACGTCGGCCTGTACGCGGGCAACGGCATGTTCGTCCACGCCTCGACCGAAGGCGTGCCCGTCAAGCGTGACAAAGTCAAGAACTGGAGCGTGACGAGCATCCGCCGCTACTGAGCGGTGACGGCCGTCGTGAGCTCTTGAACCGGGCGGGCCATGCGCGATATGCGTGTGGACCCGCCCGTTCGGTATTAAGGAACATGTGGTGGATCAGAGGAATCGAAGGGCCGGACGCCGGACGGCTCGCGCGACCGCGCTCGGCGCGGTGATGTTGGCGACCGTGTCGCTGGCTCCGGTCGCACCCGAGGCGGCTGCGGAGCCGTCGCGCAACGCGAACCAGATCCTGACCCACTACCGTGAACTCTCCCGCGACGCGGAGCGGACCACCGAATCGATGAACAAGGCGCAGCACGAGTACGACGTGCAGCGCAAGACTGTCATCGTGCAACGGCGCGCATCGGCGAAAGCGAGCAAGAAGCTCGACGCGATGAGCGAGCAGATGGCGTCGGCGCAGGAGAAGGTCGACGCACTCGCCCGCGCCAGCTACCGTGGGGCGCGCGTTAACCGCCTCTACGCGATGCTCGTCAGCGACTCCCCACAGAGCCTCCTGGACAATATGTCGGGTCTCGAGGTCATGTCGCGGCAGTCGGCGGCCGACCTGCGGTCGATCACGGCGGTCGCCCGTAAGACGCGGGAAGCCAAAGCGAACGCCGACAAGTCGGCCCGGGACGCCAGCGAAGCCGTCGCTGTCGCGGAGAAGCAGCGCGGTCGCCTGCAGGCCAAACAGGCCGACCTCCAGCTCGAAGCGGTCCAGATCCGGGCCATCTACAAGTCGCTGACCGGCAGGCAGCTCGCTGCCCTCCGTGGACCGAAGTACAAGTTCGACGCGAGCGCCGTCCCCAAGGGGACGTCCCCAGCGCTCGTCGCTCTTCAAGCCGCGATCTCCCGGATCGGCGACCCGTACGTGTGGGGCGCGACCGGGCCCCACCAGTTCGACTGTTCGGGACTGATGCTGTGGGCGTACAAACAAGCGCACAAGACCATTCCGCGCACCAGCGAGGCACAGCTCGGCGGCGGCACACCGGTCGACCGCAACGACCTCAAACCAGGCGACCTCATCATTTACTACCCGGACGCCTCCCACGTCGGCATGTACGTCGGCGATGGTTTCGTCGTCCACGCCTCGACGTTCGGTGTCCCCGTGGCCGTCGTCCCCGTCGACAAAGCGGGCCCGTACAACGCTGCGCGACGGTACTGAGTGGCCGCCGTCGCGCCTCGTACCGCAGCGGCGGCTGTCGCAGTCGCGTTGGCCGTCGTCGGAACGGTCGCCGGGTGCTCGGACTCGTCCGACCAGTCGAGCACCTCGTCGACCAGTGTCGCGTCGACGCCCCTCAACCCGTTTGAACAGCAGCGGACCGACGGAGTCGGCGCTCTGCTCGACGAGCTCTCGTCGGTGCTCCGGACCGGTGATCGCGGCGGAGTCGACGCGCTGATCGACGATGCGGCGCCCCAGTCGATCATCGACCGCATGCACACCGTTGCCGCAGCGTTCGCGCCGGGCAAGAACCGCGGACGGCGGGGAGGCGCACTCGCGACGACATCGTTCAGCTACCGCGTGGCGCCGAGTGACGGGCCCGAATGGCAGGTCGATCCGGCGCTGGCCGCCAAGGTCGACGAGGCCGGATCGAGCGACACGTGGGTGACGCCCGTCGAACTCACCTACGCGCTCGGCGGCTCGTCGACGCCGGGCCTCGCCGAACCCGAAGTGACGCTGACCGAGACGATGGTCTTCGCCCGTTACGGCGACGACTGGAAGGTGCTCGGCGACGCGTCGGCCGCAGTGGATCCCCGGCCGACGACGACCGGGCCGCAGCCGCCCGCCGAAGTCGGGCCGTGGGAGTTCACGGGGCTGGCCGCGGCGGACGTCCACACGGCGGGCGGCACCTCGCCGGTCCTCTCATACCCGAACACCGAGAAGGCGGTCACGCGTATCGAGTCGATCCTGCCGAAGGCGGTCGCCGCGGTCAGCAAGTTCTGGGGTGACGATTGGACGCAGAAGGCCGCGATCATCGCGACCGGCGACCAGAACGAGTTCTCCGGTCTGACCCGCACGGCCGCGAGCGATACCGCGGTGGCGGCGGCGGCCACTGTGTTCTCGCGCATCGACAGGCGTACCGACCAGGTCATCGGACAGCGAATCGTGCTCTCGCCCAACGCTGTCGACCTATCCGAACCGGCGCTCGCCGTCGTTCTGCGGCACGAACTCATGCATGTCGCGACGCGACTGACCACGTCGGAGATCTCTCCGATGTGGTTGACCGAAGGCGTCCCCGAGTACGTCGGACGGAGTGGGACGTATCGCGAGTTTGTCGACGCCGCACCGGATCTCGCGGTGGAAGTGGCGGCAGGCCGAGTTCCGAAGAAGCTGCCGGTCGACTCGGACTTCGCGGTCGACACCGACGCCGCTCGCGTCGCCTACCAGAGTGCGTGGTCGTTCGCCGCGTTCATCGCCGACAAGTACGGCGAACCCAAGCTCAAAGACATGTACCGCAAGATGACCGCTGCCGGCGACACCCCAGCGATGGACGCCGCGATGAAGACGGCAGTCGGGCACGACAAGAATGCGTTGGTGAAGCAGTGGCAGACATGGTTGCGCGTCCAGGCCAGATGATGGGGACGACGCTGCTGGTGACGAACGATTTTCCGCCGCGGGCCGGCGGCATCCAGTCATACCTCGAGAACCTGCTGCGCTTCGTCCCGCCGGAGAACGTCGTCGTGTACGCGCCGAAATGGAAGGGGTCCGACGAGTACGACGCCGCGGCCCCGTACCCGATCGTGCGGCACCGTACGTCGCTGATGCTCCCGACCCCGTTCGTCGCGCGCCGGGCCGCGCGACTGGTGCGCGAGCACGACGTCCACACCGTCTGGTTTGGTGCGGCAGCCCCGCTCGCGGTCCTCGCGCCGCGGCTGCGCAAGGCGGGCGCTCGCCGTATCGTCGCCAGCACCCACGGTCACGAGGTCGGCTGGTCGATGCTCCCCGGAGCGCGCCAGGTGCTGCGGTACATCGGCGTCCACACCGATGTCGTCACCTATGTCAGCAGGTACACGCGTGGGCGCTTCTCCTCAGCGTTCGGGCGGGACGCCGCACTCGAGTACGTGCCGTGCGGGGTGGACACGGACCGGTTCGCGCCCGACGCTGCCGCCCGGACGGAACTGCGGGAGCGATACGGGATCGGTGACGCACCGGTCGTGCTGTGCCTGTCTCGGCTGGTGCCCCGCAAAGGTCAAGACGTGCTGGTCCAGGCGTGGCCGTCGATTCTGCGGGAGGTGCCGGATGCCCAGCTGATGATCGTCGGCGGCGGACCGTACGGTGATCGCCTCCGTGAACTGGCCGCGAAGACCGGAGTGGCCGACTCGGTGACGTTCACCGGATCGGTGCCTGCCGACGAACTGCCGAAGCACCACGCAATGGCCGACGTGTTCGCGATGCCGACCCGTACGCGTGGCGGCGGACTCGACGTCGAAGGTCTCGGCATCGTCTTCCTCGAGGCGTCCGCGAGCGGAGTGCCCGTCGTCGCAGGCGATTCGGGCGGCGCACCCGAGACAGTCCACGACGGGGTGACCGGCACAGTCGTCGACGGCCGCGACCGGGAGCGGGTCGCCGAGGCGATCACGACGCTCCTGAAAGACACCGAGCTGGCGGCTGCGATGGGCGCGAAGGGTCGTGCGTGGATCGTCCAGCACTGGCAGTGGCGGCAGCAGGCCGCCCGGCTGATGCGCTTGCTCTAGCAGGTGGATTTCTGACTGCCGTGCGACGGGCGGAGCCGAGAGTTCGACTCCGCCCGATCGGCAAGGAGCACCCTACTTCGTGTACAGGGCTTCGATGTCGTCGGCGAAGTTCTCGGCGACGACGTTGCGCTTGACCTTCAGCGTCGGCGTGAGTTCTCCGGTCTCCTCGGTGAAGTCGCTCGGCAGGATCCGGAACTTCTTGATCGCCTCCGCGTGGGAGACGCTCTCGTTGGCCAAATCGATAGCGGCTTGAACTTCGGTGACAAGTTCGACGTCGTCTGCCAGGTCCGCGACCGAAGCGCCTGCGTCCTTGCCGTTGCGTGCCTTCCAACCCTCGAACGTCTCGGGGTCGATCGTGATGAGCGAAGCGATGAACGGCTTCTGGTCGCCGACGATCATCGCCTGCGACACCAGCGCATGCGTGCGGACGAGGTCCTCCATCGGCGCGGGGGACACGTTCTTGCCACCGGCGGTGACGATGATCTCCTTCTTCCGGCCGGTGATCGACAGGTAGCCGTCGGCGTCGAGGGTCCCGATGTCCCCGGTGTGGAACCATCCGTCGGTGAGCGCAGCGGCCGTCGCCTCGTCGTTGTGCCAGTACCCGGAGAACACGACCTCGCCGGACAACAGGACTTCGCCGTCGTCGGCGATGCGGACCGCGTTGCCGGGCAGCGGGCGTCCGACAGTGCCCACCCGCACCTCGTGCGGGGTGTTCACGCAGATCGCGGCGGTCGTCTCGGTGAGACCGTAGCCTTCGTAGACGGGAATGCCCACGCCGCTGAAGAAGTGTCCGAGATGCGGTCCGAGCGGTGCGCCGCCGGAGATCGCGAGCTCGCACCGGCCGCCGAGCGCCGCACGCAGCTTGCGGTAGACGAGCTTGTCGAACAACGCATGCTTACCGCGCAGCACCAGACCCGCATCCGAACCGGCCTTCGAGAACTCGACGGCTGTGTCGGCTGCGAGATCGAAGATCTTGCCCTTGCCCGAATCGTGCGCGCTCTGGCGCGCCGAGTTGAACACCTTCTCGAACACGCGCGGCACCGACAGGATCAGCGAAGGCTGGAACTGCGCGAAGATCGGCAGCAGATCCTTCGTGTTGTTCGTGTAGCCGACCTCGACGCCTGCTTCGATGGCCACCAGGTTGATGGCGCGGGCCAACACGTGAGCCATCGGTAGGAACAGGAGCAGACGCTTCTCGGGTCCGAGGAGCGTGCCCATCGATGACTCGAGGACGCCGCCGATCTCGCCGAGCATGTTGGCGTGCGTGAGCATGCAGCCCTTAGGGCGTCCGGTGGTGCCCGAGGTGTAGATGAGGGTCGCCGGGTCTTGCGATGTCAGGAGGCGGCGGCGGTCGTCGAGCTGCTGGTCGGTGACGGTGGCGCCGCGTTCGGCGAACAGATCGACGATGCCCTCGCCGTTCGGGGCGTCGATTCCGAAGACCTGGACGGCGTCGGTGACCGATTCGAGGCCGTCGACCACCGCGCGGTGCGCAGGCGTCTCGACGACGATCGCGACCGCGCCCGAGTCGCGCAGGATCCAGTCGATCTGCGGGCCCGACGACGAGTCGTAAATCGGGACCGGGACCGCGCCTGCAGACCAGATCGCGAAGTCGATCAGCGTCCACTCGAGACGAGTAGAGGACAGGAGGGCCACGCGGTCGCCCGGCTCGATGCCCGAAGCGATGAATCCCTTGGCGAGCGCCCGGACCCGCTCGACGGCGTCTCCCGCCGACAGAGCGAGCCACTGGTCGCCCTGCTGAATGCGGAACACGGTCTTGCCGGGCGTCGCCGCGGCGATGTCATAAAGGACGTCGGCCGAATTCCGCTCCTTCGGTGTGACGAAACCTGCGGGGACACGGCACTCAGCCATTGAAAACACCTTCCGGAGCGATCTATGTGACAAGACGCGTTGGTCCATCAAGCTGAAGTCTAATCTGCCGTCGGCGGTGTGACGTGCCCGAGGCGGCTTTCCCCTTTCGTCGCCGGTATGTGATGCTGTTTCGGTGACGAGCATCCAGGTGGCCGACGACGCTTTCGTCGCTGCCTCCGTGTCGCTGGCAGGGGTCGTCGTCGGCGACCGCGCCCGCTGGCGTCGGTGGTGGCCGGACCTGACTCTGGAGGTCGCCGAAGATCGAGGCGACGAAGGTGTGCGCTGGCGCGTATCGGGTCCGGTGATCGGCACCATGGAGATCTGGTGCGAGAAGCGGATGGACGGGTTCATCCTCCATTACTTCCTGCACGCCGAGCCCGCAGA
This sequence comes from Gordonia liuliyuniae, assembly GCF_021738805.1. Lineage (NCBI taxonomy): Bacteria > Bacillati > Actinomycetota > Actinomycetes > Mycobacteriales > Gordoniaceae > Gordonia > Gordonia liuliyuniae. The sequence goes on along the minus strand of NZ_JAKKOR010000009.1, from coordinate 182,540 downwards.
ACCCCTGCCGGCCGAGCCGCGAGCCTGGCTGGACGCCGTCGCCGAACTCAACCGTGTACGCCGAATCGCCGGAAAGGTGATGGCGTTCGAGGTGAAACAGACTCTGGAAGCCGGTCGCGCGGCAGGTGCGCCCGCAGTCGGGGAGGCCGTGGCATGAGTGACCACACCGAACAGTCGACGGTCGTCGGGGCAGACGTCGACGCCGTCATGTCCGTTATCGCCGACTTCGAGAAGTATCCGGAGTGGGTCGGCGCGGCGCGGGAGGTGACGGTGCTCGAACGTGACACCAGCGGCCGCGGTACCCATGTCCGCTTCGTTCTCGACGCAGGTGTTCTGGCCGACACCTACGAATTGCGGTACCAGTGGTCCGACGACGGCTCGTGGGTGTCGTGGGGGTTGGTGTCCAGTCAACTGCAGCGAGACCAGCAGGGCCGCTACCAACTTGCCCAGCAGGTGCCGGGGTCGACGAAGGTCACCTACACGTTGACCGTCGATCTCCAGATCCCGATGATCAGTCAGCTCAAGCGACGCGCGGAGAAGGCGATCACCGAGGCCGCACTCAGTGACCTCAAGAAGAGGGTCGAAGGCTGATCGATCTCGCTGACATCCATCTGGTGCTCGGGCCCGGTGGCTCGGGCGTCTCCGTGCTGGCCGCCGCAGCCGCGCTCACGGGAGTCCCGTCGTCGCAACGCGGCGCGGTGCTGCCGATCGCCGGCCAGCAGCGCGACACCCTGCTGATCACGCTCGATGCACGCTCTCCGGTGCCGTCGTGGTTGGGTGTGTACCGCGTGCCCGGCGAGCCTGTTCCGGTGACGTCGGGTGTCGACCTTCTGCATGTGGAGCACCTCGATGTGATCGAGCAGGCGTGGACCGAGTTCACCGCGGCTCTCGCCGCACTCACCGCTGGTCGGAGCGCGTTGCCGGTGGTCGGCACGCTCGCGTCCATCGCATCCGGCGAGCTCACTGACCTGCCGGGCGCGGCCGAGTTCCTGCTGCTGCGCCGAGTCCGCGATGCGGCGACCTCCGGTCGTTGGCGGCGCATCGTCGTCGACGTGTCGGGCGTCGGGGACCCGTTCGCGCTGTTGCGCGCGCCGACGGTCCTGTCCGCGGCGATCGAACGGATGTGGCCGCGGGCAACCCGACTGGCTCAGGCCGGTGAGAAGCCGGTCCTCGCACAACTGTCCGCCGCGGTCGAAGGCATCGATCGAGACTGCCAAGACCTCGCCGACTTGTTTACCGACCCGCACTCGGTGGCCGCTCACCTCGTGATCGACCCGTCCGAGCGTGGACGCCGCGCGGTCGCCGACCTGGTGGCCGTCGCGGATCTGACCGCGCTGCCTCTGCGATCGGTACTGGTCAGTTCGGGTGATCGGGACAGGCCGACAGCGGACACCGCCGAGATGGTGCGCGGACTTCTCGGCGACGTCGACGATGTGCGAGTGCAGGAAGTAGCGTCTGCCGGAGTCCTGGACCGACTTGCTCGGATCCGCAAGGTGTCGGTGCCGGTGCCCGCACCGAGCGGCCGACCGTACGGCAGCGGTGCGCTGACCGTGGCGAAGCTCGCCGGCGACGGCGTCGACACTGTCTTCGAACTCAAGTGGCGGCAGCGGATGCCCGAACCGGAACGGCTCCGGCTCGGCCGGTCCGGCGACGATCTGCTCGTCGCGGTCGCCGGATTCCGGCATCCGGTACGGCTTCCGTCGGTGCTTCGCCGCTGTCGGGTGAGCGGTGCGGAGTGGGCTGACGACGTGCTGCGGGTGCGGTTCACCCCGAATGCCGCGGTGTGGCCCGCCGGTCGGCGACACACCGGCGGGGCGGGAGCGTCGTCGACTACCGGGTCCGCCGAACCGGATCTGCCCGAGTGAACACTCCCAGTAGGATCGTCACACGCGGTCGCTGACCTCCGCTGTCGGTGGATGCCGACGCGCCCGGTATCGTTCGTGTTCCCCCGCCCGCCGACCGACCACGTGACAGGAGTCGCATCGAGATGTCCGACCACGAGCGCGATCACCGCGCCGGTGACGCCACGAATGGCGACCTGGTGCAGGAGTTGCTCCTCGGCGTGGCGACGACCATCGACCAGTTGGCCGCGCTGATCGGCGGTGGACAGAACGAGGCGGCGTCGGCGTTGGGTTCCGGTGCGATGTCCGACATGTTCGGGGAATTGGGCACGCTCGTCGCCGAGTTCGGAGATCTCCTGGCGCGCATACTGACTGCCTTCATCACGGTCCTCGAAGCCGTCTCTGAGATGTTGCGCTCGACCCCGACGACTCCGGCGGGCACGCCGACCGGGTTCGAGTCGATCCCGGTACAGATCGCGACCCCGGGGCGGTAAGGCGTGGACGAGCAGACCGGATCGAACCTGACCGTCGGCATCGACATCGGCGGTACGAGTGTCCGGGCGTGCGTGGTCGACCCGACCGGACGGATCCTCGACACGTTGCGGACCGCGACCCCGGCGACGACCCAGGCGCTGGAACACTGCCTCGACCGACTCGTCGGCGAGCTGCGCGACCGGTGGGCGATCGACGCCGTCGGCCTGGCGATCGCCGGATTTCTGACTCCCGATCGCCGGCTCGTGCGCTTCTCGCCGCACCTGGCGTGGCAGGAGGCCGCGGTCGCCGACGACATGGCGGCCCGCATCGGCATGCCGGTGTTCGCCGAGCACGACGCGAACGCGGCAGCCGTCGCCGAACTCCACTTCGGAGCGGCCGCCCGCGGGCACAACACCCTGGTGCTGGCGATCGGCACCGGCATCGGTGCGGGCCTGCTTCTCGGCGGGCAGATCTACCGGGGGAGCTTCGGCGTCGCCCCCGAACTCGGACATCTGACGGTCGTTCCCGACGGCCGACCGTGCGGGTGCGGCAAACGCGGCTGCTGGGAGCGCTACTGCAGCGGGACCGCGCTCGTCGACACGGCCGTCGAACTCCTTGCTTCGCAACGTTTTCCGCGCAGCGTGCTCGCCGCTGAGTCGGATGCGGACCCCGGCTCGCTCACCGGTCGTCGGGTGGCGGCGGCAGCGGCCGACGGCGACCCGGTCGCCGTCGCCGCGTACACCGACCTCGCGCGCTGGCTCGGTATCGGGCTCGGTATGATCGCCGACGTCTTCGACCCCGATCTCATCGTTCTCGCAGGCGGTGTCGGAGCCGCGTCGGGACTGTTCCTCGACGACGCCCGTGAGCACTACACCGCGTCGGTCACCGGCGCGGGTCACCGACAACTCGCCCGGATCCGCGGCACCCAACTGGGGGAGACAGCTGGCGTCATCGGAGCCGCCGAGGTGGCACGGCAAGGACTGGCCGCGGCGCGCGCGGGCGGCGAAGTAAAATGATCCGCGTGTCCGTCGGGCCGCGCGGCTCCGGATAGAAGGGAACACGGCAACACATGTGGTACTTCCTCTTCAAGTACGTTCTCATGGGGCCTGCGCTGCGGGCCATGGGACGCCCGCGCATCGAAGGGCACGACAATATCCCGTCCGACGGGGCGGCGCTCATCGCGTCGAACCATCTTGCCGTCGTCGACAGCTTCTATCTGCCCCTCATGGCGCGCAGACGGATCTACTTCCTCGCCAAGTCGGAGTACTTCACTGCGCCGGGCCTCAAAGGCAAGTTCCAGAAGTGGTTCTTCTCCTCGTCCGGGCAGATCCCCATCGACCGCTCCGGGGCGAGTGCTGCCGCGGGCGCGTTGTCGGCGGGCAGGCGAGTCCTCGACGGCGGGGGACTGCTGTGCCTGTACCCGGAGGGCACTCGTTCGCCGGACGGCCGCCTGTACAAGGGGAAGACCGGTCTCGCCCGCATGGCGCTGGAGACGGGCAGCCCGGTTATCCCGGTCGCGATGGTCGGCACCGACCGCATCAACCCGCCCGGGACCATCCTGCCGCGTCCCACCCGGATCACCCTGAAAGTCGGTGAGCCGCTGGACTTCTCGCGTTACGAGGGCATGGCGGGCAACCGTTTCATCGAACGGGCCGTCACCGACGAGATCATGTACGCGCTGATGCGTCTCAGCGGCCAGCAGTACGTCGATATCTATGCGGCGAAGCTCAAGAACGACGACGGCAGCTACACCAAGGCCGAAGACATCATGGGACCCGACCAGCCGGCAGCCTGACGGGACCGGCCGCACAGTTGGGGCCAGGCGCGGTAGGTCGGGGTTCAGGCTGCAGGCACGCTCGTCCGGTACGGCATCCGCCAGAACGCGACGAGCAACGCGATACCCCAGATCGGATACGTGTTACCGATGATGTGCTGCCACCACACCCAACCGTCTTGGATCGGCGGGAGGAGCTGGAACGGGCCGATCGCGAAGACGGCGGCTCCGACGCCGGCGAGGGCGCCGTACACGGTCGCGACCCGGCGGTCACCGGTTCGGGACACGAACACCAAGCACGTCGCGATGGCCGGGACACACCACACCCAGTGGTGCGCCCACGTGGTCGGCGAAACGAGCAGACCCCAGACCGCGACGCTGCACGCGACGACCATCGCGTCGACACGCCCGCCGATCGGCCCGGGAGCGAACGCCTCGCGCGGACGCGCCGCGAGCACCGCATAGACGGCGGGGACCGTCACGAGCAGACTCGTCACCATCCACAGGATCGATGCGGTGGAGCCGCCGTCGTCGAATAGGCGCAGCCACAATGCGTTGAGGTTCTGGTTTATGCGGCCCTCGGGCTCGCCGATCCGGCCGGTGTGGAAGAGGGTGTCCGTCCAGTACGTCACTGAGTCGTCCGGCATCCACAGCCAGCCGATGAACGCGGCCGCCGCGAACGTCACAACGCCGACCGCCGCGGCGCGGATGCGGCCCGCCGCCAGGAAGACGCCCAAGAACACCAACGGCGTCAACTTGACCGCCGACGCGACGCCGACGAGGACGCCCTGCACGGTGGCGGCGGCCCGGTCGCGGCGACCGATGACGAAGACGTCGACCATGACCAGCGCCATCAGCACCATGTTGATCTGGCCGAAGCCGAGCGTCATCCAGAACGGGTTGAACCACACCGTGACCGCTGACGCGAGAAGCGAAATCTGCCACCGGTTTCGGCGATCGCCGACCCCGAGTACGCGCAACGTCAGCGCGGTGACGTACACCAGCAAGACGGCGGTCACGATCGACACGCCGATGCTCGTCGCCGTCAACGACACCTCGCCGAGCGGGGTGAAGAGCAGCGCGGCGAACGGGGGGTAGGTGAACGGCAGCCAGATTCCGTCCTGTGTGAACGGCAGCGATCCGTCGGCGTACAGGCTGAACCCTTGATGCCAGAGCTGGCCGCCGAGGCGATACACGTCCATGTCGAAGCGGGTCCGCGTCCCCCAGCTGGAGGTGAACGGGACGCCTGCGATCTGCAGTGTGGACGACGCGACGAACGCAAGTGCGGCGAGCACGGACACCACCGGCCCGGGCCGCCATTGGCGCAGCACGGCTTCGGCGGCACGGGTCGAAGAAGGCATAGGACGATTATGGTCTCACGGGGCGCGCTAACCTTCACCCCGTGCGCTACTTCTACGACACCGAGTTCATCGAGGACGGAACGACGATCGAACTGGTGTCGATCGGGATCGTCGCCGAGGACGGCCGCGAGTTCTACGCGTGCTCCACGGAATTCGACCCGGGTCGGGCGGGCGCCTGGGTCCGAGCCAACGTGCTCGACAAACTGCCGTCGCCCGCCGACAAGGCATGGAAATCACGGAGTGCGATCCGCGATGACCTGCACGAGTTCCTCACCGCGGGCGAGGGACGCATCGAGTTGTGGGCGTGGGTGGCCGCCTACGACCACGTCGTGCTGTGCCAGTTGTGGGGGCCGATGACCGAACTGCCGCGAAACATGCCGCGCTTCACCAGGGAACTGCGGCAGCACTGGGAGGCGGCTGGCTCGCCCAAACTGCCGCCCGCGCCGAAGGACGCGCACGACGCGTTGGCCGACGCGCGTCACAACTTGAACAAGTGGCGTTCGATCGAGGCGGCGCGCTCAGCCGTCGACGACGCAGGATAGGCTGAACACCGTGGTGAACTGGACCGTAGACGTACCGCTCGAAGAACTCCCCGAACTGCCGCCGTTGCCCGGCTCGCTGGCCGCACGGTTCGAGGACGTGCTCGCACGCCCCGCGCTCCAGCAGCCCAACTGGCCTGCGCAAGAGGCGCGGAAGATGCGGACGGTTCTGGAGAGCGTTCCGCCGATCTGCATGCCGACCGAAGTCGAGAACCTCGCCGATCAACTCGCCGAGGTCGCGCACGGGCGGGCGTTCCTGCTGCAGGGCGGCGACTGCGCGGAGACATTCGCGGCGAACACCGAACCGCACATCAAGGGCAACATCCGGACGCTGCTGCAGATGGCCGTCGTCCTCACGTACGGCGCGAGCCTGCCGGTGGTCAAGGTGGCCCGCATCGCCGGGCAGTACGCCAAACCGCGTTCGGCCGACAAGGACGCGCTCGGCCTCCTGTCGTACCGCGGCGACATGGTGAACTCGCTGGCCGCCGACGAGGCGTCGCGTGTCCACGACCCGTCGAGACTGGTCCGCGCCTACGCGAACGCTTCCGCCGCGATGAACCTGGTGCGTGCACTCACCGGGGCCGAGGCGCGACTGGCACGCGTACACGACTGGAACCGCGAGTTCGTACGCACCTCACCGGCGGGCGCCCGCTACGAGGCGCTGGCCGCGGAGATCGATCGCGGCCTCAAATTTATGGACGCGTGCGGCGTCACCGACTCGAGCCTCGAGTCGGCATCGATATTCGCCTCACACGAGGCCCTCGTCCTCGACTACGAACGTGCGATGCTGCGTCTGGCCGACGACCCGCGCGGCGGTGACGACCAGGTTCTCTATGACCTGTCGGCGCACTTCCTGTGGATCGGCGAGCGCACCCGCCAGATCGACGGCGCCCACGTGGCGCTCGCCAAACTCATCAGCAATCCGATCGGGATGAAGATCGGGCCGACGACGACCCCCGAGCAAGCCGTCGAATACGTGGAGCTCCTCGACCCGGACAACCGTCCGGGACGGTTGACGCTGGTGTCGCGCATGGGCAACGGCAAGGTCCGCGAGGTACTCCCGGCGATCGTGCAGGCCGTCGAACAGACCGGCCACAAGGTGATCTGGCAGTGCGACCCGATGCACGGAAACACGCACACCGCGTCGACCGGTTTCAAGACCCGCCACTTCGACCGCGTCGTCGACGAAGTGCAGGGCTTCTTCGAGGTGCACCGCGCGCTGGGCACTCATCCGGGCGGCGTCCACATCGAGTTGACCGGTGAAGACGTCACCGAATGCCTCGGTGGAGCGCAGGACATCTCCGATCTCGACCTCGAAGGCCGCTACGAGACGGCGTGCGATCCCCGCCTGAACACCCAGCAGTCGTTGGAATTGGCGTTCCTGGTCGCCGAGATGCTGCGCGGATAGGCGAGCTGGTCAGGCCAACGTCGCGCCGATTGCCCAGCCGAGGGCGCCGACGCCGGCCCCGGCCACGATGATCAGGAACGACCACACGAGGGCGGTCAGGCGACTCGCCCGCGGCATCGGACGGTCGACGTCGGCCGCGAGAGGGGCCGGGCCGCGCGCCGGTTCGCGGACGTCGTCGTAGTCCGCGTACGGGTCCGCGTAATCGTCCGCACCGTAGTCTTGCTCGTAGTAGTCGTCCTCGTAGTAGTCGTCCCGGGAGTAGTCGGGACCGTCGAACTCGTCGGGGTCGGTCGCTTGGCGCGTCCCGACCACCGCGCGCGGAGCCTGTGGTGGCTGGACGGGGCGCGCGATCGCAGAGGTGACGCGGGCCGACGCCTGGTGGGGCGCAGGGACAGTGAACGCGGGGAGCCCGAGCTCGTCGACGGCGTCGAGGAACGCGTGCTGCATGGCGAAGCCGTCGACGAACCGGTCATCCGGATGGCGTTCGGTCGCGCGCAGCACGATGTCGTCGAGCTGTGCAGGCACTCCGTCGATGATGTCGCCGGGGGCTGGCACGTCGTACGACAGCCGCTGGTAGGCGAGTGCGAGCTGGGTGGAACCGCTGAACGGCTGACGTCCGGTGAGGAGTTCAAACAGGAGGACGCCCGCCGAGTACACATCGCTGCGCGCATCGATCTCGGTCGACGACACCTGCTCTGGTGACAGGTAGGCTGCCGTGCCGAGGATGACGCTCGCCGACGTGACGCCGGCCTCCGCGACGGCGCGGACCAGCCCGAAGTCGGCGACCTTGATGTCGCCCGAATCGGAGATCAGCACGTTCTCGGGTTTCACGTCGCGGTGGACGAGTCCGGCGCGGTGGGCGGTGCCGAGTCCGCCGAGCATCGGGATGCCGACCGCGGCGACTGCGTGCGGCGGCATCGGACCGCGTTCGCGGAGCAGTTCGCGGATGCTCCCGCCGCGGACCAGTTCCATGACGAGGAACGCCACCTCCCCGTCGATGCTCTGGTCGTAGACGGCGACCAGCCCGGGATGGTTGAGTCCGGCGACGGCTCGCGCCTCGAATTCGAAGCGGCGCAGGAACTGCGGATCGCCGACGTAGCGTGCATCCATCACTTTGACCGCGACGCGACGGTGCAGCCGCAGATCGGTGCCGACGTAGACCGCAGACATCCCGCCGCGCGCGATCGGCGCGTCGATCTGATAGCGGCGTTCCAGGACGCGGCCGATCAGCGGGTCGACGGGAGTGCTCACGGTGATCGAATCTACCCGTAACGCATGGGAAGCCGTGTGACCCTGAGGTCTCGGGCGGGTAGTGTCTTCCCTCGTGGGTTCCCTTCCGCTTTCCATCGACATTCTTCCCGACGACGCCGAGGTCTTGAGCCTCGATGAGGCCGCAGAGCGGCTACGGGTCTCGACCAATCGAGTCCGTACTCTCATCCGCGATCACAATCTTCTCGCTGCGTCCCGTGGCGGACAGCCGGTGATCCCGGCAGCCTTCTTCGGTCCGGGCGGACTCGCGAAGCACTTCGAAGGACTCGTCACGATCCTGCTCGACGGCGGATACACGCGTGACGATGCACTGGCGTGGCTGTTCGAAGAGCAGACCGATCTCGGGCTGCGGCCCGCGGACGCGCTGCACACGCATTCGGCGCGCGAAGTCCTGCGACGGGCCCAAGCACAGGCGTTCTGACCCAGCACAGGCGTTCTGACTCCGACTACGAGACGGGTCACCGCGTACGGATGACGCGGCTCGGCGCAGGCACCGCGGTCGGCAGCGCGGCTATGGCGTGTCCGATCCGTGTTCTGGTCGGTACGACGGCTCGCGCTGCGACAACGTCGTGGCCGGTCTCTTCGATGACTCGCAGGATGTCGCCGTACGAGCGCGCGGCTGCGGTGATCGCCGGACGACTGGCACCCGGCAGCCGTGCGACGAACGGTGTGGCGCGACGGTACTGGTCACGGTTCACCGCGATCAGGTGGGCGACGGCGCGACGCAGCGGACGGCTCGCCGAGCCGCGTGCGAGGTCCGTGTGCAACGACGCTTCGTCGACGCCGAAAGCCGCGAGCTCGTCCAACGGCAGATAGATCCGGTCTCGGCGCAGATCCTCGGCGACGTCGCGCAGGAAGTTCGTCAACTGGAATGCTTCGCCGAGCAGTGCCGCACCGTCGGCGAGCGCAGTGTCCGCGCCGAGAATCGGGACGAGCTGGAGGCCGATCACTCCGGCCGACCCGCAGGTGTAGTCGGCGAGTTCGTCAAACGTCCGATACCTGTTCCGGAACACGTCCGTTCCGGGAATGTCCATCCGCATGGACCGGATGAACGCCTCGAACGTGTCGACGCCGATTCCGTTGTCGTGCACGGCTTCGGCGAGCGCGGCCAGGATGTCGGCGTCGTCGCCGCGGAGCAGGTCTGGTGCGGGGGAGCCGGCCAGGGCGGCGGCGAGCCCGGCTTCGAGCAGATCGACGCGGTCTGCGGCCGCCGGGGCGGGCCGCTCGCCGTCGACCGCGTCGTCGACGATCCGTGCGAATGCGTACAGCGCGTGAACTGCCCGCCTGCGCCGGGCGGGCAGCAGCCGCGACGCCAGGTAATAGGTGCGGCCCGCGTTGGACGTTACCGTTCGGGCGATCGCGAAGCCGCGCGCCGCGTCACCCCCAGCGGCCTCACTCCCAGCCGCCTCACTCATGGTCGCCTCACCCATGGCCGCGCAGGACGGCGCCGAACCGATTCAACCGCAACGGGTCTCGGCGGCGCAGAGACACCGCGGCGAGGACCCCGAGCGCCACAGCCAGAAGGGATTCGAACGGCTTGTAGAACAGGATCGAGTCGTCGGGCTGGAACAGGATCAACAGGACGACGCTCGCCACGACGACCACCTGGCGTGCCCACATCGGCAGCGTGAACGCGACCACGAGAACAGTGACCCACGTGTAATACCAGGGCAGCGTGGACGGCTCCAACACCAGCACGGCGAACACCGCCCAGCACATGAACGCCATCGCCGCCCGCTCGTCGCGTCGTCCGCGCCACCAGAGATAGACGAGCAGCACGCCCATCACGACCGAACCGACCGTCCGAGTGACCCCCAACACCTCGTGGAGGTTCCAGGCGTGGAACGGCGATGCGATCCAGGCGATCAGGTGGGCGGCCAGGGTGGGCAGGGTGAACGGGTTGATGATCCGGTTGGCGAACGCGAGACCGTTCAACCAGCCGAAGCCGAGACCGAGAGCGAGCGTGAACGCAGCGAACACCGCCGCCGGAATCGCCGCCGTCGCCGCGAAGACACCGATCCGATCACGCGCGGTGACTGTCCGCTCGCGACGGAGATGATCCAGCCAGATCCAGACGACGAACGGCACCACCACGCCCGCCGTCACCTTCAACGACACCGCGAGCCCCAGTACGACCAGCCCCGCCGCGTGCCGCCCGCCCAACACCAGAGCGGCACCGGCGGCGAGGACGCCCATCAACAGCATCTCGCCGTGCGGGCCACCGACCAGATGGATCAACAGCAGCGGATTCAACAGGGCGAGCCAGAGCCCCGACCGACGGCTCGCACCGAAGTGCGTGGCGATCCGCGGCACCGCCCACAACGCCAACAGCAGACCCGGGAGAAGCACGATCCGGAAGGCCATCACGCCGGCGAACACGTTCTCTCCGGTCACTGCGACGACCCCGCGCGCCAGCAGCATGAACGCCGGACTGTACGGCGACGTCGTCGGCGCCCAGATCTGCGCCATCGAGTCGACGATCGGACCGGGCACGTGCGCCGGGCCGTCGTTGTAGGGATCGAAACCATCCGCGAGGACCGCGGCCTGTCCGAGGTAGGCGTACACGTCGCGGCTGAAGACCGGGATCGCGAACACCAGCGGAGCGGCCCAGACGAGGACCGTTGCGGACGTCGCGCGCAGGCTCATCGCCTCGCGGTCGCGCCCGATCCTGACCCACGCCATCACCATCAATGTGACGCCCAGCCAGAACACGATGCCCGACAACGTCTTGCCGTGCCCGTACGCCATCGGCGCCAAGCCCAGGTCCTCGAGCGTCGCATCGTTCCGCGGGATGTCGGCCAGCCCGTAGGTCCCGACGGTGACGGCGACCGAGCCGAGCAAGCCGAGGGCCGAGTCCGGGTATCGACGGAGGAGATCGCTCACAGACGACATCTACCGTCCACCACCTGGGCCGCGCAGCAGATCGGCGACTCGGACGGCCGCCAGACCGCCGGATACGAGCACCGGCGGGATGCCGACACCGGGCACTGTCGCGCTGCCGGCCAGGACGAGGTTCTCGCTCGTAGGCCACACATTCGCCGTTCGTAGCGGTCCGGTCTGCGACGCGGTGTGCGCTACCGAGAACGGTGTGCCTGCCGGTAGCCCGGCACGCGCCCATGTCTTCGGGTGGTCGACGCGCAGCACGTGCATCCCGTCGATCCCGGTGTATCCGCGCGATGCGAGCGTGCCCAGGACCTCGTCGGTGTACGGTCCGGCGATCCGATCCCAGTCGAGTCCGGCCGACTGGAGGTTCGGGGCCGGAGCCAGGACCGACACCGACTCCAGTCCGTCGGTGACGAACGTCGACGGGTCGCTCACCGCGCTGCGGGTGACCAGGAACGACCCGTCGGACATGAGCCGTCCGCGACGCGCGGTGATCTCGGCGAACGTCTGCGACCAGGCCGAGCCGAAATCGACGGTGTGGTGCCCGGAGCGCCAGGTCGATGTCGTCGCATCGGGCAGCACGCCGTGCACGACGAGCGCGCTGGGGGAGTAGCGGAGTCGTCGCCTCGGGCGTTCCCCGGTGAGTCGGGCGACGCCGTCGCGCTCGAGCGTCGCGACGACCGCGTCGACCTCCACGACGTCGTCATCGGTCGCGACCGCCGTGACCCGGCCGTGGGCGTTGCGCCTGATCGACGTGATCGGGGTTCGGTAGACGATGTCGACCCCGCTGTCCACGAGCGCATCGGCGAGGACTTGTCCGACTCGGCCCATGCCGCCCTCGGGCGCCGAGACGCCGCGGCCGATGTCCATGTCGGCGATGATCGCGTAGATCGCCCGCGCCCGATGCGGCGGTACGCCCGCGTACAGGGCTTGAAAGGTGAACGCGCGCTGCAGCCGCTCGTCGGTGACATGTCGAGCGACGGCGCCGCCGAGCCCGCCGAGGGTGCGCAGGCCAACGAGGCGGGCTGCGGCCTGCCGCGTGCGCGCATCGGTCAAGTCGGCGAGGCCGTCGTAGTTGCGATCGATGAACGTGTCGAACTCGGCGTCGTAGACGCGGCGAAGCCATCGCAGGAGGTCGGCGACGCCGTCGCCCGCCTGCGCGCCGAACACCGATGCGACCGCGGCCGGGATCTGGGCCGCGTCGTGGGGGATCGACAGCGACGAGCCGTCCGCGTAGTTCATGACATAACCGGGGTCCACCGGCGCCAGCGCGAGACGTCCATGCGCTTCGTCACCGCCGACGCCGAGAGCCCCCAGCACATCGACCAACAGTGACGGCATGGTGAGCACGGTGGCTCCGGTGTCGAATCTGTGGCCGCTGACGGTCTCGGTGCGAACGAGTCCGCCGGGCGAGCCCGACGCCTCAAACACGGTGACGTCCACCCCGGTCGCGCGCAGGTGCGCCGCGGCGGCGAGACCGGAGAGCCCTGCACCGATCACGGCCACGCGGGGCGCGCGTGAGCGCATCACCGGCTCCGGACCGTGATGCGATGCGCGAGCGCGCGCAGGTCGGCGCGCGCCGACTCGGCACAGTCGAGCCCCTCGATCCGCGCCAATCCCGCGTCGCGACGCTCGGTGATTTGGCGCTCCGTCTCGGCGACCGCGCCGGAATCGACGAGAACTCCGCGTGCCGCGGCGAGCTCCGCTTCGTCGAGGGCGCGCCCGATGCTCGCCCGCAGGACGGCCGCAGCGTCGCCGTCGGCACGTTGCAGGGCGACGGCCAGGAGCGCGGTCCGCTTACCCGCGACCAGGTCGTCACCGGACGGTTTGCCGGTCTGTACCGGGTCGCCGAACACCCCGAGAAGGTCGTCGCGCAGCTGGAATGCGATGCCGAGGTCGATGCCGATCCCGTGGAGCTCACGGCGCAGCGTCTCGTCGGCGCCGCCGAGCGTCGCACCGAGTTCCAGCGGCCGCGCCACGGTGTACGCAGCCGTCTTGTAGGCCATGACGCGCTCGGCGGCCGTCGACGACTCGTCGCCCGACGCCTCGTTCGTGATGTCGAGGAACTGGCCTGCGAGAACCTCGGTCCGCATCTGCGACCAGACGGCGGACGCCGCGAACGGCGTCGGACGCGGCGGCTCGCGCTGCGCGGTGTCGCCGACGGGCAGCACTCCATGGAACAGGTCGTCCGCCCACGCCAACGCCAGATCGCCGATCAGAATGGCCGCGGAGTCGCCGTAGTGCGCGGCGTCGCGGTCCCAGCCCCGAGCGCGGTGCAGCGCCTCGAAACGGCGATGCACGGTCGGATTGCCGCGTCGTGTGTCCGACCTGTCGAGGATGTCGTCGTGCACCAGCGCGCACGCCTGGATCAGCTCGATCGCCGCGCACACCCGCAGCGTCTCAGCGACCGACTCCGGAGTTTCGCTCACCGTGATTTTATCTCCGGCGCAGTGTCGTCCGGCGTAGACGAACATCGGCCGGATACGCTTGCCTCCGGTCATCACGAAGTCACGCAGTGCGCGGCCGCCGTCACCGACCGTCGGATAGATCGATTCCAGGATCGGCCCCGTGGCCTGGAAGAACTCATCGAGGACCGCGTCCACTGCGGCGGGCACATCGGTCAGATTCAGCACGCGGTCAGCCTACCGGGGTGCTATCGCGTGACTGCTCTCACGGCTGCCGCGTGCGCTGCGACGTCGGCGGTGGCGGTCAGGAGGACCGACGTGGACGCATCCGTATGATCGGGGCGTGAGTGAAGCAACTACGTCTGTCCCCGCGCGCGCGGGCGGCCAATCGGTCGTCGAAGCGATCGCAGCGGACCACAGCGGACCGGTGCCGTTCTCCGTCGAGTTCTTTCCGCCCCGGGACGCCGACGCCGAAGCCCGGCTGTGGCGTGCCGTGCGGATCTTCGAGCGCATGAACCCGGCGTTCGTCTCGATGACCTATGGCGCGGGCGGTTCGACCCGCGACCGCACCGTCCGCATCGCAGGCGAACTGGCCACTGAGACCACGTTGCTGACCATCGCCCATCTGACCGCCGTCAACCACAGCGTCGACGAACTGCGCGCCTTGGTCGGCGCCTACGCGGACAAGGGAATCGTCAATCTCCTTGCGCTGCGCGGCGACCCGCCCGGCGACCCGCTCGGTGACTGGACCGCGCACCCCGACGGCGTCGAGTACGCGTCAGAACTCGTCGACCTGATCGGTGGTCTCGGTGACTTCCACACCGGCGTCGCATCGTTCCCCGAAGGGCACCACCGGGCACCCGACCTGGACGCCGACACCGAGAATCTCGTCCGAAAGCTCCGGGCCGGGGCCGAGTACTCGGTGACGCAGGTCTTCTTCGACGTCGAGGACTATCTGCGTCTGCGCGACCGCGTCGTCGCCGCAGACCCCGAGCAGGGCGCCAAGCCGATCATTCCGGGCCTCATGCCGATCACATCACTCGCGGGCGCGCGCCGCATGACCGAACTGTCGGGCAGCCGGATCCCCGCCGACGTCGAGGAGCGACTGGCCCGCGCGGCGGGCGACGGGCCGGAGGAGAATCGGGAAGCCGTCCGTGCCGTCGGCATCGACCTCTGCACCGAGACGTCGGAACGGCTGATCGCTGAGGGTGCGCCATGCCTGCACTTCTGCAGCCTCAACTTCGCCAAGGCCACCAGCGAGGTGCTCGACCGGATCGGCGTCGACACCCGAGGCGCGTTCACCCCGGTGTGAACGCTCCGCGCTGACATCCTGAGACGAGCGCTCTGCTAGGGCTCCTCCGGATCGGTCTCGTCCTTCGAGACCTTGTCGGCCACCTTCTGCAATGGTGCGGGCAGCGGCTTGGACTTGAGGACGCGGCCGGGGCGCGGACTGTTGTCTCGGTTCTTGTAGGCCGCGATGGCGATGAATGCGATCACAGCGGCGCACAGCAGCAGCATGAACCACGTCCAGCTGGGGACGGCGGCGGTCGCCGGGTCGGCGTACTCGGCGTCGGCGTTGAACTCCGTCGCCTGGCCGGGTTCGGGCAGCCACGTGACCGTGGAGTCGCCGGACTGCTGACCGTTGGTCGCGACGACCGGTCCCGCGAAGTCGACGGTGATCGCGATGTAGGACGTCTTCGCGTCGAGTTCGGCGAGCGCGGTCGAACCTCGCAGGCGCACGAAGTCTCCGCTGCGCGTGACCTTCATGTCGACTGTTGCAGTCGGATCGGGGAGCGCGCCCGCGATGATCGCGCCGAGCTGCCCGAACTGACCGGTCGACAGATGGTCGAACGAGAGCTGGGCTCCGGTCTTACCCTCCGCGGTCGGCCCGGTCTGCTCCTCGCCCGACTCCTCGTCGATCTGCTCGGCGCCCGAGGTCTTGGTCGGCGCCGGGGCGGTGTCCTTCGACGGGAAGTCGGCCGCCCACACCTGCCCGCTCAGTGAGGCGGGAATGTCGAACGCCGGCGTCGTCGGACCCGAGTCCGGGCTGGTGGCGACGATGACGCGACCGGAGAACTGGTCGCCGACCGTCGTCGACTTGGTCAGGCATCCCGACAGCAGTGGCACCAGCGCGAGCAGTGCGACGACAGCGAGTATCGGGATGCGGCGCAGTGACTTCACGGTGTCATCGTGCCAGAGGGTCGCGTCGATCAGCGTCGCGACACGGGTCGGCGGGGCCGGACAACGGGAGCGCTCGACCGAGAAATGCGAACGGGCGCGGGTCGCCGACGAATGAGAAGTGGCGCAGGATGTCGGTGAATCCGAGCCGACGGTACAGCGACCAGGCGCGGTTCTCCTCATACGGGACCTCCGGCGTCGACAGCAGAACCGTCGACTCGTGTCGGTCGGCGAGCAGCGCAGTCAGCAGGCGTTCACCGACGCCGCGGCCCTGTGCGATCGGGTGGACGTGCAACTCGGTGAGTTCGAAGTAGTCCGCGGTAATCGCGGTGATCTCGTCGCCGGTCCGGCCGGTGCGGCGCAGCCCCGAACGTAACTGTTGGTTCCACCATTGGTCGCGCGCGCCGCGATAGCCGTACGCGACACCGACCAGGATCTCCCGTTCGAAGCCGAGAAGGCCGTCCACGCGCAGGCGGCTCACCGCGGGTCGGAGCGCGTCAACGGCCGAGACCCGCGTGACGGCGCCGACTGCGAACCAGCCGGGACGCGCGAAGTGGTCGCGCCACAGCGGCGCCCGATGTTGCTCGGTACTGCGTGGGTAATTCATCGCGGTCACATAGGTGTGCACCGCGGGGGCGAGCCACAGGTCGGCGTCGGAGGCGTCGAGGGCGACGATCTGGAACGGGGACGGTGATGCCTGAGGCGGCGCTGTCATCCGCGTGCACCCTCCCCTGTCTGGTCGGCCTGGCTGGTCGAAACGATCTCGCACCGCGAGTGGGTGAGAATCCTTCGCGAAGACATTAGCGCGCGGGAATTGTCAGACCCTCGTGGGAGTCTCTACTCAACCGGGCCCGAGACGGGCCGATCTGAAGTGGGTGAGGAGGCGAGATGGCACAGACCGTGCGGTCACAGTCGAAGCAGATCGTCGACGAGCGTGTCGTCATGCGCAGCCGGGAACTCCTCGAACGCGCCGAAGCGTTGTTCGACGACGCAGCCGCGATCGACGACGACGGAGCCGAGCGTTTCCGCGTGTTCTATCTGGCAGCGATCCGGGCAGCGGGCGCCGTGCTCGCCGTGCACGAACCCCCGGGGCCCGTTCGTCGCCGCCGTGACGCGCGGGACGCATGGAGCCGCATCCGCGCGGTGGCTCCCGAAGCGCACGATCTCGCCGAGTACTTCGGCGGGCTGTCGGGCATGCGCGCAAAAGTGGAAGCCGGACTCATTCGGTCGGTGGACTCGACGCTCTGTGCACGTGTGGAGCGACGTGCGATGGAGTTCCTCGATGTGGCAGATGCCACGCTGTTGGCGTATGAACAGGGGAAGATCGGGCATCGACGCCGTGCATCAGCCAGGGAAGGTGGTCGTTCGGCCGATCTGCTCGTATCATGAGACTTAACTGGGCATTGACAAGATGACGCCCGGACGACCAGCGAGGGAGGGATGGTGCCGCTTTCCGAGCACGAGCAGCGGATGCTCGATGAAATTGAAAGCGCGCTGTACGCCGAGGATCCGAAGTTCGCCTCGAGCGTCACTAAGCAGCGCGTAGGTCGTCCGACAGCGCGACGTCGTCTGATCGCGTCGCTCGGGTTCCTCATCGGGCTCGCCATGTTGGTCGGCGGACTGATGATCGACTTCGACATCGGCGGGCTCAAGATTCTGAGCTTCATCGGATTCCTCGTCATGTTCGGCGCGGCTGCCTTCGGGCTGCTCGCTCCGAAACACCACGGCGCACCCGATGCGGGCGGGCGGTCCGAGGGCCGCGGCGGATCGAAGCCGCACAACGGCGGAAGGTCGTCGTTCAGTGAACGGATGGAGTCGCGCTTCCAGCGACGATTCGACCAAGACGATCACTAATATACAGACGATCACCGGTAGGCAGGACCTGACCGTCACAACGCGATAGCACGACCCGAGATCGGGGTCGCACCTTTCTTACGAGGGTGCGGCCCCGATCTTTTCGTCTGCCACCCCGTTCCACCCCGTTCCCCACCTTTCCCCACCCGGTTTCCCCACTTTGACCCACCGCGGGGTCTAGTGCTGTCTCACCAGGCACTTCACTAGCTTCTAGCCCCGTTGGAAACGCGCGACACGCGGATGGCGCAACAGAAGAGTCTGAGAATCCCGCAGGTGTAATTGCCATGACCTGGGGTTTTATGTCGTCGTGGTGGGAGAGTGGGGTGGGAGGGGTGGAAAGTGGTGGAAAGTGGGGTAGTGTGGGCATCACTGAGCGAGGCGGATACCGGAACCGCCAAGCTCGGGACAGGGTGAGGAGGTGCCGACATGGCTCGTTTCGTCGGCACGTACACACCCAAACTCGATGACAAAGGGCGACTCACATTGCCCGCGAAGTTTCGGGACGCACTGTCAGGAGGGGTCATGGTCACGAGAAGCCAGGATCACAGCCTGTCGGTGTATCGAGCCGAAGAGTTCGACTCCATCGCGGACAAGGCCGTGGCGGCTTCGCGCAACGATCCAGAAGCGCGAGCGTTTCTCCGGTACTTCTTCGCAGGCGCCGACGAACAGCGACTCGACGGGCAGGGGCGCGTGAGTCTCTCGAGTGAGCATCGCGGATATGCGTCGCTCACCAAGGAATGCGTGGTGATCGGCTCGTACGACCACCTCGAGATCTGGGACGCGCAGAAGTGGCGCGAGTACCAGGCGGCACACGAGGAAGCGTTCTCGAGCGCCGGCTCGGCGGCCCTGGACTCAATCCTCTAGACGACCCGGACCACCTAGAGAAGAACGAAAAGCTCGACGAACTGAACACGATACGACGACACCTGCGGTGAGATGAGGCCTCGGCCCGATCGACCCTGACGTACTTCCCCAACGCCAGGTGCGCTCGGGCGGGGACCCCGCCTCACCGCAGCGTCGTATCCGCCAGAAGTACGCGGCAACGGCGAACGCAGGGGAGGACACGGTGAACGAACGTCAGCACGGCGAACACGGCCACGTGCCGGTGATGGCCGAGCGGATGTTCCGACTGCTGGAGCCGGCGCTCACCCGCTCGGCCGAGGACGCGGCCGGCAGCGTCCTCGTCGACGGAACCCTCGGAGCGGGCGGTCACGCCGAGTACTTCTTGAGTAGGCTGCCCGGACTCACCGTCCACGCGATCGACCGCGACACCTCGGCGATCGACATCGCGCGCGAACGACTCGCGTCGTACGGCGACCGGCTGGTGTACCACCACGCGCGCTACGACGAGATCGGCGCCGTCGCCGCGGAAGCAGGGCTGGCCTCGGTCGACGGAGTGCTCCTCGACCTCGGTGTGTCCTCGATGCAACTGGACCGGCCCGACCGCGGGTTCGCCTACTCGGTCGACGCCCCGCTCGACATGCGGATGAACGCCGACGACGACATGACCGCGGCCGACATCTTGAACACCTACGACCACGGAGCTCTGGCTCGGGTCCTCAGCGAGTACGGCGAAGAGCGATTTGCCGGGAAGATCGCGTCGGCGGTCCTGCGCGAGCGGGCGATCGAGCCGTTCACCACGTCCGGACGGCTGGTGGAACTGCTGTACGCGACGATCCCGGCGGCCACCCGGCGAACCGGAGGACATCCCGCCAAGCGCACCTTCCAAGCGCTGCGGATCGAGGTGAACCGCGAACTCGAATCGTTGCGCAGTGTGATCCCGGCCTCCCTCGACCTGTTGGCGGTCGGCGGACGGCTCGCCGTGATGAGTTACCAGTCGCTCGAGGACCGGATCGTCAAACGCGACTTCGCGAAGGTCGTCCGCAACACCACCCCGGCCGGGCTGCCGGTGGATCTACCGGGCACGGCCGCCCGGTTCGCGCTCGTCACACGGGGCGCGGAACAGGCCGATGAGGCAGAGAGAGAAGAGAATCCGAGGTCGGCGCCGGTGCGTATCCGGACCATCGAACGGGTAACGGCAGACGTCGGGGGACGTCAGTGAACGAAGGGGGAGCGCGATGAGCACAGTGATCGACGATCGCAAGAAGGGGCGCGGGGACCGGGCCCCGAGGCCGCGGGCCCACGCGAGCACGGCACGCCGGACCCGAGGATCCGCCACAGCCGATCGCGCCACGAGGTCGAAGGCCGCCCAGCGTGCACTCAACCGGCGCGAGCGTCGCCTCGCCCCCGAAGGCGCGGTCGCTGCCGTCACTCGCAAGCGGGTCGGCGGCATCCCGCTGGTCTTTCCCGTGCTGCTCCTCATCGTCGGCGCGCTCGGCCTCACCCTGTACTTGACGACGAAGTCCGCGCAGGACTCGTACGCCCTCGATGCCATGCGCAAACAGAACCAGACGCTCCAGGACAAGCGCGACAACCTCAAACGCCAACACGACCTCGCCGATTCGGCCCCCGCCCTCGCGGCGAAGGCGGGCGAACTCGGCATGGTGCCCAGTGACGGATCCGTCCAGATCGTCATCGGAGCCGACGGCAAGGCGCGGAAGGTCGGAGCCGCGACGGCATCGAACGGGAAGCGCTTACCCGACCTGAATCCGGCTCCGGACCCGGTGGACAAGATCGACCCGAAAGGCGTCGACGACTCTGAGGGCCTGAACGGCTCAGATGACACCGAGTCAAGCGCCGGACCGACCACCGGCACCACGGCGACACCCACGCCCGCCACGCCGTCGACGCCTGCACCCCCGACCCAGACCACGCCGACCCAGACCACGCCGACCCAGACCCGGACCACCCCGACCGAGACCACCCAGACGAACGGACCGCACCCCAACGTGCGCCCCGCGCCGGACGGTCGACGCCAGGTGGGTGCTCCGCGGACGAATGTCACTCCGCCTGCGGACGCCACGCCGGAACGTAATACCGAACCTCCGCGCTGACGCGGTGCAGAATCGACCATCATGACCCGATCCCGTTCCATGCGCCCGCCGGCCTTCCGGCCGGGCGCACGATCGACGGCTGGTGTCACCGAGCCCGGGCCCGAGGACGATCGGCTCGCCGAACTCGACACCGCGCCGTCCAAGCGTTTCATCGGCAGACAACGGATGATGTGGGTGATCGTCGCGCTGGCGTGTGCGCTGGTCGCCGGTCGGATGGTGTACGTCCATGTGATCGCCGCGGACTCCATCTCGGCGCAGGCCGCGCAGCAGCGCACAGTCACCGAGGTCCTGCCCGCCACCCGCGGTTCGATCGTCGACCGCAACGGCCAGCTACTGGCGCACACCGACGACGCCCGCGCACTCACGTTCCTGCCCAAGTCGGTCCGTAAGTCGATCGCCGAGGAGCACGAGAAGGACCCGACGCTTCCCGACGTGGACACCCGCCTCAAGGAGATCGCGGCCGGCGTGTCGTCGGCCCTCGGCGGAAGCATCAGCACCGAAGACCTCCTCGCGAAGCTGTCCTCGGACAAAGACTTCGTGTATCTTGCCCGATCGATCACCCCTGAGGTCGCTAGCGCGATCATGACGGACTTCCCCGAGGTCGGCGCCGACCCGCAGAGCATCCGCGTGTACCCCGGCGGATCGCTGGCCGCGAACCTCGTCGGCGACGTCAACTACGACGGCAACGGCGCCGAAGGTCTCGAGTCGTCGATGGAATCGGTCCTCGCGGGCACCGACGGCACCGAGACCTTCGACCAGGGTGCGGACGGAGCCGTCATCCCCGGCAGCAGTCGCAACGTGCACCCGGCGGTCGACGGCGAGACCGTCCGCCTCACCATCGACGCCGACGTGCAGTGGTTCGTGCAGACCCAGGTCAACATGGCCAAGAAGGCGTCGGGCGCCAACAACGTCTCCGCGGTCGTCCTTGACAGCCACACCGGTGAGGTGGTGGCGATGGCCAACGACAACACGTTCAACCCGGCGATACCCGCCGACGAGCAGGTGGACGCCGACCGCGGCAACCGATCGGTCACCTCGCCGTTCGAACCGGGATCGGTCAACAAGGTCGTCACCGCGTCCGCAGCGATCGAGTATGGAGTCACCAACCCCGACGAGGTCCTGCAGGTGCCGGGTTCGATTCGTATGTCGGGAATCACCGTCAACGACGCGTGGCCGCACGGCACCGCGCCGTTTACGACCACCGGCATTTTCGGGAAGTCGTCGAACGTCGGCACCCTGATGCTGGCGCAGCGGGTCGGCGAACGGCGATTCGCCGACATGCTCGGCAAATTCGGTCTGGGCGCCATGACTGGCGTCGGACTCCCCGGCGAGAGCCCGGGCGCCGTTCCCGCTCTCAGTCAGTGGTCCGGCGGCTCGTTCGCGAACCTGCCGATCGGCCAGGGACTGTCGATGACTCTGCTGCAGATGACGTCGATGTACCAGGCCATCGCCAACGACGGCGTGCGGGTGACGCCCCGGATCATCACCGGCGGCGACGAGCCCGAATCGGTGCGAGTCGTGTCGCCGGGCACCGCGCACACCGTGCGCGACATGTTCCGGGCCGTGATGCAGGACGACGACGAGGGGCCGCAGCAGGGCACCGGCGCGTCCGGAGCAATCGCCGGCTATCAGACGTCAGGTAAGACCGGGACCGCCCAGCAGGTCGATCCCAAATGCAACTGCTATTCGCGGTCGAGTTACAACATCACGTTCGCAGGCATCCTGCCCGCCGAGAAGCCTCGGTACGTCGTCGGTCTCATGATGGACAATCCCGTTCGGAGTTCTGACGGCACCGGCGGGCAGAGCGCCGCGCCGTTGTTCGGCACGATCGGCAAGTGGCTCTTGCAACACGAGCGCGTGCCGTACTCGGCTGAGCCGGCTCCGCGCCTACGTTTGCAGTCCTGACCGCAGTTTGCAGTCCTGACTGCCGTCTGCAGTCCTGGCCGCGCACGAGTCGCGGTAGATTCATCTTCCGAACACCTGGTGGCAGGCGGGTGCGGCGGCGACGCGCCGCCGTGACGAGCGGCCGCCGAGACGAGAGGGGTAGCGCAGTGCACGCAGACCACGGTTCGCACACGGTTCGACCGCGGACGACCGAGCCGGTGGGCATCGCGGAACTCGCGCAACGCGCCGGTGACGTTCACGTCGACGGCCTCGCCGACGGCGTGAACGTCACCGGCGCCACCCTGCGGGCGCAGAGCTGTGCCCCCGGCGATCTGTTCGCCGCCATGCCCGGCCGGTCGCGGCACGGGGCAGAGTTCGTCGAGCAGGCGCTCGACGCCGGTGCGGTCGCCGTCCTCACCGACGAGGCGGGTCTCGCGATCGTCCGGGCCGTCGGTCGTGCCGCGCACCTGCCCGTCCTCGTCCACCCGGACCCGCGTTCGGTGCTCGGAGCACTCTCGTCGCGGGTCTACGGCGACCCGTCGTCGTCGCTCACCCTGATCGGCGTCACGGGCACGTCGGGCAAGACCACGACGTCCTACCTGGCCGAAGCCGCGTTGCGGGCGACCGGAGCGAGCGTCGGCATCGTCGGCACGACCGGCTCGCGGCTCGACGGGGAACCGATTCCGAGCGAGTTGACCACACCGGAGGCCCCCGACCTCCAGCGTCTGCTGGCCGTCATGCTCGAGCGCGGCGCGGACGCGGTCGTGATGGAGGTGTCCAGCCACGCGTTGTCGCTCGGCCGCGTCGACGGTTGTCGCTTCGCGGTCGGCGCGTTCACGAACCTGTCGCAGGACCACCTCGACTACCACAAGACGATGGGCGAGTACTTCACCGCGAAAGCGCGTCTGTTCGCCGCCGACTCCGGCGTGCGCGCGGAACGGGCGGTGGTCTGCGTCGACGACGAGTGGGGGTCCCGAATGGCTGCCGTCGCCGCCGACAGCGGACGCCGAGTCGTCACCGTGTCGACCGGTACCGGTGGCACCGGGGGGTGGCGCGTCCTGGCGACCGCCCCGTCGGGGCAGGGCAGTCAGCGGGTGCGCGCCGTCGACCCGACGGGCGCCGAACACGACCTGCTGGTTCCGCTTCCCGGGGCGTACAACGTCGCGAACGCGCTGCTCGCCGTCGCGGCCGTAGCCGAGGCCGGTGTCGACGTCGACCGGGCGATCGACGGGTTGGCGCAGGTGAGCGTGCCGGGGCGTGTCGAGAAGATCGAGCGCGGTCAGGACTTTCTCGCGGTGGTCGACTACGCGCACAAGCCCGCAGCCGTGAACGCAGTCCTGGCCACGCTCGCCGCACAGTCGTCCGGGCGGATCGGCGTGGTCCTCGGGGCGGGCGGCGATCGCGACACTGAGAAGCGACCGTTGATGGGGGAGGCCGCCGCGCGCGGTGCGGACCTCGTGATCGTCACCGACGACAACCCGCGCAACGAAGAGCCCGCCGCGATCCGCGCAGCGGTCATCGCGGGCGCGGACCGGACGCCCGGCGGCGAGCGTCGAGCCATCGACGTCCGGGAGATCGGCGATCGGCGGGCGGCGATCACCGCCGCCGTCGAGTGGGCCGAACCCGGTGACGTCGTCCTGGTGGCGGGCAAAGGGCACGAGACCGGCCAGGAGATCGCGGGCGTCACGCATCCGTTCGACGACCGCCTCGTGCTCGCCGACGCTCTGGCCGCGCGGACGACGTCGTCCGAGCCGTTGCACGTGCTGATCGCCGACTCGGGAGCCGACGTAGCCGACGCCAAACGGCTCCTACGTGAGATGGTCGCGGTGGCAGCCGAATCCGGGGCCGGAAGTCAGCATCGCGGGACCGGCGACGAGCCTGTGCGACGTACGTGGGCGGTGTTCGGCGAACTCCCCGACCCCGAGTGCCTCGACGACAATGCGCGCGCGGTCGCGCACGACGGTCTTGGCCGACAAGCCGTCCGGGTAGCCGTCGACAAGATCATCGCGGTGGGGCAGACGCGCATCGTCCGTGCGCTCCACCAGGGCGCGGTCATGGAGGGCTCGTGGGGCGACGAGGCCGCTTTCGTGGCGACCCCCGCCGACGCCGTCGAGCACATGCGGACCGAGCCTGGCTATGCGCCCGGGCCGGGCGACGTCGCCGTCGTCGCCGGCCCCGACGATCTCGCCACCACTCTTCTCGAATACTGGCAGAACAGGGCAGGACTGCAGGTCAGGATCGTAGACCTGTGATCTCCGACGCGCGACGGGTCACCCGATGCGTCGCACCGGGCCGCCGTCACGATAGATTCAGAATTCAACTTCTCTCGACGAGTGAGGACTTCCAGCTGTGACCCAGATTCTGATCGCGGGAGCGATCTCGCTGGCTGTGTCGATTCTGCTCACCCCCGTACTGATCAAGGTCTTCTCTCGTCAAGGCTTCGGCCAGGAGATCCGCGTCGAGGGGCCGCAGAGTCATCAGTCCAAGCGGGGCACCCCGTCCATGGGCGGCGTCGCGATCCTCGCGGCGTTGTGGCTGGGTTATCTGGGCGCGCACCTCGTCGGTTACATCCAGGACGGGTCGGGGCCGAGCGCGTCGGGCCTACTCGTGCTCGGTCTGGCGACGGCGCTGGGCATCGTCGGATTCCTCGACGACTTCATCAAGATCCGCAAGCAGCGCAACCTCGGATTGAACAAGACCGCCAAGTCGGTCGGGCAGTTCCTGGCCGCGATCATCTTCGGTGTCCTCCTCCTGCAGTTCCGCAACGGCGCTGAACTGACTCCTGCCAGCGAACACCTCTCGTATGTCCGCGACATCAACGTCATCTCGCTGTCGGCGATCGGCTTCGTGTTCTTCTGCTGGCTCGTGGTGGCCGCCTGGTCGAATGCGGTGAACTTCACCGACGGACTCGACGGTCTCGCCGCCGGATCGGCGGCGATGGTGATGGGCGCGTACGTGCTGATCACCTTCTGGCAGTTCCGGCAGTCGTGTGAACTGCTCGGCGCCACCGACGACAAGGCCGGTTGCTACCAGGTCCGCGACCCGCTCGACCTCGCCGTCGTCGCCGTCGCCGCGGGCGGCGCATGCCTCGGCTTCCTCTGGTGGAATGCCGCGCCGGCGAAGATCTTCATGGGCGACACCGGGTCGCTGGCTCTCGGCGGACTCGTCGCTGGTCTGTCGATCACCACGAAGACCGAGTTGCTCGCCGTCGTCCTCGGCGCGCTGTTCGTCGCAGAGATCGTCTCCGTCGTCGTACAGATCGCGTTCTTCCAGACCACCGGCAAACGCGTGTTCCGCATGGCGCCGTTCCACCACCACTTCGAGTTGGGCGGGTGGGCTGAGACCACCGTCATCATCCGGTTCTGGTTGTTGACGGCGATCGCGTGCGCGCTCGGCCTTACTCTGTTCTACGGCGAGTACATTTCGCATGCCGGCTGACGTCGCGGCGCCACTCACACTCGACGGCGCGCGGGTGCTCGTCGCCGGAGCTCGTGCGACGGGGCTGGCGGTATTGAACCTGCTCGCCGACCAAGGCGCGACGGTCACGATGCTCGACACCAAGTTCGTCGACGGCGCGATGGACCCCGAGTTGAGTGCGCGCGGTGTCGCGACGGTCGGGCCCGATGCATTCGTCTTCGACGACGGAGCGGTGCGGGCTCCGTCGGACACGGACCTGATCGTCGTCTCGCCGGGCTTTAGGCCGGACGATCCGCTGCTCGTCGCGTCGGCCGAGGCGGGCATCCCGGTGTGGGGAGACGTCGAGCTGGCCTGGCGCGTCGATCGGGCAGGCCTGTACGGCGAGCCGCGCACCTGGCTGGTGATCACCGGGACGAACGGCAAGACGACGACCACCTCGATGGCCGAAGCCATCGGGGACACGGCGGGACTGGCCGTCGCGGCCTGCGGAAACATCGGGTTGACCGTCGTCGAGGCGCTGCGCGCCGAGCCGCGTGCGGACGTTCTGTGCGTCGAGATGTCGTCGTTCCAGTTGCACTGGGCTCCGTCGATCCGTCCGACCGCAGGCCTCGTCTTGAACGTCGCGGCCGACCACCTGGACTGGCACGGGTCGTTCGACGCGTACGCGCACGCTAAACAGCGGGCGCTCCTCGGCGACGTCGCGATCGTCGGGCTCGACGACGACGTCGCCTCTCGACTCCCGGTCGGCGACGGCTCGCGTCGCGTCGGGTTCACCGCGGGCACTCCGTCGGCCGGCGAGTTCGGGGTGATCGAGGGCGTCCTCGTCGACCGTGCGTTCGCGGGCGCTCCGGTCCCGTTGATCGCCGCCGACCGGGTCCGACCCGTCGGCCCGTCGGGGCTGGCCGACGCCCTCGCCGCAGCCGCTCTCATGCGTGCGGCGGGCGTATCGGCAGATGCGGTGGAACGAGGGCTCGCGGGATTCACGCCCGGGGCGCATCGCGGACAGGTCGTCGCCGACATCGACGGCGTCGTCTTCGTCGACGACTCGAAGGCGACCAACCCGCATGCGGCGCACGCCGCCATCGCCGCGTTCGACCGGGTGGTCCTGATCGCGGGCGGTTTGCTGAAGGGCGCGGCGGTCGACGATCTCGTCACTGCGAACGCGGATCGGCTGGCCGGAATCGTCGCGATCGGGACAGATCGCCAGATCATTCTCGATGCGATCCGGCGACACGCCCCAAAAGTCCCAGCAGTCACAGTATTCACAGGGGACGATGGTTCGGTGATGACTCAGCGGACTGGTGACGACACTTCCGCCATCACGGCGACCGGCGCGAACGGTGCCGACGCGGTGATGGCTCAGGCGGTCTCCGCCGCCTGGCAGTTGGCAGAGGCAGACGCTCGCGGCGGACGCGGCGCGGACGCGGTGCTCTTGGCGCCCGCGGCCGCATCGTTGGACATGTTCGCGGGCTACGGGGTGCGCGGCGATTCGTTCGCTGCCGCATCCGCCGCCCTCGCCGACGCGCGACGCCGATGAGCGCCTGGGTACCCGGGGCGCGTCGACGGCGTACCGGATCAGACGAGGCGAGTACCGACCAGACGAGTACCGACGTGGCTCGCGACCTCGACGACTTCCTCGACATCGAGACGCCAGACGACGAGGAGGACTCGACTCGGCCGGAGGGGAAAACGGGGCCGGAGGGGAAAACGGGGCCGGAGGGGAAAACGGGGCTCGATGGCCCGGAGAAGTCCTCGTCTCGGAGCCTGAACCTGTCGATGTCGTCGGTCGACGTCCGCGGCGTCGTGACGACGTTCCGCGACGGCGTCAAGACGCTCCTCGGAAAACCGCTGACGTCGTTCCACATGGTGCTGTCGTTGACGGTGATCCTGACCGTCCTCGGGCTCATCATGGTCCTGTCGGCGTCGTCGGTCGAAGGCTACGCCAAAGACGGCTCCGCGTACGGGATGGTCACCACCCAGGCGATCTTCGCCGCGCTGGGACTCGTCCTGTTCTACGGGACGCTGAAGGTCCCGATCCGCTTCTTCCGTCGGTTCGCGACCGTCGGGATCATGGTGGCGACGCTGCTGCTGGTCCTCGTGCTCGTTCCCGGCATCGGCGTCACCGTCAACGGTGCTCGCCGCTGGTTCTCCGTCGCAGGCCTGTCCGTCCAGCCGTCCGAGTTGGTCAAGGTGGCGCTCTGCGTCTGGGGTGCACACCTATTGGCGTCACGGCGGAGCGTCGGAGCCTTCGGCAAGGAACTGCTCCTTCCGCTCGTGCCGGTCGGCGTCCTCATCTGTGCGCTCATCATCCTCGAACCGAACCAGTCGACGACGATGATCATCGCGCTCATCGTTGGCGCGCTCCTGTGGTTCGCCGGGCTGCCCGGCCGGGTGTTCGGCGGTTTCACCATCGGATTCATCGCGATCGCCGTCGTGCTCGCGCTGTCGTCGAGTTACCGCGCCGCCCGCGTGTTCAGCTACCTGGGCCGCACCGACGATCCGCTCGGTGACGGCTACCAGGCGACGCAGGCGCAGTACGCGCTCGCCAATGGCGGTGTCTTCGGCGTCGGCCTTGGCCGCAGCACCGCGAAATGGAACTATCTGCCGAACGCGCACAACGACTTCATCTTCGCGATCATCGGTGAGGAACTCGGCCTCATCGGTGCGCTCACCGTCGTCGCGCTGTTCCTGCTGCTCGGCTGGGTCGGCATGCGCATCGCCCGCCGCTCGGTCGACCCGTTCCTGCGGCTGCTCTCCGCGACGATCACCGTGCTGTTCCTGGTACAGGCGTTCATCAACATCGGGTACGTCGTCGGGCTGCTTCCGGTGACCGGTATCCAGTTGCCGATTCTATCGAATGGCGGCACGTCGATGCTGACGATGCTGACGATGCTCGGTCTGCTCGCGACGGCGGCCCGACACGAACCGGACGCGGTCCGCGCGATCAGCGCAGCCCGTCCGCGCGGACTCTCGCGAGTCCTACGCCTGCCGGTCCCCGAGATGTACCGTCCGCCACGCGCCGAGCAGCTCCGCGACCGTCTCGAACGTCGCCGTACGACGCAGAGCGACCGACGGCGACCCGCGCCCGTCCGTGCCCGGCAGTCGCGCCCGACGCAGGCCGCGCCGCGTCGGCGGGGCTCGGTCTCGTCCGGTGAGATCCACTATCCTGGCGGGAGAGGCCGGTCGGCCCGGCAGTCTGAGACACCGCCGGAGTCGTTCCGGCGTGACCGGTCGCAGCCTCGCCGAGACAGGCGGCGAGGCCGCGGCGACGATTGGCTGAACGAACGGGAGTACAGGCGCCGGTGAGCAAGAACAGTGGGTCCGGCGTGAGGCCGTTGTCCGTCGTCGTCGCGGGAGGCGGAACGGCAGGCCATATCGAACCGGCGCTCGCCGTCGCGGACGCGGTCCGCCGACTCGAGCCGGCCGCGCGCATCACCGCCCTCGGCACCACGCGAGGGTTAGAGACGACGATCGTGCCCGACCGCGGCTACGACCTTAGACTGATCCCGCCCGTTCCGCTGCCGCGTAAACCCGGTGTCGAGCTGGCCAAGACACCATGGCGTGTCGCCAGGTCGGTTGCCGCGACCCGCAAGGTCTTCGCGGAGGTCGACGCCGACGTCGTCGTCGGTTTCGGCGGTTACGTGGCACTGCCCGCGTACCTCGCGGCGCGCGCGCACGCGCGTCGGTCACGTCGGCTGCCCGTGGTCATCCACGAGGCGAACGCCAGCGCGGGCATCGCCAATAAGGTCGGCGCCAAGTTCGCCGATCGAGTGCTGGCCGCCGTCGCCGACAGCGGTCTCGCGGACGCGCAGGTCGTCGGAATTCCGGTACGCGGCGCAATCGCCACCCTCGACCGCGCTGCGATCCGTGCCCAGGCGCGGCAGTTCTTCGGTCTGGCCCCGGACACGCCGACGCTCCTGGTTTTCGGTGGTTCTCAAGGCGCACAACGGCTCAACGAGGCCGTCGCGCCCGCCGCGACCGCCCTCGGGGCCGCCGGAGTCGGCGTGCTGCACGCGTACGGACCCAAGAACTCGATCGACCCGATCTCGCCGGACGGAGCACCCCCGTACGTCGGGGTCAGCTACCTCAACCGGATGGACCTCGCGTACGCGGCCGCGGACCTGGTCATGTGCCGGTCCGGTGCGATGACTGTCGCCGAGATCTCCGCGACGGGACTGCCCGCGGTGTACGTTCCGCTTCCCCACGGCAACGGGGAGCAGCGGCTCAACGCGCTGCCCGTCGAACAGGTCGGCGGGTGCGTGATCGTCGACAACGACGTCGTCACCGCCGAATGGGTCGGCCGCGAGATTCCGGCGCTCATCAACGACACCGACCGACTGGATGCGATGGGCGCGTCCGCTGCGGGCGTCGGCCATCGCGACGCCGCCGTCGCGGTCGCGAACGCCGCACTGGAACTCGCACGAGAGAGAAGAAGCCGATGACCGCGCCCGCAACACCGCAGCAGCTGCCCACGCAGCTCGCCCGGGTCCACATGGTCGGTATCGGCGGAGCAGGCATGTCGGGCCTCGCTCGAATCCTGCTCGCTCGCGGCGGGCAGGTGTCCGGTTCTGACGCCAAGGACTCCCGCGGCATTCTCGCGTTGCGCACGAGGGGAGCCCTCGTGCAGGTCGGCCACGCCCCGTCGGCCCTTGACCTGCTCGACGGCGGGCCGACCGTCGTCGTCACCACCCGCGCGGCGATCCCCGACGACAACCCGGAACTCGTCGCCGCACGCGAGCGCGGCATTGAGATCCTGTACCGCCCGGAAGTCCTCGCACTGCTCATGACCGACTATCGGACGTTGCTCGTGTCCGGCACACACGGGAAGACGTCGACGACGTCGATGTCTGTCGTCGCCCTCCAGCACAGCGGCGTCGACCCGTCGTTCGCCATCGGCGGGGAGCTCAACGAGTCGGGTACCAACGCCCATCACGGGAGCGGTGACGTGTTCGTCGCCGAAGCCGACGAGAGCGACGGCTCGCTGCTGAAGTACACGCCGGACGTCGTCGTCGTGACCAACATCGAAGTCGATCATCTGGACTTCTTCGGGACCGAAGCCGCATACGTCGACGTGTTCGACGCGTTCGCCTCGCAGATCCGCCCGGGCGGCAGCCTCGTGCTGTGCCTGGACGATCCGGGATCGGCGGCGCTCGGCGGTCGGTGCGCGGCCCCGCTGGCCGATCGGGGAGTGGCCGTACTCGGCTACGGGGCGGGCACCCACGCCGACCTGGCTCCAGGAGTCCCGCTCGTCGCGGAACTGCTCGAAGTGACCCCGCGCGGAGCCGGCAGCACGTCGGCGGTCCGGCTGCACCCGCCGATCATCGACGGCGTCGTCGAGCGGTCGCTCGAAGTGACGCTGCCCGGACGGCACATGGCACTCAACGCGCTCGGCGCGCTCGTCGGCTGTGTGCGCACCGGCGTCGACGCCGACACGGTGGCCGACGGAATCGAGGGGTTCGGTGGAGTCCACCGGCGATTCGAGTTCCGCGGGCGGGAACGCGAAGTGGACGTCTACGACGACTACGCACACCATCCGACCGAGGTCCGCGCGGTGCTGGAGGCTGCGCGCGACGTGGTCCGTCACGGTTCCGGCCGGGTGATCGCCGTCTTCCAGCCGCACCTGTACTCGCGTACCGCCGAGTTCGCTTCCGCGTTCGCGGCGTCCCTCAGCCTCGCCGACGAGGTCCTCGTCGCCGACG
Organism: Gordonia liuliyuniae; assembly: GCF_021738805.1. Taxonomy (NCBI): domain Bacteria; kingdom Bacillati; phylum Actinomycetota; class Actinomycetes; order Mycobacteriales; family Gordoniaceae; genus Gordonia; species Gordonia liuliyuniae. Next base: position 150,600 of record NZ_JAKKOR010000009.1, on the reverse strand, counting down.
TGTACGGGGCGAGGGAGGCTCCGCAGCCCGGAGTGAGCGGGCTCCTCATCGCCGACCAGGTGACGGTGCCCGCCGCGTTCGTGCCGAATATGTCCGAGATCGCTGGTGCGGTCGCCGAGCGCGCGCGACGCGGCGATCTGGTGCTGACGATCGGTGCGGGGGACATCACGATGCAGGCCGCGTCGATCCTGTCGGCGCTGGCTGCGAGCGAATGAGTTCTCGCCGCGGCCGCGGCGAGAACGGTCGACGTCCGAGCCGTGCGACGGTGATCGTCGCACTGGTCTTGGCGCTGATCGTCGTCGGTTCCGCGGTTGCCGTCGCCTATCTCACCCCGCTCATGTCGGTCCGCAACGTCGACGTCGTCGGCGCGAAGGTCGTCGACGAGACCGAGATACTGCGCGTCGCGCAGGCGCCGACCGGCACACCGCTCCTGCAGGTCGACACTGGCGCGATCGCAAGCCGGATCGCCGTGCTGCCCGCGATCGAAGAGGTGACAGTCGAGCGGGAGTATCCGTCGACGCTCGCAATCGATGTGACTGAACGCGTCCCCGTCGCCATCGTGGATCAGGACGGGAAGGTCGCCGTGATGGACCGGCTCGGCGTCACGTACCAGAGTTTCCCGGACCGGAAGTCGCTGCCGTCGACCTTCGCCGGGCTGCCGACGCTCGTCACCGATCATCCGGGGCCGAAGGATCCGACGACGACGGCCGTGCTGAAGGTCGCGCAGGCGCTTCCGCAGTGGTTACACGATCGGACGGCGTCGATCGAGGCGTCGTCGCCGGTGGACATCACGCTCGTCCTCGACAGCGAACGCCGTGCGGTGTGGGGCGATTCGTCCCAGAACGACGAGAAGGCCGAGTCGCTCCGTCAGATCCTCAGGCTCAAAGGCGACGAGTTCAACGTGTCGAGCCCGGATTATCCGGCGGTCAAGTGACGGAGAGCGTCCCTGCGTTCTGACCGTGTTCCGGAGTCCCGTGTGCTGGGAACGCAGTGTTCTGAGCCCGGGCGAACAATTCCGGTGGCGAATCGCGACACGCCCAGACGCCTTGCACGGCGTGGCCGGGCGAAGTCAATACCGTTGAGCACAGCGCAAGTACTTGACATAACTATAACCCTTTGGTTGAGCTTTAGGGTTCGAGTTCGAAGTAGGAAGGCATCATGACGCCACCCCACAACTACCTGGCTGTCATCAAGGTCGTCGGCATCGGCGGCGGCGGTGTCAACGCTGTCAACCGCATGATCGAGCAGGGACTCAAAGGCGTTGAATTCATCGCGATCAACACCGATGCGCAGGCCCTGTTGATCTCCGACGCCGACGTCAAACTCGACATCGGACGCGACTCGACGCGCGGTCTCGGCGCGGGTGCCAATCCCGACGTCGGCCGTGCCGCGGCCGAGGACGCGCGTGACGAGATCGAGGAGCTCCTCAAGGGTGCCGACATGGTCTTCGTCACCGCGGGCGAGGGCGGCGGCACCGGCACCGGCGGCGCGCCCGTCGTCGCGTCGATCGCACGCAAGCTGGGCGCATTGACCGTTGGCGTTGTCACACGACCGTTCTCCTTCGAGGGCAAGCGACGCGGCAACCAAGCCGACGACGGCATCACCGCCCTCCGCGAGTCCTGCGACACGCTGATCGTCATCCCGAACGACCGACTCCTCCAGCTCGGCGACTCGCAACTGTCGCTGATGGACGCGTTCCGCAGCGCCGACGAGGTTCTGCTCAACGGCGTGCAGGGCATCACCGACCTGATCACCACCCCCGGCCTGATCAACGTCGACTTCGCCGACGTCAAGGGCGTCATGAGCGATGCGGGCAGTGCGCTCATGGGCATCGGCGCATCACGCGGCGAGGGACGGGCCAGCAAGGCCGCCCAGGCCGCGATCAACTCGCCGCTTCTGGAAGCGTCGATGGAAGGCGCTCGCGGCGTGCTGATCTCGATCGCGGGCGGCAGTGATCTCGGCCTGTTCGAGATCAACGACGCCGCGTCACAGGTGCAGGAGGCCGCGCACGAGGACGCCAACATCATCTTCGGCACCGTGATCGACGACAACCTCGGTGACGAGGTCCGGGTGACCGTCATCGCCGCAGGCTTCGACGGCAGCGCCTCGCGCAAACGCTCCGAGACGCCCGCAGCGGCCGCTCCGGCTGCGGGCTCGGGGTCGGTCGCCAACGCCAGTGCCGGCGAGGTCACGACGCCCGCGTCCAAGGACGATCCGCTGTTCGGAGGCAACCGGGAGAAGGCCGGGAACCCGTTCGGTGAGCCCGCGCCGCGCCGCAACTCGCTCCGTTTCGACGACGACGACGTCGACGTGCCCGACTTCATGAAGTAGAAGGACCAGACAACGCATGACCTTCAAGGTCCGTCGTGCCGTGACCACGCGGGCCGGTGGCGTCTCGCAGGCGCCGTACGACTCGTTTAATCTCGGTGACCATGTCGGCGACGACCCGGACGCCGTTGCACACAACCGTGCCCGTCTGGCGCGTGATCTCGGGGTGGGGCCCGATCGCGTCGTCTGGATGGAGCAGGTCCACTCGCGAACGGTCACCGTCGTCGAGGGACCCGTCGCCGCGCCGGTACCGGTCACCGACGCACTCGTGACGACGCAGACCGATCTCGTCCTGGCCGTGCTGACCGCAGACTGCGTCCCGGTACTGCTCAGCGACGACGAGGCCGGTGTGATCGCCGCCGTCCACGCCGGACGGGTCGGCGCACGCATCGGGATCGTTCCGCGGGTGCTCGACAAGATGATCGAACTCGGGGCGAAGCCCGAGCGCATAGGAGCCTTCCTCGGCCCCGCCGCCAGCGGCGACGAGTACGAGGTCCCGCCTGCGATGCAGGCGGACGTCGAGAAGCATCTCCCCGGCAGCGCGGTGCGGACCGCGAAGGGAACCGCGGGCCTTGACCTGCGCGCAGGCATCCGGCGGCAGCTGATCGTGGCGGGAGTCGCGGCTGTCGCCGCGGATCCGCGCTGCACGATCACCGACACGCGCCTGTTCAGTCATCGACGCGGTGCGCCGACCGGCCGGATCGCATCGGTGATCTGGATGGACTCGGAGTGACCGGCGGCCGCCGCGCCGAACTCGCGACGGCGCTCGCGGCGGCACGTGAGCGGGTCGCCGTCGCCGAACGCGCCACGGGCCGCGCCCACGGCGATGTCGCCCTCCTCGTCGTCACGAAGTTCTTCCCCGCAGCAGACGTCGAGCATCTGATCGATCTCGGGGTCCGCGAGTTCGGTGAGTCCCGTGAGCCGGAGGCGAGCCGGAAGGTCGCGCAGATCCGCGCCGATCGTGGCGACATTGTCTTCGACGCGGACATGATCGGCCGAGTGCAGCGGAAGAAGGCGCGTTCGGTGAGCCGGTGGGCGCGGCGTGTGCATTCTGTCGACTCGATCGACCTGGTCGACGCGCTCGGGGGAGCGGCACGACGCAGCCTGGACGACGGTGAGCGGACCGATCCGCTCGGTGTCCTGCTACAGATGAGCTTGGACGGCGATCCCGAACGTGGGGGACTGGTCGAGTCCGATCTGCGCGGCGCGGCGGACCGGGTCGCCGGCCACGCGGACGAACTGCGGTTGGACGGGCTCATGGTGATCGCACCGTTGGGTCTGGAGCCGGAAGAGGCGATGGCGAGGGCCGCTGGCATTCGCGAACGCTTCGTCGCCGACCATCCGGGCGCGCGCGAGTTGTCAGCCGGGATGTCCGGTGATCTGGAACAGGCCATCGCACACGGATCGACGTGTGTGCGTGTCGGAACCGCAATCATGGGCGCGAGGCCGATACTCTCCCCTTAGTCACATTGGCCACAGCAGAACCATCTGGATCAGTAGACCCCGACTTTCACAACCACCTCGCGCATCCGTAGAAAGGCTTCCGATGACGACGATGCAGAAGTTCAAGGCATATTTCGGCATGGTGCCTCCGAACGAGTACGAAGACGACTACTTCGACGAGCCCGGCGACGGCGCTCCGCTCAGTGCGCGCGAGCGCACCTACATGGAGAAGTACCGTTCTAACGCGATGCGCGAGGAGCCGTTCTACGACGACGACTACCGCGATGACATGGTGCGGGGCGACATGGTGCGGGGAGAACTCCGTGAGCCGGAGTACCGCGGCGAGTACCGCGAAGCCGGCTACCGCGAGATCGAGTTCGAGGCTCCGGTTCGCGAGGAGCGGTTCGAGGCTGCACGCGGGTACGCGCCCCGGGCCAGCCGTCCGTACGGTGCATCGCGCCACATGGCCGATGCGCACCCGTCCCGCCGCCTGTCCGACGAGGTTCCGGCTCGTTCACGACTGGAGCCGCTCGACCGCCCGTCTACCCTCAGCGTGCGCGGCGCCAACGCGATCGCTCCCGAGCCCCGTATGGAGGTCGACCCGATGGGTGACGCGGCAGGCAAGATCAGCACTCTGCGCCCGGCCGACTACTCGGAGGCGCGCACCATCGGCGAGCGGTACCGCGACGGCAACCCGGTCATCATGGATCTCGTCGACATGAGCAACGACGACGCCAAGCGCCTCGTCGATTTCGCTGCCGGCCTCGCGTTCGCCGCGCGCGGCTCGCTGGAGAAGGTCGCCACAAAGGTGTTCCTGCTCTCGCCCGCAGGCATCGACGTGACGCCTGAACAGCGTCGACGGATCGCTGAGACGGGGTTCTCCAACCAGTCCTGATCGTCGGTGTCGGCAGTGACTCGCGCCGCGGGGGGGGCCCCCCCCCGGGCGGGGCCCGGGGGGGGGGGGGGGGGGGCACGGCCCCCGAGGGGGTACCCCACCCTGTCTTGTGGGGGGGGGGCGGCTGTGCCCGGCGCCGCGTCGACGCGCCAACGGGCGCGTCGACGCGGCGTTGTCGTTCGTCATCAGGCACCCTTGTAGGGTGACGTCCTTCCTGTGGATCCTCTATTTCGTTCTGTTCGTCTACACGATGCTGCTCCTCGCGAGGCTCGTGCTCGAGACGGTGCAGTCGTTCGCCAGACGGTGGCGACCGAAAGGTCCGTCCGTGATCGCGATCGAAGTCGTGTTCACCTCGACCGACCCACCCGTGAAATTCTTGCGCCGCGTCGTCCCGCCGCTGAATCTCGGCGCCGTTCGTCTGGATCTATCTCTGCTGATTGTGCTCATCGTCGTGTCGATAGGAATGGAGATCACACAGCACTTCGCGTACGCGTCCGTCACGTGATCCGCGAGCCGGACCGTAGGCCCCATCGGTGTCGAGCAAATGCTGCCATCGGCGCAGGCCAGACGAGATTCCGTGCAAGTAGACGCCGTGGCATAACAGGGCCAGATGACGATTCGATCGAGTTTCGATGTCGAACTGGTGGAGGCTTCCGGCGACACTTGGTCCTGAAGTGACGAGATGACACGCTAGTGACGTAGTGGTACTGGTATTAATGGAATGGCGATGAAAATCGTCGCATAGACGTGTTCGCCCGGGCGGACGATCTCGCATCCACCCGGATGCGAACGAAAGGTAAGAGGGGACTCGGCAAATGCGGCTGACACCGGCTGATGTGCACAACGTGGCGTTCAGTAAACCGCCGATCGGCAAGCGGGGCTACAACGAGGACGAGGTCGACCAATTCCTCGACTTCGCTGAGGCGGAACTCGCACGCCTGATCGACGAGAACAACGATCTCAAGCAGCGCGTCAGCGAGTTGGAGAGCGAGCTCGCCGAAGCTCGCGCCGCAGGGCCCGCTCAGACGCAGGCATTTGCTGCGCCCGCTCCGACGCCGGAGCCGACCCCGGCTCCCGCAGCAGCGGCGGCACCCACCCAGGCGCCTGCCACCGACGATGAGGCGAGCAGCCGTGCCGCTCGTATCCTCGCTCTCGCGCAGGACACCGCCGACCGGGTCACCGGTTCGGCACGCAGTGAGGCGGACGGACTCCTCTCCGACGCTCGCCAGCGCAGCGAAGGACTCGTCGCCGACGCCCAGGGCAACGCCGACGCAACCCTCGCCGACGCCCGCCAGCGCAGCGAAGCCCTCCTTGCCGACGCGCAGACGCGTGCCGAGACTCAGGTCCGTCAGGCGCAGGAGCGCGCCGACTTCCTGCAGCGGGACGCGGAGCAGAAGCACACCGAGATCATGACGACCATCAACCAGCAGCGCGGTGTGCTGGAGGGTCGGATCGAGCAGTTGAAGACCTTCGAGCGTGAGTACCGTACGCGTCTGAAGACCTACCTGGAGTCGCAGTTGGAAGAACTGCAGCAGCGCGGTAGCGCCGCGCCCGCGGAGTCCGGGCAGGGCCAGGGCTTCGACGGCGGCTACCAGCAGAGCTGACGTGGCCGTCACAACTGATCAGACCGAGCCGATGAGGAACTTCCCATGCTGACAATTGCCGTGGGAATGACCCTCATCGGCTTCGTCTTGCTCGTCGTCGCACTGATGCAGTCGAGTTTCTGGCTCGCCATCGGCTGCATCGTCGTCTGTGTCGTCGGCCTGCTCATCCTGCTGTACGACACCCTCCGCGCCAACAAGCGGGGCCGAGGCGGCGTCGAGGATGAACCGCTCTTCACGATTCGCGGCCGCGAGTCGGCCGCCCGTGCCGAACCGCTGATCGCCGACGCCGACGATGCGGCTGGTGCCCAGTCCGCCGACATCCAGTCCGCCGACATCCAGTCCAGGGGTGCGGACTTCGACGCCGGACGTCCGGGCGCCCGAGCCGCGGACGACGCGACCGAAGTCGTCGCCCCGGTGACGCAGGGCTACACCCCGACGTGGGAGAGTGACGCAGCGGCGACGCCTGGCCTGGGTTCGCCGGGATTGGGTTCGCCGGGATTGGGTTCAATCGTGTCGCCGGACGCGCACGGCAGTGCGGTCGGCGACGCGTCGTCGCAGGCTCCCGTCGACGAGACCGGTGACGCCAACGACTACATCCGGTCGGTGACCGGCTCCTTCCCGGTGCAGACCGGCCAGCAGTCGACCGCGGCCCCCGGTGCGGATGCGTCGGCGCCCGCGAGCGGGTCCTTCGAGACCCCATCGGGCGCTGCGCCCACCGGGCCCGATGCCGAAGACGTCGACTCCGACCGATACGTCGGCCGCAGGCGCCGCATCGAGCAGTCGGAGAACCTGGTGGTGAACACCTCCGATCCGACGCTGCCCGCGATGCAGTTCGTGTACCGCGACAACGACGGTGCGGATACCGGTGAGCGCCGGGCCGAAGCCCCACCGTCGGACACCGCTCCGGCCGCCGCTCCGGCCGAAGCCCCGTCTGACGACGAGTCCGACAACAGGTAAGGTCTACAGCAGTCAGCATCGATCCGGCTATCACCGGGGAGCTTCCGGAAGAACAGGCGTTCACGCCCCAGTAGAACCGGACGGGCAGGCCCGTCACAGCCGTGTCAGATGAGAGGCCGCGCCACACGTCAGAGTGTGGGTCGCGGCAAGCGGGGTGGTACCGCGCGAGCCGTAGGCGAGCGTCCCCGTGCCAGGAAGCGCTGAGAGATCAGCAGGCACGAGGAGACCGCATGAGCGAGCAGACCCCTGACACTCCGATGAGCCCGGTGTACCCGATCGTCGACCTGACCGGCGGCGCGGGACGCGGCGCTCCGTCGTTTCCCGACCTCGAGCAGAAGGTTCTCGACTTCTGGGCGGCCGACGATACGTTCAAGGCGTCCATCGCCAACCGTGAAGGTGCGCAGGAGTTCGTCTTCTACGACGGTCCGCCGTTCGCGAACGGACTGCCGCACTACGGTCACCTGCTGACCGGGTACGTCAAAGACGTCGTCCCGCGCTACCAGACGATGCGCGGTAAGAAGGTCGATCGCCGATTCGGTTGGGACACGCACGGTCTGCCTGCCGAACTCGAAGCCGAACGGCAACTCGGGATCACCGACAAGTCGGAGATCGAGACGATGGGCGTCGCGAAGTTCAACGACTACTGCCGTGACTCCGTGCTGCGTTACACCGGCGAGTGGCGCGACTATGTGACGCGTCAGGCCCGCTGGGTCGACTTCGACAACGACTACAAGACGCTCGACGTGGACTTCATGGAGTCGGTCATGTGGGCGTTCAAACGGCTGAACGACAAGGGGCTCATCTACCAGGGCTACCGCGTGCTGCCGTATTCCTGGTACGAGCAGACGCCGCTGAGCAATCAGGAGGCGAAGCTCGACGACGCGTACCGGATGCGTCAGGATCCGGCGTTGACCGTCACCATGCCGCTCGCTGTGGCCGCGGACTCGCCGCTCGCCGCACTCGACGGCGTGAACGCGTTGATCTGGACGACGACGCCGTGGACGCTGCCGTCGAACCTCGCGATCGCCGTCCACCCGGACGTGGAGTACTCGCATGTCCGGACGGCCGACGGTGGAGAATATCTGCTCGCGTCGGCGCTCGTCGGCGCGTACGCGAAAGAACTACCGGAACCGGAGACCGTGGCGACCTACGCCGGTCGCGACCTGGCCGGGCTGTCGTACACGCCGCCGTTCGACTTCTTCGTGGGGCATCCGAACTCCCACCTCTTTCTGCTCGCAGACTATGTGACGACGGACAGCGGCACCGGAGTCGTTCACCTCGCCCCGGCCTTCGGTGAAGAGGACATGGACGTCGCGACCTCGAACGGTATCGAGGTGGTGCAGCCGCTCGATCCGGGCGGGAGGTTCACGTCGCTGGTTCCGCCGTACGAGGGCATGATGGTGTTCGACGCAAATCCGGTGATCATCAAGGACTTGAAGGCCGCCGACGCCGGGAGCGCAGCGAGCGGGTCGAATGTACAGGGCCGCATCGTGCGGCACGAGACGATCGAGCACTCGTATCCGCATTCGTGGCGGTCGGGTAAGCCGTTGATCTACATGGCGGTCCCGTCGTGGTTCGTCGCCGTGCAGCCGATCAAGGAGCGGATGCTCGAGTTGAACCAGGAGATCACCTGGTCGCCGTCGCACATCCGAGACGGCCAGTTCGGCAAGTGGCTCGAGGGCGCGAAGGACTGGAACATCAGTCGCAACCGTTTCTGGGGGGCGCCGATCCCGGTGTGGGTGTCCGACGATCCGGAGTTCCCGCGTGTCGACGTGTACGGCAGTCTCGACGAGCTCGAAGCCGATTTCGGGGTGCGTCCGGACAATCTGCATCGGCCGTACATCGACGAACTGACGCGACCGAATCCGGACGACCCGTCGGGCCGGTCGACGATGCGTCGTGTACCCGAGGTGCTCGACTGCTGGTTCGAGTCGGGGTCGATGCCGTACGCGCAGGTGCACTATCCCTTCGAGAACACCGAGTGGTTCGATGGGGGCGGCGACCAGCTGCCGCACAATCCGGGCGATTTCATCGTCGAGTACAACGGTCAGACGCGCGGCTGGTTCTACAACCTGCACGTGCTGGCGACCGCGCTGTTCGACCGTCCGGCGTTCAAGACGGTCGCCGCGCACGGCATTGTGCTCGGCGACGACGGTCAGAAGATGAGTAAGTCCAAGCGCAACTACCCGGACGTCAACGAGGTGTTCGACCGGGACGGTTCCGATGCCATGCGGTGGTTCCTGATGGCGTCGCCGATCCTGCGGGGCGGCAACCTCGTCGTCACCGAGCGAGGCATCCGCGAGGGCGTCCGTCAGGCGCTCCTGCCGATGTGGAACGCGTACAGCTTCCTGCAGCTGTACGCGGACCGTCGTGCCACATGGCGCACCGACTCGGATAACGTCCTGGACCGATACATTCTGGCGAAGCTGGCGTCGACGCGCGACGAGATGACCCAGGCGCTCGACGTCTACGACATCGCTGGCGCGTGCGAGAGCTTCCGCGAGTTCTGTGAGTCGCTGACCAACTGGTACGTGCGTCGTTCACGCGCACGGTTCTGGGCGGGCCAGGGCGAGGAGCCGGACGCGTTTGACACCTTGTACACGGTGCTCGAGGTGGCCGGCCGCCTGGCCTCTCCGCTGCTGCCGTTGGCGACCGAGGCGATGTGGCGTGGTTTGACCGGCGAGCGGTCGGTCCACCTGGCGGATTGGCCGACCGAGACAGAGTTGCCCGCGGACCCCGAGCTGGTGTCGGCGATGGACGAGATCCAATCGGTGTGCTCGGTCGCGTCGAGTGTGCGTAAGGCGAACAAGCTGCGTGTGCGGCTGCCGTTGCCGGGGCTGACGGTCGCGTCGCCGACGGCGGCGGCGATGGAGCCGTACGCGAACCTGATCGCCGAAGAGATGAACGTCAAGTCCGTCGACTTGTCGACCGATGTCGGTGCGTACGGTCGGGTCGAGGTCGCGGTGAATGCTCGTGCCGCCGGGCCGCGGATCGGCAAGGACGTGCAGCGGGCCATCAAGGCGGTGAAGTCGGGGAACTGGGAGTTCGGGACTGACGCGGAGACCGGCGATCAGGTGGTCGTCGCTGACGGTATCGAACTGCGCGGTGAGGAGTTCACTCGCAAGCTGGTCGCGGCGTCGCCGGATTCGACGGCCGAGATGCCGGGCGGGCGAGGCCTCGTCGTCCTGGACACGAAGGTGACACCGGAACTCGAAGCCGAGGGCTGGGCCAAGGACCGTGTCCGCGAATTGCAGGACGCGCGCCGCAACCTGGGGCTGGAGGTGTCTGACCGTATCTCGGTGCGTCTCGTGGTGCCCGCCGACGCCGTCGAGTCGGCGCGTACTCACGCCGAGTTGATCGCCGGGGAGGTCCTCGCGACCACGTTCGACGTCGGCACCGGCGAGCCCGGCTCGATCGAATTGGGCGACGGCGTGAGCGCCGACATCGCGAAGGTGTAGTCAGCGGTTAGTCGCGCATGCCCAGGGCACGACATTGCGCCCAGGGCACGACATTGTGCTCAGGGTTCAACCCTGAGCACAATGGTGGTGCCTAGGGCACAATCGTCTCGCGCCCTAGGCGTGAACGGCTGTCAGGCAGGTGCGGCGGACCAGGTCGGGTACTTCGCCTCGAGGTCGTCACCGCTCGACGTGCCGCGGAGGCGACGACCGACCCACGGACCGAGGAACTCACGAGTCCACCGCAGATTCTCGGCTGCGCCCGCCGGGATGGAGTCGGGGAGCGGTAACGGCTCCAGGTCGTGGGCGACGCCGAGCGCGTCGAGGACCGCGATCGCCATCCGCTGATGTCCCTGGGACGACATGTGGAGGCGATCCGACGCCCACATGCGCATGTCGTCGAAATCGCGGATCCGCCAGTAGTCGACGAGCACCAGGCCGTGACGGTCGGCGATCCGGCGGGTGATCTCGGCCATGATCGCGAAGCGGCCCCGCAGCGGCCGGAAGAACTTCGACGCCCCGGGATCGTGCGGGGTGAAGATGACGACTGTCGCGCCGGTCGCGACGAGCCTGCCGACTGCCTCGTCGTAGACCTCGCCGAGCGCGTCGAGATCGACGCCCGGCCGCAGCATGTCGTTGCCACCCGCGTGGATGGTGACAAGGTTCGGATTCAACGAGACTGCGGTGTCGACCTGCTCGTCGACGATCGGCACCAGTTTGCGTCCGCGAATCGCGAGATTCGCGTACCGGGTGTCCGGGTCGACGGCCGTCAGCGCGCCAGCGACGCGGTCCGCCCACCCGCGGACGCCGTTGGGGAGCGCCGGGTCGGGATCGCCGACCCCTTCCGTGAACGAGTCGCCGAGTGCGACGTATCGAGTGAAATTCACTCGCCTGAGTTTACCGGCCGTGCCGAGGGCGAGATGACCAGGCCGACCAGCCACAGTCCGGGCGCGTGACCGGCGATAAGATCACCGTATGAGCACCGACGACCTCGCGCGCCTGCAGCGCTGGGAAGACGCGGGCGCGGTCTGGGAGGTGGCCGCCCTCCGGCCGGATTCGGCGACCATCTCGTTACTGCGCTGCGACGCGGGCGAAGAGGTCGACCGATTCGTCACCAGTGATCCACGAGTTCTGGCGTTGTGCCGTGAGCGGTGGTGAACGCCTCCGCCGCTGAGCGCAGCTCACGCTGGGTGTTCCACATCGACATGGACGCGTTCTTCGCGTCCGTCGAACAACTCACCCGACCTACTCTGGCCGGTCGGCCCGTCGTGGTCGGCGGGTCCGGCGGACGCGGTGTGGTCGCAGGCGCGAGCTACGAGTCTCGGGTGTACGGGGCCCGATCGGCGATGCCGATGCACGAGGCGCGCCGACTCATCGGGCCGGCCGCCGTCGTCGTGCCGCCGCGCGGATCCGTCTATCGAGTGGTGAGCGGCCGCGTGTTCGAGATCGTTCGCCGCTTCACGCCCGTCATCGAGACGTTGTCGTTCGACGAGGCATTCGGCGAACCACCGGAACTCGCCGGTGCGAGCGCGGCGCAAGCGGAAGAGTTCGCGACGGCGATGCGCGCCGCGATCCGGGACGAGACCGGGCTCGCAGCCTCCGTCGGACTCGGCTCGGGCAAACAGATCGCCAAGATCGCATCCGGGGTGGCGAAGCCCGACGGGCTGCGCGCGATCCTCCCGAGCACGGAACTGGAGTTCCTACACGGGCTTCCGGTCCGCAAACTGTGGGGGATCGGCCCCGTCTCCGGCGAGCGGCTCGGACGCCTGGGCGTGGAGACGATCGGCGACTTCGCCGCGCTGTCGGAGACCGAGGTGGCCTCGGTGCTCGGAGCGACCGTCGGACCCGCACTGCACCGCCTCGCGCACGGTATCGACCACCGCCCGGTCGCCGAGCGCGCCGACGCCAAACAGATCAGCGCCGAGAGCACGTTCGCCACCGACATCATCGATCTCACCGGGGTGCGAGCGGCCGTATCGTCTGCCGCCTCGCACGCGCACCGCAGACTCCTCGACGACGGTCGCGGCGCCCGTACCGTCGTCGTCAAACACCGACTCAGCGACATGTCGATACTGACCCGGTCGTCGACTCTGGCGACCGCGACCACCGACCTGGGTGCCCTCACCGCCGCCGCCTACCGGGTGATGCTCGATCCACTCGACATCGGGCCGGTCCGGCTCGTCGGTGTCGGTTACTCGGGCCTCGACGACGTCCGTCAGGACTCGCTGTTTCCCGAACTCGACGCCGCCCCCGACGAGGACGACGAGAGTTCACCCGCCCCGACCAGCGTCCAGATCCCGCGCGGGCCCGCTGCGGTGGACGACTGGCCCACCGGCACGGACGTCGCGCACCCCGAGCACGGGCACGGCTGGGTGCAGGGCGGCGGACACGGATTCGTCACCGTCCGCTTCGAGACGCGTGCGACCGGGCCGGGCCGTACTCGGAACTTCCGCCTGCCCGAACCCCTCCTGACACGCGCGGATCCGCTCGACAGCCTGGACTGGGATCTGTGACGACGGGCCGCGGGTCACCGGGCAGGGAGCCTCACCGGTCGCCTAACGCGGTGACGATGCGGTGAAGAAGGCTTCGATCGCGTTCCGATCGGCGCCGGTCGACAGCAGCGCGATGAGTGCTACGCGTGCCTGCGGCGCGCGCAGCCACGGCGAGAAGATCGCGCCCGCGCGGATCAGGTCGACGCCGCCGCCTCCGCCGCCGTAGGTCGGTTCGACGGCGCCGTACGGCACGCGAGTCGAGACGACCACCGGGACGTTCCGCTGCACCGCGAGGTTCACCTGTGCGGTGATGTCCGGATGGGTGTTGCCGGACCCCGTGGCGGACAGAACGATTCCTGCGGCCCGCTGTTCGACCGCGGAGGCGATGGTGCCGGGGGACACGCCTGGGTAGAGCGCGAGGAGGTCGACCCGTGCCGGACGTGTGGGCACCGACTCCGCGACGATCGGGCGGGGCAACTCGGCATGCACGGTGTCGAAAGCACGCAGAGCGGTCGTCGACGTCTTGAACACGCCACGAGCGGCGAGGACGGTGCCGCCGAGGGCGACTAGCGCTCCGCGCCCCCGAGCCGAGGGGTCAGCCGCCAGCGCGACCGCGGCGGCGATGTTCGCTGGACCGTCCGGGCTCGGGTGGTCGGCGGGACGTTGTGCTCCGGTGAACACCACCGGTCGGGGGTCGTCGCCGAACAGATCGGCGAGGAACGCCGTCTCTTCCAAGGTGTCGGTGCCGTGCGTGACGACGACGCCGTCCACCGCCGGGTCGGACAACTCCGCGGCGATGGCCCGGACGATGTCGAACTGCTCGCGCACAGTCAGCGACGACGAGTCGACTGCCATCAACTCGCGCGGACGAACGACGACGTCAGCGGCCGTGTCGGGCAGCAGATCCTGCGCAGACAGCACGGGGACCGCCCCGTCGTCGGTGGTGCGTGAGGCGGCTGTGCCGCCGGTGGTGATCATCACAACCTGGCGTGGGCTCATGGCCCGATTCTTGCACTTGTCGCGGCGCGATGCCCCCTGGTCGACGGCGGCGCGCGGGACGGGTGTGACGAACGGTGCGTCAGGTGCCCGGATGCGCAGCCGCGCGACCTTTTGGCATAGTGGGGTGGGCTCGGGGGCCAGACCAAGGTCCCGCGCAGAACCAGACGTGAGGATTATCCGTGAAGATTCGCAATTTCGTGACCGGTGCCATCGTGGCCGCCGCGGTCGCTGCAACCGCTGCGTGTGGTTCTGACGACGGCGGCTCGGACCTGCCTCCGGTGCCCACCGCAGGTTCGTCGACGAGCGCCGCATCAGGCAGCACGTCGTCGGCCGACGGCGGTATGACCGATCCGAACAAGGTGCCCAGCATCAAGGCCCTCAACGAGATGCTCGAGACGGCGCTCGACCCGAAGGTCGACGCGTCCGAGAAGACCGAGCTCGTCGAAGGGTCCGAGGCGGACCCGAAGCTGTTCGACCAGTTGGTCAAGGCCGCGAAGGACAACCCGGACGTCACCTACAAGATCAAGCCGCCGGTGACCAAGAACGGCCCGAAGAAGGCCAAGGTCAAGGTCGAGGTCAAGGTTCCGGGCAACCCGGCGCAGCCGATCGACGCCGCGATCGTCTACGACAACGGTCGGTGGAAGCTGTCCAAGTCGACGGTGTGCCCGCTGTTGTCGGCCAACGACGTCGACAGCGTGCTGTGCGCCGACGACTCGCCGTCGAGCAGCGCCAAGGCGTCGAAGAAGAAGTCGAGCTAGAGGCGACCACGTTCGCAGAGGGCCCCTCACCACACGGTGAGGGGCCCTCTGCCCGTCACGGCGTCTCCCCGCGGGTCACGACTTCCAGCCCACCGTGTACTCGTTCTGCTGCAACAGCGGAGCAGCGTTCGCGTCACCGACCAGTTCACGCGCCCCCTTGGTCGTGATCGACCCTGCGACGGGGAGGATGCGCGAGAGATCGACGGTGATGTCGCCGGTGCCCGCCATCGAGTATCGGTTGATCGCCAACGTTTGAGCCGACCCCGGGATCCGGAACACCGAGTCGACCGGCACCTCGTCGACGGCGACCGCCAGTTTCACCGTGTCGCCCGTGCGTTCGGTGAGCGTGACGGTCGTCGTCCGCTTGATCGTGGCCGCCGACGAGACGGTCCGCACCGACTGCCAGCGGGCACCGACGCCGACCGGCTCGGCAGGGAGGGGCACCGACTGGTCGAGGGCCCCCGAGAACGACTGCTCGAGGGCGCTGCGTGCGGGCGACCCGGACTCCTCGTTCGGGAACAGTCGCAGCGAGCGCACACTCAACCCGTCGGCGACGGTCACCCCGCCGGCCGAACCGGCGATCGCATCGAGCTCGGGTGTTAGCTCGGCGTCCTTACTCGTCGGCGTGCCGATGGTGAACTCGAGATTCGACGGGTCGTCGCAGACGACCCGCGCGGTGATCGGTGTGCTCAACTCCTGCTGGGTCCGCTGGATCGACGCCGCGTTGTCGTCACCCGGAGTGATCGACGCCTCCGTCGAATCGGTCGTCAACGTCACCGTCTGCGGGCTGGCCGCGTCGGGCCTCGGTGTCAGGACCGCGCGATCACCGGCCCCGGCGTCGAGCACCTGGACCTCGGCGGGCGCGATGGGGATCGGGCGAACACCCTCGCTGCCCACACTCGACGACGGCGCACACGGCCCGGAGTCGGCGGTGCCTGCGTCGTCGGACGAGCATCCGCTCAGGGCGACGGCGACGCCCACGGGCAGTACCGCCAATGCGGCGACGACACGTCTCTTCGACGACGGCTGGTGCGGGTTCGCGACGGACGCGATCGGCGTGACACTCACCGCTCCGAGAGTAGTGACCGCGCACGAGCGACGGGTCAGCGAGGGCAGCGTCGGTGTGACGAACCTCGATCGTGGACAATCGTGGAATGAGTGAAACCGAGACCGGGGACGGCGGCACCCGGCCCGCCGGGCGGAGCACGGCCCGGACAGTCGCGCTGCTGGCCCTCGTGGCGGTGATCGCCTACGTGCTGGACCTGGTGACTAAGACACTGGCCGTCGCCCGGCTCGACCCGTGGAATCCGACACACGTGATTGGCGACTTCGTCACGTTCAAACTGATCCGCAACAGCGGAGCCGCGTTCTCGATGGCGACCGGATACACGTGGGTGCTGACGTTCGTCGCACTGGCTGTGGTCATCGGGATCATCCGATACAGCCGACGACTCGTCTCGACGGGCTGGGTGATCGGTCTCGGACTGGTGCTGGGCGGCGCGATCGGCAACCTGACCGACCGCATCTTCCGCGCGCCGGGTCCGCTGCGCGGTCACGTCGTCGATTTCATCCAGGTCGGCGACTGGTGGCCGACGTTCAACGTCGCCGACTCGGCGGTCGTCTGCGGCGCCGTGCTGCTGGTGGTCCTCACCCTCCTCGGTTACGACTACGACGGCACCCGGTCCGGCTGGGCGGCCCGCAAGAGTCCGGCAGAGACAATTGACGCGACCCGCGCCGGGACAATTGACGCGACCCGCGCCGGGACAACTGACGCGACCCGCGGCGGGACCGCCGACGACAAGGATGGCGACGATGCGTGACTCACGAGCGATGCCAGTGCCCGATGGGCTCCACGGCATGCGCACGGACGCCGGAGTCGCTCGGCTCCTCGGGCTGTCGCGGACGGTGTCGGCGGGGCTCGCCGACGCAGGCGACATCACGGTCGACGGCGTTGCCGTCGACAAGGCCCACAAACTCGTCGCCGACACCTGGTTGGACGTCACCCTGCCCGAACCGGAGCGGCCGTTGACGGTCGAGCCGACGCCAGTCGAAGATCTCGACGTGATCTACCACGACTCCGACATCGTCGTGGTGAACAAGCCGCCGGGCGTCGCCGCGCACCCGTCGCAAGGCTGGACGGGGCCGACCGTTATCGGCGCGCTCGCGGCCGCGGGCTTCCGGATCTCGACGTCCGGCGCGCAGGAACGCCAAGGCATCGTCCATCGACTCGACGTTGGCACGTCGGGAGTGATGGTCGTGGCGGCGTCCGAGAACGCGTATACGGTCCTCAAGCGAGCATTCAAGTATCGGACCGTCGAGAAGGTCTACCACGCGATCGTCCAAGGCCATCTGGATCCACCGGTCGGCACCATCGAGGCGCCGATCGGCCGACACCCCGGCTCGGACTGGCGGTTCGCGGTCACCTCGAACGGCAAGCCGTCGACGACCCACTACGAGACGCTCGAGATGTTCGCGTCGGCATCACTGCTGGACGTGCACTTGGAGACCGGGCGAACCCACCAGATTCGTGTGCACTTCTCGGCGCTGCATCACCCGTGCGCGGGCGATCCGACGTACGGGGCGGACCCGACGCTCGCGGCGCGGCTCGGTCTTGAACGGCAATGGCTGCATGCGCGTTCGCTCGCGTTCGCGCATCCCGCCGACGGGCGCCGCGTCCAGTTCACTACCGAGTACCCGGACGATCTGCAGCACGCGCTCGAGGTGCTGCGCGACGTGTAGGCGTGCCGGGCCGAGACTGTCGTACGCGACGCATACAGTAGAACCGTTCCATCGAATTTCAATGCGGGGAGTCGCCAGCGTGTCCGGGTCGTTCGTTCATCTGCATAATCACACCGAGTTCTCGATGCTCGACGGGGCGGCGAAGATGTCTCCGTTGTTCGCCGAGGCGAAGCGGTTGGAGATGCCTGCGATCGGAATGACCGATCACGGAAATATGTACGGGTCGTCGGATTTCTACAACACGGCGAGCAAGTTCGACATCAAGCCGATCATCGGGATCGAGGCGTACATTGCGCCGGAATCGCGGTTCAACACCAAGCGTGTGCTGTGGGGCAGTCGAGATCAGAAGTCCGACGACGTGTCGGGTTCGGGTGCGTACACGCATATGACGATGGTCGCCGAGAACGCGACGGGCTTGCGGAATCTGTTCAAGCTGTCGTCGATGGCGTCGATCGAAGGACAGTTGGGCAAGTGGGCGCGGATGGACGCCGAGATCATCGCCGAGCACGCCGAGGGGATCATCGCCACGACAGGGTGTCCGTCAGGCGAGGTGCAGACGCGGTTGCGTCTGGGGCATGAGGACGAGGCGTTGGCTGCCGCGGCCAAGTGGCAGGACATCTTCGGTAAGGACAACTTCTACCTGGAGTTGATGGAGCACGGACTGGAGATCGAACAGCGCGTCCGGTCGGGACTGCTGGACGTGGGCCGCAAGCTCGGGATCAAGCCGTTGGTGACCAACGACTGCCACTACGTGACGCGTGAGCACGCGTCCTCCCATGAGGCGTTGCTATGCATCCAGACCGGTAAGACGTTGTCGGATCCGACGCGGTTCAAGTTCGACGGCGACGGCTACTACCTCAAGTCGGCGCAGCAGATGCGCGAGTTGTGGGACGACGTGGTGCCCGGCGGCTGTGATTCGACGTTGGAGATCGCCGAACGTGTGCAGTCCTACGAGGACGTGTTCACTCACCACGACCGGATGCCGATCTTCCCGGTTCCCGAGGGGTACACGCAGGAGTCGTGGCTCGAACACGAGGTGATGACCGGATTGGATCGGCGGTTCGCCGGCGAAGTGGTGCCGACCGAATACCTCGATCGGGCGAAGTACGAGTTGTCGGTGATCAACCAGATGGGGTTCCCGGCGTACTTCCTGGTGGTCGGCGACCTGATCAGTCACGCGCTTGAGGTCGGTATCCGGGTCGGTCCCGGTCGTGGTTCTGCGGCCGGATCATTGGTGGCGTACGCGATGGGCATCACGAACATCGATCCGATCCCGCACGGTCTGCTGTTCGAGCGATTCTTGAACCCCGAGCGCGTATCGATGCCCGATATCGACATCGACTTCGACGACCGTCGTCGTGGCGAGATGATCACGTACGCCTCGGACAAGTGGGGCCAGGACAAGGTCGCGCAGGTCATCACCTTCGGCACGATCAAGACGAAGGCCGCGATCAAGGACTCGGCGCGTGTGCAATTCGGTCAGCCGGGCTTCTCGATCGCGGACCGGATCACCAAGGCGCTGCCGCCGCCGATCATGGCCAAGGACATCCCGGTGTGGGCGATCACCGATCCCGAGCACGAACGGTATTCCGAGGCGTCGGAGGTGCGGACGCTGATCGAGACTGATCCGGACGTCAAGCGCATCTACGACACCGCTCTCGGGTTGGAGGGACTGGTCCGCAACGCCGGCGTCCACGCATGTGCGGTGATCATGTCGTCGGAGCCTCTCACCGATGCGATCCCGGTGTGGAAGCGGGCCCAAGACGGTGCGATCATCACCGGTTGGGATTATCCCTCCTGTGAGGCCATCGGCCTGCTGAAGATGGACTTCCTCGGGCTGCGGAACTTGACCGTCATCGGCGACGCGATCGAGAACATCAAGACCAACCGAGGGATCGATCTCGACCTCGACACTCTGCCCCTCGAAGACGAGAAGACCTACGAGCTCCTGGCTCGAGGAGACACGCTCGGCGTGTTCCAGCTCGACGGCGCGGCCATGCGAGAACTGCTCAAAATGATGCAGCCGACGGGCTTCGAGGACATCGTCGCGGTCCTGGCGCTGTACCGGCCGGGTCCGATGGGCGTCAACGCGCACACCGACTACGCCAAGCGCAAGAACGGTTTGCAAGACATCAGGCCGATCCACACGGAGCTCGAGGAGCCGCTGAAGGAGATCCTCTCGGAGACGTATGGTCTGATCGTCTACCAGGAGCAGATCATGCAGATCGCCCAGAAGGTCGCAGGCTACTCGCTCGGCCAGGCCGACCTGCTGCGACGAGCCATGGGCAAGAAGAAGAAGGAGATCCTCGACGAGGCCTACGACGGCTTCGCCGACGGCATGCGCGACAACGGCTACTCGCAGGCCGCGATCACCGCCCTGTGGGACACGGTCCTGCCGTTCGCCGGCTACGCGTTCAACAAGTCGCACGCCGCAGGCTACGGACTCGTCTCCTTCTGGACCGCGTACCTCAAAGCCAACTTCCCGGCCGAGTACATGGCAGGCCTGCTCACCTCGGTCGGCGACGACAAGGACAAGGCGGCGATCTATCTCGCGGACTGCCGCAAGATGGGCATCACCGTCCTGCCGCCGGACGTCAACGAGTCGCTGCCCAACTTCGCCGCCGTCGGCGAAGACATCCGCTTCGGACTCGCCGCGATCCGCAACGTCGGCACCGGTGTCGTCTCGTCGATCATCGCGGCCCGCGAAGCGAAGGAGCGCTACGCCGACTTCTCGGACTACCTCGGGAAGATCGACGTTGTCGCCTGTACTAAGAAGGTCACCGAATCGCTCATCAAAGCGGGCGCGTTCGACTCGATGGAACACCCCCGCAAGGGACTCTTCCTCGTGCACGCCGACGCGGTCGACGCGGTGATGAGCACCAAGAAGGCCGAAGCGATGGGCCAGTTCGACCTGTTCGGCGGCGCCGACGTCGAGGATGTCGGCGACGTGTTCGCCGTCAAGATCCCCGACGAGGAATGGGACACCAAGCACAAGCTCGCACTCGAACGCGACATGCTCGGCCTCTATGTATCCGGCCACCCCCTCGCCGGGCTCGAGCACGCGATCTCCGCCCACACCGACACGTCGATCTCGACACTCCTGGAAGGCAGCATCGCCGACGGTGCGCAGATCACGATCGGCGGGATCATCTCGTCGGTCACCCGGCGCGTCAACAAGAAGGGCGAGCCATGGGCGGCCGTCACCATCGAAGACATGGTCGGCGGTGTCGAGGTTTACTTCTTCCCGCGCGCGTTCACCGCGTACGGGATGGATCTCTTGCAGGACAACATCGTTCTGGTGAAGGCGCGGGTCAACAAGCGTGAGGACTCGCTCATGATCAGCGCCAACGATCTCGCCGTTCCCGACCTGACCGAAGTCGGCGCGACTAAGCCGTTGACCTTGACGTTGCCGACCAACCGGTGCACACCCGATCGGGTGAGCGACCTGAAACAGATCCTGATCAGGCATCCGGGGACATCCGACGTCCACGTGACGCTCGTCAGCGACCGAAAGCAGACACAACTGCGACTCACCGACGCGCTCCGAGTCACTCCGTCGTCGGCGCTGATGGGCGATTTGAAGGCGTTGCTCGGACCCGGATGCCTCACCTGAGACGATGCTCGTCCTCAGACCGGATGCGGGTGAGGTCGTCGTCTCGACGACCGTCAAGAAGTCGCGCTTCATCGCGACGGCGGCGTCCATCGAGTCGCCCGGCGACGTCGCATCGCTCATCGAGCGCGTTCCGTCGGCCGGAGCGAACCACGTGTGCTGGGCGTACGTGATCGGTTCCGGTCCGCACCAGACGAGCCGATCGGCCGACGACGGGGAGCCCGCGGGCACGGCAGGCCCACCCATCCTCACCGCACTGCGTCGGCGGGGCGTGGTGAACACTGCGATCGTCGTCGTCCGCCACTTCGGCGGCGTGAAACTCGGTGCGGGCGGCCTGATCCGCGCGTACGGCGGCAGCGCCAGCGCCGTGCTGGACGCGGCTCCCCTCCAGGAGGTGATGCCGTCGTGCGTGGTCCGACTCCGGGTTCGAGTCGACGACGCAGGCCGTGTCGCGACCGACCTGCATTCGATGGCGACGGTGCGGTCCACCGAGTACGGAGCGGACGCCGTCGACTTCGTCGTCGACGTCTCGGCCGACGCACAGGAGCGACTCTGCGATCACATCCGGTCCGTCACGTCCGGCTCGGCGACGATCCTGGACTGACGCGGCCGACTCAGCGCGGAGCACGGGTGGATTCGGGTGGCCGAAACTTTTGATCAGAATGCGCTACACTCGGATCTATGACCACCCACATTCAGAGTGTGCAGCGACCGGTTCCGGTCGTCGACCTCGCGGGCGCGCGGTGGCCGCTCAACAAACTGGCGGCAGTGGGCGTCGGGTTCCTCCTGGTAGTGGGTGTTCTGATGTTCGGCGGCTCGGCCGTCGTCGCCGCATGGACCGCGGCGATCGCGACGGCCGCTGTGTGGTGGGGCGGTTACGCCTGGTATAGCCGACGGTGGGAACATAGTGCGCGTGAGTACGTCGTCGAAAACCGCAGGGCCGAATAGCGCAGGGTCGAAAACCGCAGGGCCGAATAACGCAGAACCGACTGTCGCTGCGAAGAGCATTGACGATCCGGTCCCCGGGCTGAACCGCGGCAGCATCATCGAGGCCGCGGAGCGGCTCGCGGGCGTCATCGTGCGCACCCCTCTGGAGCCGTGTCCGCGACTGAGCGTCGACACCGGCGCGCGGGTCTACCTCAAGCGCGAGGATCTGCAGAGTGTCCGCTCGTACAAGATCCGCGGCGCGTACAACGTGATGGCGCAACTCTCCGACGCCGAACGCGCGGCAGGCGTCGTCGCAGCGAGCGCGGGCAACCACGCCCAGGGAGTCGCGTTCGCGTGCGCGACGATGGGCGTGCAAGGTCGGATCTATGTGCCGACCACGACCCCCAAGCAGAAGCGCGACCGGATCAATTGGCACGGAAAGGGATTCGTCGAGCTGATCGCAGTGGGCGAGACCTACGACGCGGCGGCTTCGGCGGCGCAGGCCGATGTGCTGCGCACCGGAGCCACGTGGATCCATGCGTTCGACGACCCGAGGACTGCCTCCGGGCAGGGCACCATCGGCGAAGAGATCGTCGATCAGCTCGGCGAGGCGCCGGACGTCGTCGTGCTGCCGGTCGGCGGTGCGGGATGCATGGCGGGCATCGTCACCTATCTGCGCGACGTGGTGCCCGACGTGGCGATCGTCGGCGTCGAACCGAGCGGGGCGGCATCGCTCGCCGCCGCACTGGTCAACGGATCGCCGTACACGCTGGATGTGATCGACCCCTTCGTCGACGGCGCGTCCGTCAAACGGATCGGTGGACTCGGGCACGCCGTGATGGCCGCGGCGGGCGCCCGCGTCGTCGCACATCCGGATCTGGCCGGTATCGCGCAGACGCCTGCGGTCCCGGTCGTCGAGCTCGCCGATGTCGAGGTGGCGCCGGGCAGTGTCACGATCATGCACGTCGACGAGGGCGCCGTCTGCTCGACGATGCTGGAGATGTATCAGAACGAGGGGATCATCGCCGAGCCTGCGGGGGCGTTGGCGACGGCCGCGCTGGCGGAGCTGTCGCTGCCCGCGAACGCCCGCGTGGTCTCACTCGTCTCCGGCGGCAACAACGACGTGTCTCGCTACGGAGAGGTGATCGAGCGGTCCCTCGTGCACCGTGGGCTCAAGCACTACTTCTTGGTGAACTTTCCGCAGGAGCCCGGGGCCCTGCGTCGTTTCCTCGATGAGGTCCTCGGGCCGGATGACGACATCACCTTGTTCGAGTACGTCAAGCGAAACAACCGGGACACCGGCGAAGCGCTCGTCGGCATCGAACTCGGCGATCCAACCGGACTGGAGGGCTTGCAGAGCCGGATGTCGCGATCTCGGTTGAACGTCGAGCGCTTGGAACCGGGGTCGCCCGCGTACCGATATTTGACCTGACGCGGTTCAGAATTCAACTGGCGGTGGCCGTCGAACCACCAGCCGTGTGCGGCAGGATGCCTACTGACCTGCGCATACGTGTATCCGCATGTATGCGGCGCGCGACACAGACGGAGTATCTGTGACTCCGTGCACACGAAACCGTCTGCACTGTGTATGCTTCGATCCACGGATTAGCGGACATCGGCGGGAATCCTCGCGGAAGACCGTGGCGGGCGTCGGGGATGATCTTCCCGTCCGGCTGACGGCCTTGGTTTGACGACGCGAAGGTAGGGGAGTGAGCACGGAAACGGTAAGTACGCGAACCGGGCTCGGTACGAGATGGTCGGCGAGCGGTGCGGGCAAGTGGTATCGCGAGCACATCACCAAATCGTTCGAGACGTTCGGCCGCCAGTTGGCGATGTTCGTCGAAGTCTTCAAAGTCTTGATCGTCGACATCGCCAAACGTCGATTCCCCTTCAAAGAGTTCGTCCGCCAATGCGCCTTCATGGCCTCGACGTCGGTGTTTCCGACTCTTCTCGTCGCCATCCCGATCGGTGTCATCGTCTCCATCCAGGTATCGAACATCGCCGGACAGATCGGTGCGACGTCGTTCTCCGGCGCGGCAACCGGCCTCGGCGTGATCCGGCAGGGCGCACCCCTGGTCACCTCGCTGCTGCTGGCCGGAGCCGTCGGATCGGCCATCGCAGCCGACCTCGGTTCGCGCACCATCCGCGACGAGATCGATGCGATGAAGGTCATGGGGGTGAACCCGATCCAACGTCTCATCTCGCCTCGCCTGCTGGCGACCATGCTCGTCGCGTTCCTGCTGTGCGGCTTCGTCTGCTTCGTCGGCTTCATCACCGGTTATGTGTTCAACGTGTACGCGCAGGGCGGCACGCCAGGCAGTTACACGGGGACGTTCGCGTCCTTCGCGAGCACATCGGACCTGATATTCGCCTTGGTGAAAGCGGTGATATTCGGGGCCATCGTGGCCGTCGTCGCCTGCGACCGCGGACTGAATACGAGCGGCGGCCCGGCCGGTGTCGCGAACTCAGTCAATGCGGCGGTCGTCAACTCCGTCCTGCTGCTGTTCACCGTGAACGTGGTGCTCACCCAGGTGTTCGCGCTCGTCGTCCCGGCGAAGGTGGTGTGACATGACAGCGTCTCGATATACCCCGCCCGTTCTGAAACCGCTGGAGTGGGGGCGCAAAGCGCTGGCGGGTCCGCGTGACGGACTCGTCGCAATGGGGCACCTGATCACGTTCCTGGTGCGCTCAATCGCGCTCGCGCCGATCACGTTCCGCCACTACAAGAAGGAAGTCTGGCGGCTGCTGTCCGACGTCGCGTGGGGCAACGGCGCGATCGTCGTCGGCGGCGGCACCGTCGGCGTCATGGTGATCTTGGGCGTGATGGGCGGTGCGACGGTCGGTATCGAGGGTTACACCGCGTTGAACCTGCTCGGCATGTCGCCGCTGACCGGTGGTCTCTCGGCGTTCGCCACTACTCGCGAGATCGCGCCGCTCCTCGCAGCGACGGCGTTCACCGCGCAGTCGGGATGTCGGTTCACCGCGCAGCTCGGTTCGATGCGCATCAGCGAAGAGATCGACGCCCTCGAATCCATTGCGATCCGCCCGCTGCCGTATCTGGTGACCACCCGCATGGCGGCTGCGGTCCTGTCGATCATCCCGCTGTACGCGATCTCGCTCGCCGCGAACTACATCGCCTGCCAGGTGATGTTCCAAGTGCAGAGCGGCGAAGGTTCTGGAACGTACATGCACTATTTCGAATCGTTCATTCTGTCGCGCGACGTCGTCTTCTCGTTCATCAAGGTGATCGTGTTTGTGCTGTTGACGACGTTCATTCAGTGCTACTACGGCTACTTCGCGTCCGGCGGCCCCGAAGGCGTCGGCATCGCAGCGGGCCACGCGATCCGGTTGTCGATCATCACGATCGTGTTCGCGAATCTGATCTTGACGCTCGTGTTCTGGGGTTTGACTGCCGGAATCAGGATATCGGGGTAGGCGGCCATGAAAATCGATACAGGTGGACGCGATCCATCGATGACGACGTACTTCGTGCGAGGAGTGATCTTCGCCGTCGTCGGTGTGTTGGTGCTTGGGCTCCTGTGGGCGCGGTACGAAGGAAAGTTCGAGGACAACACCGAGGTGTCGGCGGCGTTGACCGATGTCGGCGACGGTCTGATCAGCGGGGCGGACGTCCGCTACAACGGCATGATCGTCGGCCAAGTCGACACGGTCTCGGTCGTCGGCTCGTCGTCGGAACAGCAGCGTGAGGTCGCGATGCTGCTCGATCCGAAGCAGGCCGAGGGCATTCCGGCGAACACGACCGCGCGGACCGTCCCGTCGAACCTGTTCGGCGTCAACTCAGTCGAACTCATCCGTCCCGAACACCCGTCGAACGACCGTCTGTCTGACGGTGCCACCGTCAAGGCCGATACGTCGGAGCCGACGATCCGCTTGCAGGATGCACAGAACGAGCTGCGGACCCTGCTGCGCAGCGTCCCGCCGGAGGATCTCGGCATGGTGCTCGGCACCATCGCCGACGCGCTCGACGGCGGCGGGGCCACCTTCTCGACTTTCGTCGGGGTCCTCGACACGTACTGGAAGACGATCAACGCGCAGTTCCCACCGGGCGCGCCGTCGGGTTTCGACAACTTCACCAACGCCGTCGAAGGGCTGGCGTCCTCGACGCCCACACTGCTCGACACACTCGGCAAGTCGGTGAAGCCCGCATTGACGATCGCCGAGAAGCAGGACGATCTCACCGCACTGCTCTCGAACAGCCAAGATCTGCTCGACACGACGCAGGCGCTGTTCGCGAAGAACGGAGACGCCGGAAAACGCGTCGTCCGCGATCTCAACACGACGTTGGGTGCGACGATGCTCGACCCCGACGCCCTGCCGCAGGCCTTGCGTGAACTGTACGTGCTCGCCGGTCGCGTGCTCGGCGTCTTCACCGGCGTCAACGGGCACGTCCAACTGAACCTGGGCATCAACTTCGGCGCCTACCGGATGTACACGAAGCAAAACTGTCCCGTGTACGACGGCGGGCCGTACGGTCAGCTCCGCGGCCCGGAATGTGTCGGACCGGGCACCGGAACCGGTCCGACGCAGTCGGGTCCGCTGCTGGTGTATCCCGAAGGCGGTATGCAGCCCGACCGGAACCGGAATGCGAAGAAGTCGCGCGGCGTATCGACGTCGCGGGACTCCAGGACGTTGGGCACCGCGCTGGGGCGCACGCCGACGTCCGCGGAGAAGCTGATGCTCGGGCCGCTGGTCTCGGTTGCGCCTGAGCAGGAGGGACAGCGATGAGCAAGAACACGGACAGCATCCGTAAGCCGTTGATCGGTTTCGGTGTGTTCGCGGTGGTCGCGCTGCTCGTCACCTACCTGATCTGGTCGACCCTGGACCGTTCGGTGCAGGGCGAAGTGACCGATTATGCCACCACGTTCGGCGACGCGTCCGGTCTGGCGTCCGGTGACGACGTCCGCATGGCCGGTGTGCGGGTCGGTCGAGTCCAGGACATCGAGCTCGACGACGGACGTGCCAAGGTCACGTTCGAGGTGCAGGACGGCCAGCACGTCTACGCCAACACGCGAGCCGCGATCCGCTACCAGAACCTGATTGGACAGCGGTATCTCGCGTTGAACCTCGACGGCGACAAGCCGGGACGGGAACTGGACAAGGGATCGACACTCCACCTGCCCGGCGAGGACTCGTTCGATGTGACGAAGCTGCTCGCCGGCTTCCAGCCGGTCTTCGACACCCTCACTCCCGAACAGGTCAACTCGCTCTCGGAGAGCCTGATCAAGACGTTCCAGGGCGACGAGGTGTCGCTGTCTCGGACGCTCTCGCAGATCGGCCAGGTGGCTGACGACATGGCGAACCGCGACCAGGTGCTCGGCTCGATCATCACGAACCTCTCGGTGGTGATGCGCGAATTGGCGTCGCAGGGCAAGCAGGTGCAGACCTTGATCGACAGCGCCTCGAAACTCGTCGAGAACCTCAACGGCAATTCGGCGGCGTTCGGCAAGTCGATCGATCAGATCGGCACGACCGCCGACGGATTCGCGGATGTGCTCGCCGAGAACCGGGGGTCGCTACGCGACGCCGGTACCGCGGCCCGCGAAGCCACGTCCAAACTCATCGGTCAGGGCGGCAAGCTCGACACCATGGCCAAGGTTCTTCCCGAGTTCCTCGGTCACTTCCCGCTCGTCATGATGCAGGGCGCGTACTTGAACATCTATGCATGTGAACTCGACATCTCGATCGGCGACGTCCTGCTTCCGCCGGGGCTGATCACCCAGATCGGCGGAACCCAACACTCGGTGGTGTGCCAGTGAAGAATCGTTTGCGCTCCTCGTTCGGCGACCGCCGTGGACTCTGGTACGGCGTCTTCGGTGCGATCGGCATCATCGTTCTGCTCGTCGCGATCGTCGGCATCAGTTCGGCGAACATCGGGAAGAAGACGTACACGGGCGACTTCATCCAGGCCGGCGGTCTGCGCACCGGCGACAAGGTGCGTGTCGCGGGCATCGACGTCGGTGAAGTCTCCGACACGGAACTGGCGGGCGACCACGTGAAGGTTACGATGAAGGTGGACAACGACGTGACCGTCCGTGAGGACGGTTCCGCCGAGATCAAGATGTCGACGCTCCTCGGCCAGCGCTACGTCGACGTCGTCCTCGGTGAATCCGACAAGGAGTTGGACGGCGACCGCATCACGACCACGCGCGTGCCGTACGACCTGCAACAGACCCTCGAGAAGGGCACCCCGGTGCTGGCGGGCATCAAAGCCGACGACCTCGCGAACAGCATCCGCACGTTGAACACTCAGCTCAAGGGTGCTCCGGCGATCGCGGAGCCCACTCTCGACGCGCTGACCCGGATGTCCGCGGTCATCAACAACCGGACCGACCAGATCGGCCAGCTCCTCACCGACACCAAGGCGGTCACCGAGCAAGTGGAGAACAGCCAGTTCCAGCTGTCGATCATCGTCGGGCAGGGCGCCCAGCTCGCGACGAAGATATCGACGCGCGAGCGTCTGGTCACCCGCATGCTCGACGGCGTCGCCGAACTCACCGAGCAGGCGCGGGCAGTGGCGGCCGAGAACGGCAATCAGTTCGCGCCGGTCATGGCGAACCTGGACACCATCTCGTCGGGCCTGGAGAAGAACCGTGACAATCTGCGCAAGATGCTCGAGGTGCTGCCGGTCACGGCCCGTCTGACCAACAACCTGGTGGGTGACGGTCCGTACGCCAACGGCTATCTCCCGTGGGGCATCTTCCCCGACAACTGGCTGTGCCTGGCGAAGGTGGTCGACGGATGCTGACGATGACGCGAGCCCGAACGCGGCGGGCCGTCGCAGCGGTCGCGATGACCGCGGTCACCGTGATCACCGTGACCGGGTGTTCCCTGGTGCCCGCGAGCTGGTCGTCGGCGCTGGGGCAGTCGAAGACCGTGACCGCGTATTTCGACGACGTGTCGGGCCTGTACGAGGGCAACGACGTCGCCGTCCTCGGCATGCCGGTCGGCCGCATCTTGTCGGTGGAGCCGCAGGGCACCCGCGTGAAGGTCGAGATGACCGTCGACAACGACGTCTCAGTCCCGGCCGACGCCACCGCGGCGATCGTCAACACGTCGATCGTGACGACCCGCCACATAGAGCTGACGCCTGCCTACACCGGCGGCCCGACGCTCGGCGCCGACGACGTCATCAAGCACACGAAGGCTCCCGTCGAGATCGGCACCCTGTTCGACTCGATTGACAAGTTGGTCGTGAACCTGTCCGGCGACGAGCCGGGCGAGGGGCCGATCGCCGACTTGGTCGACATCACGTCCGGTATCGCCGACGGCAACGGTGAACGCCTCCGAGAAGCGCTCGACGCGTTGGCGAAGGCAGGCAAGACCGGCGCCGACAACGGTGACGCGATCGTCGACATCCTCAAGTCGATGAGCAAGTTGACGACGGCGTTGACCGACAACTATCCGAAGATGCTGCAGTTCTCGTCGTCGCTGACGACGGTGTCGCAGATGCTCGGCGAGCAGTCGGTCGGCCTCGTCTCGTCGCTGGACGACTTGAATCGCACCCTGACGAACACGTCCGAGTTCTTGGAGAACAACGCGGGCACCATCAGCTCGTCGACCGGGCGGTTGAGCGCGGTCATCGCGAACCTGTCGGACTATTCAAGGCAGGTCGTCGAATCGGTCGATATCGCCCCGCTGCTCTTCCAGAATCTGTCGAATTCGGTCTCCGCCGAGCAGGGTGCGTGGCGCGCGTCGGTGCTGCTCGACAAGTCGCTGGTCGACAACGAGCTCACTTCGACTCTCTGTGAGGCGATCAACGTGAACAAGAACGGCTGCCGGACCGGACGTTTGAACGATTTCGGTCCCGACATGGGCATCTACTCGGGACTGTTGGGGCTGTTGACGAAATGACACGGATGAGAAAGCCACGGATGAGGAAGGTCGGCGCGGCGGTCGTCGCCTTGGCCACCACGATCAGCCTGGCCGCGTGCGGCGCGGTCCCGGGTGTCACCGTGGAACAGATCCCGTTGCCCGCCCCGGGCGGCATCGGTGACGCGATCACCGTCCACGCGTCGTTCGAGAACGCGCTCAACCTTCCGAGTCAGGCGAAGGTCCGTCTGGCGGGCACCGACGTCGGCGTGGTCGACGACATCGTCGCCGAGAACTATCGCGCGAACGTGACGATGTCGGTGTCCAAGAGTGTGACCCTGCCCGTCGGAACGGGAGCCGAACTCCGTCAGGCGACGCCGCTCGGCGACGTGTTCGTCGCTCTCGTCCCGCCGAAGGACCCATCGAAGGGCGTCGTCGGCGACGGTGGAACGCTGACCGGTCCGACCTCGGCTGCGGCGACGGTCGAGGATCTGCTCATCAGTACGACGGCTCTCGTCGACGGCGGATCAGTGAGCGCATTGCAGCGGATCTTCACGGAGTTGTCGACCGCGATCGGTGGGAACGCGCCCGAGCTCCACGGTGCGATCGAAGGCTTCACGACGGCGATCGACAAGTTCAACCGGAACTCTGGCGAGGTCGACAAGGCGATGGCGGTCACCGCGGACCTGACCAAGGAACTCGCGGACGGCCGGTCGCAGATCGCCGCCTCGGTGAACAAGCTTCCCGCGGCCATCGACGCCGTCGACGGCCAGGTCGGTTCGATCCTGACCACGCTCGACAAGTCGAACAAGGTGACGTCCGCGACCAACGACTTCCTGAAGTCGGAGAAGCAGAACTTCAGCGAACTGCTGGTCAACCTCAACACGACGCTGGGTGCGCTCAACGAGTCGGCGCCCATCTTCGGGCCGCTGTCGGACCGCGTGGCCGAGCTGACCCCGAAGTGGGCCAAGTCGACGGCGAGTTCGGCGGCCTCCGTCGCCGCGAAGGTCTTCTGGCTCTCGCCCGGTGTCGGATTCGACTCGGCGTCGCGACTGCCGGACGCCTCCGACATCACCCAGGGCGATCACGCCCTCCAAGTGACCTTGGCTCGTCTGCTCGCGATGATCACCGGCGACACTGGGGGACAGCGATGAAGAAGTGGCTGACCAGACACAAGATCATCATCGGAAACCTCGGTCTGGTCGTGGTGATGCTCCTCGGCCTGGCGTACCTGGCCTTCGGCTCGTTGAGCTGGCGTCCGTGGCAGGGCACCTACGACGTCACGGTGGACTTCCCGGAATCGGGTGGACTGCAGGGCACCAGCAAGGTGATGCTCCGCGGTTCGCAGATCGGTGAAGTCCGCGACATCCAGGTGACTCCGTCGAGCGTCCAGGTCCACCTCCGGCTGGACGACGATGTGAAGATCAACAAGAAGTCGAAGGTGTCGGCGCTCGGCCTCTCGGCGGCGGGCGAACAGTACGTGAACTTCACGCCTGCCACTAACGAGGGCCCGTACCTGGAGGACGGCGACACCATCGAGATGGGCGAGCAGACCCATGTGACGGTGGCGTTCTCGTCGATGCTGCAGTCCACGTTGGATGTGATCAGCCAGATCGATGCACCCAAGCTGACGTCGACACTGCAGGAACTGGAAATCGCCCTCAACGACAAGGGACCGAACCAACTCAAGTCGATCTTCCATTCGGGCGGCGTGATCTTCGCCGATCTTGCGAGGGTCCTCCCGCAGACGACTGAGCTCATCAACAATCTCGGGACGATCTTCAAGACGACGGCCGACGTCCAACCCGACTTCGGAAAGCTGGCGACCGGCACCAACGAGCTGATGACGGCGGTCGCGAAGTCGGACGGCGAGATCCGCGAACTGCTGGGCCGCGGTCCTGCACAATTCACGTCGCTCGCCGGGTCGCTGTCGACGATCACCGATCCGGTCAGCGATATCCTCAAACAGTTCCTCGACATCGGACGGCAGGGCGCGTTGCGCGCTCCCACCCTGGCGAACCTGTTCCCGTCGATCCGCGATGGCAGCATTCAGGCGCAGAAGATGTTCCACGACGGAGCCTGGTGGGCGCTGGCGTCGGTGTATCCGCGGCCTGCCTGCAACTACACAATGGCACCGGTCCGCCCGACCAAGATCTTGGAGCTGACAGTGCCGACCAACCTGTATTGCGAGACCAAGGACCTGACGCTGCAGACTCGAGGCTCGAAGAACGCTCCCCGCCCGAAGGGCGACGACACCGCGGGACCGCCGCCGAACTACGATCCGAATGCACGATCGGTTCCATTGGACAAGTGAAGGATGTATGAAGCCCGAGGATTCTGAGATCGAGAACACTACCGACGACGCCGGGCAGGAGCCGGAAACCACGGAGACTGAATCCGCCGAGACTGAATCCGCCGAGACTGGGACCGCTGAGGCTGGGACCGCTGAGGCTGGGACCGCTGAGACGGGCCCTGTCGAGAGTGGAACCGCCACCGGGGTCGCCGCGAAGGCCAAGGCGAAGGCGCAAGCTCGAGCCGACTCCACCGACACGTCGGGCGGCAAACAGTTCACGGTGTCGGCGCGGGTGCTGACGCGCATCGGTGCGGCGATCGTCGTGGTCGCAGTCCTGGCAGTGCTCGGCTTCTGCGGGTGGAAGTGGTACGACACCGAGCAGGAACTGAACGCGTTCGACGACAGCAAGGCGGCGTCGGCCCACTACGTCACCGAGTACTTCGGCGTCCTGCTGGAAGAGGGCGCATCGGCCGACCAGTTGAAGGCGAAGGTCGGACCGCTCTCGACGGGCAAACAGAAGGAACAGATCGAGAAGTCTGCGCCGGACACGGTGCAGTGGCGCGACACGCAGAAGCTCGCCAACGTGACGACGAAGGTCAACTCGACGATGGTCGAGTCGTTCTCGAAGGATCGTGCGGTGACCGTGGTGAGCTTCGAGTTCACCGGCACATCGGCGGTCGCACCGAGCGGCGGCCACGCTGTCACCCTCATCCAGTTGACGCTCGAGAAGTCCGACGGCGACTGGCTAGTCTCCAACGTGCAGGCCGTACCGGGCATGGCGGGCGAGTCGGCTGGTCAGCCCGAGCAGGCGATTCCCGCACCGGCAGCCCCCACTCAGCAGCCAGCCGGCTGATCACAACCGTTCCAACACGACCGCGGGGCGGTCACCGAAGACGGCGTCGGCGGTGACCGAGCCGTGGTGATCGGCGCCGGTGGCGGCGTCCCGCCAGACGCCGGGCGGGAGTGGGATGACGGCGTGCTCGCGTGCGGAGCCCGCGCGGAACGTGTGCGCCAACCGGATCGCGGCGACCAATACCTGCGGCTCACCGTCGGCGCCGCCGCGAGTGAACGCGATGACGTGGATGCCGCTCGGACCGCGGCAGACGACACCCGCGTACCCGCCGCCGGGACCGAAGCAGTCCGGGTGGCGACGCCGGACGGCGAGCGCCGTCGCAATCATGCGGGCTTTCGGGTGGTCCAGACCGTGCGCGTCGTCGCCGGAACGCCGGTAGTCGACGGGGCGACGGTTGTCGGGGTCGGTGAGTGAGTCGTCCCACCACTGGGTGCCTTGATAGACGTCGCCGACTCCGGGCATCAACAACGACAGCGTCTTGCGGGAGATCGACTCGTCACGGGCGGGCTCGGCGATGACGGCGACCAAGTCGCTGATCAGATCGGCGGGAGTTCCGGTGAGCAGTCGGTCGATCCAGTCGAGGATCGCCGACTCGGCCGCGTCGTCGACCGCCGTCCACGATGAAATGAGCTGCGCTTCGCGCATCGCCTTGCGCGCATACGCGTGGAACCGTGCCCGGACGGTCGCGCCCGGCGTCCCGGAGTCGGGCCAGACGCCGATCAGGTTCTGCAGGAGGAAGTAGGCAGTCGGCGCGTGCGGCGGCGGCGCCACCTGCCACAGCGTGAGGACGAGGACGGTCCAGCGTTGCGGGATCTGGGCGATCACCGCGATCCGTGCGCGGACGTCTTCGCTGCGTTTGGTGTCGTGGGTCGACAGGGCGGTCAGCGCACGTGGCCAGTCGCGGGCACGTGCCGCCAGGGTGCCGTGGAACTCATCTCGATTGGCCGTGGGCGCCAAGGGCGTACAGCCCAACTCGTTCGCCGACACGAGACGCGACGTGCGGTGGTAGCCGATGTCTTCGATGGCCTTCGCCGACACCGCTGCGACGGCTTCACCGAGGCGGGCGACGGCCTGTGGTGCACGCTCGGGCGAGGCGAACGCGCGCGCGAGCACGTCGAGACCGTCGGCCATCGACGGGTTCTCGACGCGTAGACGAGCGATCGTCTCGAGGACGACCGGGTTGGACGACGGGTAGCCCGGTCGTGCGAGTCGCGCGCCCGAGATCATCGTGGCGACCGCCTGCTGGACGTTGTGCACAGGCACCTCGGGTGCGCTCCGGGCGAACAGTGCGGTGGTGCGTCGTAGGCGGTCGGAGAACATGTCGACGAGCGTCACATGCCGCAACGCCGCGGCTCGCGCGTTCAGTTCGTCGCCGTCGCCGACGTCACCGGTGATCCGCTGGTAGACCTCGGACAGCTCGACCGCTCCGGACGGCGCGGTGAACGCGCTTTCGATCAGCCGGAGCTGTTCATAACCGGTCGTCCCGTCGACCGGAAGGGCAGGGTCGAGGTGTTCGCCGACGCTCAATCCCTTCTCCACGTACAGCAGTCGATCGCCGATGTCGGCGCGGAGTCTGCGGCAGTAGCCGATGGGATCGGTGAGTCCGTCGAGATGGTCGACGCGAACGCCGTCGAACAGGTCGTCGGCCGCGAGCTCCCGGAGCCAGGCGTGCGTGGCCTCGTACACTTCGGGCACCTCTTGGCGGAGTGCTGCGAGTTCGTTGACGGCGAGGAATCGGCGGTAGCCGATCTGGCGGCTGTCGAACGGGACGAGCCGGTAGCGTTGGGCGGCGAGGACCTCATCGGGGGTCGCGCCCGGTCGAAGCGTGCCGTCGGCCGTCGGAAGGTAGCGGTCGCCGAGCCACAGTTCGCCGTCGGAGACACGGAGTGATGACAGGTCGCCGTCTGCGGACAGCCACGGCAGGCACAGCGCGCCGTCGCCGAAATCGGTGTCGAGGTCGAAATAGTCGGCGTACTCCGAATCCGACCCGTGGCGCAGGACGTCGGCCCACCACTCGTTGTGGTGGGAGTCGAAGACACCGAGATGATTGGGCACGATGTCCAGGATGATCCCGATCCCGACGGCCCTCGCATGCGCCCGCAGCAGGCGGTATCCGTCGGCGCCGCCGAGCTCCGGGGAGATGCGGGCCGGTGGACACCAGTCGTATCCGTGCGTCGACCCTGGCATGGCAGCCAGAATCGGCGACAGATAGAGGTGACTGATCCCCAGACTCACGAGGTGGTCGAGAATGCCAGCCACTTCGGCGAACGCGAAGTCCGGCGTCAGCTGGACACGGTATGTCGCGACCGGGTCGGCCGGGATCGTCGTCATGGCGCTCCGATCGTCGACGGGGTCGCCCGGTCAGTCGAACGGGCCGAACGGGGGTCCGGTCCAGGGCAGTTCCTGCGCCAGCAGCTGCGAAAGAGCGCTGCTCAGGCTGCGGACGTACGTAGCTCCCAAATGGTCATAGTCTTTGTAGACGATGATGTTACCGACGACGGCTGGACAGAACGTGTCGTCGCAGACGCTGTCGGACAGGTCGATGGAGAACATCAGGGGATTGCCGCGCGCGTAGTCGGCGATCGGGTCGTGCGGGGCGAGGGAGTACGCGCGGTTCGAGCCGCAACTCTGTGCATCGCCGCCCGCGGCCAGACATCCGGGTGTCGTGATCGGCTGCCCGTCGTCGCGGTGCGGCCACGGCGTGTCGCGGACGCCGACCACAGGCAGACCCGCAGCAGTCAGTTCGTCGAACACCTCGAGGTAGCCGGGCGGCACATAGTCGGCGCGGCCGTCGGGGTTCGGGCGGGTCGAGTTGGTGAAGACGGCGTCGGGTCGGATACGTTCGAGCTCGTCGAGCACCGTGCGGACCCACTGCGCGCATTCGGGGTAGGGCGTCCCGTCGCTGCGAGTCGGAGTCTCCTCCAGGGTGAGCGGGCAGCCCATCTTCAGATAGGTGGTCACCTTGAAGCCGTTGCGTTTCCCGATGATGTCGAGGGCGGGAACCCACATCTCGGCATGCGATCCGCCCGCGACCGCGAGAGTCCGCGTCGCAGTCGGGTCGCCGTAGACGCCGACGTGGAAGTCGAGGTCCGTGAAGTCGGCCATCACACCGTCTGCGGTTGTCGGCGCGAGGTCGAACTCTGCGGCGAGCGGAGTGGGCTGCGGATCCAGGGCGGGCACCGGGACGTCGGCCCAGGCGCGGGCGCCTGGATAAAGGTGGGGGTCGAGCTCGGTGGTGTCGACGGCGACGGTCGACATGTGCCGTTCCCACAGTTTCACGCCGGTGCCCACGCACGCGGCGCCGAGCACCAGGAGCACAGTGAGGACGGCGGCGTACCGGATCCGGGGATGTCCGGGCCAGTATCGGGTGGTCAGCGGTGACCGCTGACCACCCCGCAACGGATCCTCGATGTACCGCTTGGTGAGCCACGCCAGCCCGAGTGAGACGGCGAGGATGCACGTCCCGGCGACGATCGAGGCGTCGTCGGACTCGACGTAGCTCAGATAGAAGATGAGCAGCGGCCAGTGGATCAGGTACAGCGCGTACGCCAGGTTGCCCAACCAGACGCCCTGCCGGGAGGCGAGCATCCGGTTGGCGGACGGCAGCGTTCCCGGGCCGCCGCCCGAGGCGATGATCAGCAGCGTCGCACCGACCGGGATCCAGGCCATCGGCCCCGGATACTCGGCGACGCCGTCGAGCCACCAGCCGCACGAGACGATGAGGGCGAGCGCGCCCACGGTAACGAAGCTGCGCAGCGACGACGGCACGCGAACCCGCGGCATCCAGATCGCCAGGAGCCCGCCGACGAGCGGCTCCCACAGGCGCGCCAGCGTGTCGTAATAGTTGTACGGCTGGTTGATGCCCTGCTGGATGGTCGCATAGGTGAACGAAGCGGCGGCCACCAGTGCGACGACGACGCCGAACACGGCGCGGATCACAGCGGGTCGAGTGAACGCGCGCAGCACGGTGCCGAGAAGTTTGAGGAGCGCGGCGAGCACCAGCCCGCACAACATGGCCGAGACGAAGAACTGGCCCTGCATCGACATCGACCACAGATGCTGCAGCGGGCTGTTCGCCGAACTTGCAGCCAGGTAGTCCTGCGAGTTCCAGGCGAGATAGTAGTTCTGGTAGTAGAGGGCGCTCGCGATGATCTCTCGGCCGACGTTGACCCACCGGGTCTGCGGCAGCATCGTCACTGTGAGGATCGCGACGCCGATCAGCACAGTGACCAGTGCGGGCAGCAGGCGGCGCAGCAGACGTGACAGGCGCGGCCACGGGTTCAAGGTGTCGCGAAACGACGCGACCGGGTCGGCGGATGCGATCGCGTGCCGCAGCAGCGAGCCGATGAAGAAGTAGCCCGACAGGGTGAGGAAGACGTCGACGCCGCCGGAGACCTTGCCGAACCAGATGTGGAAGCAGGCGACGAGGGCGATCGCGACACCGCGCAGGCCGTCCAGGTCTGTGCGATATACGGGCCTCAAATCAGGCGTCGGGTCGGTGGCTGCCACGGTCTCGGTCGTTTCGGTCGGCGGACAATCGCGTCCTTCTTCATGAACGACTGATGAATCTACTCAACCGGGCGGCGCGACCTCTAATCGGCGACCTCTAATCGGCGGTGAGAGTGGTCCGCGCGTGCGCACCCGACACGATGACGTCGAGACCGTCCTCGAACTCACCGTCGAAGTCACGACCCGACGGCCCGGTGACTCCGAGGCGCTCCATCTGGGTGCGCGTCTGCTCCTCGATGGTGAGCCCGATCGTCAGCTGGCAGACAGCGGTCGCGACGCCCGCCGCGGTCCGCTCGTCGAGCCCACCGTCGCTGGCGACGGTGACTATCGTCTCGACCGTCGATCTGGTCGACAGTCCGGACGCCCACGCCGACGACACGATCTCGGCACTGTCGGGGACGGCGAGCAGGGCTGCGCGCATGGCGGTCGCGACACGTCGGATCCGTTCGGGCGCGGAGCCTTCCGCCGGCACCGCTACTGCATCGAGGATGTCGTCGGCGAGGGCGGCGAGCATTGTCTGCTTATTCGGAAAATGCCAGTAGAGCGCGTTCGGTCGGACGCCGAGGTCGGTGGCCAGCCGCCGCATGGTCAGGTCGGCGAGGCTGTGCTCGGCCAGGATGGCGCGCGCGGCGGCGAGGACGTCGGACCGGGAGTTGCTCACTCGGCCAGGGTAGCCGCCTCGAACACGTCGTCCGGTACACGGAACACGCCCGTCCTGTACGTCGTACAGGTTCACCTGTACAGTGTTCAGGATTGCGGCACGGTGCTGTGACGGGGAGCAGGCGAGGAGGACGGTATGGATCAGGCCACCATCCAAACGATCGACGCCGATCACGTGTGGCATCCGTACGGCGGCTTCCCCGCGACGACGCCGCCCCGCGTCGTGGAATCGGCGTCCGGCGTGCGCCTGACGTTCGCCGACGGAACGACCGCCATCGACGGCATGAGTTCGTGGTGGGCGGCGATCCACGGCTACCGACACCCGGTGCTCGACGCGGCCGCGACCGACCAACTGCGGAAGATGTCACACGTCATGTTCGGCGGTCTGACCCATGAGCCCGCCGCGCGACTGGCCGCCGCGCTCGTCGACCTGACCCCCGAGTCGTTGACCAAGGTGTTCTTCGCAGACTCCGGGTCGGTGTCCGTCGAAGTCGCCATCAAGATGGCCGTCCAGTATCAGCGGAGCCTCGGGCGGACGATGCGCAACCGTGTCCTCACCTGGCGCGGCGGCTACCACGGCGACACGTTCGCGCCGATGAGCGTGTGCGACCCGGACGGCGGCATGCATGCCATGTGGCGCGGCGTGATCGCCGAGCAGGTGTTCGTGCCCGCGCCGCCCGTCGACTACGACGAGGGGTACGTCGCGCTCGTCGACGACGCGTTGACCCGGCACCGCGATCGGCTCGCCGCCGTCATCATCGAACCCGTCGTCCAGGGTGCCGGCGGCATGCGCTTTCACGATCCGCGTCTGGTCCGTGCACTGCGGGAGTTGTGTGACGCCCACGACGTGCTCCTGATCTGCGACGAGATCGCGACCGGTTTCGGCCGGACCGGTGCATTGTTCGCCGTCGACCACGCCGGGATAGCGCCCGACATCCTCTGTGTCGGCAAGGCTCTCACCGGTGGATACCTGACGCTCGCCGCG
Organism: Gordonia liuliyuniae; assembly: GCF_021738805.1. Classification (NCBI taxonomy): domain Bacteria; kingdom Bacillati; phylum Actinomycetota; class Actinomycetes; order Mycobacteriales; family Gordoniaceae; genus Gordonia; species Gordonia liuliyuniae. The sequence continues at coordinate 111,263 of NZ_JAKKOR010000009.1, read as the reverse complement.
ACGCTGACGACCGATGCGGTCGCCGACGTCATCAGCCGAGGCGAAGCGGGTGGTCTCGCCCACGGGCCAACATTCATGGCGAACCCACTGGCCTGCGCGGTCGCGTGCGCGTCCTTGGAGGTGCTGGCCGCGTCGGACTGGCGCCGACGCATCCCGCAGATCGAGGCCCGGCTGCGCGCCGGGCTCACCGGGCTCGCCGACGTCGACGGCGTCGTCGACGTCCGGGTGCTCGGGGCGATCGGCGTCGTCGAACTCGATCGGCCGGTCGACATGCGCGCGACCACCGACGCCGTCCTCGACGCAGGCGTCTGGCTGCGGCCATTCCGGACCATGATCTACACGATGCCGCCGTTCGTCATCGACGACGCCGATCTCGCGACCGTCACCGCGGGAATCGCCGCAGGCGTCCACGCGACTCTGGAGGCCGTATGAGCACCGCATGGCTCGCCGACGTCGCCGAACGCACGGTCGCGGCCGGTCTGCACCGAACACCGATCGCACGCCGATCGCACGCGAGCGGGATCAATCTCGCGTCCAACGACTACCTCGGTCTGTCCCGACACCCCGCGGTGATCGCGGGCGCCCACGCCGGGATCGACACGTGGGGCGCCGGGTCGACGTCGTCGCGCCTCGTCGTCGGGACGACACAGGCCCACCTCGACTTCGAGGACGACGTCGCCCGTTTCCTCGGTACGGACGCGGCGCTGCTGTTCTCGTCCGGGTACCTCGCGAACGTCGGCGCGATCACCGCGCTCGTCGGACGTGGCGATCTCATCGTCAGCGACGCCGGATCCCACGCCTCGCTGATCGACGGATGCCGGCTGTCGCGGGCTCGTGTCGTGGTCGTCGACCGGGGCGACCACGACGCCGTCCGGCGGGTACTCGCGCAGCGCGCCGAGCGGCGCGCGCTGGTCGTGACCGACGCGGTGTATAGCGTTGACGGACGGTTGGCTCCGGTGCGCGAGTTGTTTGCGGCGGCCCGTGAGCACGGCGCGATGCTTCTCGTCGACGAGGCGCACGCGATCGGCGTCCGCGGGCCGGGCGGTCGCGGTGTCGTGGCCGACAGCGGACTGGCTGGCGCGGACGACCTGGTGGTGACCGCCGTCTGCTCGAAGTCGCTCGCCGCGCAAGGCGGAGTGGTCGCGGGATCGCGCCTGCTGCGCGACCACCTGATCGATCATGCGCGGACCTTCATCTTCGACACCGGCCTCAACCCAGCGGCCGTCGGCGCCGCACATGCCGCGCTCCGAGTCCTGGTCGCCGACCCGGGACTGCCGCTGCGTCTACGACGCAACGCTGAGCGGCTCGCTGGCGCACTGAACGCTCCGGCACCCGACTCGGCCGTCGTCTCGCTCATCGTCGGCGACCCGGTCGACGCCGTCGCCGCGGCCGCCTTCTGCCGAGATCGAGGAGTCCTCGTCGGATGCTTCCGCCCGCCGTCGGTGCCCGACGGGACCTCACGGCTGCGTCTCACCGTGCGCGCCGACCTCGACGACGCGACGATCGACACCGTGGCCGCGGTCGTCCACGCCGCGCTGGACACCGCGCGCTGCTCGAGTGAGGTCGCGGCCCGATGAGCGCCCGCATCCTCATCGTCTCCGGAACCGGCACCGACGTGGGCAAGACCATCGCGGTCGCCGCCCTCGCGGCGACCGCCCGTGCAGCGGGCCTGCGCGTGGGGGTGTGCAAACCCGCGCAGACCGGCGTCACCGGAGGTGAGCGCGGAGACCTCGCCACCGTCGTCGGTCTCGTTGGCGACCTGCCGACCCGTGAACCGGTCCGCTATCCGGACCCCCTTGCACCGGAGACGGCCGCGCTCCGGGCGTCGACGCCCTTCCTGAGCATGGACGCGGTCCGTGCGGCGGTCGGCGAACTCGCGTCCGACTGCGATCTGGTGATCGTCGAAGGCGCGGGTGGCATCCTGGTTCGGCTCGCTCCGGACCTGACGATCGTCGATGTCGCCCGAGAGTTGGACGCACCGGTCGTCGTCGTCGCCGACGCCGGACTCGGCACTCTCAACCACACCGAGCTCACCATCCGTGAGCTCGGGCGCGCGGCCGTCGCGGTGGCCGGACTCGTCATTGGGTCCTGGCCAGTCGAACCGGATCTGGCGACGGCATGCAATCGCGCGGACCTGGAACGGCTCACCGGTGTGCCGGTCATCGGGGTCGTGCCGGCCGGCGCGGGATCGCGCACCCCGACCGACTTCCAGCGTTCTGCGCCCGGGTGGATATCGGCGATCGTCGTCGGCGACCGTCGTCGGCGGCGAGGCGATCCATGAACCGTCTAGCTGTGATGAACCGTCTCGCCGCCATGAACCACCCAGCCGTCATGAACCACCCGGCCGTCATGAACCACCCGGCCGTCAAGAACCGCCCGCCCGTCACGAACTGACAGGCGATCAATCAGCCTATCGACAGGAGATCGACCAGTGACCACCACCGAACAGCCGCAGGGCTCCGCGTCGCAGACCGCCGACATTCTCGACATCGCGCGAGAGCAGGTGCTCGAACGCGGCATCGGACTCGACCAGGAGCAGGTGCTGTCGGTCCTGCGCCTCGACGACGACCGACTCACCGAGATCCTGGCGCTGGCCCACGACGTTCGGATGCGCTGGTGTGGGCCGGAGGTGGAGGTCGAGGGCATCGTCTCGCTGAAGACCGGTGGCTGCCCGGAGGACTGCCACTTCTGCAGCCAGTCGGGGCTGTTCGCATCGCCCGTCCGGAGCGCATGGATCGACATCCCGTCGCTCGTCGAGGCCGCGAAGCAGACCGCCAAGACCGGAGCCACCGAGTTCTGCATCGTCGCCGCCGTCCGCGGACCGGATAAACGGCTGCTCGCCCAGGTCGCGGCGGGGATCGAAGCGATCCGCAACGAGGTCGACATCCAGATCGCGTGCAGCCTCGGCATGTTGACCCAAGAGCAGGTTGACGAGCTCGCGGCGATGGGGGTGCACCGCTACAACCACAACTTGGAGACCGCGCGCAGCCACTTCCCGAACGTCGTCACCACCCACACCTGGGAGGAGCGGTGGGGCACGCTGCGCATGGTCCGCGACGCCGGGATGGAAGTGTGCTGCGGCGGCATCCTCGGGATGGGGGAGTCTCTCGAACAGCGGGCCGAGTTCGCCGCCGACCTCGCCGCTCTCGAACCGGACGAGGTGCCGTTGAACTTCCTCAACCCGCGGCCGGGCACGCCGTTCGGCGATCTCGACGTCCTGCCTGCGTCCGAGGCCCTCAAATCGGTCGCCGCGTTCCGACTCGCGTTGCCGCGCACCATCCTGCGGTTCGCGGGCGGACGCGAGATCACACTCGGCGACCTCGGAGCCGAACAGGGCATCCTCGGAGGCATCAACGCCGTCATCGTCGGCAACTATCTGACGACGTTGGGCCGTCCCGCGGAGAGCGACCTCGATCTGCTGGCTGACCTGTCGATGCCCATAAAGGTGCTCAATGACACGATCTGACGACCACGGGGCGGGGTGTACCGTCGTGGTCGCGACCGGCGTCGACAGGAGGCATTAGATGATCGGCATGGACTCGATCGGAACCCGAGTGGTTCCGGGACCACTCGCTGAGCCGCTCAAGTACGGCGTCTACACGGGTGTCGAACTCGACCTGCAGACCGACGACGCCGTCCCGGCGGCCGCCTGCCTCGGGTTGGAGCCGCCGCGGTTCTGCGGGCAATGCGGTCGCCGCATGGTCGTACAGATCGTCCCGGACGGGTGGGGCGCGCGATGCTCCCGTCACGGAACCATCGACTCGGTGGAACTCGGTCGACGATGACACTCGCAGAGTCACCGTCCCGGCTGGCACCGTCGTCAGCCGTCCGCTATCGCGAACCGGTCATCTTCATCGTCGTCGTGCTTGCGCTGTCTGTGCTGGTCGGCGCATTGTGGGTGTGGTTGTCGCCGACGGTGACTGCGACGGTCACCGCACCGGGCGAAGCACAGTTCGGTGAGGGTGCAGCGGCGAACCTGTTCGGTGGGGTCGCCACGTTCGCGTTCCTCGCGTTCGGCCTCGGCGTCGTCCTGGCGTTGGCGTCGTGGTTCGGCCTGCGGTCCATGCGCGGTGTGCCAGGCCTGTTGTTGACGACGGTGATCGCGATCGTCTCGTCCGGGCTCGCGATGGACATCGGTACCCGGATCGCCAAGGCGGTGCGTCCGGCGCTGGATGAGAACGTGCCGGGCGACTATGAGTTGACGGTCCGGCTGTGGTTCGACTCGGATGTGTCCCCGCCCTGGTTGCTGGTGGTCTGCGCGCCGACCACCGCGGTCCTCGTCTACCTCCTCTGTGTGCTCACGGCGAAGAATCCGACACTGCGGCCGGACGTCCCGACGCCAGACTGGTCGTTCCAGGGCGCGGCCGCGACGAGTCATCCCGCTACGAATCGTCCGGCGGCCACGCCGTCGACGGAGAGTTCAGAGTGGCGGCCGCAGGGTGGCGAATTCGTCGGTCACCCGCAGGCTGGCGTCGGCGAAGGCATAGAGGCTGGGTGGCCGCCCGCCGGCCCGACCGGTGCGTCCGACGGTGCCGGTGGCCACGACCACCCCGCGCCTCGACAGGATCCGTAACAGGTTGGTGGCGTCGACCGTGTAGCCGAGCGCGGAGCCGTAGATCTCGGACAGCTCCGACATCGAGAAGGTTCCCGGCGCGAGCGCGAACGCGATGTTCGTGTACGACAGTTTCGCGGCGAGTCGGCGTCGAGCCTGGTGGACGATCTGGGCGTGGTCGAATGCGAGCGGCGGCAACGCGGTCACGTTCACCCAGGCCGCGTCGTTGGACGTCGCGTCGGTGGGGATGTCGCGGGGGACCAGACCGAGGAACGTCGATGCGATGGTTCGCGTTTCCGGGACGCGGTCGGGGTCGGAGAACACCGACAGCTGTTCGAGATGCGCGACGCGCGTGAGCCGGGCTTGCTCGGCGAGGTGACGTTGCGCGGCCGTGGAGAGGGTGTCGCGGTCGCCGATTGCACCTCCGGGCAGTGACCATTCCTCGTCTCGGCGAGCGAGGAGCACATGGAGTGTGTGACCGGCGTCGTCGCACTCGCGGACTTGGAACACTGCGGTCAGCACTTCCACACGCACGGATTCGGCCATGGCAGTGAGTCTATGTCGGCCGTTCGTGGGGTGATTCGACGGTCGGGCGCGTCGGGTGGCCACACCGGTGAGAACAGGGTCACACCGCTGAGTGATACGATGGCCACGAGGTTATCGACCATAGATCGGAAACCGTCGGATCTAGTGCGTCGACTCAGCCCAGTCGACGCCGGACGCTGCGAATTGGAGTTCCCGCCATGACAACTGGAACTGTCATCACCCGTACCGAGACCGATCTCGGGATGCCCGACCCGCGCCACGGAATCCCTGCCGCGTACGGGGGCGTCGAGCCTGACGCTGCCTGGGCGGCCGAGATCAAGCGGCTCGCGAAGGCGCGCAACGCGACCATCCTCGCGCACAATTACCAGCTGCCCGCGATTCAGGACATCGCCGACCATGTCGGCGACTCCCTGGCCCTGTCCCGTATCGCGGCCGAGGTCGACGCCGACGAGATCGTGTTCTGCGGCGTCCACTTCATGGCCGAGACCGCGAAGATCCTCAGTCCGGAGAAACGCGTCCTGATCCCAGACGAGCGTGCGGGTTGTTCGCTGGCTGACTCGATCTCCGCGGACGAATTGCGCGACTGGAAGGCCGACTACCCGGACGCGCTCGTCGTGTCGTACGTGAACACAACGGCGGAGGTGAAGGGTCTCACCGACATCTGCTGCACGTCGTCGAACGCGGTCGACGTCGTCGCATCGATCGACCCCGACCGCGACGTGCTGTTCCTGCCGGACCAGTTCCTCGGCGCCCACGTCAAGCGCGAGACCGGACGCGACAACATCCACATCTGGGCGGGCGAATGTCATGTCCACGCAGGCATCAACGGTGACGAGTTGACCGATCAGGTCGACTCGCACCCGGACGCGGCCCTGTTTATCCACCCGGAGTGCGGATGTGCGACGAGCGCCCTCTACCTCGCGGGTGAGGGCACCGTGCCGCAGGACCGGGTGCAGATCCTGTCGACGGGCGGCATGATCGACGCGGCGAAAGCCACCGAGTCGAAGCAGGTGCTGGTGGCGACCGAGGTCGGCATGCTGCACCAGCTGCGGAAGGCGGCGCCGGAGGTCGACTTCCAGGCCGTGAATTCGCGTGCCGCCTGCCCGTACATGAAGATGATCACGCCGGCCGCGCTGCTGCGGTGCCTCAGCGAAGGCAAGGACGAGGTCAGGGTTGCGCCCGACGTCGCCGACCGTGCGCGTGCCTCAGTCGAGCGGATGATCGCGATCGGCAACCCGGGTGGCGGCGAATGACCGGGACGTTCATCGGCGACGAGACGACGGCAAGCCAACTCGTCCTCGACGTCGCGGAGGAGGATCTCCTGGCGCTGATCCGGACCGCGCTGATCGAGGACCTCCGGTACGGCCCGGACATCACGTCGCTGGCGACGGTGCCCGAGGACGACGTCGCCCAGGCTCGGATCGTCTCGCGTCAGGACGGCGTGGTCGCGGGCCTACCCGTTGTGCTCGCGGTCTTCGATCAAGTGATCGGCTCCGGTCGCTACGAGGTGACCGCGCGCATCGACGACGGCGACCGTGTGGAGTCGGGGACCGTCGCCCTCGCGCTGACGGCGCCGGCCCGTGCGTTGTTGACCGCCGAACGCACGGCGCTGAACCTCCTGTGCCACCTGTCCGGTGTCGCCACTGCCACGGCGGCATGGGTCGACGCTGTCGACGGGACAACCGCGAAGATCCGTGACTCCCGCAAGACCCTGCCGGGCATGCGCGCCCTCCAGAAGTACGCCGTGCGTGCGGGCGGCGGTGTCAACCACCGCATGGGCCTCGGCGACGCCGCGCTCATCAAGGACAACCACGTGGTCGCTGCCGGGGGAGTCGCGCAGGCGCTCGAAGCTGTCCGTGCTGTTGCCCCCGACGTCCCGGTCGAGGTCGAGGTGGACTCCCTCACCCAACTCGACGAGGTGCTTCCGTTGAATCCGCAACTCGTGCTGCTCGACAACTTCGAGCCGTGGGAGACGCAGATGGCGGTGCAACGCAGGGATGCGACGGCGCCCGAGACAAAGCTCGAATCGTCGGGCGGACTGTCGCTCGAGGTCGCCATGGACTACGCGAGGACCGGTGTCGACTACCTCGCCGTCGGCGCGCTCACCCATTCGGTGACCGTGCTCGACTTCGGCCTCGACATGTGACGTCGTTGTGTGAACGCGACATGCCGTTTGCCGTCGTATCACCCTTTGCGAACCGTCGGCCATCGCGCCATCGGCAACGATCGTGCTGGGACTTCGGCATCATAGGAGTCGTGGCCCACTACGTGCACTCAGGACCGCTCGCCGACCTCGACCCCGCGACGCTCCACGGAATCCTCCGACTCCGTGTCGACGTATTCGTCGTGGAGCAGAACTGTTCGTATCCGGAGATCGACGGGCGCGACGCCGAGCCGTCGACGATCCACTTCTGGTGTGCAGATCCCGACGGTTCGCCGGTCGCGACGGCTCGCCTTCTCGTTGACGGACTCGCAGACGGACGGAGCGAGCTGCGCATCGGACGTGTCTGCACCCGCCACGAGCTGCGCGGCACCGGATTGACCAGTGCGATCCTCGACGCGGTCGTCGCCGAGATCGGGGACCGGCCGAGCGTGTTGGACGCCCAAGCCCATCTGCGGGACATGTACGCACGGTGGGGGTACGTCGTCGTCGGGCCGCAGTTCGTCGAAGACGGGGTCCCGCACGTGCCGATGCGTCGACCGGCGGCGCCCGCCGAGTGAGGGCACTGAGCCGGGGGTGAGCGCCGCGCGCACGGCATCGTCGGGCGGGCCACGCTCACCCGGACGAACGGATCGTCTGACCGCTCCGGCACAACTCTCACCTATATGGACCCAGAGCCGTAGATCCGGGCGGATCGGGTCGAGGTTGTGAGGTTTGTGCCCGCGAAGTCGACTCGCATCGTGTGAGGCGACCGCAAACGGTTTGCGCCCACCGCATATCCTGGTGGGAGCCCAATCTGCAGACCTTGAGTGGAGATACCCATGCTTGCCCGTACCGACCTGCGGGGCACGGTCCCGACGCTGAGTGAACTGCGTCGCGCGCTGCCCCGTGGCGGAACCGACGTCAACGCCGTGCTGCCTCGCATCACACCGGTCGTCGAAGCGGTCGCCGAGCATGGATCGAGCGCCGCGCTCGACTACACCGAGCAGTTCGACAAGATCCGGCCGGCCGGCGTGCGGGTCCCCGCCGACGTGATCGCGCAGGCTCGCGAGGGCCTCGACGCCGATGTCACCGCGGCACTCGAGGAGTCGATCCGCCGAGCACGACTCGTCCACGCCGAGCAGCGACGACAGACCGTCGTCACCCAGGTGGTTCCCGGCGGGACGGTCGCCGAGAAGTGGATTCCGGTCCGTCGCGTCGGCCTCTACGTGCCGGGCGGCAACGCCGTCTACCCGTCGAGCGTGATCATGAACGTCGTTCCCGCACAGGAGGCGGGCGTCGGCTCCCTCGTCGTCACCTCGCCCGCGCAGGCCGACTTCGGCGGCTGGCCGCACCCGACGATCCTCGCCGCGTGCTCGCTGCTCGGCGTCGATGAGGTCTGGGCGGTCGGCGGTGCGCAGGGCATCGCGCTCCTCGCCTACGGCGGCACCGATACCGACGGCGGAATCCTCGATCCGGTGGACCTGATCACCGGTCCGGGCAACATCTACGTGACCGCCGCCAAGCGTCTGGTGCGCGGTGTCGTCGGCATCGACTCGGAGGCCGGACCCACCGAGATCGCGATCCTGGCCGACGACTCCGCCGACCCGGCGATCGTCGCATCCGACATGATCAGCCAGGCCGAGCACGACGTCCTCGCGGCGTCGGTACTGGTCACCGACAGCGCATCGTTCGCCGACGCGGTCGACGCAGCCGTCGACGACGCCGCGAACGCCACCAAGCACGCCGAGCGGGTGCGGGAGGCTCTCGCGGGCAAGCAATCGGGCATCGTCCTCGTCGACGACCTCGAAGTCGGCATCGCCGTCGTCGACGCGTACGCCGCCGAACACCTTGAGATCCAGACGCGCGACGCGGCCGCGGTCGCCGACCGCATCACCAGCGCCGGTGCCATCTTCGTCGGTGCGTTCTCTCCAGTCAGCCTCGGCGATTACTGCGCCGGATCGAACCACGTGCTGCCGACCACCGGATCGGCCAAGTACGCGTCCGGACTGTCCGTGCAGACGTTTCTGCGCGGCGTCCACGTGATCGACTACGACCGCGACGCGCTCGCAGGCGTCGCAGGCCACGTCGTCACCCTCGCGAACGCCGAGGACCTGCCCGCGCACGGCGAAGCCGTTACTGCACGATTCGCGGGCGACCGGTGAGCGCGCCCGGCTCCGGGTTCACCCTCGCCGACCTTCCGCTGCGCGAGAACCTTCGCGGCAAGTCGGCGTATGGTGCGCCGCAGCTCAAGGTCCCGGTGGCCCTTAACACCAACGAGAATCCGCACCCGCCGAGCCAGGCGCTCGTCGATGACGTCGCGAAAGCCGTCGGCAGCGCGGCCGAGGAACTCCACCGCTACCCGGATCGGGACGCCGTGGACCTACGCACCGATCTCGCCGCGTATTTATCGGGCGCGACGGGGGTCGCGTTGACTGTCGATAACCTGTGGGCGGCGAACGGCTCGAACGAGATCCTCCAGCAGGTTTTGCAGGCGTTCGGCGGCCCGGGCCGCACCGCTATGGGCTTCGTCCCGTCGTACTCGATGCATCCGATCATCGCCGACGGCACGCAGACGACGTGGATCCCGGCGCACCGCGCCGACGACTACCGTCTCGACATCGACGCCGCGATCGCCGCGATCTCCGAACACCGTCCCGACGTCGTCTTCGTGACGTCGCCGAACAACCCGACGGGGGAGAGTCTCGCCGCAGCCGATGTCGCCGCCGTCGTACGCGCGGCGCCCGGCATCGTGATCGTCGACGAGGCGTACGCCGAATTCTCTGACGAGCCGAGCGCGGTCGGCCTCCTCGACGAGTACGGCGACAAGCTGATCGTCTCGCGCACCATGAGTAAGGCATTCGCGTTCGCGGGCGGCCGACTCGGTTATCTGGCCGCAGCGCCCGCGATGATCGAAGCCCTGCTGCTGGTGCGTCTGCCATACCACTTGTCGGTGATCACCCAAGCGGCAGCGCGCGCCGCATTGCGCCACAGCGTCGAGACTCTCGACTCGGTGGCCGCACTCGTCGCCGAACGCGTCCGGGTCGTGGCCGCACTCACCGACATGGGGTACGACGTGAGCCCGTCGAATGCCAACTTCGTCCTGTTCGGCGAGTTCGCGGATGCTCCCGCGACTTGGCAGCGATACCTCGACGACGGTGTGCTGATCCGAGATGTGGGCATCCCGGGGCGGCTGCGTGCGACGATTGGACTGCCCGCCGAGAACGACGTCTTCCTGGCGGTCAGCGAGAAGCTGGCCGCCACCGAGCGAAAGCAGTAAGTGTGAGCAATGCAGGCCAGGATCGGATCGCTCGCGTCGAACGGACGACGCGTGAGTCGTCGATCGTCGTGGAGATCAACCTCGACGGCACCGGCGTCACCGACATCGACACCGGGGTGCCGTTCTTCGACCACATGCTGACGGCGTTCGGCGCGCACGGCAGCTTCGATCTGACGGTCCACGCGAAGGGCGACATCGAGATCGACGCCCACCACACGGTGGAGGACACGTCGATCGTCCTCGGCACGGCGATCGGGCAGGCGCTCGGCGACAAGAAGGGCATCCGCCGCTTCGGCGATGCGTGGATCCCGATGGACGAGACGCTCGCCCAGGCGATCGTCGACGTCTCTGGACGACCGTATATCGTGCACACCGGCGAACCAGAGCACTTGCTGACCGCCACGATCGGCGGCTACTCCGGCGGCGACCGCCCGTACACGTCGTATTCGACGGTCATCAACCGCCACGTCTTCGAGTCGATCGCCCTCAACGCGCGCATCGCCCTGCACGTGCGTGTTCTGTACGGTCGCGACCAGCACCACATCACCGAGGCCGAGTTCAAGGCCGTCGCCCGTGCGCTGCGTGAAGCCGTCGAACCGGATCCGCGAGTGAGCGGTGTGCCGTCGACGAAGGGGACACTATGAGCCGAGTGACTGCTGGGTGTGACCTGTGATGCGGAAGGTCGCGCTGCTCGACTACGGGTCGGGAAATCTCCGGTCGGCGCAGCGAGCGCTGGAGCGTGCGGGCGCCGACGTCGAGATCACGTCCGACTTCGACACCGCGCTCAACGCCGAGGGGCTGTTGGTTCCCGGTGTCGGTGCGTTCGAGGCGTGCATGGGGGGTCTGCTCGCGGTGCGCGGCGACCGGATCATCGGTCGCCGGCTCGCCGGTGGACGCCCCGTCCTGGGCATCTGTGTCGGTATGCAGATCTTGTTCGACCGCGGTGTCGAGTTTGACGCCGAGACGCCCGGTTGCGGCGAGTGGCCTGGATCGGTGACGCGACTGCAGGCCGATGTGCTGCCACACATGGGATGGAACACGGTGCAGGCGCCCGAGGACTCGACGTTGTTCGCGGGCATCGACGACGACGCGCGCTTCTACTTCGTTCACTCGTTTGCGGCGCAGGAGTGGACGATGGATTCGACGGGATCGAAGATCGCTCCGCCGCTCCTGACCTGGTCCGATCACGGTGGTCGGTTCCTGGCCGCCGTCGAGAACGGGCCGCTGTCGGCCACCCAGTTCCATCCGGAGAAGTCAGGTGACGTGGGGGCGCAACTGTTGACCAACTGGATCGGGAGCTTGTAGATGGCGGGGACCAGACGACCGGCAGCTGCCGACTTCTCGTTCGGGAAGATGGTGGCGTACTCGCTCGGCGCTGCGACCGGGGTGATCATCGTCGCGGCGATCGTGATCCTGTTCGTCGCGCAAGTGTCGCCGACTGCGGCTCTCATTGTCGCGCTCGTCGCGGTGGTCGGGGTGGTCGCGGCGATCGCCTTGGTGTCGAGGCGGATGATGTCCGGTGTGCAGGCCGAGATAGACGAACGGCGTGCCCGCGCGGCGGCACGCGATGAGGAAGCGGGAAACTGAAAGCAATGGGTAAGACTCTCGAACTGCTCCCTGCGGTCGACGTCGTGGACGGGCAGGCGGTTCGCCTGGTCCAGGGTGAGGCGGGGTCGGAGACCTCGTACGGTTCGCCGCGGGACGCCGCTCAGGCGTGGCAGGCAGGCGGAGCACAGTGGGTTCACCTGGTGGATCTGGACGCGGCGTTCGGTCGCGGCGAGAACCGTGCGCTGCTCGCCGAGGTCGCGGGCGAACTCGATGTCAAGGTCGAGTTGTCGGGCGGCATCCGTGATGATGCGACGCTCGAAGCGGCGCTCGCGACGGGTGCGACGCGCGTCAATCTGGGGACGGCCGCCATCGAGAACCCCGAGTGGTGTGCCCGGGCGATCGCCGAATACGGCGACCAGATCGCCGTTGGCCTCGATGTGTTGCGCGACGGTGAAGCGTGGCGCGTGCGGGGCCGCGGCTGGGTGACCGACGGCGGAGACCTGTGGACGACGCTGGAGCGCCTCAACGCGGACGGCTGCGCCCGCTACGTGGTGACCGATGTGAGCAAGGACGGCACGCTGAGCGGGCCCAACCTGGAACTGCTCGCGCAGGTGGCGCGCGCGACCGATTCGCCCGTCGTGGCTTCGGGCGGCGTGTCGACGGTCGCCGACCTGGTCGCGATCGCCGAACTGACCGACCTCGGAGTCGAGGGAGCGATCATCGGCAAAGCGCTGTACGCGGGCCGGTTCACGTTGCCCGAAGCGCTGGCCGCGGTGTCCGCGACGAAGTGACCACTGTGCCCGCTTCCGCAGCCGACATCGACCTGCCGCGTCTGCTCGGCGTCGCCGACGGCATCCTCGGCTCGGTGGTCGGCGAGTTCGTCCACGGTCTGGGCTCGCCCGGGTCGGTGCGCAAGAAGGGCGACGACTTCGCGACGGACGTCGACCTGTCATTGGAGCGTCGGATCGGGGCCGAACTCGTCGATCGGACGGGGATCGGGGTGCACGGCGAAGAGTACGGCGGTCCCGCCGCCGACTCCGGACCGGTCTGGATCCTCGATCCGATCGACGGCACCTTCAACTATTCGGTCGGCCTGCCGGTCGCCGCGATGCTGCTGGCTCTCGCCGTCGACGGTGAACCGGTCCTCGGCATCACCCGGCTGCCCTTGCTGAACCAGCATTACACGGGGATCGTCGGGCAGTCGTTCACGGTGAACGGGGAGCAGACTCCGCGGCTTGAACCCGGACCGTTGTCGTCGGCGGTCATCGGCTGCGGCGCGTTCAACGTGCGGTCGGGCGGACGGTACCCGGGGACCGGTCGGGCGGCGCTGTACTCGGCGTTGAGTCACCGGGCCCGTCGCCTGCGGATGACCGGTTCCACCGGTACCGACATGGCGTACGTGGCTGCGGGAATCTTCGGCGGCGCAGTGTCGTTCAGCTATCACGCGTGGGACAACGCGGCGGGCACCGCACTCGTACGTGCCGCGGGCGGTGTGGCGACCGATGTGCACGGGCAGCCGTGGCGGGTCGGCTCGGGGTCGCTGGTGACCGGCGATCCGCAGCTTCATGCAGAACTACTCGAGGTCATCGCCGACAGCGGTGTGGCCGGGGACGACACGATTGAAAGCAAGGTGGACCAGTGAGTGTGGCGGTGCGTGTCATCCCGTGCTTGGACGTCGACGACGGCCGAGTGGTGAAGGGCGTCAACTTCGCGAATCTGCGGGATGCCGGCGACCCGGTGGAACTCGCGGCGCGTTACGACGCGGAAGGCGCGGACGAACTGACATTCCTCGACGTGACCGCATCGAGCTCGGGTCGGTCGACGATGATTGACGTGGTTCGCCGGACCGCCGACCAGATCTTCATCCCGTTGACCGTCGGTGGCGGTATCCGCACGGTCGACGACGTCGACGCGATGTTGCGGGCGGGTGCCGACAAGGTCAGCGTCAACACCGCGGCGATCGCTCGTCCCGACGTGCTTGACGAGATGAGTCGCCGGTTCGGCTCGCAGTGCATCGTCCTGTCGGTCGACGCGAGGACGGTGCCCGATAGGCAGGGCGCCGGGAGCGAAGCGACGCCGTCGGGTTGGGAGGTCACCACGCACGGTGGTCGGCGCGGTACCGGCATCGACGCTGTCGAGTGGGCCGCGCGCGGCGCCGAGTTGGGCGTCGGCGAGATCCTGCTCAACTCGATGGACGCCGACGGCACCAAAGACGGTTTCGACTTGGCGATGATCCGCGCGGTCCGCGCGGCCGTCTCTATCCCGGTCATCGCATCCGGAGGCGCAGGCACGGCCGACGACTTCGCGCCTGCCGTCCACGCGGGCGCTGACGCGGTCCTGGCCGCGTCGGTCTTTCACTTCGGCGACCTCACCATCGGTCAGGTCAAGGACGCGATGCGCGCAGACGGCATCACCGTCCGCTGACCGTTCATACATTCTCTCGACCAAGGAGCCTCCCATGGCACTGCCCGCAGAGCTCGCGGCGCGACTCAAACGCGGCCCGGACGGGCTGTTCGCGGCCATCGCACAGGAACGCGAGACCGGTATCGTCCTGATGATGGCGTGGATGGACGATGAAGCGCTCGAACGCACGCTCGCCACTCGTCAGGGCACCTATTTCTCGCGGTCCAGACAGGACTACTGGGTGAAGGGCGAGACCAGCGGCCACACCCAGTACGTCCACGACGTCCGTCTCGACTGTGACGGCGACGCACTGCTGCTCGTCGTCGACCAGGTCGGTCCCGCCTGCCACACCGGAAACCACAGCTGTTTCGACACCGAGTCGCTCGCCTTCGCCGACTCGGTCTCCGACGACGAAAGGCGTTGACATGCCGCTCATTCAAATCTCGCAGACTCAGGGGCTGTCGGACACCGTCAAACGCGAGACGATCGCCGCGGTGACCGAGGCATACGCCAAGGCGACCGGTAAGAATCCCGACTCGGTGTGGGTGACGATCACCGAGATTCCGCGTAGTCAGTGGGGCGTCGGCGGGGAACCGCTCGGATGAGCGCGCACACGACGTCGCTGGCGGAGTTCCTCGACCTGGCGGCCGCCCACCGGGTGGTCCCGGTGACCCGGAAGGTGCTCGCCGACTCGGAGACGCCGCTGTCGGCGTATCGCAAGCTGGCCGGCGACCGGGACGGGACGTTCCTGCTGGAGTCGGCGCCCAATGGGCAGTCGTGGTCGCGGTGGTCGTTCATCGGCGCGGGTTCGTCGGGTCTGACGGTCGTCGACGATCAGGCGCACTGGTGGGGGACCGTCCCGGCGGGCGCGCCCGTGGGCGGTGACCCGCTGGCGGCGCTCGCTGAGTCGCTCCGTCTGCTGCAGACTGAGGCGTTCGCCGACATGCCGCCGCTGACCGGGGGTTTCGTCGGGTTCATGGCCTACGACTTCGTTCGACGACTCGAACGTCTGCCGTCGATCACCGACGATGATCTCGGCCTGCCGGACATGTTCTGGCTCTTGACCTCCGAGTTGGCCGCGTTCGACCACCACGAGGGCACCATCACGCTGATCGCCAACGCGATCAACTGGGACGGTTCGGACGAGCGGGCCGAGGAGGCGTACGCGGACGCGGTCGGCCGACTCGACGTGATGACGGCGGCGTTGGCGGCGTCGGCGCCGTCGACGGTCTCGACGTTCGAGCGGCCGACCCCCGACTACACTTCGCAGCGCACGCTCGACGAGTATTCGCGGATCGTCGACGACGTGGTCGAGGCGATCGAGGCGGGGGAGGCGTTCCAGGTGGTGCCGTCGCAGCGGTTCGCCGTCGACACCGACGCCGACCCGATCGATGTGTACCGCGTGCTGCGCGCATCGAACCCGAGTCCGTACATGTATCTCGTGCGGGTACCCGGCGTCGAACGTGATCCGTTCACGATCGTCGGGTCGTCGCCGGAGGCTCTTGTCACCGTCGCCGACGGTGTGGCGACGACGCACCCGATCGCAGGCACTCGTTGGCGTGGCACCACCGAGGAGGAGGACCAGCTTCTCGCGAAGGGCCTGCTCGAGGACGAGAAGGAGAACTCGGAGCATCTGATGCTCGTGGACCTCGGCCGCAACGATCTGGGGCGGGTGTGCGAGCCCGGCACCGTTCGCGTCACCGACTACCGACGGGTCGAACGTTACAGTCACGTGATGCATCTGGTGTCGACCGTGTCGGGTCGTCTCCGGAACGGCAGGCAGGCGCTCGACGCGGTCACCGCCTGCTTCCCGGCGGGGACGCTGACCGGCGCGCCGAAGGTCCGGGCGATGCAGATCATCGAAGAGCACGAGCTCACGCGTCGCGGCCTATACGGCGGCATCGTCGGGTACCTCGACTTCGCGGGCGACGCCGACACCGCGATCGCCATCCGCACCGCCCTCATGTCCGGCGGTACGGCCTACGTACAGGCGGGCGGCGGCGTCGTCGCAGACAGCGATGCCGAATACGAGTTCAACGAGGCACGCAACAAGGCGACGGCGGTACTCAACGCGGTCGCCGCAGCCGGCACCGTGACCAGGGTCGGCGGAGAGGATCGGGTATGACCGACAGCGAGCAGGCCACCGGAGGCTCGAGGTCGGGCGGCCGCCGTAGGCAGGGGATCGCCGGACTGTTACTGGCGATCGCCGCGATCGTTCTGTGGACCGTGTCCCGGATGCGATGGGCGGAGGTCATCGCCGAAGATGGGCTCGGCGTCCCGCGCACCTTCGATGTCAACGGTTCGGACTGGAGCCCATGGCTGGTAGCCGTGGCGCTGCTGTTCGTCGCCGGCATCGTCGCGCAGTTCGCGGTGAGCGGATGGGTGCTCCGGCTCGTCGCACTCATTCTCGCGCTCGCCGCGGTTCTGTCAGCGGTTCCGGCGATCTCGCTGATCAACAACGGCCAAAACAATATGTTCGCGGCCGACGCCATCGATCTGGACCCGAAGTACGACGTTCGCGTGATCCTGACGTCGAACACTCCGGCCTACCTGTTGCTCGTCGGAGCGGTCTGTGCGGCGATCGCCGCGGTCCTCATGATGCGGGGCGCGACGGCGGGCGGCATGTCGTCGAAGTACACCTCTCCGGCCGCGCGCCGTGAGGAGCTCGAGAAGAAGGTGTTCGCCGAACGCGAGCGCGCGGCTCGCGGCGAGGAGACGGAGTCCGACGGCAATGAACGCCTCCTGTGGGACTCGCTGGACAACGGGGTGGATCCCACCGACGAACGCCCGTAGTTCCTTCGCCTGGCTCCCTAATCTCTTTGCCTGGTGCCCTAGGCTCTTCCCTCGGTTCTCCAGTCCCTGGCCAGCGGGCAGGCCAGCGGGTAACGTCGAAGTCACTCGGTTCAACCAACAGCCGAGTTCCCATGCCGACCATAGAGACGCTGCTGACAGCGTCCAGGCATTCACATCACCGCACCGCAGGCGACGCCGCGTGCGTCGCGATCTGTGCGGTCGACGTAGGAGGGACTCTGGAATGACGAATGACGAGTACGACCACGTGAGAGCTCTGCTGACCGAACGTGCGTCCTTACGATATGACGACCCACGCCGCGAGACGCTGCGAGATGAAGCGGTCGTGGCAGGCCTCCCGCTCGCCCAGCACATCGCGCAGCGGTTTTCGGGCAGAGGCGAGAACCGCGATGATCTCCTGCAGATCGCGCGCCTCGGCCTGGTGCAGGCCATCGATCGGTTCGAGCCCTCTCGCGGCGCCGACTTCCTGTCGTTCGCCGTCCCGACTGTGATGGGCGAGGTGCGCAGGCACTTCCGGGATCGAACCGCGATGCTGCGGGCTCCTCGCCGCCTGAAGGACCTCTCGGTTCAGCTGCGCGAGAGTGAGAGTCGGATGACACAGGTCCTCGGTAGGACGCCGACGCGACGCGAGTTGGCCACCGACCTGGGTGTCGACCTCTGGGAGGTCGAGGAGGCGCGACGCGCCGCGGCCGCGACGGCGACGGTGTCGCTCGACAGCCCGGCGGGCGGTGACGACGATCGGCCGACGAGCGAACGGGTAGGCCGCGAGGACCCGCACTACGATCTCGTGAACGATGCGCAGACGCTCCGTCCCGCGCTGGCACATCTGCGTCCTCGTGAGCGGAAGATCATCGGTCTCCGCTACTTCGAGGACCTGTCGCAGAGTGCGATCGCAAAGCGCATGGGGATGTCTCAGATGCACGTCTCCCGACTGCTTCGACGGTCGATCGCTGATCTACAGTCCTTCGCTGGTGTGTGCGTTACGGCTTAAGCATCACTTTGACATAGCCGTCGGCCTTGCGTTGGAACTTGTCGTACGCATCGGCGGCGTCGGCTAGCGGCAGTTCGTGCGACGCGAAGGTGTCGACGCCGAGCGGGTCGGCGTCGCTCAGCAGCGGCATGATCTGGTCGGTCCACTTCTTGACGTTGGCCTGGCCCATTCGGATCTGAACCTGCTTGTCGAAGAGCTTGAACAGCGGGATCGGATCGGCGGCGCCGCCGTAGACGCCCGAGAGAGATACGGTCCCTCCTCGACGTACGACGTCGAACGCCATGTATAGCGCGGACAGCCGATCGACTCCAGCGGTGGTGTTCACCCGACGCGCGATGGGATCAGGTAAGAAGCCGACGGCCTTCTGCAGCGTCTCGGCCACCGGCGACCCGTGCGCTTCCATCCCCACCGCATCGATCACGGAATCGGTTCCCCGACCGTCGGTTCGATCACGGACGAAGGCGGCGACGTCCTCATCGGTCGACACGGTCTCGACGCCGTGTGCGTCTGCTCGAGCGAGACGCTCGGGTACTCGGTCCACACCGATCACGCGCATTCCGCGATGCGCGGCGATGCGGGCGGCCATGTCGCCGATCGGGCCGAGTCCGAGGATTGTCACCGACCCGCCGTCGGGAACGTCCGCGTACTCGACCGCCTGCCAGGCGGTCGGAAGGACATCCGAGAGATAGGCGAATCGACTGTCGGGCGGCCCATCGGGGACCTTGATGTGAGTGAACTGGGCTTGCGGGACGCGCAAGTACTCCGCCTGGCCGCCTGCGACTGAACCGTACAGACTTGAGTATCCGAACAGCGCGGCACCGGTGCCCTGGTCGCGGACCTGGGTGGTTTCGCACTGGGTGTACAGGGTGCGATCGCACATGAAGCAGTCGCCGCACGAGATCTGGAACGGCACCACCACACGGTCCCCGACGCGCAGGTCACCGGTTTCGCTTCCTACCTCCGCGACAGTGCCCATGGCCTCATGCCCGAGGATGTCGCCGCACTCCATGAACGGGGTCAGCACTTCGTACAGGTGCAGGTCGGACCCGCAGATGTTCGTGGAGGTCACTTCGATTACTGCATCGGTAGGCTCGTGAATTCTGGGATCGGGGACGTCCTCGACCCGCACGTCGCGCTTTCCCTGCCATGTGACGGCACGCATCAGCTCACTCCTCACATCGTCGGATGACTCTTGTGAGACGAGGTTCCCCGCGGCGTCGAAGGTCAAACGTCGAGTTCATCCCGGCGGGAGGCCGAGTACTCCTCGTGCGCGCTCAACAGGACCTGATCGAAACTCGATCGTGTCGCGGACGACACGTCCACCTCGGCGAACCGCGTCTCGATCACCGCAGCCAAAGTGTGCAGTTTGGTGTTCGACTCCTGGGATCGCCATACGAGAAGGTCGAACGCCTGCTGCTCGTCGAGTCGGTAGACGAGCATCAGCGCGCCCTTGGCGCGCTCGATCGTTGCACGCCTGCGCACGACTTCGTCGATGTCCATGCCGCCGCTACCCGGGATCTTCTTGACGTACGCGTCTGTCGTCGCTGTCATGGCTCTCGTCGGCGGTTCGGCCACGTAGAAGCCGGACGTGCCACGTCGCCTGCCGGTGGTCGGGTCGACGATGAGTTCGGCGAGCACGATAACCGGAACGACGTTCCCGATCAGGTCGACGATCCGATGTCGACTGCTGAACGGTTCGTCCCCGCGCCTCACCCGCTCGATCAGTTCAGCGACCCGCTCCTTGTCATCGGGATGCTTGTGCCGGAGCAAAACATCACTGGTGGGCACGACCACCGCGGCCGATTCGTAGCCGTGCAAGCGGGCCAGTTCGTCTGACCACTGCCAGCGGTCCTCGTCGATGTAGTACCAGAACCTGCCGAACCGAAAGTTTGTGTCCTCGACGGTCGACACCGCGTCATCGTGGTCGGGCATGGTCTGGGCGTCCTACTTCAGTGTCGGCGGCATACGGGCGGGGACGGGCGGTCGCCGCCGCTACAGACACTAGGCGACACAAAGGGTTAAACGGTTCACCCTTTGGGGTGTATTCGGCAAAGATAGGGTTTGGGTATGGAACCGGTTCGAGTGGCGCTCATCGACGATTACGACGTCGTCGTGCGGGGCCTGGCGAACATGCTTCGCCTCTACACCGGTCGGGTACAGGTTCAGACGCTCTCCACGTCAGGCGACGTGGTGGACTACGTCGACATCGCGCTCTACGACTCGTTCGCTAATCCACTGTCGGATCGGGAAGTCATTGCCGGGCTGGCCATGAACGATCGGGTCGGCAAGGTCGCCGTGTACTCGTGGGAGATCTCCGACTCCGCCGTCTCGCGGTCGCTCGCCGCCGGAGCCGCCGCGCTCCTTTCGAAGAAGTTGCCTGCGGCCGAACTCGTGAATGCGCTCGAGGAGATTCACCGTGGTGGCCCCTCAGCGAAGGTCTTCGCCGACCGCGCCGACACCGCGGCGTTCAACTCGGGCGACTGGCCCGGACGCGAGGAAGGGCTCACTCAACGTGAGGCCGAAGTCCTGGCGCTCATCACCCAGGGCCTCAGCAATGCCGACATCGTCGACCACACGGGACTTTCCATCAACTCGGTCAAGACCTACATCCGCACCTGCTATCGCCGTATCGGCGTGGCCACTCGGGCACAGGCGGTGCTGTGGGGAGCACAGCACGGTTTCGTGCCCGATCGGCCACACCGGTAGCGCGTCGGCGAGGCGGCGTCAGCGTCGTCGTGCGATGGCGCCGATGATGCCGAGCAGCACCAGGGAGCCGAATAAGGCGGTCGCGAAGGTGAACCACATTCCGCCGCTTGCGGTGTCGAGGAAGAAGCTCAGGATGTAGCCGCCGAGCAGCGCGCCGACGATGCCGACGGCGATGTTGGCCAGGATGCCCATCCGGGCGTCGGCGCCCGTCAACTTGCTGGCGAGCCAGCCGGCCAGTCCGCCGATAATGATGTAGCCGATCCATCCGACGGACGTGAACGTGGACGAGCGGGCAAGGATCTCCGTTGCCGCGAGCTGGTATTCGGACATGATCGTCTCCTGTTGTGTTCGGGGTGCTGCGGTCGGCGACCAGCGGACTGGTCAGTCACTGCCCGGCGGCACCGCCGGGGCGAACACGCAGTACATCCGTAGACGCGTGTCCGCGATGATCGAGTGCCGCTCATGCTTGTCGAGCAGATACATCGTTCCGGGAGCGAGCGGGTACGTGCGGTCGTTGTCGTGATCGGCGAGAGTCCCGTGGCCCTCGATCAACCAGACCGCCTCCACATAGTCCGGGTAGTGAAGCGGCGTCCGGGTGTTCGGTTCGACCGTCGTCTCGTGATAAGAGAATCCGGCGTCGTCGTCGGACAGGACGATTCGTTTGGACGTCCACGTCTCACCGCTCACCTGGCGGCCGGTGCCGGTGATCTCCGCCGTTGTTCGCACGATCATCGCCGAGTGCTCCCTTCCGGTGGCATCCACCGCTTCGACATACATCTGCCGGGCTGAGTACCCGTGACGAGTCTGGCCAAACATCGGAGAGCACATCAGTTCTCGGGGTTGCCAGTCTGGTCGACCTTCGGCACGGTGGAGTCATGAGCGATCAAACGAGTGTCACAGTGCAGCGAGTTATCGAGGCCCCGGTCGATCACGTTTTCGACGTGCTCAGCAACCCGGAGCGCCACCAGCGGTTGGACGGGTCGGGATTCGTTCGGAGCGTCGACCACGCCGACCGCATCCAGCAGGTCGGGCAGGTGTTCACGATGAACATGGAGGGTCCGCACATGGGCGGCGAGTACCAGACGGACAACCACGTGACGGGCTACGCCAAGGACAAGCTGCTGGCCTGGCAGACGGCACCCGCAGGCACCGAGCCTCCTGGCTGGGAATGGGTGTGGGAACTCGAATCCCAAGGCCCGGACAGCACATTGGTCCGGCACACCTATGACTGGTCGAAGGTCACCGACAAGGATCTTTTGGAGAAGGTCAAGTTCCCGCTCGTGACCGAAACCCAACTCGAGGACACGTTGGCCCAGCTCGCGGCCGAGGCGGCGACCGACTGAACCACTGACGCGCACGGCCTCCGACACCCCGCCAGCCCCCGCGAGACGGCTTGAGGGCTGGCGGGGATGAGGACCGCTCAGCGTTCGAGTGAGCCGATGAAGTCGAGCAGTTCCGCGCGGGCACTCTGCCCTTCGGGGATCGGCTGCATGATCCAGTTGTGGAACATGCCCGGGTACTCGTTCAACTCGATGCGGACGCCCGCATCGTCGCCGAGTTGTTTGATCCGCCGAGCGTCCGGAAGCAGGATGTCGCGGTGTCCGATGAACACGACGACCGGGGCCGAACCGTCGAGATCGGCGAACGCCGGACTCACCTCCGGATCGTCCAGCGCACGTGCGCCGGCGAACCAGCGTCCGGCCTGGCGCAGGCCCGTCACCCCCAACTCAGGATCGCTGGGGTCGATCTCGACCGACATCGCGTCGTCGGTCGCCAAGTCGATCCACGGCGAGAACAACGCGACTCCGGCGGGCTGTTCGAGATCCTGCTCCCGGAGATGCCGCGTCAGACCCAACGCGAGGGTGCCGCCAGCCGAATCGCCGATGACGAGTCGGTTCTTCGGGGCGGTCGGCGCCATCAGCGTCCGATAAGCCTCCTCGACCATCGGAACGATCGTCCGGTGATCGTGGCTCGGCGTCAACGGGTACATCGGCATCGTGTATCGGCACCCCAGCCGATCGACCATCCACGCGGCGAAACGCCAGTGGTGGGGCTCCGGGGATTCGACGAAACCCCCTCCGTGCATGTGGAACAAATGCCAGTCCGACGTCACGCCGTCGCGCGGTGACAGGGTGAAGCAGTGGTGGTCGTGGACCAGTACTTCCTCCACGCGGTATCGCCGACGCATCCATGCCGGGGGCCGGGCGCGACGCGGCGACTGGTGCGCGGACAGCCTCCTACGCATGGTCGCCGGGTCCGCGTAGAAGCGCTTATTTCGCTGGATCCTCATCCGTGCGATGAGGAGCTTCGCGCGAACAGAAGTCATGCGCGGCTACCCTGCGGCGAAAACGTCGACGATCTTCGCGCAGAACGCAGGCAGGTCGTCCGGGTTCCGACTCGACACCAACGACCCGTCGACGACGACCTCGCCGTCGACGACTGTACCGCCCGCATTCTTGATGTCGGTGCGAACACTCGGATATCCGGTCAACGTGCGGCCTCGGACCACGTCGGCCTCCACCAGGGTCCACGGGCCGTGACAGATCACGCCGACAGGTCGGTCCGCATGCATGCAGCCGCGGACGAAGTCGACCGCATGCGCATCCTGACGAAGCTTGTCGGGGTTCGTCGTACCACCGGGTAGGAGGAGTCCGTCGAAGTCGGCCACGGCGACGTCGGCGACCACACGATCGACACGGAATCGGTCGGCCACCTCCACGTCGCCGTTCATCGCCTGCACTTCTCCGGGCCGCAGCGATACCAGCACAGTGGTCGCTCCAGCTTCTTCGACGGCATCGCGGGGCGCAGTCAACTCGACCTGCTCCACGCCGTCGGCGGCGAGAATCGCGATCGTCTTTCCGTCGAGAGGCTTATCGGTCGAGCCTCCGTGCGTCGTCGCGCCGTGATGCGTCTGATTGTTATCGGCCATCGTCCTCTCCTTTCACCATGTGTCAGTTCATCGCCACACGTGTGTGCCGGGGTACCCGCGACAGCGGGTGGGGTAAACGTCGGAGTGCGTCACCGCCGACGAGGGCGCAGCAGCCGGCGATGGCTCGCATCGCACAGCGGCGCGTTCGCGCTGAGCCCACATGCGCAGATCGCGACCTGGAATCGGTCGCAGTGGACGAGCGATCCGTCGGGTCCCTCGATGTCTACCGGACCGTCAACCAGGATCGGCCCCTTCTTGATCACCCTGATTCTTCTCGGCTGTTCGCCGGTCATCTCGGAGCCTCGCTTCCGATCACGGCGATCGACTCGGTGCCCGCGTGCGGATCCAACAGGCCAGCGGCGACGAGGCGGCTGCGCCGCGAGGTCATGACGCGGCCGAATGGGATCTCTCGCTCGCGCACCACCGTGGAGTGCAGACCGGCCGCGCGCAACGCGTCGAGCGAACGCGGCACGTCGGCGAGTTCGGACTGCACGATGAGCATCGCGCCCCCGGGCGCGAGCAGGCGGGGGCCGACGACACACAGCACGTCGAGGACGGCGCGACCGTCGGGGCCCGCGTTCCACGCGTGACTCGGTCCGTCCGCGGAGCTCGCACTGCCCGGCGGTGTCGGCACATACGGTGGATTACAGGTGACCAGGTCGAATCCTTTCGGGTCGAATCCTTTTGGGTCGAATCCAGTCAGGTCGATCCCGGCCAGGTCGGCGTGGACGACGTTCAGTTCCACGTCGGCGTAGGCTGCGCGCCGACGGGTCGCGGCGACCGCATTCGGGCACGAGTCCACCGCAGTGACCTGGGCGCCTGCACGTGCGGCGGCGACCGCGACCGCACCCGAACCGGTGCAGAGGTCGAGTACTCGCACACCGCGCAGGTCCCTATCGGTCATCGCGTCGATGAGCAACGCGGTGTCCTCTTGCGGTTGATACACGTCGTCCGGGACGGCGTGCGCCCTAAACGCGTCAGATGCAGACGGGGCAGATGCGGACGGGGCGGATTCGGACGGGGCAGATTCGGGCCGGGTAGATCCGGTCGCGGCGAGGGGGACAGACATGAGTCAGCCGTTCCTCCCGCGGTAGCCGGCTCGGCAGACGTCGTCCCACCAGTCCCGCACGGGACGCACTCGCTGCGGCGTTCGCATCGGGTCGAAGTCGATGTCGTCGGGCAACTGTGCGCCACCGAACTCAACAGTGCCGATCGGGGCGGTCGGCGCACCCTCGCACTTCGCGGCGAGTGTGAGGACGGCGGGCGCCTGAGACAGTGCCCTCGTCAACGCGTGCGTGTCGAGTCCCGTTCCGGTCGTCGGGGCCAGCAGTTCCCCGGATATGCGCCAGCGTGACTCTCCGTAGTCATATTCCCCGTAGTCATATTCCCCGTAGTTGTATTCACAGTCCGCAGCGAGCGGGACCCGGCCCCAGCCGATAGCGGGTCGGACGATCGGCAGCCTGACGATTCGTCTTGCCGGCCCGCCCAACATCAGATCCCAGCCGCTGTCACCGGCCGCCTCGGGCAGGAATCGCACCGCGGCTCCTACGACGTCGGGAGCCTTCCCAGGAAGACCGAGAGCCTTCGATACGCGCACGGTCACCGGACCCGATGCGATCGGCAGGTCGCTCGATTCGGCGACGAAGTGCCCGGCGAAGACGAGACCGTTGCGGTGCAGCATCCGACCGCCCTCGTCCGGAGTGAGTCTGTCGATCACGGGATCGACGACTGAGGCGAACGTTGACGAGTTCATGAGTGGACCTCCAGTTCGTGCCGGTACGTGCGGCCACACCGTCCATAGTGTCCGGCGTTGCTGATGTGGAGTACCCATTTCGCGGAATGTCAATCGCGCGCCGCTGGGCGTTCGGAGTTTGAATGTTGCTGAGCCGGGGTAACTTACGTCTGTGGAGCCCATACGTCTGTGGCGCCCCCTGGAAAGCGCAGGACGGACGGCCCGAGGAAGGACAGGTGGCATAGATGGTTGCAGTGTCGGCGTCGCGGATCGGCCAGGCGTTGCTGCCCGCTCCGCGCGGCCCGGTGTCGGAGGAACTCGTTGACGCTGTGCGAGCGGACTCCGCGCACGCGCCAGCGCACGTTCGGGTGCCGGACGACGTCGACCCGTGGAGCGATGACGTCCAGCTCGCGTTGACCGTATGCCACGAACTCCACTATCGGGGTTGGGTGGACGCAGGCCGTGATTGTGAATGGGATCCGGTCGTCATAGCGGCCCGGGTCCGCCTCGAAGAGGCTTTTCTCGACGCCGTCGAACAGGAATGCCCGCCGTCCGCGGAGGGCCGGACCGCAGACGCGGAACTTGGTGCTCTCGCGAGTTCGGTGCCGACGGGCGCGTCCGAGTTCCTGCGCAGGCATGGGACCGAGAGCGAGTTCGCCGACTACTTCGCCGTACGGTCGCTCTATCACTTGAAGGAAGCCGATCCGCACGCCTGGGCGATCCCTCGTCTGCGGGGCCAGGCCAAGGCTGCGTTCGTCGCTGTGGAGTTCGACGAGTACGGCGCAGGCCACGGAGACCGCGTCCACCAGGAGTTGTTCGCGGACCTTCTGTCGGCGATGGGCTTGAACGACGCCTATCTCGGATATCTGTCGACGGCTCCCGCACTCGCGCTCGCGCCGGTGAACCTCATGTCGTGCCTCGGGCTGCGTCGTTCCCGCCGAGGCGCGACCGTCGGACACTTCGCGGCGACCGAGGTGACGTCGCCGCTCGGGTCGGCGCGACTGCTTGCCGGACTGGAGCGGATCGGTGCGCCCGAGGAGGCTCGACGGTTCTACCGCGAGCACGTCGAGGCCGACGCCGTCCACGAACTCGTGATGCGAGATCAGGTCGTCGCGCCGCTGCTCGCAGACGAACCGTCGCTCGAAGACGACGTGTTGTTCGGCATCGCCGCGCTGCAGGTCGTCGAGGACCGTCTCGAGTCCGCGTTGCTCGACGCATGGAACTCTGGAGCGTCACTGACCGGGGTCTGACCCCGCCCGTCCCGTGCGGACACACCCCGGACTGTGGCCCTGAGAACGGCTTGCCTACTCTTGAGGCACAGCGCGAGAAAGGGGCGTCGCAGTGAGCGATCAGTCAGTGCTCGATTCCATCATCGACGGGGTCAAGGCGGATGTCGCTGCGCGCGAAGCTGTCCTCGATCTCGCTGCCGTGAAGGAGCTCGCGGCCAAGGCTCCCGACCCCCGCGACGCGACCGCTGCGCTGCGGCAACCGGACATCGCGGTGATCGCCGAGGTCAAGCGAGCGAGTCCGTCGAAGGGCCAGCTGTCGAACATCGCCGACCCGGCGGAACTGGCGAAAGCGTATGAGGCCGGGGGAGCGCGCGTCATCAGCGTGCTCACCGAGGAACGCCGGTTCAAGGGATCGCTCGCCGACCTCGACGCCGTCCGCGCCGCCGTCGACATTCCGGTGCTGCGCAAGGACTTCATCGTCGGCCCGTACCAGATTCACGAGGCTCGCGCGCACGGCGCGGACGTCATCCTGCTGATAGTCGCGGCTCTGGAACAGAAGGCGCTCGCCTCGTTGCTCGACCGGACCGAGTCGCTCGGGATGACAGCACTGGTGGAGGTCCACACCGAAGCCGAAGCCGACCGCGCCCTCGAAGCCGGAGCGACTGTCGTGGGTGTCAACGCCCGCGACCTCAAGACCCTGCAGGTCGACCGTGACGTCTTCTCGTCGATCGTGCCGGGCCTGCCGTCCGACATCGTGCGCGTCGCCGAGTCCGGTGTCCGCGGCACCGCCGATCTCCTCGCATACGCGGGGGCGGGCGCCGACGCCGTCCTCGTCGGTGAAGGCCTCGTGACATCCGGAGATCCGCGCACCGCAGTCTCCGACCTGGTGGCGGCCGGCGCACACCCGTCGTGCCCCAAGCCTGCGCGCTGACTCCGGTTCGCCCAGCCCGCACACCGGTCGCGTCCACCGAACCGCGCCGATATTCAATTGCCGTTCCGCGACCCAGACGAGGATGATTGACCCCGTGACCGATCCGACCGAATTTCCCAAGGCAAGCGACGGCGTCGCGAACGTCTCGCCGATCGGACCCGACGACAACGGCCATTGGGGCGTCTACGGCGGACGCCACGTCCCCGAAGCTTTGATGGCCGTGATCGACGAGGTCACCGCTACCTACGAGAAGATGCGCAGCGACCGGGAGTTCCTCGACGAACTCGACCGGCTGCAGCGCGACTACGCCGGGCGGCCGTCACCGTTGTACGAGGCGGAGCGACTCAGCGAACTCGCGGGCGGCGCACGACTGTTCCTCAAACGCGAGGACCTGAACCACACGGGTTCGCACAAGATCAACAATGTCCTCGGCCAGGCACTGCTCGCTCAGCGGATGGGGAAGAAGCGTGTCATCGCCGAGACCGGCGCGGGTCAGCACGGTGTCGCCACCGCCACCGCATGTGCGCTCCTCGGCCTCGACTGCCTGATCTACATGGGGCGTGTCGACACCGAACGCCAGGCGCTCAACGTCGCCCGAATGCAGCTGCTCGGTGCCACGGTCGTCGCCGTCGAATCCGGTTCGGCGACCCTCAAGGACGCGATCAACGAGGCGCTGCGCGACTGGGTGACCAACGCCGACGACACCTACTACTGCTTCGGCACCGCAGCCGGGCCGCACCCGTTCCCGATGCTGGTCCGCGACTTCCAGCGGATCATCGGGATGGAGGCGCGTCGTCAGATCCAGGAGAAGACCGGACGTCTGCCCGATGCCGTCACCGCGTGCGTGGGCGGCGGCTCGAACGCGATCGGCATCTTCCACCCGTTCGTCGACGACGCCGACGTACGACTCGTCGGTTTCGAGGCCGCGGGCGACGGCGTCGAGACCGGTCGCCACGCCGCGACCTTCACCGGCGGCACCCCGGGGGCCTTCCAGGGCGCCTACTCGTACCTCCTGCAGGACGAGGACGGCCAGACCGTCGAATCGCACTCGATCTCCGCGGGTCTCGACTATCCGGGCGTCGGACCCGAGCACGCTCACCTCAAAGACATCGGACGGGCCGAGTACCGCCCGGTGACCGACACCGAGGCGATGGACGCGCTGAAGCTGCTGTCCCGCCGCGAGGGCATCATCCCGGCGATCGAGTCAGCGCACGCGGTCGCGGGCGCACTTGAGCTCGGCAAGGAACTGGGCGAGGGGGCGATCATCGTCGTGAACCTGTCCGGTCGCGGCGACAAGGACGTCGACACCGCGGCGACGTGGTTCGGGCTATACGGCAAGCCGCCGTCGGAGACCGAATACGCCGCTTCTATCGCAGGGGACAACCAGTGACCACCGCACCCGCCAGCCGCCTCGGCGAGACCTTCGCGGCCTGCCGCGCGGAGAACCGCAGCGCACTGATCGGCTACATGCCGGTCGGCTACCCGGACCTGCCGACGTCGTTGGAGACGCTGCGCACCATGGTCTCGGCGGGCTGCGACATCGTCGAGATCGGCATCCCGTACTCGGATCCGGTCATGGACGGGCCAACGATCGCGAAGGCCGCCGTGCACGCGCTCGCCGGCGGCACCCGCGTGCGTGACGTCTTCGCCGCGGCCGAAGCGGTCGCCGACGCAGGCGCCAAGCCGGTCGTGATGAGTTACTGGAACCTAATCGGAAAGTACGGTGTCGACGCGTTCTCGCGGGACCTCGCTGCAGCAGGCGGAGTCGGCGTCATCACCCCGAACCTGATTCCGGAGGAGGGCGACGAATGGCACGCCGCGTCCGACGCCCACGACCTCGACCGCATCTATCTCGTCGCGCCGTCGTCGACGCCCGAGCGGATCGCGACGACCGTCGACGCATGCCGAGGGTTCGTGTATGCGGCGTCGACGATGGGCGTGACCGGCGCCCGGTCGTCGGTGTCGAACCTGGCACCCGACCTGTGTGCGCGAGTCCGTGAGTACTCGGACATCCCGATCGGCGTCGGGCTGGGCGTCCGCAACGGCGACCAGGCCGCGGAGATCGGCGCATACGCGGACGGTGTGATCGTCGGCTCGGCGATCGTGTCCGCGGTCGACGAAGGTCAGCCGGCCGTCGCCGCCCTGATCGACGACCTCGCGCGGGGCGTACGGCGCGCGCGAATCTGACGATCCTCTAGTGCCGGGCGTCGAACGCGGCGTCGCGTTCGAGGAGGTCTCGCCCGGTGCACTACTGTGGCACGTGTGACTGCCGGACACGTTCTTGCCTACCTGCCGAGCCCGCCGCAAGGCGTGTGGACTCTCGGACCGCTGCCCGTCCGCGCGTACGCGCTGTGCATCATCATCGGCATCGTCGTCGCCGTGTGGTGGAGCGACCGTCGGTGGCGTGCCCGGGGCGGGCAGCCGGGCGACGTCCTCGACGTCGCGCTCATCGCCGTTCCGTTCGGTCTGATCGGTGGCCGGATCTACCACGTCATCACCGACTGGTGGCGGTATTTCGGGGACGACGGGAAGGGGCTTGGCGCCGTATTTCAAGTGTGGGACGGCGGTCTCGGCATTTGGGGCGCGGTGGCATTCGGCGCCGTCGGCGGATGGGTCGGCTGCCGGTGGAAGCGCATCAAACTTCCGTCGTTCGGCGACGCCATCGCTCCGGCGATCCTGGCGGCCCAGGCCATCGGCCGGCTAGGCAACTACTTCAACCAGGAACTCTACGGCGAGCCGACGACCGTTCCGTGGGGTCTGGAACTGTTCGAACGCGTCGACCCGGACACCGGACGTAGCGGTATCGCCGTGATCGACGGCGTCTCGAACGGCAACGTTCTGGAAGTCGCTCACCCGACGTTCCTGTATGAACTGCTGTGGAACCTGCTCGTCGTCGCGCTGCTGGTATTTCTCGACAAGCGATTCCAGATCGGCCACGGCAGGCTGTTCGCCCTCTACGTCGCGGGCTACTGTGTCGGCCGGTTCGGCATCGAGCTGATGCGCACCGACGAGGCGACTCACATTCTCGGTCTGCGCGTCAACGTGCTGGTCTCCGCACTGGTATTCCTCGGCGCCGCGCTCTACGTCGTGATGGCACCGCGCGGCCGCGAGACCGGGCTATCGATGTTCTGGCCAGACCGTGCCGAACAGCTCGCCGACGAGGGGCACCTCGGATATGTCCCGCCTGCACTGGACGACGACGAGTATCCAGATGACGAGTATCCAGATGATGAGGACGGAGAATTCGCGGTTCCTGACGAGCCTGATGAGCTCGACGAGTCAGATGAGCTGGACGCGGGTTGGGCTGCGAGGGGGACCGATACCAGGGACGAATTCGACGAGTTCGATCAACTGGACGATGATGCGGAGAGTGTCGACGACCAGACCGGAACGACCCACGATGGGACTGACCCCGACGTGCTCGAGGACGGCCCAGTAGAAGTCGACCCAGTAGAGGTCGACCCAGTAGAGGTCGACCCAGTAGAGGTCGACCCAGTAGCGGACGGCACGATCGCCGACGCCGACGCCGACGCTGAGCTGGCTGACGTCCAAGCTCCTGACACCCAAGCCCCTGACACCCAAGCTCCTGACAGTGAAGCGGCGGAGCTCGAGGCTGCCACATCTGAGGCTGTCGAGCCCGAGACTGTCGACCCCGAGACCGCCGAGTCCGAGGTTGGCGCGTCGGAGACTGGCGAGTCCGACGTGTCCGATCCGGAAGCCGATGAACAGGCTGCCGAAACCGAATCCGAATCCGAGGCCAAATCCGAATCCGGACGCGGATACACGATCGTGTCGAGCCTGGACGGGCTTGATCTCGACGAGATCGCCGTCGTCGAAAGCACGTCGGGGCACGACATCGGGGCCATCGAGATCCGGTCGAACGATTCAGAGGAATCCGACAAGGGCGACGCCTGACGGGCGTCGGCAAGCGAACAAGGGGTTAACCACCTGGGGTACGCGCCAGTAGGTTCGAATTGTGCGCGCCCGCCGGATAGCCTTGGGGTGTGACTCGTCGAACCAAGATCGTTTGTACTCTGGGCCCCGCTACCAACACCGAAGAAGGGATCACCGCGCTCGTCAAGTGCGGAATGAACGTCGCCCGAATGAATTTCAGCCATGGTGCGCACAGCGACCATCGCAGTGTCTACGAGGCGGTACGCGCGGCCAGCGTCAACACAGGTACAGCCGTGGGTGTCCTCGCCGATCTTCAGGGCCCGAAGATCCGTCTCGGCAAGTTCGAAGACAACGGACGCCCTAACGGGGCGGTCGACTGGAACAACGGTGAGCAGATCCGGATCACGGTCGACGACGTGATCGGCAACCACGATCGCGTGTCGACGACGTACTCGCAGCTCGCCCAGGACGCTCGTCCCGGTGACCGGCTGCTCGTCGACGACGGGAAGGTCGGACTCACCGTCGATCACGTCGACGGCAACGACGTCGTCTGCAACGTCACCGAAGGCGGCACTGTCAGCAATAACAAGGGCCTGTCGATGCCCGGGATGAATATCTCGGTGCCCGCGATGTCGGAGAAAGACGTCGCCGACCTCGAGTTCGCGTTGGAACTCGGCGTCGACATGGTTGCTCTGTCGTTCGTCCGGAGTCCCGCCGACATCGAACTCGTGCACGAGGTAATGGATCGAGTCGGTAGCCGTGTGCCGGTCATCGCGAAGCTCGAGAAGCCCGAGGCGATCGACAATCTCGAAGCGATCGTCCTCGCGTTCGACGCGATCATGGTCGCGCGCGGTGATCTCGGCGTCGAGATGCCGCTCGAGCAGGTGCCGCTCGTACAGAAGCGCGCGATCCAGATGGCGCGTGAGAACGCCAAGCCCGTCATCGTCGCGACACAGATGCTCGACTCGATGATCGAGAACTCGCGGCCGACGCGCGCCGAAGCATCCGACGTCGCCAACGCCGTGCTCGACGGCGCCGACGCTGTGATGCTGTCCGGTGAGACGTCGGTCGGCAGATACCCGAACGAGACGGTGCAGACCATGGCGCGGATCGTCACCGCGGTCGAGGAGGGCACCCGCGACGTGCCCGAACTGACGCACGTCCCTCGTACTCGCCGCGGCATCGTGACGTTCGCCGCCCGCGACATCGCCGAACGTCTCAACGCGTCGGCGATCATCACCTTCACCGAGTCCGGCGACACCCTGCGTCGCGTAGCCCGCCTGCACCCGCGCGCTCCTCTCCTCGCGTTCACCGCGACGGAGGCCACCCGGAATCAACTCGCGCTGAGTTGGGGGGCCGACCCGATCCTCGTGCCGCGGATGAAGAACACGGACGCGATGATCGATCAGGTCGACGAGGTCCTGACCGCCAACGGCCGGCTGCAACGCGGGGACACCGTCGTGATCGTCGCGGGTGCCCCGGCGTCCGTGATCGGTTCGACCAACTTCGTCCACGTGCACCGCATCGGCGAACAGGACCACTGAATACGACAGCGCCGCTGGCGACTACGGCCGCCGGGCCGGGTGTCGCATAGGGTGGAGCCCTATGAGCACCGAGACCGCCGGAGACTCCGTGGCCGCCGAAGCGTCGGCCGACCTGCAGACCCTGTTGAAGCTGCTCGATGTGGAGCGCGTCGACGACGACGTGTTCATCGGGCAGCATCCCGAGCAGGTCGGCCCGCGGACCTTCGGCGGTCAGCTGCTCGGGCAGGGCATCGTCGCGGCAGGTCGCACGCTGACGAAGGGCGCCCCACCCGTCCACGCGGTGAACGCGCACTTCGTTCGCGGCGGTGATGTCACCAAGCCGCTCGAATACCGGGTCGACCGATTCCGCGACGGCAAGCCGTTCGCCAATCGGCAGGTCACCGCGTTCCAGGACGACGAGGTGATCTTCACGATGCTCGTCGCCTTCCAGAACAATGCGGCCGGCCTCGAACACGCCGTCGCCATCCCCGAGGTCGCGTACCCGGAGGATCTACCGCCGATCAGCGATCACTTCGAAGGTTATGAGGAGACCGTCGAAGCGTTCGTGAAGGCACTCCATCCGATCGACGTGCGGTTCGTCAACGCGCCCGCATGGAAGTTGAAGGGGACAGGCGAGCATCTGAACCACAATCGGGCGTGGATGAAGACAGACGGCCCGATGCCCGACGACCCGCTGATGCACGTCGCGGCACTCGCGTACTCGTCCGATACGACGGTCCTCGACTCGATCATCACCACACACGGACTGTCGTGGGGATTCGACCGGTTGTTCGCGGCGACCGTCAACCACTCGATGTGGTTCCACCGCGAGTTCCGTTTCGACGAGTGGCTGCTGTACGCGACAGAGTCGCCGGTCGCCGCAGGCTCGCGCGGTATCGGATCCGGAAGTCTCTTCACCCGCGACGGCGTGCTCGCCGCGTCCGTCGTGCAGGAGGCGTTGATCAAGTACTTCCCGCCGCGCTCGTGACCGCTCACGCGTCGGACGTCCGGTTCCACCTTCCTCCGGGGCCGCCACTGACACCGAAGCGTTGGCAGCGTCGGTACAAGTGGCCGATCCGGATCGCCAGCATCGTCGTCGTCCTCGCCGCGATCATCGCGGGAACCGTCGCAGTGATCGAAGGCTTTCACGAGCGGTCCACGATCACCGCGACCGGAGCGGTCACCGTCGACTGCGGCACTCGAGCAGTCGCCGGCTCGATCCCGGTGGCCTTCGGCGACGCTGTGACGATCTACGATGCGACCGGTCGCGAGGCCGGCCCCGACGAGCCGCTCGCCGTCACCCGTCTCTCACGACTCGAAGGGTTGGCAGGTGAGACGTGTCTCGCCGAGTTCGAAGTCCGGGACCTCCCGGTGGTGGACGCTTATGTGGTGCGGATCGGCGAGCGCTACCGCCAAGTGGTGACCCCGGCCGCGCTGTCGAACGGCTACCTGTTCGCCTAGTGCCTAGTGCCTAGTGCCGAGTGCCCGCCGCGCCGCTGCGACGACGTCGGGGTCGGTCGCCTCCAGGCCGCCGGACACACCGCCGCCCGGTCCCGACTTGCCCGGATCGGCGACGAGCGTCCGCGCCGACAGGTGCACGGCGTCGACACCGATCGCTACGAGCTCGGGCACGGTGTCTGGTCGGACACCGCCGCCCGCCATAATCTGCACACCGCTGTCGGCCTCGACGAGCGCGGCCAGCACGTCGAGGCCGTCACCGGCCGTCGGCGCACCTCCAGACGTCAGCACCCGATCGACACCGAGTTCGGCGAGTACCTGCAGGGCGACGAGCGGGTCGGCGGCGGCGTCAAGGGCTCGGTGGAACGTGACGTCGACAGCACCGGCGCCCCGCGCTGCGGCGATCAGGGAGGCCGTCGCGTCACGGTCGACGGCGGCGTCCTCGTTCAGGGCGCCGATCACCACGCCGGATGCCCCCGCGCCTACGAGATGACCGATGTCGGCAGCCATCGTCGTGACCTCCGCCCGCGTGTAGACGAATCCGCCTGGACGCCCCCTGATCAGCACATGGACGCCCACCCCGGTTGCGGTGGTCGCCTCCAGCGAGCCGAGGGTGGGAGTCAGTCCTCCCGTCGCACCGAGCGCGGCGCACAGCTCGACACGATCCGCTCCGCCGGCGAGCGCGATCGCCGCGCCCGCCGCGTCCTGGACCGCGATCTCCAGAGCTGTCACCGCAGCGGATGCGACAGCGGGACGTTGACCCAACTCGGATGCGCCGGATCGATCTCAATGTACTGCGGACGCAATTGCGACGACCACAGCTCCGGCCCGAGCGGAACCGACTTCGGGAAGTTGAAGGCGTAGACGTCGATGCGGAGGCGGTCGCCCGGCCGCAGCTTCGCCTGAGTCGCCGTCATCGGGATGTCGACGTCCAGGACCTGTCCCGGTTTCACCTTCTGGTAGTCGGAGAGCGACAGCTTCGGGATCGCATCGGTCAGGTCACCGTTCGGGCCGTACGAACTCCGTTCGGTGTCCATTGCCCGCAGCGACACCATCAGCTGCCCCATCGACACGGTCGTCGACCGGCCGTCGGGCGAGACGACGTTGACCGTCGCATGCCAGTAGCCGTCCGTCGCGGTGAGACGTTGCCGCAGATGGACGACCGGGGTGCCGCTGACGCTCGTCGAGACCTTCGCCGGTGCGGATGTGAACGTCTGCGCCGCGATCTCCGAGACCCGGGAGTCCTTACCGCAGAAGTCGAACATCGCGGTGATGCCGACCGCGGCCTGGGCCGAGTCACGACTGCACAGCGTCGACAGACCGGGTTTCACCTGACGGGTGGCGCGGGTCGCGGGCTCGGTCGCCGACAGCGACCCGTCGCCAGCGACCGGTGTTCGGGTGGTGCCCGACGAACGGCCCGACAAGTACTGCCGCTGGTATCGGTGCCCCGGGAGCGGGTAGGTCTGGCCCTGCACGAACCAGCCGTTCGGCTCGGACGCGAGAGTCGCGGAGGAGTAGCGGTCGACGCCGTTGTCGATCCCCTTGAGCCACTTGTCGTACCAGGCTCGAGCGAGCACGTCGATGCGCGGCGGGTAGCCCTTCTGACCGAAGTTCGAGCTGGACGTGATGTGGTATCCGTCGTCCATGATCAGCTTCTTCTGGCTGCTCGGCAACTGCGACAGTCCCGTCAGTAGACGTGACTCGCTGTTGGTGAACAGATCGTTCCAGCCGCCGATCGCGAAGGTCGGCGTCGTCACCTTCGACACGTCGGTGAACAGTGATCTCCGACGGTTCGAGTCTGCCGTCACGAGCTGTCGGGTGGTGCCGTGCAGCGACGTCGGCGACTGAGTCGTCAACGCTTCGATCAGCACGTCGAAGTAGGTGAGCGGATCTTTGACCCGGTCGGCGAACCAGCGCCAGTCGAAGGTTCCGTTGAGCATGGACGCGACGTTCGGAATCATTTTCGAGACGTTCACCAGGGTCAACCAGGGTGCGAGAAATCCGAATCCGACGCCGCCGCCCGGGGCGATGACGTCTTGGATGAGGTCGGCTCCCGGGACCACGGGGAAGATCGCGTCGAGTGTGCCCGGCTTGTCAGCGGCGGCCTGCAACTGGTTGATGGCTGAGTAGGAGACGCCGGACATGCCGACCTTTCCGTTGCCCCAGCTCTGCTTCTTCGCCCAGTCGACGACCTCGACGGTGTCCTTGCGTTCGCGGTCGCCGAACACCTGCCAGGTGCCTTGTGAGAAGCCGGTCCCGCGGACGTCGACGACGACGATGTTGTACCCGCTCTTCACCAGCTGGGGGTCGTACGCGAACGTGTTGACCAGGCCGCCGCGCAGCGCGCCGACCAACTCGTTGTAGCCGGACAGGAACGTTCCCCGGGCGTTGATCCCGTTGAGCAGATCGATGAGCTGGGGGACCAGGACCGGGTAGTTCATGACCTCGGACGCCAGCGCGGACACCATCTTGGTGTACGGGGTCATCGTCACGATCGTCGGCAGCTTGGTGTCGACCACCTTGCCGGAGCGGTCCGTCGGACGGATCACGTTGGAGCGCAACACTGTTCCGTCACTCATGCGGATCGGCACATCGGGTTTCGCGGTGTAGCCCGCATACTTCTGCGGTCCGTCGTGCGTGCGCGTCCACTTCGCGCCGAGCGCGCCGTAGACGTCGGCGCTCGCGTCGGACGACGCGATGGGCACGAACCCGGCCCCGGCGACGAGAGTCGTCGCCGCGACCGCTGCGATGGACAAGTGCCGGATCCTCCGGCGCAATCGAGTGATCACTCGTTCACAAACCTTCCCCGAGGGGCCAGATCTGGTGCGAGCGATGCGCTGTCGACATCTTTCCGTGACCTGACTCTCAAGTAACCATAAGGGTTCGATCAGTCACTGTCGAGGGGGGATCTCAGGCTTCGGTGAACGCTTCGGACGACCCGAGTTGTGTTCGCGTGGAACGGTCCTAGTAGACTTTCACCTCGCACTGATCCACCAGCCCCGGTGGCGAAATAGGCAGACGCGCCGCACTCAAAATGCGGTCTCGAAAGGGGTGCCGGTTCGAGTCCGGCCCGGGGCACCAGTAACCGCGACAGGCCACCGCACAGACGAGGACGAGAGCGACGCACGCGATGACAGACGAGACACCGAGCGGCCGACAGGCGAGCCGGGTCGTCGTCGCAGAAGACGATTCGCTCATTCGACTCGACCTGATCGAGATGCTGCGCGAAGAGGGTTACGAGGTCGTCGGTGAAGCGCCGAACGGTCAGATCGCCGTCGACCTCACCGAAGAGTTGTTGCCGGATCTCGTGATCATGGACGTCAAAATGCCCGTGCGTGACGGCATCGACGCGGCGAGTGAGATCGCCACGAAGCGACTGGCCCCCGTCGTGATGCTGACCGCGTTCAGTCAGCGCGAGTTCGTCGAGCGCGCTCGCGACGCCGGAGCGATGGCATACCTGGTCAAGCCGTTCACCCAGGCCGATCTCGTGCCCGCGATCGAAGTCGCGCTGAGCCGGTACCGCGAACTCAAACTGCTCGAGAACGAAGTCGCCGACATGTCCGAGCGTTTCGAGACGCGCAAGCTCATCGAGCAGGCCAAAGGGCTGCTCATGGCCAAGCAGGAACTCACCGAACCGGATGCGTTCCGTTGGATTCAGCGCAACGCTATGGACCGTCGCGTCACCATGAAGGCCGTCGCACAGGTCGTAGTCGAGACCCTCGGCTGACGGGCCGCCCGGACTGTCGGGGCCACGCCTTAGACTCACTCCTGTGAGTGCAGCGAAGAAGACCGAGACCCGACCAACCCTCATGCTGCTCGACGGGCATTCGTTGGCCTATCGGGCCCACTTCGCCCTTCCGCCAGAGAACTTCACGACCAACACTGGCCAGCACACCAACGCGGTCTACGGATTCACGTCGATGCTCATCAATCTGCTGCGCGACGAGGAGCCCACCCACATCGCCGCCGCGTTCGACGTGTCCCGTAAGACGTTCCGTGCGGAGATGTTCCCGGAGTACAAGGCGCAGCGCAGCAAGTCGCCCGATGAGTTCCGCGGCCAGGTCGACATCACCAAGGATGTGCTCGACGCTATGGGCATTCCGGTGATGGCCGTCGAAGGATACGAGGCCGACGACATCATCGCGACTCTGGCGACACAGGCCGACGCGGCGGGCTACCGCGTGCTCGTGGTGACCGGCGACCGCGACTCGCTGCAACTTGTCAACGAGAACATCACCGTGCTGTACCCGAAGACCGGTGTCTCGGTTCTCACCCGCTTCACGCCGGAGGAGGTCGAGAAGAAGTACGGGCTGACGCCGCAGCAGTATCCGGACTTCGCGGCGCTGCGCGGCGACAAGAGCGACAACCTGCCGGGCATTCCCGGTGTCGGAGACAAGACGGCGACCAAGTGGATCGTCGAATACGGTTCGCTCGAGCAGCTGTTCCACCACGCCGACGAGATCCGCGGCAAGACGGGCGACTCGCTTCGCGCGAACCTCGCGTCCGTGCAGATGAATCGGACACTTACCGAGATGATCCGGGACATGGATCTTCCTGCCGGACCGGACGACCTGAAGCTGCACGCGTGGGATCGGGACCGGATCCACGCATTGTTCGACGACCTCGAGTTTAAGGTGCTGCGGGACCGACTGTTCGCTACGTTGACCTCGACCGAGCCCGAGGCCGAGGAGGGCATGGAAGTGCGCGGCGCACGGCTGGGCGCCGACGAGGTCGCGGCGTGGCTCGACGCGCACGCCCGCACCGGACGTTCGGGCATCGCGGTGGACGCGCGGCGGATCGTGGTCGGTTCGGACGTCGACGGTTTGGCTATCGCTTCGGCAGACGGCGAGGGCGCGTTCATCGACCCGGTGGCGATGTCGGCGGCCGACGACGCCGCGCTCGCCGCGTGGCTCGCCGACCCGACGGTCGTCAAGGCGGTGCACGAGGTGAAGTGGGCAGTGCACGCGCTGCGCGGTCGCGGGTGGAG
Source organism: Gordonia liuliyuniae (assembly GCF_021738805.1). NCBI lineage: Bacteria > Bacillati > Actinomycetota > Actinomycetes > Mycobacteriales > Gordoniaceae > Gordonia > Gordonia liuliyuniae. The sequence continues at coordinate 71,603 of NZ_JAKKOR010000009.1, read as the reverse complement.
CATCGCGGGAGTCACCTCCGACACGTCGCTCGCCGCATACCTGGTGCGCCCCGGGCAGCGGACTTTCAACCTCGACGACCTCGCGCTGCGATACCTGCGGCGTGAGCTCAAGGCCGATGACGGCGTGGATGACGGCGGCCAGCTGTCGCTTCTCGACGACGACGCCGATTCGGCGCGAGCCGCGGAGTCGTTGATGCTTTCGGCGCGTGCCGTCGCCGAACTCGCCGACGCACTGGATGTCGAACTGGAGCGAATCGATTCGACGGCGCTGCTCACCGAGATGGAGCTGCCGCTCGCATTCGTGCTCGCCGACCTCGAACAGCTCGGTATCGGCGTCGACATCGACCACTTCGCCGGACTGGAGTCCGAGTTCGCGCAGCGGGTGCGCGACGCCGCCGAGTCTGCGTACGAAGTGATCGGCGAGCAGGTCAATCTGGGTTCGCCGAAGCAGCTGCAAGCGATCCTTTTCGACAAGCTCGACATGCCGAAGACCAAGAAGACCAAGACCGGGTACACCACGGACGCCGACGCGCTCGCCGGGCTGTTCGAGAAGACCGAGCATCCGTTCTTGAAGTTCCTGCTCGAGCATCGGGACGCGACGCGACTGAAGGTGACCGTCGACGGCCTGTTGAAGTCGGTCGCCGACGACGGCCGCATCCACACGACGTTCAATCAGACAGTTGCGGCGACGGGTCGATTGTCGTCGACGGACCCGAACCTGCAGAACATCCCGGTACGGACCGAGGCAGGCCGCCAGATCCGTGGTGGTTTCGTCGTGGCAGCGGGAGCGCCGGCGCCGGGAGCTCAGGGTTCCGAGTTCGAATGTTTGATGACCGCCGACTACTCGCAGATCGAGATGCGGATCATGGCGCACCTGTCGGAGGACGCCGGTTTGATCGAGGCGTTCCGGTCAGGGGAGGATTTGCACAACTTCGTCGGCTCGCGCGCCTTCGGGGTTCCCGTCGACCAGGTCGACGCGCAGATGCGGTCGCGCGTCAAGGCGATGTCGTACGGGCTCGCGTACGGCTTGAGCGCGTACGGTCTTGCCGCACAGTTGGGGATCGGCCGCGAAGAAGCCAAACAGCAGATGGAACAGTATTTCACTCGTTTCGGTGGGGTGCGCGACTACTTGCAGGACATCGTCGTGCAGGCCCGGCGTAACGAGTACACGGCAACACTGTTCGGGCGCAGGCGCTATTTGCCGGACCTGAACTCCGACAACTTTCAGCGTCGACAGTCGGCCGAGCGGATGGCGCTCAACGCGCCGATCCAGGGGACCGCCGCCGACATCATCAAGGTCGCGATGATCAACGTGCAGCGACGGCTGACCGATGAGGGGCACCGCTCACGCATGCTGTTGCAGGTGCACGACGAACTGGTCTTCGACGTCGCGACCGGAGAGCGCGACGCAATCGAGGCACTCGTGCGCGAGGAGATGTCCGGTGCGATCGAACTGTCTGTTCCACTCGAGGTCTCGGTCGGTGTCGGACGGACGTGGGATGCTGCCGCGCACTGATGAGTGATTCGGAGGAAGGTCGCATGAGAATCGCAGTGCTCGACGGCGACGGTATCGGTCCCGAGGTCGTGCCCGCGGCCGTGTCGGTCGCCGAACGCGCGCTCGACAAGCAGGGGATCGGGGTTCAGGTCACCCGGCTCCCGTTCGGTGCCGCGGCCATCGACTCGCATGGCGTCCCGATCCCGGGGAGCACGCTCGACGCGCTCGCCGAGTTCGATCTGTGGCTTGTGGGTCCACACGACAGTGCGGCTTATCCAGCGGAGTTGCGACATCCGGCGCCGGGGGCGGTGATGCGTAAGCAGTTCGATCTGTTCAGCAACCTGCGGCCGGCGAGGGCGGTGTCCGGGGTGCCCGCGACGACTCCTGACATCGACGTCCTGATCGTCCGTGAGAACAGTGAAGGGCTGTACGCCGACCGCAACATGGCTGTCGGGAGCGGTGAGTTCATGCCGACGCCCGATGTCGCGCTGTCCGTCGGGTTGATCACGCGGACGGCGACCGAACGGATCGCCGTCGAAGCCTTCGAAGCGGCGCGGCGACGTCGTGGGCACGTGACAGTCGTGCACAAGGCCAACGTGCTGCGGATGACGACGGGCTTGTTCCGCGATGTCTGCCTGCAGGTCGCGCAACGCTACCCGGACGTTCGCGTCGACACCGAGCACGTCGACGCGATGGCCGCACTGCTCGTCCGCCGCCCGGCGGATTTCGACGTGATCGTCACCGAGAACCTGTTCGGTGACATCCTCTCGGATCTGGCTGCCGAGCTCTCCGGGTCGCTGGGGCTGGCCGCGTCGTTAAATTCGTCGGCCGATCGCGCGATGGCGCAAGCAGTCCACGGTGCGGCGCCGGACATCGCGGGCCGCGGCCTCGCGAATCCCGTCGCGACGATCGCCTCGGCTGCGATGCTCCTGCGGTGGCATGGAGAGCGATCAGCCGACGATGCGACGCTGCGTGCCGCCGATGCGATCGACGGGGCCGTGTCCCACGTACTCGCCGACGGTGTGCTGACCGCTGACCTGGGTGGTTCCGCGAGTACCGCGGAGTTCACGAGAGCGGTCATCGAAGCCCTGTGAGGCTGGGCTCGAATATTCTGGTGTCTTATCGTTCGTGGTGAACGATAGAACCCCGAAATATTGCGGCGTCACCAGTCCGAGGCGATAGATCGTCGGTTGATCGTGTCGATGACCTCCTGGATGCACCGGGCGGGGTCGTCGGTGAGCATGTGCCAGTTGTACTGGAGTTCGCTCCATCGGTTTCGTTCGAGATAGTTGGCTTTGGCCAGGTCGTTGCCGTGTCGACGAGTGTCTCGGTGAAAAGCCCAACCGGAGATCTCGACTCCGAGCCTGAGTTCGGGCCACGCGAAGTCGAGTCGCCACCCGCCGATCGGATGCTGCTGCGTCCAACCGGTCACGCCCCAGCTCTGCAAGAGCCGGACGAACAGTCGTTCCGCTTCGGATTCACTGTCGGACGCCGCGACGTTCACGAGTCGGCGGGCCGCGACCATGCCCTGTACGCCGGCGTTGTCGTCGACCGCGCGCCGCAGTCCGTCAAGATCGACTGCGCGGGTCTGGAGCATCCGATCGAGGAATTGGGCGCCCGTCGGCAGCTCGACTGCTGTCATCAACGCAGTCAACGGCCGACATGTGACTGGGAGGTCGAGCACGTCGGTGACCGATTCGGCGCGGTACTGCCGCCGGGTAGCGCGCACGTCGACCGGCCAACCGGGCGTCGCTCGCCGGTGCAGCGCCGACAACGTGATGCCGACCGGGAGTTCGCGGAGCATCCCGTGCCACCATGCCGCGGTCGCCCGATCGGCGACGCCCCGATACGTGAGGACCGCGGCACGGACCATAGCCGCTTCGGTGTACGGGTGGGCGGCCGACCGGTAGACGCCTCGACTCAGAACGAGCCATTCACCACGCTTGAGCCGCCCGCGGATGTCACCGTCGCTGAGGCCGCACGCGTGCGCCTGCGCAGCATTGATGACGCCGTCGTGTGTCGCCAGTTGAGCCGCGACTGCTCCGAAGTCCCCCACATACAGTTAGACGCGTCGGCCGACCCGCCGGTTCCGTTAAGGGACCCGCGAGCGTGTCGCCGTCGATGATTCCGCCATACTCGTTTCTCGGACCAAGTAGGTTTCGTGCAGACCGACGAGAGGACATCGACGATGCCGGGGCGTATGCGACTGTTCGCCGCCGTGACAGCGTGCGCGGCGCTGCTGCTGTCGGGCTGCGTGGTCGACGAGTCGGCGTTCGACACCAAGCCGATCGAGATCCACGTCGACGAGCAACCGCAGATCGCGTCCCTCGTCCCGCCGGACATCCGCGCAGGCGGTGTGTTGAAGGTCGGCACGAACCCGCCGTACCAGCCGAATGAGTTCAAGGACCGGAACGGCGACATCATCGGTTACGACGTCGATCTCGTCGACGCGATCGGCGACGTGCTCGGCCTGAAGGTGTCGTACACGCAGTCCGACTTCGACAAGATCATCCCGTCGGTCCAGTCGGGGAGCTACCACATGGGGATGTCGTCGTTCACCGACTCGCTGGAGAGGGAAACGCAGGTCGACTTCGTCACCTACTACTCGGCAGGCATCCAATGGGCCGCGAAACCCGGACGCGACATCGACCCGGATGACGCGTGCGGGTTGCGTGTCGCGGTCCAGGTGTCGACGACCGAGGACACCGACGAGGTGCCCGCGAAGAGCGAAGCATGTGTGGCGCGGGGCGAGGAACCGATCGTCAAGGTCTCCTTCGACACCCAGGACCAGGCGGTCAACGCCGCGCTGCTTGGCCAGGTCGACGCGTTCTCCGCCGACTCCCCGGTCACCGCGTACGCGGTGAAGAAGACAGAAGGTCAGCTCGAGCAGATCGGACCCACCTACGATTCGGCGCCTTACGGGTTCCCGATCCGGAAGGGCTCCGCGCTCAGCGAGGCGGTCCGCCAGGCGGTGCAGTATCTGATGGACAACGGACAGTATCGAAAGATCTCTGAACATTGGGGTGTGCAGGCGGGAATGGTCCAGACATCACAGATCAACGGGGCACAGGAGTAGCTCGGATGGCGGAGAACCAGACATCGGACGCACCGGCGCCGATCAAAGCGGTGCCGCTGAAGCACCCCGGGCAGTGGGTGGCGGGCGTGGTCATCGTCGTGCTCGCGGCGCTGTTCGTCTACGGTGCGGCGACGAACGACGCATACAAGTGGGGCACGTACGGTGACTATCTGTTCGAGGAGCGCATCCTCTCAGGTGTCGGTTACACGCTGGCGCTCACCGTGCTGGCGATGTTCTTCGGCGTGATCCTCGGCGTCGTCATCGCGGTCATGCGAATGTCGCCCAACGCCGTGTTCCGGTGGACGTCGTGGGTGTACCTGTGGATCTTCCGCGGCACCCCGGTGTACGTCCAGCTGGTGCTGTGGGGGCTAGTCGGGTCGATCTACCAGACTGTCAATCTCGGTGTGCCGTGGGGACCGACGTTCGTCGAACTCAATATCCAAGAGTTCAGTCTCACGAATGTCTTTGTCATCGCGGTGATCGGGCTGGCGTTGAACGAGGCGGCCTACATGGCCGAGATCGTCCGAGCCGGCATCTCGTCGGTGGGCGAAGGGCAGATGGAGGCGTCGACCGCGTTGGGGATGTCGTGGTGGCAGACGATGCGCCGCACCGTGCTGCCGCAGGCGATGCGGGTGATTATTCCGCCGACCGGCAACGAGGTCATCTCGATGTTGAAGACGACGAGCCTCGTCTCCGCGGTGCCGTTCACGCTGGACGTGTTCGGCCGCCAACGGGACATCTCGGGAGTCAACTTCCAGCCGATTCCGATGCTGCTCGTCGCGTCGACCTGGTACCTCGTAGTGACGAGCGTCCTGATGGTCGGCCAGCACTATCTGGAGAAGCACTATTCGAAGGGCTCGTCGCGCGAACTGTCGGGCAGGCAGCTGGCGGCGCTCGCCGCGGCCAACGAACCGATCGTCGAGGAGGGCAAGTGAGCGCCGACGTGACCCCGATGGTCTCGGCCGACCGCGTCTACAAGAACTTCGGTGCGCTTGAGGTCCTCAAAGGAGTGTCCCTGGAGGTTCAGCGCGGCGAGGTGGCGTGCCTGATCGGCCCCTCGGGCTCTGGCAAGTCGACGTTCCTGCGGTGCGTCAATCACTTGGAGAAGGTGAACGCGGGACGGCTCCTCGTCGACGGCGACCTGATCGGCTACCGGGAGAAGGCAGGCAGACTCTACGAACTCAGCCCGCGGGAAGCCGGACGCCAACGCCGCGACATCGGGATGGTGTTCCAGCATTTCAACCTGTTCCCGCACCGGACGGTAGTCGACAACATCATCGAGGCGCCGGTGCTGGTCGCGGGCGAGTCCAAGGAGTCGGCGACCGACCACGCGATGGAACTGCTCGATCAGGTCGGCCTGCGTGCCAAAGCCGAGGCCTACCCGGCGCAGCTGTCCGGCGGTCAGCAGCAGCGGGTGGCGATCGCCCGAGCGCTCGCGATGAAGCCGAAGTTGATGCTATTCGACGAGCCGACGTCCGCGCTCGACCCCGAACTGGTCGGTGACGTTCTCGAGGTGATGCGCGGCCTCGCCGCGGACGGTATGACGATGGTGGTCGTCACCCATGAGATGGGTTTCGCTCGCGAGGTCGCCGATCAGTTGGTCTTCATGGACGGCGGCGTCGTCGTCGAGAAGGGCGATCCGAGGAGAATCCTGTCCGATCCCCAGCACGAACGCACCCAGAGTTTCCTCTCGAAGCTCCTGTGACCGCAAAACTCCGGTAACTCAGTCGGCGGTCACTCACGGGGTGATTCGAGGGACCGTACGTAGCGATCGGTGATGGTGTGCTGTACGAGCGCGGCGAACGGTGCGCCCACCCGTGTCAGCAGGGTGGCGGGTCGTGACGCCCCGGTGAGTTCGAAGCGGACGAGACCGTCGTCGGTCGAGATACGGAACGACTCCTCGCCTGCCTCCGGGTGCCCGGGCAATGTCACATACGTGAAGCCGGCACGCTCCGGTTCATCGACGACGTCCACGATCCGGACGGGGCCGCCGATCCGCAGTGGCCCGACGCCGACGGAGACGACCGCGACGCCACCCAGACGCACGATCGGGGAATCGGCTTCGACGCGGACACCGGAACGGAGTTGGACCTGCCACGTGAACAGGGCGGCACGCGCAGCGTTGAAATCGCCCGCGCCAGAGCCGATCACACGGTCTCTGCGAAGCGTGTGAAAGCGCCTACCGCGGTCGTGTCGGTCAGGACGAAACGTGGGTTGCGCCACCGCGAGCGCTAACGCAGTCGTCGGGTCGAGCGGACGGGCGACTGGGTCGTCGGGCATCGCGGTCACTCCGGCTTGTGCGTCACGAACACGGCGGTGCCGGGGAAGTGGGAGCCGCGCAACGGCGACCACTGTCCCCATTCCTGGTCGAGGTCGTCCGGCCACTCGGGTTCGACGACATCGTCGAGAACTAGCCCCGCAGCGACGATCTCACGGATCCGATCACCCATCGTTCGATGGTGTTCGGCGTAGGTGATGACGCCATCGTCGTCCGCCTCGGAATACGGGGTGCGGTCGAAGTACGACATGCGGACGACGAGGCCTTCGGGCCCAGGATCGTCGAGGAACATCCAGCGCATCGGGTGGTTCGTCGCGAACACCCAGCGTCCGCCGGGCCGCAGCACGCGCGCCACCTCGCGCATGGCGCGCGCCGAGTCGGCGACGAACGGTATGGCGCCGAACGACGAGCACGCGATGTCGAACGACGAGTCGGCGAACGGGAGTTGTTCGGCTCCGGCCTGCACAAGTGGGACGCGGCGCTCGTCGAGGCGCATCGCGTCGACGGCGTGCGCGAGCATCCCTGCGGACACGTCTAGGCCCACGACACGCGCGCCGCGGGCGGCTAGCCACCGTGCGCACGGTGCCGAGCCGCACCCGATCTCGAGAACGTCGCGTCCGGCGACGTCGCCGAGCAGACGCACATCCGATTCGCGTAGACGTTCCGGACCCCAGACGAACTCGCCGCCGGGCGTGGTCGAGCCGATGAACGTGCCGTGTTCGACGTGGTACTCGTCGGCCTCGGCGTCCCACCACGAACGGTTGGCGCGCTCGCTGGCGGGAGAGTCGACGTCGCCGAGGACGCGCGGCGGGCGCGGAGAATCAGCAGGCACGGCCGGGCACCACCGTCTCGGTCCGCGTATCGCCGTTCCAACGCCGTATCGCGGTGACGCGTGCGACGACCGGCTCGTCGACCAGCGCGGCGGCCTCGGCGACCAGTTCGGCGGGCACCCGCCGCGCGAGGGTGACATGCGGCGTCCATGAACCCGGGACACAGTGCGGGTCGAGACCGGTCACCGCGTCGCCGCACAACCGGTGAACTCTCGCGTGCACCGCCAGTAGTTCTGTGGACGGCACGACCGACGCCGCGACAGTGAAACCCGCCTGTGCAGAGAAGAGCAGCGGAGGCCCGACGACGACAGTGAACGGCAACCGTTGCGCGACCATGGTGATCGACGCGTCGACCCCGGAAATCGACGTCCCGGCCAACAGGGTGCAGTGCGGTCGGACGGTCGGGGCGTCGATCGCGCACGGCGTCCGAAGGCCGATCGTGCCCAGGGCGCCCCAAACGTCGCGGACCCGTGAGTCCGCGGCATCGTCCAGCAGCAGTTCGATGGAATGAGCCACGCGTACGATCATCCCATCCCCGACGGCGCCGAGCGGTTCGCACATGTGGAGTCGAGGAGCGCGAGAGTCCCATTTGTGCAGGCCAGCGGCGGGTAGTAGGCTAGGAACCGCGCATGTCCGTCATGCGCGCACACAATTCTCGGATTTCGGGTCTGGCCTGCACGGACAGTCTCGGAAGCCGTACCTACTACCTACCTGTCCGGAGCAACTCACCATATGTCGTCCCCCACGATCACCTCGCCGCAAGTAGCCGTCAATGACATCGGCTCGGCTGAGGACTTTCTCGCCGCCATCGACTCCACGATCAAGTACTTCAACGATGGCGACATCGTCGAGGGCACCATCGTCAAGGTCGATCGCGACGAGGTTCTGCTTGACATCGGTTACAAGACCGAAGGCGTCATCCCCTCGCGCGAGCTGTCGATCAAGCACGACGTCGACCCGAGCGAAGTCGTCACCGTCGGTGACGAGGTCGAAGCCCTTGTCCTCACCAAGGAGGACAAGGAAGGCCGTCTGATCCTGTCGAAGAAGCGCGCACAGTACGAGCGCGCCTGGGGCACGATCGAGGAGCTCAAGGAGAAGGACGAGGCCGTCAAGGGCACCGTCATCGAGGTCGTCAAGGGCGGCCTGATCCTGGACATCGGGCTCCGCGGCTTCCTGCCCGCTTCGCTCGTCGAGATGCGTCGCGTCCGCGATCTCCAGCCGTACATCGGCAAGGAGGTCGAGGCCAAGATCATCGAGCTCGACAAGAACCGCAACAATGTGGTCCTGTCGCGTCGCGCATGGCTCGAGCAGACCCAGTCTGAGGTCCGCAGCGAGTTCCTCAACCAGCTGCAGAAGGGCCAGGTCCGCAAGGGCGTCGTCTCGTCGATCGTCAACTTCGGCGCCTTCGTCGATCTCGGCGGCGTCGACGGTCTGGTCCACGTCTCCGAGCTGTCGTGGAAGCACATCGACCACCCGTCCGAGGTCGTCACCGTGGGCGACGAGGTCACCGTCGAGGTCCTCGACGTCGACATGGACCGCGAGCGCGTCTCGCTGTCGCTCAAGGCGACACAGGAAGACCCGTGGCGTCAGTTCGCCCGCACCCACGCGATCGGCCAGATCGTTCCGGGCAAGGTCACCAAGCTGGTGCCGTTCGGTGCGTTCGTCCGCGTCGAAGAGGGCATCGAGGGTCTGGTCCACATCTCCGAGCTGGCCGAGCGCCACGTCGAGGTTCCGGACCAGGTCGTCTCCGTCGGCGACGACGCGATGGTCAAGGTCATCGACATCGACCTGGATCGTCGTCGTATCTCGCTGTCGCTGAAGCAGGCCAACGAGGATTACGCGGAAGAGTTCGACCCGTCGAAGTACGGCATGGCCGACAGCTACGACGAGCAGGGCAACTACATCTTCCCGGAGGGCTTCGACGCCGAGACCAACGAATGGCTCGAAGGCTTCGACAAGCAGCGTGAAGAGTGGGAGGCCCGGTACGCCGAGGCCGAGCGTCGTCACAAGATGCACACGGCTCAGATGGAGAAGTTCGCCGCGGCTGCCGCCGAGGCGGAGAACGCTCCGACCGATTACTCGTCGTCGTCGGCCAGTGCCGGCGCCAGTGCCAGCGAGGCATCGTCGTCGTCCTCGGCCAGCGCTCCGTCGACCGGTGGGTCGCTCGCCAGCGACGAGCAGCTCGCCGCGCTTCGCGAGAAGCTGTCGGGCAACGCCTGATCTGTCGTCGCCTAGCGACATCACACTGCACCCCGGGACCGCACGGTCCCGGGGTGCAGTGCATCCTGGTGTCGCGCGGCGTTAGTGCCCGAATATCATTGCTGCCGTGGGCAACGAGGTGTTCTCTGGCGCGTTGGCGATCGGCTCGGGCGCTGTCATCGGGCTACTGCTGTTTGTGCCGTTCGTCGCGGTCAGTTACCGCAGACGCGGCGGGTTGACGGTCGGCAGATCACTACTGTGGGTCGCGGCGCTGATCTACTTCTGCGCCATCTGGACGTACACGCTGTTCCCGCTGCCCGACCCCGACCATCTGGTGTGCGTCGGAATGAACACGGACGTGTGGCAGGCGGTGCGCGACGTGCAGGGCGCTCGCGACCGCGGCCACCCGTTCACCGACCCCGCGACCCTGCAACTCGCGCTCAATGTTCTGCTGTTCGTGCCGTTCGGTGCGTTCGTTCGCGTTCTCGGTGGCCGCGGGCTGCCGACCGCTCTGCTCACCGGCGCCGGTGTGTCCCTGTTCATCGAGACGACACAGCTCACCGGGATGTGGGGCATCTACGACTGCGCCTATCGCGTATTCGACGTCGACGACGTCATCACGAACACGGTGGGTGCGCTCGTCGGGTCCGTCGCGGCTCTGGTGGTTCCGAGACGGATGCGTGGCGTCGGCAGACAGCCGGGCAGCGAACTGGCTCGGCCGGTCACGAAACCACGGCGTCTCGTCGGAGCCGGGTGTGACGTCCTGGCCGCGACGTTGCTGTCGGGAACGGTGTCGATCGCGGTCCAGCTATGGCTCCAGTACGTCTCGGACGACCGGGCGGCTGTTCTTTCGGGCAGCCTCGCGTCCGTCGTCGGCGCCGTCGTCCCCGCCGTGGTGTGGTTCGTCGTCATCGTGTGGACCGGACGGTCCGTCGGCGACCTCTGCGTCGAACTCGAGTACCGGGGCGGTCCGCTGCCGACTGTGCTCGTGCGTGTGATGCGATTTGTCGGCGGCATCGGAACGTACTTCGCGCTGACGCTGCTGCCTGCTCCGTACAGTGCCGTCGCCTGGGTGTTCGTGGGGGTCGCGGTGCTGACGATGCTGTTCACGTCGCACGGGCGGGGTCTGCCCGCCCTCGTGTCGGGCAGCAGACTGGTCGACACCAGGCCCCGGCCCGCCGCCGCCGCTGACCCGGGGCGGCCCCCGCACGCAAGCGAGTCGACGTCGGTCCGCGACTGACGAGGTGGTGCAGCGAGGCCGCAAACCCATGCGTTGTTGACAATAATTTTCAACAGAGTGTTCACTGTCCGTCATGCACAAATCGATGACACTACGTCTGGCCGCCTTCGCTGTAGCGGGTGCGGCCATCCTCACCGCATGTTCCGGCGAGTCGGACGACGAGGGAGCCTCGTCGCCGAACGAGAAGTCCCGTGCGACACCACGTCTCGTGGTCGCCCACGACGGCGGCCTCCGGGTGCTGGACGGAAAGAGCCTCCAGCAGGTGGCCGACCTGGACCTCGACGGCTTCCTCCGGCTGAACTCCGCAGGCGATTCGCGGCACGTCGTCGTCACGACCGACAACGGGTTCGACGTGCTGGACTCGGGCACCTGGCGTGAATCGCACGGCGACCACAGCCACTATTTCACCGCGACGCCGCGGATGACCGAGATCGCGTTCGAGGGCCCCAAACCGGGCCACGTCGTGGTCCACGACGACACGATCACACTGTTCTTCGACGGCAACGGTGAAGCGAAGACGATGCCCGGTGACGCGCTGGCGGATGGCCAGCCGGAGACCTCCGACTATCAAGCACCGCAAGCGCACCACGGCGTCGCGGTGGCACGCGCTGACGGGTCCCTCGTCGTCTCCCGCGGCGACGAGGACTCACGCACCGGGGTGGCGATCATCGGAGCCGACGGTGAGGAGATCGCGACCGACGACCGGTGCCCAGGCGTCCACGGTGAGGCCGCGGCCGGCGACGGTGTGTTGGCGTTCGGATGCGAGGACGGCATTCTGCTGGTCCGCGGCGGCGAGATCACGAAGGTGACGGCGCCCGACGCGTACGCGCGTATCGGAAATCAGGCGGGCGACGACCGCTCTCCCTTCATACTCGGCGACTACAAGACGATTCCGTCCGACAACTTGGATGACGACGAGATCGAGCGGCCGCGGAAGTTCTCGCTCACCGATACCCGGACCGGAGAGTTGCGGGTGGTCGACTTCCCGGCGAGCTACAGCTTCCGCTCGCTCGCTCGAGGCCAGGACGGCGAAGCCGTGGTCCTCGGCACCGACGGGGCGCTGTACGTCTACGACCCGGCGACCGGGCGACAGATCGCGCGTCACCAAGTGATCGGGGAGTGGACCGAGCCCGCCGAATGGCAGCAGCCGATGCCGCTCGTCGAGGTGCTCGGCGGGACCGCGTATGTCAGCGACCCGGCCAGCGACACGATGATCGCGCTCGATGTGCTGTCGGGGTCGGAGATCGCGCGGACCAGCCTCGACGTCGATGTCACCGAGACCGTTGCAGTCACCGGGTGACCACGACGGTGCGCATGACCGCGTCGAGGCACCCGAGTTCTGTCGACAGTCGGATCATCGTCAGCGAGGGCCGTCGCCGAGGACGGCATCACCGAGGAACTCGCACACGATGAGTGCCACGGAGATGTCCAGTCGGTCGGAGGCTGGTGCCTCCGCGAGCGCCTTGGTGACGCGGTACTTGACGGTGTTGCGGTGGACGGTGAGCCGCTCCGCAGCCCGCAGGTGGCTGTCGCCCGTCGCGTAGTAGGCGCTCAGCGTCTCCCGGAGGACGGCGGCTGTCTCGCCCGGGGTGGCGAGCGGCCCGAGGACGTCGTGGACCCACGCGCGAGTCGAGTCGACATCCCGCGCGAGGAGAGCGACGACGGCCACCCCGCGGTCGCCGTACGCGACCACGGGGTCGGTCGTCCCCCCGTGGTCGGCTTTCATAGTGGCGACGGTGAACGCCGACTGCGCCTGTTGGTGACTGCGCCGGAAGCCCGGGACTCCGACTCCTGGCAGTCCGACCGCGGCTCCGATACCGGCCTCGGACGTCAGGGCGGACCGCACGGTGTCGGCGCCGATCGTCTTCGCCCGAGCGCCGTGCGGTACCCACATCCACACGGTCCGCCGATCGATCGCGGTGATCAGCGGGTCTCCGTCGGCGTGCAGCCGGGCAGCGAGCGATCGAGCCGTTCGATCCAAGTCGCGGACGGACACGTCGTCGTCCGTCGACCACAGGATCAGCGCCGAGTGACGTTGGTCCAGACGGTATCTGATCTCGCGCTGCAGGCGTGCCTCGTCCGGAGGCGTCGACCCGAGGAGGGCGTGGATCGCCGACGTGAGCATGTGACTCTGGACGCCCATCCAGCGCTGCCGCTCCTGTTCGTACGCGTCGAACACGTAGCGGGTGATCCAGTCGATGTAGCGGTACACGACATCGGACACTCGCCGCAGCACCTCCATCGAGTCGCTCGTGTTCAACCCGAGCTCGTCGACTTTGGCGAAGACGTCGCGCAGCAGAACGATCTGTCCGATGTGATAGGCGCGGACGAGCGAGTTCGAGGGGACCTCTCGCTGAGCCAGACGCAACGCGTACTCGACCGCGGCCGTCGTCGGCTGGAGGCGATCGACGGGAATGTCGTTGGCCAACACGTGGATGATCGTCGTGACGTTCCCGTGGACGCTCGCTTGGAGCATCTCCGTCAGCCCGGGATCGTCGCCGAGGCGGTCGATGCCGGCCACGATCGCGTTCATGATGGCCGCAGTGACCTCAACCTCTTCGTCGCGTAGTCGCCGCGCGATCTCGTGAAGGCGCTCGGTGAGCGCGGCATCGTCGATCATCGGCGACTCCCGGGCAGGCCGCGCAGGGCGGACTCCGCGGCGCGGTATCCGCACATACCGTGGATGCCCGCTCCGGGTGGAGCCGACTGCGAACAGATGTACACGCCGGGGATCCCGACCCGATACGGATCGATCGCCGGTCGTGGCCGCAGGAGCATCTGCAGGCCGGCATTCGAGCCGCCGAGGATGTCGCCACCGATGTAGTTCCGGTTCTTCTCCGTCATGTCCGCCACGGACGTCACGGACCTGGCGACCACAATGTCTCGGAAGCCCGGAGCGAATCGCTCGATCTGCGCGACGATCGCTTCCGTCGCGTCGCCGTCGTATCCGAACGGAACGTGAGCGTACGCCCAGATCGGGTTGATCTGGCCGTTCGACCTCGTCGGATCGGCGACATACTGTTGCCCGACGAGAGTGAACGGACGCTCCGGCATGACGCCGGTCGCCCGCAGTCGCTCGGCCTCACGCATCTGCCTGAAGGTCCCGCCCAGGTGCACGGTGCCCGCAGCAGCACAGCGCGCGTCACGCCACGGGATGTCGCCGCGGACAGCGAAGTCGACCTTGAACGCTGATGATCCCATCCGGTACTTCTCGTACGCTGAGCGGATCCGCCCGGGCAGCGCGTCGCCGTAAAGCGACACGATCTGCGCAGGAGACAGGTCGAGCATCACGATGTCGGCGTCGGGAATGTCGCGGCGGGACGTGACCGGGACGCCGGTGGCGATGGAACCGCCCGCCTCGGTGAGCGCGCGTACGAGCGCGTCGGTGATCGCGCCGGACCCGCCTTCGGCCACCGGCCACCCGTAACGATGGCCGCTCGCTCCGATCATCAGGCCGAGTGAGGCCGTCAACGGTCGGTCCAATCGGGTGTAGACGTGCGCGGCGATACCGCCGAACAGTGCGCGACCCTGAGGCGTGCGGAACGCTTTCGCCAGGACGCTCGCGGGGAGCAGCGCGCGCGGACCGAACAGTCCTAGCTTGATCGGATGCGACGGCACGTTCGCGATCGGGCGCAGCAGGTCGGCGCCGAGGTCGTCGAAGTTGCGGGCGAGGTCGCCGAAGACGGCCTTCCATCGTCTGCCGTCGGCGCCGAGACCGTCGGCGGTCTGCTCGATCGACTGGTAGAGAAGGGCCGTCGAGTCGTCGTCGAGCGGGTGTGCGCAGTCGATCTCCGGCCAGCGCCACCGCAGACCGTGACGGGTGAGATCGACCTCCCTCCAGAACGGTGAGCCAACGCCCATCGGATGGAACGCCGAGCAGACGTCGTGCACGACGCCGGGTACGGTGAGTTCCGCGGAGCGGGCGCCGCCACCCACGTCCTCGTTTGCTTCGAGGACCTGGACGGCGACGCCGTTGCGGGCGAGGTGGAGGCCCGCGGCGAGCCCGTTGGGCCCGCCGCCGACGATGACCGCCTTGGTCATCGGGCCGGCGTCGTGTCGGCGGGCGCGACCTGGGGTGCGCTCGCCTGAGCGAACCGGCTACCCGCGTGCGGTGCGACATCGGCGCGGTAATGGACGTCGAACGGGATCGGACCGTCCGGCAGCCACGGCTGCGCGTTGACCGCGTCGGTCACCCGGTATGTGCCGCGTTCGACGATGCCCAGTGCCGCGTCGATGACCTGGTACTCCTGGGTGCCCTTGTGGATCGGCTGCGACTCGATCCAGGCGACGATGAATTCGCCGGGCGCGAAGCCGCAGCGCGTCGATGAGGTTCTTGTTGTGGAAGTGTCCGTCGCCGAAATTGAACCCGAGGATCGAGTTGCACGAGAATTCGGCTTCGCGGAGCGTGTAGGTGTCGATGTCCGAGCCCAGTTCGCGTTGCATCAGGGAGATCAGCGCGCGGCCCTGGCTGTGGAGCGACCGCCAGCCCATCAGCTGATGCATGACGACGTCGGCGACATCGGGCTCGTAGGTGCCGAGCAGTTGTGTACGAGTGTTCTGTGCACCGCGGACAACGAACTCCTCCAACTTCTCTTCGGCACCGGGAGCGAGCGCCCACGTGGCGGCCGCCCAGTTACCTGCATACTGCCGCATCGACGGCAGGAACGAGACCAGGTCGGGTCGAAGGTTGCCCAGAATCGGGAAGAACAACATGACCGCGGCGGCAAACACGACGGCCCACGGTGTGGTGACGTCGGTGACGCCGAAACCGTCCCAGGCGGGGAAGCCCATGAACAGGAAGATCGCGGCGTAGGCGAACAGAATGTTCCACTCCAACGGCACGGCCAGCGGGAACGTCGAGAAGATGAACAGGTGGAACGCGACCATCAGAACCACCGCGCACAGGGTGAGCGTCCGGTCGGTGGAGAAGAGCAGGACGAGCGGAGCGATAATCTCGACGACGGTGCCGAGCACGTGGCCGACGCCGCCGGCGAGGACGGACGGTCGCATGTCGTCCGGGAAGCGGCGGTAGTGGGCGCGTTTGATCGCCTTGATCGGCAGCCACGGCGTGTTCGACAGCATCGGGGGAATCACCATCGCGAAGTGGTGGCCGAGCTTGGAAATGCCTGCGCCGACCCACACGATCACGATCAGCAGCTTCAACGCGACGATCATGTCGATGAACGGCATCACCGCGAAGAACACGACGGCGGGCAGGTACTGCTCGGAACGTCCGCCGAGGAAGATCACCTTGTCGCGCAAGCCGATTGCGATCACCATGATGATCAGCGGGAACAGTGCCGCGGGATTCACCAGGCCCGCAGACCCGGGACGGAGCGCTTCCAGCGTCGTGTCGTGGACGGCGGGAAGCAGGAGCGCCACGACGAGGTTCACGATGATCGCGGCGTACAAGACCACGTCGAACAGGGTGCGACGGTCACCGCCGGTGAACGGGACCTTTCCCGGCCACGGCGCCATCCGAATGGTATTGGGTTTGAGCCAGAAGTGGAAGCCGCCGGTCATCGGTTTGAAGTGGCCTGCGAGCGGGCCCCATGAGCCGCCGAATCCGAGGATCTCCAGGCACATCGTCCACAGGACGAGCTTCTGGTAGACGATCGGCTGATTCCACCAGTCGCCGATGTCGAAGACGCCGAGGCTCGATGAGAGCGTCGCGATCGTCACGCCGAGTGCGATGTGCAACACCGCCACTTTGACCACGTAGATGAGGTTGATGATCTTCGGCGTTCCGAATCCGTGTTCGGCCCAATGGGTGCCGAGCACGCGGACACGTTCCATGAACGGTCGTTCGAGGAAGGTCGCGGGGTCGACCGATGGGAAGTCGGGTTTGAGGAGTCCCATGATTCTCTCCGATTTCTGGGAGTTGTGGACGGGTGACTGCGTCAGGCGGGTGACGTCAGGCGGGCGGGGGTAGTGCGAGCCGGGATGCGGGTCTGCTGTCTCAGCGACGGCTTGTCGATCTTTCCGACCGGGTTGCGGGGGAGGACGTCGACGAGGTGGATCTCGGTGGGCCGCTTAGCCTTGGTGACGATGTCGCGTAGATGCGCTGCGAGTTCGTCGCGGTGCAGGGTGGTGTTCGGGTAGGTCACGACGAAGGCGATGGGCACTTCGCCGAGGATCGGGTCGGGACCCCCGACCACCGCACATTCGAGGACGTCCGGGTGGGTGGTGATCGCGGCCTCGATCTCCTTCGGGTACACGTTTTCGCCGCCGCGGATGATCATGTCCTTGATGCGGTCGACGATCGACAGATAGCCGTCGGCGTCAAGCACGCCGATGTCGCCGGTGTGCAGGCGGCCGTCGATCACGGTGGCCGCTGTCGCGTCCGGGCGGTGGAGGTAGCCGCGCATGACGTTCGGTCCGGAGATGACGACTTCTCCGCTCTCTCCGGTCGGGACGGGCGCTCCCGTCGAATCGACCACGTCGATTCGCTGGCCGGGCAGCGGGATGCCGACCGTGCCGAGCTTGCGAACGTCCGACCGGGGGTTGCACGCCGACACGCACTTGCCTTCGGTGAGGCCGTAACCTTCGACGATGGTGACGCCGAGGGCAGATTCGGCGGCGTCGAGGAGTTCCTTCGAGATGGGGGCGGCGCCGCAGATCGCGAAGCGGAGGCTGTCGACATCGGCATCGGTGATGTCCGGTGACGACGTCAGCAATGCGTAGATGGTGGGCACCGCGGAGAAATAGGTGGGGCGCAGCGTAGCGACGTCGGTGAAGAATCGCCGGACCGAGAACGTTCCGGTGACGCTGAGCCTGCCGCCAACGGCCATCATCGGCAGGAAGCTGACGAAGATCGCGTTCGAGTGGAACAGTGGCAGGATCAGGAGGGCGTGGTCGTCGGCGCCAACCTCCATGTGCTCGGCGACGGCCGTCGTCATGTACGCGACGTTGCCGTGGGTCTGCTCGACGCCTTTCGGGGACCCGGTCGAGCCCGAGGTGTAGATGAGCAGTGCGACGTCGTCCGGCTCGGGTGGCTCGGGGGCGCTCCATGCCGTATCCGGTTCGGTGCGTAGCTCTTCGGGACCGATCTCGATGCGGTCGCCGATCGGCCCGCCGGGGGTGCGTCCGACGACGATCCGCGCGTCCGCGTCGTCGAGTTGGTAGCCGGCCTCGGTGGCGGTGAATGCCGGATTGACGGGAGTCGCCGCCGCGCCGAGCCGCCAGGCCGCCATCAGACAGACGAGCAGCTCTACGCGGTTGGGCAGAATCGTCGCCACGACGTCACCGCGCCTGACGCCGATCGACTGCAGATGCGCGGCGGCCGCGTCGACGCGGTCGGCGAACTGCCGGTAGGTGAGGGCTGTGTGGTCGTCGCGGACGCAAGGCGTGTCACCGCGGTGGGCGAGTTCCCACGCGAAGTAGGCGAGTGTGGTCACTGGGTCGAATCCTTTCGGCTGTGACCACTGACACTATGAATCGTCGCTGTGATTGGATACGGCCTGCCGGGCCAGACTTGTCGGAGGTCTTTGTGCTCGAAGCACAACGGTCGCGGCAGACGCCGCCGGGTGTGTGCCCGTTGACGCCCGTGTGGCGGGCCTCGTACGATCGGTCCAGTGAAATTAGGTAAACCTAACTAAAGGTGGTCTCATGGCTGAATCGGTGGATCTAGGCGAGATTCAGGAGACGTTGCTCATTCCGCTCTACGGGCGGGCCCGCGATGCGCAGGCCACGACGAGTGTGCTCGACGATCACACGGCGATCGACTTGGTCGACGCGATCGACTACGACTTCGAGAAGTTCCGGGGGCCGTCGCTGGCCGGGTCGGTGTTGCGCGCTGCGATCTTCGACGAGTTCGTCCGGGACTTTCTGCGTGAGCATCCGGACGGGACTGTCGTCGACCTGGGATGCGGGCTGTCGACACGGTTCCATCGCGTCGACAACGGTCGTGTGCGCTGGTTCGACTTGGATGTCCCGGACACTATGTCGTTGCGGCGTAAGTACTTCGAGGACACCGACCGGTACACGATGATCACCGGTTCGATCTTCGACGAGGATTGGTATGACGCTGTGTCTGCGCGGGGCGGGCCGATTTTCCTACTCAGTGAAGCCGTGCTGTTGTACTTCGACGAGGAGCGGGTGCACGATGTCCTGCGGCGGCTGTCCCGTCGCTTCGCCGGCGGACGTCTCGCGGTCGACACCGGCGGCGCGCTGATGATGAAGTCACAGGACTCCAATCCGGTGTTCCGGGCGCTTCCTGCGCGGATGGTCTGGACCTGCGGCGACCCGAGAGCGCTCGAGCCGCTCGGCATCAAGCTCCTTGACAGTCGAACGTTCGGCACGCCTCAGCGGTCGGTTGCGCGCCGGTGGCCGTCGACGACGAGGTTCCTGATGACCGTCCTCGGCCGTTTCGCGCCGCCGGTGCGGACATACAAGATGAACCTGTTTGAGATGTGACGGCGGACAGGTCACCCGGGGGCGTGGCTTTCGCCTGCTAGTTGCTGCTCGGCGACCCGGCGAAGACTGTCGAGCAGGGCTCGTCCAGCCGGACTGAGCGATCGTCCGGCCGCGAGGGTGAGTCCGACGCTGTGGCCGACGCGGCTCAGTTCGACGGGCAGCGGCCGCAGCAGGGCATCGCCGCGCCCGATCAGGCCGGGCAGAACAGCGACTGTCTCGGTGCGCCGCAGCAGCTCGCGAACGGTGAGGAAGCTCGTGGCCTCGACGCGGTTGTCGGGGAGTCGGACGCCCGCGCGGGCGAAGCTTTCCTCGAGTTCGTGGCGAAGCGCGGTCTCACTTCCGGGAAGGATCCACGGGTAGTCGGCGAGGTCCGCGAGGTCGAGTTCGGCGGCGTCGCAGAGGGGATGCCCGGCGCCCGCGAACACTTCGACATACTCCTCGTACAGCGGTATCCGGAGGACGGTCGATGTGCTCGGTGAGGTCAGGCGGCCGACGATCACGTCGATTCGGCCGGCCTCCAACTCGGTCAGCAACACGTCGGGGGTGCCTTCGCGGACGACAACGGTGAGCAGCGGACGTGTTGACTTCAAGTTTGCGATCGCTTGGGGGAGAAGAACATTGGAACCCGCGAGATGAGTGCCGACCGAGACCGTCCCGCGATCCGCGTCGGCCAATTCGACGACGTGGCGTCCCGCCTGGTTGAGCTGGGCCAGCACGGCACGTGCATGCTCGGTGAAGGCTGTTCCGAAGATCGTCGGGGTGATACCGCGCGGCCCGCGTTCGTACAACTCGACGCTGAGCAGTGACTCGATGTCCCGCAGGCTGCGGGTCGCCACCGGTTGGGTGATGTGCAACTCCGCGGCGGCTCCGACGACGCTGCCCTGACGACTGAGCGCGTCGATCAGGACGAGATGGCGGATCTTGAGTCGGCCGTCGAGCAGTCTAGGAAGATCCATCTTCACATGTCCTCATGCGCACCGGCCGCGTCGACCAGGTCGATCACGGCTGCGGTCAGTTCGCTTGCGGGGTCGGCGAGATCGAGGAACACGTCGAAATGGTTGCGCCCGGTGACGGTCGTTCCGCCGATCGTGACGCTGTCGGACCACCGTGTGCGGAGGTCGGAGCTCTGCCGAGCGAAACCGGCTGCCTCGATCTCGGCGTCGGCGATGAACGCCGTCGTGCCTGGTGGCGGGTCGGGAGCGAAAGCCGGACTGAGTGCCGTCGCGGACTGCTCGGTGAGTGACAGCCAGTCGTTCGCGGGGGTGTCGACGAGTGGGCGCAGATCGTACAAGCCGCTGATGAGCAGTCCGGCTCGTGCGGTTCGGCCGCCGATCCCGAGGCTGTCGGTCCAGCCGCCGCCAACCATCGTCATCGCCGCGAGGTGGGCGCCGGCCGAACTGCCGCCGACCACGACGCGGTCGACGTCGAGCCCGTAGTCGGCGCCGTGGCGAAGCACGTGTGCATACGCCGCCCGGGTCTGTCGGACGATCTCCCTCAGCGGTGTCGCGGGAGCGAGTCCGTAATCGATTGCCACCGTGGCGATCCCCGCTTCGGCAAGGACGTCCGCCATGAACAATGTGTGGTGGCGCGACAGGGCCCGCCAATAGCCGCCGTGCACGACGAAGAAGGCGGGCCGAGGCGTGCTGCCCGTCCCCCAGACGTCCAGACGCTGCCGGCTGGTGGCGTCGTAGATCACACCGGGGGCACCGTGCAGATCGCGCACGGCATCGGCGGACCGAGCGAGATAGCGGGCCATGATGGCGTCGAACTGGGCCTCGGTGACCGTCGCCCGCGCGTCGTAGTCGGTCGTGGTGATCTGATTCGGCATGGTCGTCCTCTCGTCGCGACACCAGCCAGCGTGCGTTCCAGAATCTATGCGTGTCCAATGCCTGACGGCGAACAAGATATTCCTGAAACGGTATATCAGGATCACGGAATCGATTCCGGTATGCCGATTGTGCTATGCCTCTATCGAGGATTGGTATTTGTTAGACATTCCTGTGCTGCATCACAGTGGATGCATGATCGAAGCTCCATCACAGTGGATCCGCAACTACGTAGACGGTTCATTCGTCGAGCCGGACCCCGACCGCGCATTCGACGCCGTCGACCCCGTGACCGGCCGGGCGTACGCCCGGGTGCACGAAGCCGACCACGACCTCGTCGACCGGGCGGTGACCTCCGCCCGTGCCGCGCTCTCCGACGGGTGGGCCGCGCGACCTGTCTCCGATCGTGCGGCGATCCTACGCCGGGCCGCTGATCTCATTGAGGAGCGATTCGACGAGTTCGTCGCAGCTGAACTCGCGGACACCGGTAAGCCGATCACCCAGGCGCGGACGCTCGACATCGCTCGCGCTCCAGCGAATTTCCGGGCATTCGCGGACATGGTCTCGACTGCCGGACAGGAGTCGTTTCGGACGGAGACGGCCGACGGGGGTGCAGCACTGAACTACACCGTGCGCAAACCCCTCGGAGTCGTCGCGGTGATCGTGCCCTGGAACCTCCCGCTCCTCCTTCTCACGTGGAAGGTCGCGCCCGCACTGGCGTGCGGCAACGCCGTCGTGGTCAAGCCGAGTGAAGACACGCCCGGCGGGGCATCACTCCTCGCAGAGGTCCTCGAACAGGCCGGTCTTCCTCACGGCGTGTACAACGTCGTCCACGGTTTCGGCGCGGACTCGGCCGGGGCCTTCCTCACCGGCCACCCTGGGATCGATGGTGTCACCTTCACCGGCTCGTCTGCCACCGGTACGCGTGTCATGCAGACGGTCGCGCCCCGCGTGCGGCCGGTGTCGCTCGAACTTGGCGGAAAGAACGCGGCCGTCGTGTTCGACGACGTCGATATCGCCGAGGCAGTCAACGGGCTGAGTCGATCGATCTTTACGAACACCGGGCAGGTATGTCTGTGCACTGAGCGCGTGTACATCCAGCGGAACGTGTTCGACGAGGTCGCCTCCGGTCTCGTCGGCGCGGCCGAGCAGTTGGTCCTCGGTCGTCCGACGGACGAGTCGACGACGACGGGGCCGCTCATCTCCGCGAAGCATCGCGACAAAGTCCAGGGCTATCTGGATCTCGCGGTGGAGGAGGGCGCGAACGTGCTGACCGGCGGAGGTGCACCGGATCTCGGCGGTGAGCTGGCAGGCGGATCGTGGATCTCGCCGACCCTGTGGACCGGTCTGACGAACGAAGCTCGCGTGATGCGCGAGGAGGTGTTCGGTCCAGTGGCCGGGCTCGTGCCGTTCGACACCGAAGAGGAGGCCGTCGCCCTCGCGAACGACACGGAGTACGGTCTCGCGTCCGCGGTTTGGACCAATGATCTACGTCGTGGACATCGCGTCGCAGAGCAAATGAACGTCGGACTGTCTTGGGTCAACACGTGGTACCTGCGCGACCTGCGCTCGCCGTTCGGTGGGATGGGGCTGTCCGGGATCGGACGCGAGGGCGGCCAGTCGTCGCTCCACTTCTACACCGAACCGACCAACGTCTGCGTTCAGCTGTGACCCTCAAGGCTGAACGGCAGAGTGAAACAGGACCCGAGAGTGAGGACAGCGATATGACGGTCGACGTCGCCGGACTGGCACGACGTCTTGACGTGGCACAGACCAGCGGTATCGAGACGACGAGCATCGAAGCAGACTGCCGGCTCGACGTCGCGGGCGCGTACCGAGTGCAGGACCACCTGGTCGACTTGCGGCGGGCGCGCGGCGAGAGCGTCGTCGGGGTGAAACTGGGGTTCACGAGTAAGGCGAAGATGGCGCAGATGGGGGTGTCCGATGTGATCGTCGGACGGCTCACCGATGCCATGCAGATTGCCGACGATGGTGTCACCGACCTTTCGCGATACATCCATCCGAAGGTCGAACCCGAAGTCGCCTATCGTATTTCGCGTGACGTCGACATCGACGACCCGAGCCTCGACATCCTCGCCCACATCGACGCGATGGCTGCGGCGCTGGAGGTCATCGATTCCCGGTACCTGAACTTCTCATTCACCTACGCCGACGTCGTCGCCGACAACACGTCGGCCGCCGGGTTCGCCGTCGGCGAGTGGACTCCGCTGGGCGACGCGGGCGATCGAGCGGTGACGCTCCGGGCCGGTGACGTCGAGACCACTGGTTCCACCGCCGCGATCCTCGACGACCCGGTCAACGCCCTGCACGCACTCGCCGACATGTGTCGACGCCACCGCATCGAGCTTCGGGCCGGCCACATCGTGCTGGCCGGTGCGGCGACGGCGGCGATCCCGCTCGACGACGGAGACGTGACATGTGCGGTCGACCGGATCGGCACGGTCGGATTCCACGCCACTCGATCGATGGGAGAGCGATGATGAGCCAGGAACAGAACACCGGAGGCGTCCTTCCCGGACGCGCCGCCCCTCGCGGCCGGTTTCCGCACGTGAAGGTCGTCGGCGACTTGATCTTCGTGTCGGGGACGAGTGCGCGTCGGCCCGACAACACGTTCGTCGGTGTCGAGGTCGACGCGATGGGCACCACCGACTTGTCGATTGAGCAGCAGACCCGTGCGGTGATCGAGAACATCCGCGCCATCCTCAGCGACGTCGACGCTGGACTCGAGGACGTGTGCCAAGTGACGTCGTATCTGGTGTCGATGAACGATTTCGGCGGCTACAACAAGGTGTACGGCGAGTATTTCGATGAGAACGGGCCGACGAGGACGACGGTCGCCGTCCACCAGTTGCCGCATCCGCACCTCCTCATCGAGATCCAGGCGATCGCTCACCGATCGGGTGGCTCGCGCCGCGATGATTCCGCTCATTCGTCCGACACGAATTCGCACGACAGGAGACGACCATGACGACTATTCCCCCGGTCATCGACTTCCACGGCTGGATCGCGGCCAACCGACACCTGTTGAAGCCCCCGGTGAACAACCGCATGATGGCGCTCGGCGACGACTTCATCGTCCAGGTGGTCGGCGGACCCAACGAGCGCTACGACTATCACTACGAGCCGTTCGAAGAGTGGTTCTACCAGGTCAAGGGGGATATCCACGTGAATCTCATGACGGACGACGGTCCGGTCCGGGTCGACATTCGGGAGGGCGAGACGTGGCTGATGCCTGCGAACATCCCGCACTCTCCGCAACGCCCGGATCCGGAGTCGATCGGTGTAGTGATCGAACGTGTGCGCCACGAGGGCACGCTGGAGAATTTCCGCTGGTACTGCCTCGAATGCGACGCCCTCGTCCACGAGGTGCGGTTGCAGGTGCGTGATCTCGTGACCGACATGCCGCCGGTGTTTACCCGGTTCCACGCCGACCTGCAGGCGCGCACCTGCGACCGATGCGGCGCCGTGCATCCGGGGAAGGGGTGAGATGACCGGAATCATCGACGTCCACACCCATTACGTTCCGCACGGTTGGCCGGATGTCACCGATACCGCCGGGCCGGACGCCCCGTGGCTGCGGGTGGAGTCCGAACGCGAAGCGATGATGATGACTGGCGGTACGGAGTTTCGCCGGATCCAATCAGACGCGTGGGACCCGCAGGTGAGGCTGGCCGACATGGACGCCGACGGTGTCGCGACACAGGTCGTCTCGCCGACACCGGTGTTCTTCAACTACGCACGGACCGGCGATCAGGCGGCGAAGATCTCACGGATCTTCAACGACCTCGCACTCGACATCACGGGCCCGGCCGGTGAGCGGATGATTCCGTTCTGCCAAGTCCCGCTGCAGGATCCCGAACTCGCCTGCGAGGAACTCGACCGCTGCCTGGCCAACGGGCACCGTGGCGTCGAGATCGGCAACCACGTCGGCGACCGCGACCTCGACGACGCGGGAGTCGTGGAATTCCTCCAGCATTGCGCGACCCGGCAGGTCCCGGTGTTCGTGCACCCGTGGGATATGACCGGTTCGCCGAGACTCGACCGGTGGATGGCGAAATGGCTCGTCGGCATGCCTGCCGAGTCTCATCTGTCGATTCTCGCGATGATTCTAGGCGGCGTGTTCGACCGGGTGGATGACCGGCTGCGCATCGGCTTCGCGCACGGCGGCGGCTCGTTCGCGTTCTGGCTCGGACGCATGGAGAACGCGTGGCATCGCCGCAACGACATCATCGGCACATCCGAGTATCCGCCGTCGCACTACCTCGGGCGGTTCTACGTCGACTCGGTGGTGTTCGACGACCGCGCGTTGCGCCTGCTCGTCGACACCGTCGGACCCGAACGCGTCATGGTCGGCAGCGACTACCCGTATCCGCTGGGCGAGCGGCCAGCCGGTGGCGTGGTGCGGACGAGCGAATTCCTCGACGAGGAGACGCGCGCACTGATCCTGCGTGGGAACGCCGAGCGGTTCATCGGCAGCTGACGCACCCGCCGGACGGCCCCGAGTGCAGCGCGCTCGGGGCCGTCCGGCGTGCACCCGAAAGAGTCATGCTCAAACGGCTATGGCGGGGCCAGCGAAGAGTATTTGTGTGGCATGGCGCACTGTCGTTGTCTTGATGTGGCACAGCAATCATCAGACGCCCTGCGAGCCTACCGCCGCGGTGTCGAGAAAGGCTTCTCCGATGACCACACCTCCAGTCAGCTCCGCGACGGTGAACCAGTCGCAAGCACGCCGTCGAGTAGGGGCGGCGATGCTCGTCGGCACCACGCTCGAGTGGTACGACTTCTTCCTGTACGGCACCGCCGCCGCACTGATCTTCAACAAGCAGTTCTTTCCGGAACTGAGCCCAGGGGCGGGAACGCTCGCCGCGTTCAGCACGTTCGCCGTCGGATTCATTGCGAGGCCCGTCGGTGGCTTGGTGTTCGGTCACTTCGGTGACCGGATCGGTCGTCGCAACACGCTGATCGTCTCGCTCCTGATGATGGGCATCGCATCGACGTTGATCGGGCTCGTCCCCAACTACGGGTCGATAGGTGTGTGGGCTCCGGTCCTGCTCGTTCTCCTCCGCATCGTGCAGGGCATCGGACTGGGCGGTGAGGGTGCGGGCGCGACGCTCATGTCCATGGAGCATGCACCGGCGGGCAAGAAGAACCTCTACGCGGGCTTTCCGCAGATGGGGACTCCGGCGGGCCTCGTCCTGGCGAACCTCGTCTTTCTGTCGACGAACGCGCTGATGCCCTCCACGTCGTTCGATTCGTGGGGCTGGCGCATCCCGTTCCTCCTCAGCGGACTACTCGTGATCATCGGTCTGGTGATTCGCTTGCACGTGGAGGAATCCCCGTCGTTCGCGAAGGTGGTCAGCCGGAACTCGGTCGAACGGTTCCCGCTGCGCGAGGCCGTTCGAGTGGGAGTCGGCCGGATGACGTTGACCATGGGGCTGATGATCGCGAACTCGGCGGTCGCATACGTGTTCATGGTGTTCACGCTCTCGTACGGCTCCGAGCATCTCGACTATGACCGGGACTTCTTGATCATCTGTGTGTCGGTCGCCGCAGTGATCTGGTTCCTCGCGATCCCGTATTGGACCGGCGTCGCCGACCGGCGAGGGCGACGCACGATGTTCCTCGGCGGCTCGGTCGCGCTGCTCGTGTGGTGCATCGCCTTCCTGCCGATGTTGGACACCGGCAGCGAAGTGGTGACCGCGATCGCATTCCTCGGAATGGGGCTCATCGTGCCGGTCACCCATTGCGTGCAGGGAGCGATCATCGCCGACATCTTCCCGGCCGCCGTCCGCTACTCGGGGACCTCGCTTGTACTGCAGATCGGTGCGATCCTCGGCGGTGGATTGGCACCGATCATCTCGTCCGCTCTCGTCGGCGACGCAGGCGGGTCGTTCGGGGTGACGGTGTACATGGTGATCGTCTGCCTCATCAGTCTCGCGTGTGCGACAGTACTGTTTCGAAGCGCATCCAGCGGTGCGCCCGAGACGGTGCCGGTGGCAGCGACATCGGCCTGAGCAGTCGCCGTCCGTCGTTCACGTCTGCAAGGCGTGTCGTCGATGGAGTGTCGCGGCGATTCCGCTCGCGGCGGCGCGCACGGCGTCCGCGTGCGGCTCCGGGCGATAGCGCGTCAAGGGGCCGGTGACGCTGACGGCGGCTACGACCTCGTTCGACCCGACGTCGAGGATCGGGGCGGCGACACACGCGATGCCGATCGTCGACTCCTCGAACTCGAAGGCGACGCCGTTCTCCCGGGCCGTGTCGAGCTGTGCGGCGAGAAGTCCCGGAGCGACGATGGTCCTCGGTGCGCGCCGGGGGAGCGGCGAGGACAACACCTGCTGACGCAACGAGGGATCGGCATGAGCGAGTAGGGCCTTACCGATCCCGGTGCAGTGCAGCGGCATCCGGCCGCCAGTCCGGGACGGCGCGCTCGCCTGGCGGTGCCCGCCGATCTTGGCTACGTAGAGGACTTCGTGGCCATCGAGGACGCCGAGATGCACGGTCTCCCGCGTGCGGGCGTACAGGTCCTGCAGAAACGGCATCGCTATCTCCAGCAGGCTGCGCTCGACCGACGCCCGCATGCCGAGTTCGAACAGACCGCCGGACAGCCGGTAGCCCGTGTCCGTCCGGTCGAGCATCCGTACGTCGACGAGTTCCCGCGACAGTCGGTGCGCGGTCGCCTTGTGCAGGCCCGTGCGGCGGACGATCTCGGCCAGCGTCAGCTCGTGATCGTCGACGTCGAACGCATGGAGGATCAGCATCACTTTGCCGATCACGGTGTCCGGGATCGCTCCGGAGTCGCTGGCCATGAGGCAACTCTACGCCGCGTATCGCTCAGCGAGACGATGTGCTTCCGCCGGTGGTGCGAGGGCGGGCAGCATGGTCACCATGACCACCAGCACCGACTCGCTGGCCGCCGAACAACAAGCGGCCGACAGGCTCCTCACCGCTCTGCAGACCCGCGCTGCCTGCGCACCCGTCCGAGATCTCATCGGCCCCGTCGACCTGCCGGCCGCGTACCGCGTCCAGGAACGTCTGACCGCAGGCCGGCTGGCCGACGGCGCCCGCATCGTCGGTCGCAAGATCGGCCTCACCTCGAAGGCAGTCCAGGACCAGATGGGAGTCGACCAGCCCGACTTCGGCGTTCTCTTCGACGACATGGCGTACGCCAGCGGCGACGAAGTGCCGATGGGCAGACTCCTGCAGCCCAAAGCCGAAGCGGAGGTCGCGTTCGTCCTCAAGGAGGACCTCGCCGACGGGCCTCTCGACATCGCCCAGATCCGGGCGGCCGTCGACTACGGCGTCGCCGCGATCGAGGTGTGCGACAGCCGCATAGACGGCTGGGACATCGCCTTCGCCGACACCGTCGCGGACAACGCCTCGTCCGGTGTCTATGTGCTCGGTGCGCACCGCAAGACGCTCGACGAATTCGCGCCGGTCGAGGTCGGCATGCGAATGCTCATCAACGGCGAGGAGGTCTCCGCAGGCGACGGAGCGGCATGCCTCGGCGATCCGCTCAACGCTGTCGCCTGGCTGGCCAAGTCGGCCCGCGACTTCGGCGAACCACTCCGTGCCGGACAGGTGATCCTGTCCGGCGCCCTCGGCCCCATGCGACCGATCGAATCCGGTGACGAGGTGAGGGTCGAGATCTCCGGACTCGGCACCGTCGTCGCGAAGTTCAGCGAAGGAAAGCACTCATGAGTAAGAAGACGAAGGTCGCCATCATCGGGTCCGGCAACATCGGTACCGACCTGATGATCAAGGTGATCCGCACCGCCAAGCACCTCGAGATGGGCGCGATGGTCGGCATCGATCCAGAGTCGGACGGCCTCGCACGCGCCGACCGCATGGGCGTGCCGACCACCAGCAAGGGCGTCGAGGGGCTCGTTGAGCTCCCCGGCTTCGAGGACATCGAGATCATCTTCGACGCGACCTCGGCCAAGGCCCACGAGTACAACGCATCGATCCTCGAGCCGCTCGGCAAACGGCTCGTCGACCTCACGCCCGCCGCGATCGGACCCTACGTCGTCCCGGCAGTCAATATCGACAACCATCTCGACGCGCCCAACGTCAACATGGTGACCTGCGGTGGCCAGGCGACGATCCCGATCGTCGCTGCCGTCTCTCGCGTCGCGCCTGTCGCCTACGCCGAGATCGTCGCGTCCATCGCGTCGAAGTCGGCGGGCCCGGGCACTCGCGCAAACATCGACGAGTTCACCGAAACGACGTCCAGCGCGATCGAGAAGGTCGGCGGAGCGCGCAACGGCAAGGCGATCATCATCCTGAACCCGGCCGAGCCGCCGCTGATCATGCGTGACACGGTGTACGCGCTCGTCGACGCCCCCGATCTCGACACCCAGGAGCAGATCCGCAACTCGGTGGAGAAGATGGTCGCCGACGTGTCGGCCTACGTGCCGGGCTACCGGCTCAAGCAAAAGGTCCAGATCAATCCGATCGCCGAGGGCGCCACCGTCGAGACGCTGATGAAGGAGGAGCCCGAATCGGCTCCCACCCACCAGGTCTCAGTGTTCCTCGAAGTGGAGGGCGCCGCTCACTACCTTCCCGCGTACGCCGGGAACCTCGACATCATGACGTCAGCCGGCCTGCAGTATGCCGAGCGGATCGCCGCGCTCGCGGCCGAGAAGGAGCCAACCGCATGAGTACCCACCAGACCCAGAACCCCGGCGGGACACCGATCTTCGTCCAGGACGTCACCCTGCGCGACGGCATGCACGCCATCCGCCACCAGATCAGCACGGACGACGTCAAACGCATCGTGTCCGCGCTCGACGCGGCAGGCGTCGACGCCATCGAGGTCGCGCACGGCGACGGTCTGTCCGGCGGGTCGGTCAACTACGGTCCCGGATCGAACACCGATTGGGAGTGGATCGAAGCTGCGGCCGGCGTGATCGACAACGCACGACTGACCACACTGCTGCTACCGGGTGTCGGCACCGTCGACGAACTCCAGCGGGCCTGGGACCTCGGAGTCCGGTCGGTCCGCATCGCGACCCACTGCACCGAGGCCGACGTTTCTGCACAGCACATCGCCGCGGCCCGCGAGATCGGCATGGACGTGTCGGGCTTTCTGATGCTCTCGCACATGTCCGAGCCCGAGACGCTCGCGCAGCAGGCCAAGCTGATGGAGTCCTACGGTGCGCACTGCGTGTACGTCACCGACTCGGGCGGCCGCCTGACGATGACGGACGTCGAAGCTCGCATCAAGGCGTACCGTGACGTTCTCGATCCGGCCACCCAGATCGGCATCCACGCCCACGAGAACCTGTCGCTGTCGGTCGCGAACTCCGTCGTCGCCGTCGAGAACGGTGTGTACCGGGTCGACGCGTCGCTCGCCGGACACGGTGCGGGCGCAGGCAATTGCCCGATCGAGCCGTTCATCGCCGTCGCCAACCTCTCCGGGTTCGAGCATCGGTGCGACCTCAACGCACTGGAAGACGCGGCAGACGACATCGTCCGACCGCTGCAGGACCGCCCGGTCCGCGTCGACCGCGAGACCCTCACCCTCGGCTACGCGGGCGTGTACTCGTCGTTCCTGCGACATGCCGAAGCCGCCGCTCAGCGCTACGAGCTGGATGTGCGCGACATCCTGACCGTCTGTGGCGAGCGTCGGCTCGTCGGCGGTCAGGAGGACATGATCGTCGACATCGCGCTGACCCTCGTCGAGGAGCGCGAAACGGCTCAGGCCGAACCGGCGGGAGTCTGACGTCCCGCCGGTCGGGCTGATCTGTCACAGTAGAACTCGTGATCAGAATCGGCCTGACCGGCGGTATCGGCGCTGGAAAATCGACAGTCGCTCAGACGCTCATCTCCCAGGGTGCCTACCACGTCGACGCGGACAAGATTGCTCGCGAAGTCGTCGACCGCGGCACCCCCGGCCTCGCGCAGCTGGCCGAGGCGTTCGGCGAGGAGATCCTGTCCGCCGACGGCAGCCTGGATCGTCCGGCGCTCGCCGCGAAGGCCTTCGTCAGCGACGAGAACCGGCAGCTCCTCAACTCGATCACCCACCCGTTGATCGGCGCACGCACCCAAGAGCTCACCGACGCGGCCCCCGACGACGCGATCATCCTCCACGACGTCCCCCTGCTGGTGGAAGGGCATATGGCGCCGTTCTACCACCTGGTCGTCGTGGTCCACACCGACGCCGATGTCCGGCTGGACCGACTCGTCGATCTGCGTGGGATGGAAATCAGCGATGCCCGCCAGCGCATTGCGGCACAAGCCACCGACGACCAGCGACGCGCCGTTGCCGACGTCTGGCTCGACAACTCCGGGGCCCCCGAGGTGCTCGCTGCCGCCGCAGTCGCCGTGTGGGACGAGCGACTGGCGCCGTTCCGCGACAATGTGTCCGCGGGACGCGCCGTGGCGCCGACGATCGACGACACCGCCGACGACCCGGAATGGGCCGCGCTCAGCGCGCGCGTCGTCAATCGCCTGTGGGCGCTCGTCGGTGCCGGAGCGCACGCTGTCGAACACACCGCGACGACTCTGTCCGACGACAATCCGGCCCGCCCGGTGCTGGACATGACCGTCACCGTCGCCGACCTCGCCGCAGCCAACGCCCTCGCCGCCCCGCTCGCGGCAGGCGGTTTTCCGGCTGTCCAGTCCACCGACCCTGCGCAGCGCCTGCACGGCAGCGCCGACCCCGGCCGCGGCGTCCGAATCCGCGTGGTTCAGCGTTCCGCGACGTAGTAGTCGCGGACCGAGAGGGCGGCGATCGGCGTCCACCGGGGAGGCGGACCGTCGACGGCGTCCGTGTCGGCGTCGTCCGCGGAGCCCTGGCCGGACTGCATGCCGAGCACGGTCGACGGTGCATGGTCGACGAGGGCGGCGAGCGCGTAGAGGGCGGCGAGGACGTGAACGCACATCGTCTTCCGCGCCCGACACGAGCAGTCGGCGGCTTCGAGGGCGGCGGCCGGGCGCAGTCCCCGCGCGCGCAGAGCCGCGTGGACCGTGTCGTCGGGCTCGGTCCGCGACCCCATCTCCTCGCGGAGCGCCACCACCACGGCGGACTCCATCGCCGCGATCTCCAGGCGTGCAACCGATGCTTCGCCGCCTCGGTGGACGCGTGCGGTGACCTGCCTGCCGTCGATCTCCAACGTGACCCCGTTGTTCCGCGCGATCCGGCGAGCGCTCGGCGCCGAAGCGTTTGGGACAGACGCCGTGATGGGCTCGGCGATCCGGACGATGTCCGCGCCCCAGGTCGTGAATCCGAAATCCGTTGCCATCGTCGGTTCAGTCCTCTCGGTTCCGTCTCAGCACGTCCAACAGCCTGTCGTCGTCAAGGGTGGCGAGTTCGGTGACGATCGACGAGTCGTCTGCGTGCACCCCGAGCAACGCCTTGCGGCGATGCATCTGATCGATGTGCTCCTCCAACGTCGTCGCGGTCGTCAACGTGGTGACCGTGACCGGACGGTCCTGACCGATGCGGTGCACTCGATCGGTTGCCTGCGCTTCGACCGCTGGATTCCACCACCGGTCGAAGTGGACGACGTCGGAGGCGCGGGTCAGGGTCAGACCCGAACCGCCCGCTTTGAGGCTGACCACCAGAGCGGCCGGCCCGTCGCCGGACTGGAAGCGGTCGGCGATCCGAGCCCGCTCGTCCGGCGACACACCACCGTGGAAGAACTCGACGTCGCCGCCGACGACGTCCGACGCGGCGCACGCGAGCAACTCGCCGGTCCTGCGGTACTGCGTGAAAAGGAGTGTGGGCCGGTCGGCCGCGGCGTTCGCCTCCACGATCTCCATCGTGACGTCGAGCTTGCCGGAGCGACCCGGCTCCCAGGCGTACGCGGTCCCGCTCGGGGCATCGAAATCGGCGAGGTCGGGATAATTGCAGATCTGCTTCAACGTGGTGAGCACGGCGAGGAGCCTCCCGTGCCGCGCCAGGCCGGACCCGAACCCGTCGTCGGCTGCGCGCGCCAGACACGCGTCGTACAGCCGAGCCTGCTCGGCGGTCAGATCGCACACGACCGGATTGTCGATCTTCGGGGGGAGAGCCGCGGCCGCCCGGTCCTTGGTGCGAGCCAACATCACCGGGGCGACGGCTGCTCGTAGTCGGTGCAGGGCGCCGTCGTCGCCGGATGCGACGGCCTTTGTGAATCGACGGCGGAAGACCGCCTTCACCGGGAACATCGCCGGCGTCACGACTCGCAGGATGGCCCACAGGTCGTCGAGCGAGTTCTCGATCGGCGTGCCGGTCAAGGCGATCCTCGCCGCGGCATCGAGGCCGCGTGCGGCGCGCGACACCTGGGTTCGAGGATTTTTCAGCGCATGAGCCTCGTCGAACACAACTGCACTCCAACGAGTTTCGGCGAGCTCCGTCGCCGACAGTCGCAGTCGGGCGTACGAGACGATGGTGACGCGGTCGACGAGTGACGGTGCGAAGCGGTCGATCTCGCGGCGCCAGTTGGTGATGAGACTCGTCGGACAGACCACCAGATGACGTCCGTCGTCGAGTCGGTCCAGGACGGCGATCGTCTGCAGCGTCTTGCCCAGGCCCATCTCATCGGCGAGAAGGGCGCCACCGTGGGCTGCGACGGTCCGCAGCAGCCACGCCACACCCGCGACCTGATACGGCCGCAGCATCGCGTCGATGCCGGCGAGCGACTCGGCGACGTTCAGCGACTCGCGCAGCGCAGTCGCCGCGTAGTCGGCGGAGGTCACGGCGGTGGTCGTTGGGTCGGCTTCGGCATGCGCGGCCACCGGCAGCCGAGGCGACGCCGTCGGGTCGTCGCGCAGAGTCCGCCACGCGCTGAGGGAGTCAGAGGGCCGAGGCCGCGTCGGCAGATCCGCCACGTCGATGAGGTCACAGCGGACCGGGACGACGCCGAGAGCCCCGTCCACCGGGACGACTAACGGCAACGATGTAGTACGGGCCGGGTCGTCGGTATGGTGCGACGACCAGACGGCGAACTGGTGGAGATCGGGGAGATAGGTGACTTCGAGACTCAGGGCTCATCCTCTTCGTCGAACACTGTGGAGTACGGTGTACGGAGTACCGCCGCAGTGTACACCGTACGGGGAAGAGGTGCCATGAGTCCCGAAGAGGAAGCGAAAGCGCTCGTCAGGCTGCTGTGGCGTGCTGAATCGGAGCCTGCGAGCCCGCGAAAGGGGCCGAGGCAACGGTTCACCGTCGATGAGGTCGTGGCCGAGGCGATCGCGCTCGCCGACGCCGACGGGCTCGCCGCGATGACTGTCCGGACGCTCGCGAGGCGTCTCGGCATCGGCGCGATGAGCGTGTACACATACGTGCCGACACGCGATGTCCTGATCGCGCTCATGGTCGACGCCGTCGCGCTCGAACGCGGCGTGCCTGCGCCGGGTGCCACTGTCCGCGAGTCACTGACGGCCACGGCTCGCGATTTGCGGGCCGGCTATCTCGAGCACCCCTGGCTGCTGGAGGTCTCGCCGTGGCGGGATGCGCTCGGCCCCGGCAGGCTGCAGCGATATGAGGCGCAACTCGCGGCGATCGACGAACTGCCGGTCGACGACGTCGAACGCGACGCGCTCATCACGCTCGTAGAATCGTTTGCCGCCGGAAGCGCACGCGACGCAGTCGGCGCACGGGCGGCGTCCAAGGGTGCGATGACCGACCCGCAGTGGTGGGGCGTGGTCGGCCCGGAGCTGGCCGCGGTGATGCCGGACGGCCGCTACCCGCTCGCCACCCGAGTCGGGACCGCCGTCGGTGAGCGGTACGGGGCACCTGGAAGCGGGGTGGACGGATTCGAACTTGGCCTCGCCGCGCTGCTCGACGGGATCGAGAGCCGCATGGGCCGTTGACGGTCCATGCGAGTTTCGGAGGTCACGCGGTGTCGATCCACGTCAGCGGCTCGCCGATCTGCATGTCGAGCCAGGCCTGAACCCCGCCTGCGACGGCCGAACCGGTCATCGTGATCGCCGAGATCTCCACGGCCTTCGCACACTCGGCCGTGGTCAACAGCCCTGCCGCGTGCGCCTGGAAGATCTCGTCTACGTCGACCAGTCGAAGGGGGCGTTCGGCCTCATCGATCAGGTCGAGATACCAGTCGACCGCGTGCCAACGCCCGTCGGCGTCGGGGCCGCTGAACTCACCGACGTCCAGGTACAGGCGTTGGTTCGGGCGGTACCCGTCCACGAAGTGGAAGATGTTGGCGCGCAGCCCGAGCGCGGGCAGGAGCCAGACCTCGAGGTGGGTGAACCGCGGATGATCGGCGGTGCGCGACATATACAACCCGTACGACGTCTCGCGGTACTCCAGCACCGGTCGCCGGAACCCCTTGTTGTCGGTGTTTGTCATCGCCGGAACGTCGAACACCTCCACCTTCGGCGGATGGATGTGCGCGTCAACGGCGCCGGATGAACTCATGAGCCGACCATAGCGGCAGCCGCCGACGAGTGCGGTGCGTCTGCGATCACGGTGCGTCGGCGCAGACTCGGCGACGAGCGTCGGAACCGGCCTCTATCGTGGGGCCATGACGAACTCCCCGCCCCCGTCACCTCCGCCGGCCGGACCGCGCGTCACCGCGATCACTCTCGGTGTTCGGGACGTGGCTGCGTCTGCGGCGTTCTACACGACCGGACTCGGTTTCGTACTGCTCGACCGTGTCGCCGACGAGATCGCGTTCGTGCAGGCGGGGCACGGCCTGATGATCGCATTGTGGGACGTCGAGCAGATGCCGTCTGAGTACGGTGAGGTCGGGCACGGCCGACTCGCGCCGCCGGTGTCCCTCGGCCACAACGTGTCCGCCGCTGACGACGTCGCGGAGTGGCATCGTCGTGCGGTCGATGCGGGAGCCGTGTCGATCACCGAGCCGACCGCGCAGCCGTGGGGCGGCGTGAGCGCATGCGTCGCCGACCCGGACGGGTTCCGCTGGGACTTCGTCTACAATCCGGCGTTCGGAGTGGCCGACACCGGTGAGGTGACCGGAGTCTGAGCGGTCAGCCTCGGACGACGTCGACCCCGCGCACCTGCACGGCGACCGGCGTCAGCGGTTCCGTCGCAGGGCCGCGCACCAGCGATCCATCGAGATTGAATTCGCTTCCGTGGCAAGGGCAGTCGAGCTTGTCGCCCTTCGGTGCGACGGCACACCCCTGGTGGGGGCATTTCGTCGAGAACGCCGCGAACTCGCCCTCCTTCGCCTGTGTGACGACGACGTCGCCGACCACGATGCCGCCACCGACCGGTACCTTCGACGTCTCGGTCAGCATTTGACCGGTGGAGGTCTGCCCGGTGGACCCGCCGTCCGACCCGCTTGAGTCGTCGCTGCCGCAGGCGGCCGCGCCCAGCGCGACGGCGGTGATGGGCGCCGCGATGAGAACGGTGCGGCGGGAAAGATCAGTTCGGTTCTGAGTCATCTCGTCTCCTGGGTCATCTCGTCTCGGGGCTGTGGAGGGGCGGAGTCAAACGGTGCGGTTTCGATTTCATCAGCCCGACGCTGTCCGCGCCGAGGATCGGCAGAATGTCGGTGGTGGTGTCTACCCTTGTGGCATGGCATTCCCTGCGGAGAAACCGGTCATCGCGCACTCGGAGTTCAGGCCGGTCGGTGACATCGAACGAACCGACGGCGAGTTCGAGGTCGTCAGTGAGTACGAGCCCGCAGGTGACCAGCCCACGGCGATCGCCGACCTCCAGCAGCGGCTGGCGGCGGGGGAGAAGGACGTCGTCCTCCTCGGTGCGACTGGTACCGGCAAATCGGCGACCACGGCGTGGCTCATCGAACAGGTGCAGCGACCGACACTCGTGATGGCGCCGAACAAAACGCTCGCCGCGCAGTTGGCGAACGAGCTGCGCGAGATGCTGCCGAACAACGCCGTCGAGTACTTCGTGTCGTACTACGACTACTACCAACCCGAGGCGTACATCGCGCAGACCGACACCTACATCGAGAAGGACAGCTCGATCAACGACGACGTCGAGCGACTTCGGCACTCGGCGACGTCGAACCTGCTGTCGCGGCGCGACGTCGTGGTCGTGGCATCCGTGTCGTGCATCTACGGTCTCGGCACGCCGCAGTCGTACCTCGATCGATCGATCGAGCTCGGCGTCGGCGAGACGGTCGACCGTGACGCGTTGCTCCGGCTCCTCGTCGACGTGCAGTACACGCGCAACGACATGTCCTTCACGCGCGGCGGATTCCGCGTGCGCGGTGACACCGTCGAGATCATCCCGTCGTACGAGGAGTTGGCGGTCCGGATTGAGTTCTTCGGTGATGAGATCGAAGCGCTCTACTATCTGCATCCGCTCACCGGAGACGTCGTCCGCCGGGTCGATTCGTTGCGGATCTTCCCGGCCACGCACTACGTGGCCGGACCAGAGCGCATGGAGAAGGCGATGGCGAGCATCGAAGCCGAACTCGAGGAGCGGCTCGCCGACTTGGAGGCGAAAGGCAAGCTCCTGGAGGCGCAGCGTCTGCGGATGCGCACCACCTACGACCTGGAGATGATGCGGCAGGTCGGGTTCTGTTCGGGGATCGAGAACTATTCGCGCCACATCGACGGACGTGGCCCGGGGACCGCGCCCGCCACCCTGATCGACTACTTTCCCGACGACTTCCTCCTGGTGATCGACGAGTCTCACGTGACGGTCCCGCAGATCGGCGCGATGTACGAAGGCGACATGTCTCGTAAACGGAACCTCGTCGAGTTCGGCTTCCGGCTACCGTCGGCCGTCGACAACCGGCCCCTCACCTGGGATGAGTTCGTCGACCGGATCGGGCAGACCGTGTACCTATCCGCGACCCCCGGTGCGTATGAGCTCGGCCAGTCCGGCGGCGAGTTCGTCGAGCAGGTGATCCGACCGACCGGCCTTCTCGATCCGGAGATCGTGGTCAAACCCACGAAGGGACAGATCGACGACCTCGTGCACGAGATCCGTCAGCGCACCGATCGTGACGAGCGCGTCCTGGTGACCACTCTCACGAAGAAGATGTCCGAAGATCTCACCGACTATCTCCTCGAACTCGGGATCAGAGTGCGGTATCTGCATTCGGAGGTCGACACATTGCGTCGTGTGGAACTCCTCCGTCAACTCCGCACCGGCGAGTACGACGTCCTCGTCGGCATCAACCTACTCCGCGAAGGCCTCGACCTTCCCGAGGTGTCACTCGTCGCGATTCTCGACGCCGACAAGGAAGGCTTCCTGCGAAGCACCACCTCGCTGATTCAAACGGTCGGCCGCGCGGCCCGAAATGTGTCGGGACAAGTCCACATGTATGCGGACAAGATCACCGATTCAATGCAGAACGCGATCGACGAGACCGAGCGTCGTCGCGCCAAGCAGATCGCGTACAACACGGAGAAGGGCGTCGACCCGCAGCCGTTGCGGAAGAAGATCGCCGACATTCTCGACAAGGTGTACGCCGAGGCCGACGACACCGTCGAGATCGGCGGGTCCGGACGCAACTCCAGTCGCGGACGCCGAGCGCAAGGCGAAGTGTCCAAGGCGGTCAGTGCCGGAGTGTACGAGCAGCGGGACACGTCGTCGATGCCGCGCGCCGAACTCGCAGATCTGGTTCACGAACTGACCGACCAGATGATGAATGCGGCGCGAGATCTGCAGTTCGAACTCGCCGGACGACTCCGCGACGAGATTGCGGATCTGAAGAAGGAACTGCGCGGAATGGATGCCGCAGGCATCAAGTGACGCCGCTTTCATCGTCGTCGCCGGTGATTCCTCGACGACAGTGGCTACCAACTAGGAGAGTTTCCGGGTTACAACAGGGTATGTTCGGTGTCGGAAAAGGGTTCGCCTGGACTTTCCCGGCCAAACCCCTGTGACATCACTGGAGGGAATTCACACATGAGCGGATACTCGACGATCGTGGTCGGCACCGATGGATCGGAATCGTCGCTGAAGGCCGTCGAACGCGCGGGTGCGGTCGCAGGCGACGCGACTGTCGTCATCGCGTGCGCGTACTTCCCGAACGACGGGAAGTCGGCGACCGGAGCGTCCGACGCCCTGCGCGACGAGGCATACCAGGTGATGGGGTCATCGCCGACCGAAGAGATCCTGCGGACCGCGAAGGAGCGCGCGCTCGGAGCCGGTGCGACGACCGTCGTGCAGCGAGCCGTCCAGGGCGCGCCCGTCGACGCGCTGCTCCAGCTGATCGTCGACGTGCAAGCCGACCTGCTGGTCGTCGGCAACCGTGGCCTGAACTCGATCGCAGGCCGACTCCTTGGCTCGGTCCCCGCGGACGTCGCCCGCAAGGCGGCCTGCGACGTCCTGATCGTGCACACCACGTAGTTCACTTCACTGCGTCTCCGTGTGCCTCGTCTCCGCTGATTTAGCGGAGACGAGGCATGTCGGCGAGGTCCGGCGGCAGCGCCCTCGCGTGTACGACGACGAGCCGCTGGGTCGCGCGAGTCAGCGCCACGTACAGGTCGTTGTACCCACGGGGCGATTCGGCGACGAGATCGGCCGGTTCGGCGAGGATCACCGAATCGAACTCGAGACCCTTCGCCGCGGTGATCGCGTGGACTGAGACGTCCGACCCGAGGTCGGTGAGCCCTGCGCGGATCTCATCGGCGGTCCCGTCCGACGCGATCACTGTCGTCAGCCCGGCCCACTCGTTGGCGGAGACGAGCTCAGCGACAGTCGCCGCGATGTCGTCGCCGGATACGGCGTACGGATCGATTCCATTGGACCGCAACGACGTCGGCGCCTCCAAGTCGGGGTCGATCCACGCCAGTACCCGGTTGGCGTACCGCGTGATCTCCGACGGAGTCCGATAGTTGACGGTGAGCTCGTGCAGCCGCCACCGATTGGCGACGTATGGTTCGAACACCTCGCGCCACGAGGTGGCTCCCGCGGCGTCGCCGGTCTGTGCGGTGTCGCCGATGACGGTCATCCACCGGTTAGGAATGCGCCGCATCACCATTCGCCACGCCATCGACGACAGTTCCTGCGCCTCGTCGACGATCACGTGGCCGAATGTCCATGTGCGATCCTCGTAGGCACGCTCGGCGGTGGTCCGACGTTCGACGTGTACCTGGCGTTCCGCGAGTTGCTCGGC
Organism: Gordonia liuliyuniae; assembly: GCF_021738805.1. Taxonomy (NCBI): domain Bacteria; kingdom Bacillati; phylum Actinomycetota; class Actinomycetes; order Mycobacteriales; family Gordoniaceae; genus Gordonia; species Gordonia liuliyuniae. Next base: position 31,216 of record NZ_JAKKOR010000009.1, on the reverse strand, counting down.
GTCGATCAGGTCGTACGCCATCAGGATCTCAGGGTCGAGGTCGTCCTCGAGGTCCTGTGGCGCGGAACCGGTGAGGATGTCGAGAGCGTCCTGCGCCTCGGACAGCTTCTGACGCCAGCGGGCGCGATTGATCCGGTCCGCCTCGTCGGTTCGGTAGCCGATGAGTTCGGCGAGCTCGTCGAGGAGAGGGACATCGCCGGGCGACAGGTCGGCATCGTTCGCGAGCGGCCGGGCAGGACGGTGCAGGGCGTCGCGTTCAGCATCGGTCCACCCGCGGGTCGCCTTTCGCAGGAAGCCCGGATCGTCGTACAGGTCGCGCAGCACACCCTGCGGAGTGAGCGTCGGCCAGTACTCGGTCACGGCGGCGACGACGTGCGGGTCCGCTTCGAGTTCGGCTCGGATGTCTTCGAGGTCGGCGGCAGTCAGCAGTTGCGAGCCGTCGAGTTCACTCGCGCCGATGCGGCGGGCGTGGACGTCGGCGAGCTCGTCGAGCGCCGCGCGTAGAAACGCGCGCTGCGCGAGATTGTGCGCCCGGCGCGTCGAACGGGCGTCCGCCCGCGCCGTCTTGACGACCTCGGCGTCGATCGGCAGGTCGTAGCCGTCGAATCGGACGACGACGTCTCTTCCCGGCAGCGACTGGCGGGCCCTGACGGCCGCGCGCAGGACGTTGAGCATCCGCTGGTCGCCTTTGAGCGCGGTCGCTTCACGTGAATCGTGTCCGCGAGCGGTGACGTCCGGGAACAGGTCGCCGACCGTCGACAACAGCACACCGGTCTCGCCGAGGGATGGCAGCACCTGACCGATGTACCGCAGGAAGTCTTCGTTGGGGCCGAGAATGAGCACGCCGCTGCGCGAGAGCAGATCGCGGTGCGTGTACAGGAGATACGCCGCGCGGTGGAGGGCGACGGCGGTCTTGCCGGTACCCGGCCCGCCCTGGACGACGACCACCCCGCGGTGTGTCGACCGGATGATCTCGTCCTGCTCGCGCTGGATTGTCTCGACGATGTCGGTCATCTCGCCGGTGCGCGCGGCGTTCAACGCGTCGACGAGCGCGGACTCGTTCACCACGTTGGCGCCCGCCGCGGCGTCGTCGATGCTTCCCGACAGCAGGTTCTCGTCGGAGACGCTCCGGACCGTGCGCGAGCGGGTCCGGATGTGGCGTCGGCGTTCGACGTCCTCGGGGGCTGCGGGGGTCGCGAGGTAGAACGGTCGCGCCAACGGAGCACGCCAGTCGAGGAGGAGAGTGGTGTCGCGTTCGTCATCGTCGAGGATGCCGATACGGCCGATGCGCCGGACTTCGTCGTCGACCGAGTCGGAGGCCATGTCGAGCCGACCGAAGTACAGGTTGTGTTCGGCTGCGTCGATCTTGGTCAGATCGTCGCTGTACATGCGCTCGTACGATTCGCGCTCGGACAGCGCCTGCGGGGTTCCCGCTGATTCGCGGAGCGTCTCGCTCAGCCGACGGCGTGTGGTCGCGCGCATGCGGTCGAGGCGCGCATACACGGCATCGAGATGCACCTGTTCGTCAGCCAGACGGGGATCCGGAACAGTTTGGTTCGGAACTGGGATGTGCGGAACTGGGTCGGGATTGGGGGTATCGGGCTTGGGCGCGCTCACAGTCGTTCCATATTACCGACGTTCGCCGACGAGTGGCGTCGCCCCCAGCGGCCTCGGATCCGACTGGGGGCGCGCCGAACAGGTCAGCCTGCGATCGACTTGCGCCACGTGGCTGCGCGTCGAGCAGCCTTCTCGCCGGTCTGCTCGGCGACGTCCCGTGCGTGCGCCGCGACATCCGGGGCCCGGTCACTCACTTCGCCCGCGATGTGCTCGGCGCGGCCGCGGACAGCGTCGAGGACTTCCGGAGCCCGGTGCGCCACCGTCTCCGCGACGTCGTGCGCCTGCGACTTCGCGACATCGGCCGCGTGCGAGGCACGGGCGGCCACCGCGTCCAGTGGCAGCCGGTCTGCGACGTCGTGCGCCCAGTGCTCGGCACGCTCGGCGGCTCCGTCCCAGGCGTGTGCGGCCTCAGACCGGGCGGGTAGCGCACCGACGACTCGCTCTTGCGCCTGGTCGAGCCCACGTCGCCCACGCCAGCCGAGAGACGGCTTGCCTTCGGTGTCCGCCGATGCGATCAACACGCCGCCGAGGAGGCCGATGTTCTTGATGAAGTCCGATTGCTTGGCCCGTCTGCGGTCCGGATCGGTCTCGTTCCAGAAGTCGCTGGCGAACACAGTGGTCGGGACGAGCGTGCCGGCAAGCACGGTCGAGGCGACGCGCGGCGCCTTACCGGCGGCGAGAGCGATGCCTGCGCCGATCTGGACGACACCGGTCGCGCGGATCACGTTCTCCGTATCTGCGGGAACCGATTCGAGGAGGGGCTCCGCGGTACGAGCAGGCCCGGACGGCGTGCGCACCGCATCGACGCCCGACGCGATGAAGGCTGCGCCGAGCAGTGGGCGGGCGATTCGTCGAAGGAACATGAGATCTGCCTTTCTTCTCGTCGAGTTGAAAGACACCGTGCTCGAAGCGATCAGAGGTCGCAAGACCATCGATCCGAACGCGCCGTCTTCTTCGACGGTACCGATCCCACGTCGTCTGTCGAGACGAATCACCAACCGCGGGCACGCCACTCGGGCAGATTCGCGCGTTCGGCGCCGAGCGATGTGTCGACGCCGTGACCGGGATAGACGGCGGTGTCGTCGCCGTAGCGGTCGAACAGTCTGGTCTCGACATGGTTGAGGAGAATGTCGAAGTCACCCGGCTCCCACGTCTTTCCGACACCGCCCGGGAACAGGGAGTCTCCGGTGAACAGGTGAACGCGGCCGGAGTCTTCGGTGAGGGCGAGCGTCACCGACCCGCGGGTGTGGCCGACGATGCCGATCACGTCCAGTTTCAGCTCACCGACGGTCACCGTGTCACCGTGGGAGAGGAGTCGGTCGGGTGTGATGGGGAGGGCCTCGGCGTCTTCCACGCCGACCGCGTGCGGCACGCCGAGTCCGGTGCGGACCTCGTCGAGTGCCAGCCAGTGGTCTGGGTGGCCGTGCGTGGTGACGATCTGCCCGATGGTGCCGGGGATCTGTTCGGCGAGCGCCAACAGGACGCCTGCGTCGTTGGCTGCGTCGATCAGTAACGCTTCACCGGTGGCCTTGTCGGTGATCACGTAGGCGTTGTTGTCCATCGGCCCGACCGACAGCTTCACGACGGTCGCGTTGTCGAGGTCACGTCGCTGGGCCTTGTGCTGCTGGTCGTCGCCGCCCGGGGAGACGTTGCCGGTGTACTGGTCGGAGACGGTGATCTGCGGGTTCATGTCTCCAGGCTAACTGTTGTGTGCGACACCGTCGGCCGCCGTCGTGGTCACTTCGAACGGCAGATTGTCGGAGGGGCCGCGTACTCTGGCGCCCTGGGGGAACTGTTGTCAGATGTAAGGGAAAAGTAGTGGTTGATCGGCTCATCGTCCGTGGCGCGCGCGAACACAATCTGCGTGGCGTCGATGTCGACCTGCCCCGCGACTCGCTGGTCGTGTTCACGGGACTGTCGGGTTCGGGCAAGTCGTCGTTGGCGTTCGACACGATCTTCGCCGAAGGGCAACGCCGCTACGTCGAATCGCTGTCGGCGTACGCGCGGCAGTTCCTCGGACAGATGGACAAGCCGGACGTCGACTTCATCGAGGGGCTCTCGCCCGCGGTGTCGATCGACCAGAAGTCGACCAACCGCAACCCGCGGTCCACGGTCGGCACCATCACCGAGGTGTACGACTACCTCCGCCTGCTGTACGCCCGCGCGGGGACTGCGCACTGCCCGGTGTGCGGGGAACGCATCGAGCGGCAGACGCCGCAGCAGATCGTCGACCAGATCCTCGAGATGAACGAGGGCACCCGGTTCCAGGTGCTCGCTCCCGTCGTACGGACGCGCAAGGGCGAGTTCGTCGACCTCTTCGCCGAACTGCAGACCCAGGGCTTCGCGCGTGCGCGCATCGACGGTGTCGTCCACCAATTGGCCGACCCGCCCAAGCTTAAGAAGCAGGAGAAGCACGACGTCGACGTCGTGGTCGACCGACTCGTCGTCAAGGCGTCTGCCAAACAGCGCCTCACCGATTCGATCGAGACCGCGCTCCGACTGGCGGACGGCATCATCGTCCTCGACTTCGTTGATCTCGACGAGAACGACCCGGACCGCGAACGTCGATTCTCGGAGAAGATGGCGTGCCCCAACGCCCATCCGATCGCCATCGACGACCTCGAGCCGCGCGCGTTCTCGTTCAACTCGCCGTACGGAGCGTGCCCGTCGTGCGACGGTCTCGGCGTCCAGAAGGAGGTCGACGAGTCGCTCGTCGTCCCCGACCCGGACAGCACTCTGCGCGACGGCGCGGTCGCGCCGTGGTCCACCGGCCACAACGCGGCGTACTTTCTCCGTCTGATGGAGGGGCTCGGCGAACAGATGGGGTTCGACGTCGACACCCCGTGGGGGTCGTTGCCGAAGAACGCGCGTTCGGCCCTGCTCAACGGGTCCGACCACCAGGTGCACGTCCGGTTCAAGAACCGCTACGGACGTGTTCGGTCGTACTACACCGAGTTCGAGGGTGTGATGTCGTTCCTGTCGCGCCGCGCCGATGCCACCGAGTCCGAGCAGATGAAGGACCGGTACGAGGGCTACATGCGCGACGTGCCATGCCCGGCGTGCAGCGGCACCCGGCTGCGTCCCGAGATCCTCGCTGTCACCATCGACAATCCGGTGCACGGCGCGAAGTCGATCGCCGACGTGACCGCGTTGTCGGTGGCCGAATGCGCCGAATACCTCGACGGATTGCGGCTCGGTGAGCGTGAGGCCGCGATCGCGGGCCGCGTCCTCAAAGAGGTGCAGGCCCGCATCCGGTTCCTGCTCGACGTCGGCCTCGAATACCTGTCGCTCTCGCGCGCGGCGGGGTCGCTGTCGGGCGGCGAAGCGCAGCGCATCCGTCTCGCGACGCAGATCGGTGCTGGTCTGGCGGGCGTCCTCTACGTGTTGGACGAGCCGTCGATCGGCCTTCACCAGCGTGACAATCGACGGCTTATCGACACCTTGGTCCGGTTGCGTGACCTGGGCAACACGCTGATCGTCGTCGAACACGATGAGGACACGATTCGGGCAGCCGACTGGATCGTCGACATCGGTCCGCGTGCGGGCGAGCACGGCGGACAGGTGGTGCACAGCGGCGACTACGCGGGCCTCCTGGCCAACGAGGCTTCGCTGACGGGCGCCTACCTGTCCGGTCGGGAAGCGCTCGACGTTCCTGCCGTCCGACGTCCGATCGACAAGAAGCGTCAGGTCACCGTCGTCGGAGCGCGTGAGAACAACCTGCGCGGGATCGACGTCTCGTTCCCGCTCGGTGTTGTCACCGCGGTCACCGGCGTGTCCGGGTCGGGCAAGTCGACGCTCGTCAACGACATCCTCGCGACCGTGTTGGCAAACAAGCTGAACGGCGCCCGCCAGGTTCCCGGACACCACACCCGGATCAAGGGCCTCGAACACCTGGACAAGCTCGTCCAGGTGGACCAGTCGCCGATCGGGCGTACCCCGCGCTCGAACCCGGCGACCTACACGGGCGTCTTCGACAAGATCCGCACGCTGTTCGCGGCGACGACCGAGGCGAAGGTCCGCGGCTATCAGCCGGGGCGCTTCTCGTTCAACGTCAAGGGCGGACGATGCGAAGCGTGCATGGGCGAAGGCACCATCAAGATCGAGATGAACTTCCTACCCGACGTGTATGTCCCGTGCGAGGTGTGCCACGGCGCGCGCTACAACCGCGAGACGCTCGAAGTGCACTACAAGGGCAAGACGATCGCGGAAGTGCTCGACATGCCGATCGACGAGGCCGCTGACTTCTTCGAGCCGGTCACGTCGATCCACCGCTACTTGAAGACACTCGTCGAGGTCGGGCTCGGCTACGTCCGACTCGGTCAGCCTGCCCCGACCCTGTCCGGTGGTGAAGCGCAGCGTGTGAAGCTGGCGTCCGAACTGCAGAAGAGGTCGACGGGCCGCACCGTCTACATTCTCGACGAGCCGACCACCGGTCTGCACTTCGAAGACATCCGTAAACTCCTGCTGGTGATCAACGGACTCGTTGACAAGGGCAACACGGTGATCGTCATCGAACACAACCTCGATGTCATCAAGACGGCCGACTGGATCATCGACATGGGCCCTGAAGGCGGCAACGGTGGCGGCACCGTCGTCGCACAGGGCACGCCGGAGGCGGTCGCGGCTGTTCCGGAGTCGCACACGGGCAGATTCATCGCCGACGTCCTCCCACCGGTCGAAGAGGCCGGCTGATCGACCCCGTCGTCGATGCGTTGAAGTCCGCGGGCTGCGTGTTCGCGGACGACGAGGCGCGTGTCCTGCGCCGCTGGGTTCGCGATGACGGGCAGCTGGACGCGTGGGTTCGACGCCGGGCGGCGGGGGAGCCGCTCGAGCACATCGTCGGACGCGTCGAATTCGGCGGTCTCGACCTGCACGTCGGCACCGGAGTCTTCGTGCCTCGACAGCGGTCGCTGCTGTTGGCGGCGGTCGCCGCGAAACTGGTCAGTACAGAACTGCTCGGCACAGAACTGATTCGCGGCATCGACGGCATCTTTGTCGAGGCGTGCTGTGGGGTGGCACCGATCGGTGCCTGGGTCGCGAGGTCGTCACCGGGCACGCCGGTGATACTCACCGACACCGATGAGCGTGCGCTGCACTTCGCACGCCGCAACGTCCCCACCGCTGACGCCCACCGCGGCGACCTGCTCGCGGCGCTGCCGGAGCCGACACTCGGACGAGTCGCTGTCGTCGCCGCCGTCACGCCGTACGTGCCCGACTCTTACGCCGGGCTGTTGCCCGCCGAAGCCGTCGACCACGAACCGCCTGCGGCGCTGTTCGGTGGATCCGACGGGCTCGACGCGGTGCGACGGCTCATCGGAGCCTCGCGTGAGGTTCTGGTTCCGGGCGGAGCCGTCGCGCTGGAGATGCATCGCGGTCAGGTCACCGCGGCCGCGGCGCTTGCGGACGAGATCGGTTACCGGACGCGCATCGTCGACGGCGACGACGGGCAGACGGTCGTTCTCGTAGCGCGGGATTCTCGCGGCATGCCTTGGCGATAGGCTTCGCCTGCCGTTCGCGATGCTCTAGCGTGACGTCATGGGTCGTTCGCTGGTCTCCGGGATCGTCGTCGTGGTCGCCGCACTGTGTTGGACGGGATTCGGTCTGACCGGGCTGGTGGCCTCGCCCGCGCATGCTGCGCCGATCACCTACAGCTTCCTGGACGGGATCCGCGCCGAACTCGCGAACCCCGGCGGTTCGCTGCCGGGGACCAACGATTTCGGTTGCCGACCGACAGCGAAGCATCCCCGCCCGGTGATGCTCGTACACGGGACCGGTGGGGGACGTCAGACGAACTGGGCGACGCTTGCCGCGGTTCTCGTCGGCGACGGCTACTGTGTGTTCGCGCCGACGTACGGGGCGCTCAGCGCGCTCTGGCCGGCGTCGGCGATCGGTGGGCTCGGCCCGAAGGTCGACAGTTCGTGGCAGATCAAGTCGTTCGCCGACCGTGTCCTGGCAGCGACCGGCTCGGACGAACTCGACGTGGTCGGGCACTCGCAGGGGACGGAGCACCCCACCTACTGGATGAAGTACCTCGGCGGGGCCGGGCACGTGAACGCGTACATCTCTCTCGCGCCGTACTGGAGGCAGGGGCCTGACCAGGACGACGAACTCGGCGACGCGGTCGCCCGGATCCGAAAGCTATTGGGCGTCAAGGAAGAACCCAGACCCGACTGCCGAGACTGTACGGCGCCGCCAGCCGATCTCAACTTCAATCGTGCGGTCCGGCTCCCGACACCGTATCTGCCCGGGGTGCGCTACACGAACATCGTCACCAGCCACGACACGATCGTCACGCCGTACAGTGTGGGGCTCCTCGATGGTCCGGCGGGCACGGACGTCCGGAACATCACGGTGCAGGACGGGTGCGCGAAGGACTATTCCGACCACATGTCGATCGTCGCGAACCGGCGGAGTGCGGCTCTTGTGTTGAACGCCCTCGACCCGGCGCATTCGAGGCCGGTTCCGTGCATCGCCGTCCCGCCGGTCACCGGAGCGTGAGGCCGGCCGGTGCCGGACGCGGTGAGACCGGCAGGGGGGCTGCCTGGGGTGAGGCTGCCCGGGGGTTTGAGGCTACAGCCCCATCGACTTGCGGATCTCGTCGAGTTTGCGCTTCGCGGCGTCGTCACGTGCGGCCATCGCCTCGTCGATCGCGGCGGCCTCCTGGCCGGACTCGGCGAGGAACTGACCGCCGTCCGCGGTGGCGGTGCGATGCTCGATCTTGTCGCGGACGAAGTCGAACGTCGGGACGCCGGAGTCGGTGTACCCGGTAACCTCCGCGGCAGACGGTGCGTGCACGGTCGGCGTGAAGTCGGGGGAGGAGACGGCCTCGACGATCTCGGCGTCGATGTATTCGGGCCCGCCTGGAGTGGTCATGTCCCCAGGCTAGCCGGATCAGCCCTTGACCGGACCCGTGTACTTCTCGCCGGGCCCCTCGCCGGGCTCGTCCGGGTAGGCGGACGCCTCGCGGAACGCCGACTGCAGCGCCTTGAGTCCGTCCATGATCGGCTTTCGGTGCAGGCCGAGGTCGGGTGACGCGGCGGTCACCAGACCGGCGAGCGCGGTGACGAGCGCGCGGGCTTCGGGAAGATCCTGGTGCTGGGCTTCACCGCCCGCCTCGGGGCCTATCTTCTCGGCGGCAGCGCTCATCAGCATGATCGCCGCGCGAGTGGTCACCTCGACGGCGGGAATCGTCGCGAGTTCGCGGACGTTGTCATCAGCAGCCCCACCCGGCGCGACATGCGCATGCGTGTTGTCGGAGGAGGGGTCGCCGGTCGAATAGGAGTTAGCGCTCACGCCTGTTAGACTTTCACAGCATGACCGCTCCGGTTGACGCCGGGGTAGCAAGAGGAACTCGAGTCCCACCGTACGACGCAGGCCGACACGCCCGCTGTTGTCCGGTTCCGGTCACACCGTCGCGAGACGACGGAGCGTCACCTGCGAGCGATCGCAGAGGTGAAGCTCTGCGCACGACGGTGTTCATTCGGTCTCGATCTCCTCGAGCTGCCAGTTCTCCTGGCCGGCCACGTGAGTAACCATTTATCGAGGAGGCCCCATCAGCACTGAAACCCGCATCAATGAGCGCATCCGCGTTCCCGAGGTCCGTCTGGTCGGACCCGGGGGAGAGCAGGTGGGCATCGTGCGTGTTGAAGATGCGCTCCGCCTGGCTTACGACGCCGACTTGGATCTGGTCGAGGTCGCGCCTGACGCGCGCCCGCCCGTGTGCAAGATCATGGACTACGGCAAGTTCAAGTACGAGGCGGCGCAGAAGAAGCGCGAATCCCGCCGCAACCAGCAGATGACCGTCATCAAGGAGCAGAAGCTCCGCCCGAAGATCGACGACCACGACTACGAGACCAAGAAGGGTCACGTCGTCCGGTTCCTCGAAGCGGGTTCCAAGGTGAAGGTGACCATTATGTTCCGTGGCCGCGAGCAGTCGCGTCCCGAACTCGGTTTCCGTCTGCTGCAGCGGTTGGGCAACGACGTCGCGGAATACGGCTTTGTCGAGACATCGGCGAAGCAGGACGGCCGCAACATGACGATGGTCCTGGCCCCGCACAAGGGCGCGAAGACGCGGGCCAAGGCCCAGCAGTCATCCGAATAGGTCCATAAGAAGAACTCCGTACCTAAGTGGATTCGAGCGGCACCGGTGATCCGGTGCGGCTGGAGTTCGCCTGATTTAAGGAAAACCCATGCCGAAGAGCAAGACCCACAAGGGCACCGCGAAGCGTTTCAAGGTGACCGGCAGCGGCAAGATCGTTCGTCAGAAGGCAGGCAAGCGCCACCTCCTCGAGCACAAGTCGTCGCGCGTCACCCGCCGTCTCGACGGCACCACCGTGGTGAGCGAAAACGACGCCCCGCGCATCAAGCGACTGCTCAACCGCTGATTTCCCCTGAGACGACGTAAAAGGATTACTGACTAATGGCACGTGTGAAAAGGGCGGTCAACGCCCAGAAGAAGCGCCGCGCAACTCTCGAGGCATCGAAGGGCTACCGCGGACAGCGGTCGCGCCTGTACCGCAAGGCGAAGGAGCAGCAGCTCCACTCGATGACGTACGCGTACCGTGACCGTCGTCAGCGCAAGGGCGACTTCCGCAAGCTGTGGATCACCCGCATCAACGCTGCGGCCCGCGCGAACGACATCACGTATAACCGCCTCATCCAGGGCTTGAAGCTCGCGGGCGTCGAGGTCGACCGCAAGGTCCTGTCCGACATCGCGATCACCGACCCTGCGGCCTTCACCGGTCTCGTCGAGGTCGCTCGCGCGGCACTGCCTGCCGACGTCAACGCTCCGGTCGCCTGACCAGTTGAGCGCACTCGAGGTATGAGCTCGCCTGCCGAGCGGAGCGAGACATGATCGAGAAACGACCCGCGACGAACGTTCTCACCGAACGTTCGTCGCGGGTCGTCTCGTTGGCGAAGCTTCACCGGGCGTCGGTGCGGCGCGCCGAGAGCCGGTTCCTCGTCGAAGGATTCAACTCGGTGGACGCGGCACTCGCCACGGGGCGCGCGGGCGCGCTGCTCGTCCGCGAGGCCGACGTCGACCGGCACGAGACACTCGTGCAGCGAGCCGTCGACGCGGGCCTGCCGGTTCATCTGCTCAACGACCGTGCGGCATCGAAACTGTCGGAGGCGACGACGTCGCCTGGCGTGTTCGCGGTCTGTGATCTCGTGACGTCCACCCTCGAGGCCGTACTCGATCGGCGACCTGCGCTGCTGGTCGTGGCCGTCGAACCGCGGGAGCCCGGCAACGTCGGGACGTTGACGAGGTGTGCCGACGCGATGGGCGCCGATGCGGTGATCCTGCTCGGGGACGCCGTCGACCCGCACAACGCGAAGAGCGTCCGCGCCTCGGCAGGCAGCGTCTTCCACATTCCGGTGGTGCGGGACGCCGACGTCGTCGGCGCACTCGCCCGCATCCGTGCCGCGGGCGCGGCCCTCATCGCGACGACGATGGACGGCGAACTGTCGCTCGAGGACGCCGACGAGACGCTGCGCGCGGCGCACGCCTGGCTGTTCGGCAACGAGGCGCACGGTCTGCCCGCGCAGATCCTCGCCGAAGCCGATCACCGGTTGTCGATCCCGATTCACGGTCGCGCCGAGAGTCTCAACCTGGCGGCCGCGAGCGCGATCTGCCTTTACGCGAGCGCTCGCGTGCAGAACCGCGGTCGGCCCGCGTAGCGGCGGTTCCGGTCAGCTGCCGACCGGTCAGACGCAAGCATGGAGCTCGTCGGGCGCGCGTACGGGTCAGAAGTTGATCTTGACCGGGGTCGTCGAGCCGGTCGAGTCCCCCGACGAACTGACTTGCTTACTGGAGTTGGTGCCCCAGCAGTAGACCTCATTCGCGTCGGTGCTCGCGCAGGTCGTGCTGCCACCAGTCTTCACGACGTCGATGTCACGCAGGCTCGAGACTTTCGTCGGCTTGTCGACCGATGTGGTGGTGCCGTTGCCGACCTGGCCCTTGGTGTTGTTGCCCCAGCAGTACACGTCGCCTGCCTCCTCGACCACGCACGCGGTGTCGACGTCGGCCGAGATCTGCTTCGGGTCGGTGAGACCGGTGACTTCGGCGGGTGCCGAGCGGTCGGTCGAATCGGTCCCGAGTCCATTGCCCCAGCAGTACACCTTGCCGTCCGCGATCGCGCAGGTCTCGATGTGGAGCCGTTTGTCACTGTCCCGGCTCATGCCGACGGAGACGTCGTCCACGTCCTTGAGTAGATTCACCTTGACCGGTGAATTTCGCTGTGAGGTTGACCCGTCACCGAGTTGTCCGTCCTGATTGCTGCCCCAGCAGTACAGGTCGGATTCCCCGCCGATCGCGCACACCGTGCCCGAGCCCATCGACACCGACTTCACGTCGGAGATCCCGGAGACCTTCGTCGGGGAGAGAACTCGTTCGGTGGTGCCGCCGTTGCCGATCTGACCGGTGGTCCCGTAGCCCCAGCAGTACAGGTCGCCGTCGGATACGGCACAGGTCGCGGCGTAGCTGGTCGCGATCGCGGTGACATTCGTCAGGTTCGACACCTTCAACGGTGTCGTCTGCGTCTCCTGCGAGTCGGATCCGTTCCCGACCTGGCCCGATCCTGCAGCGCCCCAGCAGTAGGCTTCGCCGGACGCGATGGCACAGGTCGTCGCCTTGATCCGATCTTCCGTGTCGAGGAATCCACCGACGGCGACAGCGGTCACGTCGGTGAGCCCGTTCACCTTGGCGGGAGTCGCCCGGTCGGTCGTGGTGCCGTCCCCGAGTTGACCGTCGTCGTTGCCGCCCCAGCAGTACAGTTCGCTGTCGCGGATCGAGCAGGCGACGCCGAACGACACCTCGAGGGTCTCGGTCGCGATCGTCTGATCGGCCCCGTCGTTGGACGACGGCCACCACAGCGGCGATGTGCCCGCGACCGCGATTATCGCTACGGCGACGACGGCGAGGGCGATGAACAGGGGGCGTCGGTTCTTCTTCGGCGGTTGCGGCGGCATTCCGCCCGGGCCGATGTTCCACGGCCCCGACGGCGGGATGCCGGGGCCGCTCGGGCCGAAGCCGGGCTGTTGCGGATTCGAGGTGTACCCGGGCTGATTGTTCGCGCCGGGGTACGGGGTCATGCCTGGGACCGGGGCGAAACCCGGGTTCGACGGCCCGGAACCGGGATTCGACGGCGGTGGTCCGGGCACCGGCCCCGGCATCGGTGTGGGCGTCGGCGTATGGGGACGCTGCGGTGTCGGTGCGATCGAGGTCGCCGTGCCCGCCGCGGTCTGTGTGAACGCGCGGCGGAGCTCGGCCGCGAACTCGCGGCAGTCCTTGAAACGCGCGGTCGGATCCTTCGACATGGCGCGCGCGAGGACCGGGCCGAGCGACGCGAGGTCGGGACGAGCCTGCCCCAGCGGCGGCGGCGGCTTCTGCACGTGGGCCATCATCAACGCGGTCGCGGTGTCGGCCTCGAAGGGCGCATGTCCGGTCAGGACCTGGTAGGTGGTGCACGCGAGTGCGTACTGATCGGACTTCGCGGAGGCCGGCTGCCCGGAGATGATCTCCGGTGCGGTGTAGGCCATGGTGCCGACCACCGAATTCATCGCGGTCAGGTGCGGGGAGTCTGCGAGCTTCGCGATGCCGAAGTCGAGGATCACCGCGCGGGCGAGACCGCCGTCGTTGTCGCGTGTGATGACGATGTTGGCCGGTTTGATGTCGCGGTGGACGACTGTCCGAGCGTGGGCGTAGTCGAGGGCGCTCGCGACCTGAGCGACGGCCTCGACTGTCTCTGCCGGTGTGAGCCGCGTCGACGCCATGTCCGGGCCGTCGAGGTAGCTCATCGTGAACCAGGGGAGTCCGGCCGCCTGGTCCGATCCCTCCTGATCTGCGACCCCGTAGCTGTGGACCGTGATGATGCTCGGATGGTCGAGGGATGCGGCCGTGCGGGCCTCGTTGGCGAACCGCTGCTGGAAGTCCGAGTTGGAAGCCCCGGCGACCGAGATGACCTTCATCGCCTCTTTGCGGTGCAGTTGCGGATTCTCGACGACGTACACGTCGCCCATGCCGCCCGACCCGAGCAGGGAGACCACGCGGTATCCAGCGATGACGGTTCCGGGTTGTGCTGACACGGGTTCCTCCATGGGCGAAGTTCGTTGTCGGCGACTGCGGGGCGGCGTCGTCGGCGGTGGCGGTGCGACCAACAGAAATGTATCCTGCCGCACATCAAAATGTCGGTATCGCGTTAGGTTCCGCGAATGACGCGTGTCGGCGTGGCGAGTCCCCATCCGGGCTGGCCTCTGAGCCTTGGGCCAGGTCGATTACGCTGTGAGTGTCCTTTTCCGTCGCAGGTGCAGGAGATGCGAGCCAGGTGGCCGACGCGCAGAACCCCAAAGAAGTCCCCGACTCGGGCAACGAGTTCCCGACCGACGAGCAGCTCGAAGCCGCCGTCGTCGCCGCGGTCACCGCGTTCGACGCCGCGTCCGACCTCGACGATCTCGCGCAGGCGAAGATCGCGCACGTCGGTGACCGCTCGCCGATCGCCCTCGCGAGACGTGCCCTCGGCGCTATCCCGAAGGACCAGCGGTCATCCGCAGGCAAGCTCGTCAACCAGGTGCGCGGTCGCGTCGCGGCGGCGCTCGACGAGCGGACCGCAGTCCTGACCGCCGAACGCGATGCCGCGGTCCTCATCGCCGAATCCATCGACGTGACGTTGCCTGCCGGTCGGCGGCCACAGGGCGCGCGCCACCCGATCACGGTCATCGCCGAGCAGGTCGCCGACGTCTTCGTCGCGATGGGCTGGGAGATCGCCGAGGGCCCCGAAGTAGAGACCGAGCACCACAACTTCGACGCGCTGAACTTCCTTCCCGACCACCCGGCGCGATCGATGCAGGACACGTTCTACGTCGCGGCCGAAGACGGGTCGGACGCCGACTCCCGGCTCGTCCTGCGCACCCACACATCGCCGGTGCAGGTGCGGTCGATGCTCAGCCGCGACGTCCCGATCTACGTCGCGTGCCCTGGCCGCACCTTCCGCACCGACGAGCTCGATGCGACCCACACGCCGGTCTTCCACCAGATCGAAGGGCTCGCTGTCGACAAGGGCCTGACGATGGCGAACCTGCGCGGCACTCTTGAAGCCTTCGCCAAGGCACTGTTCGGTCCGGAGACCACTACCCGGATGCGGGCGTCGTACTTCCCGTTCACCGAGCCGTCCGCCGAAGTGGACGTCTGGTTCCCGGGCAAGAAGGGCGGCGCAGGCTGGGTCGAGTGGGGCGGGTGCGGCATGGTCAACCCGAACGTGCTTCGCGCCAACGGGATCGACCCCGACGTCTACACCGGGTTCGCGTTCGGCATGGGCCTGGAACGGACTCTGCAGTTCCGCAACGACCTGCCGGACATGCGCGACATGGTGGAGGGCGACGTCCGCTTCACCGCTCCGTTCGGTCCGGCCTTCTAGACGCCGCCGTCTCGAACCGCCTCCAGCCACATCGACGTCCGCGAGCGGAATGACTCGCGACCCGAGTTCCACACGAAAGAAGTTGGTTACCCCGTGCGACTCCCACAGTCCTGGTTGACCGAAGTACTGCGCAAGGGCACGCCCGACTGGGCCGCGTCCACCAATGAGATCGACGCGGGGTTCGTCCGCGTCGGTTTCGAGATCGAGGACGTCGAACCGTTCCCCGAGATCACCGGCCCGCTCGTCGTCGGTCGCGTCGCCGGAATCGAGGAGCTCACCGAGTTCAAGAAGCCCATCCGCTTCTGTCAGGTGGAGGTCGGTGAAGAGGCCCCCCGCGACATCGTGTGCGGAGCCCGGAACTTCACCATCGGCGACCTCGTCGTCGTCGCGTTGCCCGGCACGGTGCTGCCGGGACCGTTCGAGATCGCCACCCGCCAGACGTACGGCAAGACGTCCGACGGCATGATCTGCTCGGTCACCGAACTCGGCGTCGGCAACGACCACTCGGGCATCCTGGTGCTGGCCTCGGGCACCGCCGAGCCGGGCGCCGACGCCCGCGACGTACTCGGACTCGACGACACCGCGATCGACATCAACGTGACGCCGGACCGCGGCTACGCGTTCTCGATGCGCGGTCTCGGCCGCGAACTCGCGAGCGCGTTCGCCGTGCCCTATGTCGACGCCGGGCTGCCCGGCGCCCCACTGCCTGCCGACGACGCTCGCGAGCCGTGGCCGGTCTCGATCGACGCCGACAGCGCCGCCACCCGCTACACCGCCCGGGTGATCGCCGGTGTCGACCCCACCGCGCAGTCGCCGTGGTGGATGGCCAAACGCCTCATGGTGGCAGGCATCCGCCCGATCTCAGCGATCGTCGATGCCACCAACTACGTGATGATCGAGCTCGGGCAACCGCTGCACGCGTTCGACGCCGACAAGGTGCAGGGCACGATCACGGTGCGGTCGGCGCGGGCGGGGGAGACCCTGGAGACGCTCGACGGGGTCACCCGCACACTCGACCCGGAGGACGTCGTGATCGCCGACGAGTCCGGTCCCATCGCGCTCGCCGGGGTCATGGGCGGCGCGGCGACCGAAGTCGGCGACGAGACCGTGAACGTGCTGCTCGAATCGGCGAACTTCGACCAGGTTCGCGTGTTCCGCACGGGCAAGCGGCACAAGCTCAGCTCGGAGGCGCAGAAGCGATTCGAGCGCCGCGTCGATCCGGAGCTGACAGCGGTCGCATCCGACCGAGGCACGTCCCTCATCGTCGAACTGGCAGGCGGACGTGTCGCGGGCGAACTGTCGGACGTGCACACCGACACCGAGCCCGTTGCGCCGATCGCGATCTCTCCGGGACTCGCGGATGCGACGGCAGGCGTCGAGTATCCGACGGGAACGACTGCCGCGCGACTGCGCGAGGTGGGCTGCATGGTCGACGAGACGGACGATCTGCTGACGGTGACCCCGCCGTCGTGGCGTCCCGACCTCCGCCAAGGCGCCGACCTCGTCGAAGAGGTCCTCCGTCTGGAAGGACTCGAGGACATCCCCGCCATCGTGCCCAGCGCGCCCGGCGGCCGCGGTCTGACCGCAGGCCAGCGGCGTCGCCGCGCAATCGGGCACGCGCTTGCCGCGGACGGCTTCATCGAGGTGTTGCCGTACCCGTTCATGCCTGCGGGCGTCTTCGACACGTGGGGGCTGACCGACGACGATCCGCGCCGGTCCACCCTCTCGGTTCTCAATCCGCTCGAGGCCGATCGCCCCGAACTCAACACCACACTGCTCCCCGGACTGCTCGAGATGGCCAGTCGCAACATCGCACGTGGACGTCGCGACCTGGCGTTGTACGCGGTCGGACAGGTGGTGCTCGGTGGCGCTCAAGGGCCGGTCGTCGGCGCTCTCGACGTCACGCGACGGCCATCGGACGACGAACTGGCAGCCCTGGACGCGTCGTTGCCACGTCAGCCGCTGTACGCCGCCGCTGTGCTCACCGGGTTGCGCGACCCGGCGGGACCGTGGGGTGCAGGCCGCGCCGCCGACGCCTACGACGCATTCGAGGCGGCCCGCGTGATCGCCGCGACGTCGGGGGTCGAGTTGACGCTCGTCGCAGACGACACCCTGCCGTGGCATCCGGGCCGCTGCGCGCGCCTGGAAGTCGACGGGGTCACCGTCGGTCACGCGGGCGAGTTGCATCCCGCCGTGCTCGAACGCGCCGGGCTGCCCGCACGTCTGTGCGCCGTGGAGGTCGACGTCGATGCCCTGCCCCTCGTCGAGAATCTGCCGTCGCCGACGGTGTCGCCGTTCCCGGCTGTCCTGCAGGACGTGAACGTCGTGGTCGCCGCGGACGTCCCCGCACAGCAGGTGCAGGACGTGTTGCGCGACGGTGCGGGCGAGCTCCTCGAATCGATCTCGCTCTTCGACGTGTTCACCGGTGAGCAGGTCGGCGAGGGCAACAAGTCGTTGACGTTCGCGCTCACGTTCCGCGCGGACGATCGCACGCTGACCGAGGATGATGCGAGTGCCGCGAAACTGGCCGCGGTCGAACGGGCGGCGGCCGCGGTGGGCGCCCGGCTCCGGTGATCCGTCTGCTCGTCGCGGCGGCCGCCGCGCTGCTCGTCACGTTCTGGCTTCACCGTCGGTTGGTGCGCGCGACGGGGCTGCGCGGACGCTGGGCGGCGGCCGCCGACACCGTCCTGATCGTGTTCGCCGTTGCGACCACGATCTCGTTCGCCGTCGGCGACCTGTTCGACCCGTCGTGGTCGCGGCCGATCGGCTTCGTCGGTTTCACCTGGGCGGCGGTCGTCTTCTACCTACTCCTGGGCACGGTGCTCGTGGCGCTCGTGTCGGCGGTGGTCCGGCTGGCGCGACTGGTTCTGCGGCGGCGCGCAGACGGCCTGCCCCGCCGGGTGATCGCCTGCGCGAGCGCCGTCGTCGCCGTGGCGGCCCTCGCAATCACCGGTTACGGGCTCACCGAGGCCGCATCGCCGAGGATCGTCGACGAGGACGCCCACATCGCCGGACTGCCTGCGTCGTTCGATGGCGTCCGGATCGCGTTCGTCACAGACGTCCACGTCGGCCCCGCGCGCGGCGAGGGATTCGTCCGCAAGGTGGTCGACGACGTGATGGCCGAGCGCCCGGATCTGATCGTTCTCGGGGGAGATCTGACCGACGGGACCGTGGCGAAGGTCGGCTCGGCCCTGGAGCCGCTGCGGGACCTGCACGCGCCGCTCGGGGTGTTCGGGGTCAGCGGCAACCACGAGTACTACGTCGACGACGGTGGTGCATGGCTCGACCAGTGGGAGACGCTCGGTGTCCGGACTCTCCGCAACGAACGTGTCGAACTCCGGCGCGGCGACGGGGTCGTCGACCTCGCGGGTGTCTACGACGCGACCGCACCCGCCCCGTACGAACCCGACTACGCGGCGGCGCTCGGCGGACGCGACCGGTCGCATCCGGTCATCCTGCTCGCGCATCAGCCGATCCAAGCCGAGGACGCGGCCGAGTACGGGGCTGACCTACAACTCTCCGGCCACACGCACGACGGCCAGATGTGGCCGCTGACGTACTTGGTCGGATTCGAACAGCCGGTCACCGCGGGCTGGGGCGACGTCGACGGGATCCCCGTCTACGTCACACGTGGAACAGGTGCGTGGGGCCCGCCGGTCCGTGTGCTCGCGCCGCCGGAGATCGCCCTGATCACCCTGCGGCCCGCCGCCTGACTCGCTCTCTCGCTGGTCCAGCCGTCCGGTCCCGCTGATCGAGTAGGCGGCGCCCCCTCGCTGAATTACTTTGCGTTGTCATGCATAATGATTGACATGACTATCAAGGTTGCGGTCGCGGGCGCGAGCGGATACGCGGGCGGAGAGATCCTTCGGCTCCTGTGCGGTCACCCCCGCGTGGCCACGGGAGAGCTGGAGATCGGTGCATTGACGGCGGGCGGGAACGCAGGGACCCGACTCGGCGATCATCACAAGAATCTGATCCCGTTGAGCGCCCGTGTTCTGCAGGAGACCACGGCGGAGGTCCTGGCCGGACACGACGTCGTGTTCCTCGGTCTGCCGCACGGTCAGTCCGCGGTCATCGCCGACGCATTGCCGCCGTCGACGATCATCATCGACTGCGGAGCCGACTTCCGGCTCGGCGACTCGGCCGAGTGGACGCACTACTACGGTGGCGACCACGCGGGGACCTGGCCGTACGGCATGCCCGAACTGCCGGGCAATCGCGAGGCCTTGTCCTCGACGACCAGGGTCGCGGTGCCGGGTTGCTACCCGACGGTCTCGATTCTGTCGCTGCTTCCCGCGCTCGCGTCCGGTCTGGTCGACTCCCGGGTCAACGTGGTCGCGATGTCGGGTGCGTCCGGCGCGGGCCGCTCGCCCAAGGTGAATCTCCTCGCCGCCGAAGTCATCGGCTCGGTGCGGGCCTACGGGGTCGGCGGCGCTCACCGGCACACCCCGGAGATCACGCAGGCCTTGTCGGACGCGGCCAACACCCCCGTCGACGTCTCCTTCACACCGGTCCTCGTACCGACGACGCGCGGCATTCTCGCCACCTGCACTGCGCGGACCACCGCGACCGAGCAGCAGTTACGCGACGCGTACGAGAAGGCGTACGCCGACGAACCGTTCGTGCACGTCCTGCCGGCCGGACAGTTCCCGGAGACGGGTTCGATCATCGGGTCGAACGCCGTCCTCATCGGCATCGCAGTGGACGAGCGGACCGGGACGTTCACCGCGGTCGGCGTCGTCGACAACCTGACCAAGGGAACCGGCGGCGCAGCTGTGCAATCGATGAACCTCGCCGTCGGCTTCACCGAGACCGAAGGCCTGAGCGTGGTGGGAGTGGCACCGTGACCGCAGGACAGCCACAGACTCCGTTGGAGCCCGTTGAGTTCACCGACCCGACGTCGGGTGGCCGGATGGTCCGCCGCCAAGGCGTCACCGCGCCCCTCGGTTTCCGGGCCGCAGGACTGGCCGCGGGCATCAAAGTCAGCGGTAGGACAGACCTCGCGCTCGTGTTCAACGAGGGACCCGAGTATGACGCCGCAGGCGTGTTCACCACCAATCAGGTCAAGGCCGCCCCCGTCCTCTGGTCGCAGCAGGTCCTTACCGCGGGGCGGCTCCGTTCGGTCATCCTCAACTCGGGCGGCGCCAACGCGTGCACCGGTCCGGGCGGCTTCCAGGACGCGCACGCGACCGCCGAGGCGGTCGCGCAAGCGCTGTCCAACTGGGGCACCGAGACCGGAGCGGGCGAGGTCGCGGTCTGTTCGACGGGCCTGATCGGCGACCGGTTGCCGATGGACAAGGTCCTCGCCGGAGTCACCGAGATCGTCCACGAGATGGGCGGTGGGATCGAAGGCGGCACGGACGCGGCCTACGCGATCATGACAACCGACACGATCCCGAAGCAGGTGGCCCTGCACCATCCGGGAGGCTGGAACGTCGGCGGTATGGCGAAGGGTGCGGGCATGATGGCGCCGTCGCTCGCGACGATGCTCATCGTGCTGACCACCGACGCGAAGGTGACGCCCGCCCAACTCGACACGGCGCTGCGCAACGCGACGGCGCGCACCTTCGACCGTCTCGACATCGACGGCTCCATGTCGACCAACGACACCGTGCTGCTGCTGTCGTCGGGAGCCAGTGCCATCGAAGTGGCACAGGACGAACTCGACGCCGCCGTGTTCGCGGTCTGCGACGACCTCGCGGCGCAGATGCAGAACGACGCCGAAGGCGTCACCAAGCGCGTCGACATCACGGTGACCGGCGCGAAGACTGACGACGACGCGCTCGTCGTCGCCCGCTCCGTGGCCCGCGACTCGCTCGTCAAGACCGCTCTGTTCGGCTCGGACCCCAACTGGGGCCGGGTGCTGGCCGCGATCGGGGTGACCCCGGTGATCATCGACCCAGACTCGATCGCGGTGTCGTTCAACGGGTTCACCGTCTGCGAGGCGGGCACCGGTGTGCCGGGAGCCCGTGAGGTCGACCTGAGCGGCGATCGCATCCACGTGGTCGCCGACCTGCACCTCGGCGACGGTGAAGCGACCGTCCGGACGACGGACCTCTCGCACGCGTACGTCGAAGAGAACTCGGCGTACTCGTCATGAGCGTCGTCGACGGAACCCCGTTGGAGAAGGCCGCCGTCCTCGCCGAATCGCTGCCTGCTCTGCAGGCGCTGCACGGCAAACGCGTCGTGATCAAGTACGGCGGCAACGCGATGGTCGACGACGCGCTCAAGGAGGCGTTCGCCGCGGACATGGTGCTGTTGCGGGCGTGCGGCAGCCACCCGATCGTCGTGCACGGCGGTGGACCGCAGATCTCGACGATGCTGAAGCGACTAGGCCTGGAAGGCGAGTTCCGCGGTGGATTCCGCGTCACCACCCCCGAGGTGATGGATGTCGCGCGGATGGTGCTGTTCGGTCAGGTCGGGCGCGAACTGGTCGGCCTCATCAACCGGCACGGCCCGTACGCGGTCGGTATCACCGGGGAGGACGCACACCTGTTCACCGCGACCCGGCGCACCGTGCTGGTCGACGCCGAACCGACCGATATCGGGCTCGTCGGTGACATCACCGCCGTCAACACCTCAGCGGTCGACGATCTGATCCGGGCGGGCCGGATCCCGGTGATCTCGACGATCGCGCCGGACGCCGACGGCGTCGTCCACAACATCAACGCCGACACAGCGGCCGGAGCGATCGCAGGCGCACTGGCCGCCGAGCACCTGGTGATGCTGACCGACGTCGAAGGCCTCTACACCGACTGGCCCGACCGCTCGTCGCTCGTCTCGAGCATCACCGCGAGTGAGGTGGCACAGCTGCTGCCGAGTCTCGACACCGGCATGGTCCCGAAGATGGAGGCGTGTCTGCGCGCCGTCGAAGCAGGCATCGGCGCAGCCCATGTCATCGACGGCCGCGAGCCGCACGGAGTCATCGCCGCCCTGTTGACCGCATCGACGGCGGGCACCACGGTGATCGCCGACGAGAAAGGAACCCGGGAATGACCGCACCCTTGCAGCAGCGGTGGTCCGCGTCGCTGATGAACAATTACGGAACGCCGCCGATCGCACTGGTGCGTGGTGACGGAGCCGTCGTCTACGACGCCGACGGCAGGGCGTACCTCGACCTCCTCGGCGGGATCGCGGTTAATGCGCTCGGGCACGCGAACCCGGAGATCGTCGACGCCGTCACTCGCCAGCTGTCGACGCTCGGCCACGTGTCCAACCTGTACGTGTCGCCGCCCGTCGTCGAACTCGCGGAGCGGCTCCTCGCCGCGTTCGGCCACGACGGCAGAGTGTTCTTGTGCAACTCGGGCACCGAAGCCAACGAGGCGGCGTTCAAGATCGCTCGCCGCACCGGCCGACCGCAGATCATCGCGGCCGAGGGCGGCTTCCACGGCCGGACGATGGGTGCGCTCGCGATGACCGGGCAGCCCGGTAAACGGGAACCGTTCGAGCCGATGCCCCCGGGCGTCGACTTCGTGCCGTACGGCGATGTCGCAGTGCTCGAAGCGGCAGTCTCCGAGCAGACGGCCGCCGTCGTCCTCGAGCCGATCCAAGGTGAGAACGGAGTGGTCGTGCCCCCGCCCGGCTACCTCGCGGCGGCCCGGGAGATCACCTCACGGCACGGAGCTCTCCTCGTGCTCGACGAGGTGCAGACCGGTGTAGCGCGGACCGGCACGATGTTCGCGCATCAGCGGGCGGGCGTCGTGCCCGACGTGATGACACTCGCCAAGGGGCTCGGTGGCGGCATGCCGATCGGCGCGGTCGTGGCGACCGGTCCGGCCGCCGACCTGCTGGGCCCCGGCCACCACGGAACCACGTTCGGCGGCAACCCGGCGTGCGCCGCCGCGGCCCTCGCGGTGCTCGACCACATCGACGCGAATGATCTGTGTGCGCGTGTCGATGCGCTCGGCAAGTCGTTGATCGCCGACATCGAAGGCCTCGGCCACCCACTGATCGCCGGGGTACGTGGCGACGGGCTGCTGCTGGGCGTTGTGCTCACCGCGCCGGCCGCGAAGGACGTCGACGCGGCCGCACGGGACGCGGGCTACCTGATCAACGCGCCCGCTCCCGATGTCCTCCGGCTCGCACCGCCGCTGATCCTGTCTGACGATCAGGCAGCGGCATTCGTCGCCGACCTGCCTGCGATCCTCGACGCCGCGCACGCGGCGCATGCGAAAGGCTGACTGACATGACCCGCCACTTCCTCCGCGACGACGATCTCTCGCCTGCCGAACAGTCCGCTGTCCTCGCGCTCGCCGCACAGATGAAAGCCGACCCGTTGGCGGCCAAGCCGCTCGCCGGGCCGAAGGCCGTCGGCGTCATCTTCGACAAGAACTCGACGCGTACGCGGTTCTCGTTCGAGGTCGGCATCGTCCAACTCGGCGGCCACGCCGTCGTCGTCGATGGCACGACGACGCAGATGGGGCGCGACGAGTCGCTCGCCGACACCGGGCGAGTGCTGTCTCGGTTCGTCGACGCCATCGTGTGGCGCACGTTCGGGCAGGACCGCCTCGACGATCTCGCGGCGTACTCGACGGCGCCGGTCGTCAACGCGCTCAGCGACTCGTTCCATCCATGCCAGGTACTCGCAGACCTGCAGACGATCATCGAGCACAAGGGACGCGCGGCCGGGCTAACGATCACCTACCTCGGCGACGCCGCGAACAACATGGCGAACTCGTTGATGCTGGGTTGCGCCGTCGCCGGGATGCACGTGCGCGTGAGCGGGCCGGAGGGCTTCCGCCCCGACGCCGACATCGTCGCGCAGGCGCAGCAGCAGGCCGAGGCTACCGGCGGCAGCGTGCGCGTGATCGACGACCCGGCCGAAGCCGCGGGCGGCGCTGACGTGCTCGTGACTGACACCTGGGTGTCGATGGGTCAGGAGGACGACGGTCTCGACAGGGTCGGCCCGTTCCGTCCGTACCAGATCAACTCCGACCTGCTCGGGCATGCGGCGGACGGCGCGATCGTCCTGCACTGCCTGCCGGCACACCGCGGTGAGGAAATCACCGACGAGGTGATCGACGGACCGGCGAGTGTCGTCTTCGACGAGGCCGAGAACCGGTTGCACGCGCAGAAGGCGCTCCTGACGTGGCTGCTGGAGAACCAGTGACCGACGCGGAGTCGTCCCGCCTCGCCGCGACCCGCGCGGGTAGGCACGCGAGGATCGTCGAGATCCTCGCGGCCGATCATGTGCGCAGCCAGTCCGACCTGCAGCAGCGGTTGGCCGACATCGGTGTGGAGGCCACCCAGGCCACTCTGTCGCGCGACCTCGACGAACTCGGCGCGGTGAAGCTGCGCGCCGCAGACGGGGGCGCGGGCGTCTACGTGGTGCCCGAGGACGGCACCCCCGTCCGGGGCGTGTCCGGTGGAACGGGACGCGTGTCCCGCCTACTCGCG
Source organism: Gordonia liuliyuniae (assembly GCF_021738805.1). NCBI lineage: Bacteria > Bacillati > Actinomycetota > Actinomycetes > Mycobacteriales > Gordoniaceae > Gordonia > Gordonia liuliyuniae. The sequence goes on along the minus strand of NZ_JAKKOR010000009.1, from coordinate 6,791 downwards.
GACCTGCTCGTGTCGACGGACTCGTCGGGTGACATCGCCGTCCTGCGAACCCCGCCCGGGGCCGCGGCCTACCTGGCGAGCGCTCTCGACCGTGCCCGTCTGCCCGGCGTGGTCGGCACCATCGCAGGGGACGACACGGTCTTCGTCCTCGCCCGCCGCCCGCTCTCGGGCGCCGACCTCTCCCAACAGATCGAAGAGCTGGTGTGACCGGCGCCCCGCCGAGCAGCCTCCGCCGTTGATCGATGGGCAGCCGTGCCCTGCCCGACACACGCCACCGGCCGCCTACGTCCGCCGGCTGGACCGGCACAATGAAACCCGACGACCATCCGTCCGCAAGGAGAACCTGAGCTCATGGCAGACAGCAACGACGCAACCGCCCGCAAAGACGGCACCAATGAGGGCGCTCTGTGGGGAGGCCGGTTCGCGGACGGTCCCGCTGCGGCGATGGCGGCGCTGAGCAAGTCGACGCACTTCGACTGGGCGTTGGCTCCGTACGACGTCGCCGCATCGAAGGCGCACGCACGTGTGTTGAATCGGGCGGGTCTCCTGACGGACGACGACCTGGTCGCCATGCACGCCGGCCTGGATCGGCTCGCCTCGGACGTCGCGGACGGCACATTCGTCGCGGCCGAATCGGATGAAGACGTCCACGGCGCTCTCGAGCGAGGACTCATCGAGCGGGTGGGCGCCGAGCTGGGCGGACGACTGCGCGCGGGCCGGTCCCGCAACGACCAGGTCGCGACCCTGTTCCGGATGTGGTTGCGAGACGGGATGCGACGGGTGGGCTCGGGTCTGCTCGACGTCGCCGAAGCGCTCGTCACGCAGGCCGCAGCCAACCCCGGGGTCGCCATGCCGGGTAAGACGCACTTGCAGGCGGCGCAGCCGGTGCTCCTCGGACACACGCTGCTCGCCCACGCGCAGCCGCTGCTGCGGGACGTCTCGCGACTGGTGGACGCCGACCGACGGGTCGCCGTCTCGCCGTACGGTGCGGGTGCGCTGGCCGGCTCCTCGCTCGGGCTCGACCCGGTCGCGATCGCCGAGGACCTCGGGTTCGCCGGGGCCGCCGACAACTCCATCGATGCGACAGCCTCACGTGACTTCGCGGCCGAGGCCGCGTTCGTCTTCGCGATGGCGGCCGTCGACCTGTCGAGGCTCGGTGAAGACGTGATCCTGTGGAGCACACCGGAGTTCGGGTATGTCACTCTTGCCGACGCGTGGTCGACGGGCAGTTCGATCATGCCGCAGAAGAAGAATCCGGATGTGGCCGAACTCGCTCGCGGAAAGTCCGGACGACTGATCGGCAACCTGACGGGTCTGCTCGCGACGCTCAAGGCGCAGCCGCTGGCGTACAACCGTGACCTGCAGGAAGATAAAGAGCCGGTGTTCGACTCCGTCGCACAGCTCGAACTCCTCCTGCCCGCGGTGACGGGTCTCGTCGCCACGCTCACCTTCCATCCGGACCGTATGGCCGAGCTGGCGCCCGCCGGGTTCACGCTCGCGACCGATATTGCTGAATGGCTTGTCCGGCAAGGAATTCCGTTCCGCGTCGCGCATGAGGTGGCGGGCGCGTGCGTGCGGGAGGCCGAGTCGCGCGGTGTCGGACTGAACGACCTCGACGACGATGTGCTCGCCGGAATCCATCCGGCGCTGACGCCAGAGGTGGCCGAAGTACTCACCGTGACCGGGTCGATCGAATCACGAAACGCGCACGGCGGCACCGCGTCGACCCAGGTCGAACGGCAGATCTCCGTCGCGACCGCGACGATCGCCGAGTTACGCGCCGCGCTGATCTGAACGAGCCGTCTCCTACAGTGAAACCGGGCGATACAGGTAAGGTGATCCGCGTCGCGGAACCGGTTTCACGGTGACGACTGCCGCGGCGGGGAGAAAGGGACTGCTGTGGTCGGACTGCCGAACATAAGCACCGCTGTGAGTCGCATCGTCGCGACGACGCAGAACGGGCTGGAAGTCATTCGGATGGGCGGTCTCGAGACTGGCACCGAACCCGCGCCCTTCACAATCGTCGAGACCGAGAAGATGTTCCGGTTGCGCCGGTACTTTCCAGACGATCCCGGCGACAACGCGCCCCACATCATTCTGATCCCTCCGATGATGGTGTCGGCCAATGTCTACGACGTGACCGAGCAGAATGGCGCCGTCTCGGTCCTGCACCGGTACGGCATCATCCCGTGGGTGGTCGACTTCGGGTCGCCCGACCACGAAGTGGGCGGCATGGAGCGGACTCTCACCGACCACGTCGTGGCCATCAGCCGTGTCGTCGACCTCGTGCGGCGCGTCGTCGGACACGACGTCCACCTCGCCGGCTACTCCCAGGGCGGCATGTTCGCCTACCAGACGGCGGCGTATCGACGGGCCGAGGGCCTGGCGAGCATCATCACCTACGGCAGCCCGGTCGACATCACCGCGGCGATGCCGTTGGGCATACCGGCGAATCTCGTCGTCCCGGGCGTCGAGTTCCTGGGTGACCGGTTCTTCTCCAACGTCTGGGTCCCGAGTTGGTTGGCGCGTACCGGCTTCCAGCTCGCCGACCCGGTGAAGACGGCGAGGAGTCGGATCGACTTCCTTCGCCGGCTCCATGATCGCGACGCATTGCTGCCCCGTGAAGACCAGCGTCGATTCATCGAACAGGAGGGTTGGGTTGCGTGGTCCGGCCCCGCCGTCGCCGAACTCCTCCGACAATTCGTCGTGCACAACCGGATGGTGTCCGGCGGATTCGTCATCGACGGTGAAGTCGTGTCGATGACCGACATCACGTGCCCGGTGCTCGCGTTCGTTGGCGAAACCGACGACATCGGCCAGCCGGTCGCCGTTCGGGGGATCCAACGTGCTGCGCCGGATGCCGACGTCTACGAGACTCCGGTCCCGGCAGGCCATTTCGGTCTCGTCGTCGGCTCAACGGCCGGGCGGCTGTCGTGGCCCACGACGGCCGAGTGGATCCTGTGGCGAGACGGGCGCGGCCCGAAACCACAGACCACCGCGCCGATGGACGCGTCGGCGGCGACCGGGTCGGGCATCAGTTGGGCGAACCGCCTGACCTACGGGGTCGGCCAGGTGGCTGGCGCGGGCACCGCAGTGTCGAAGGAACTGATCGACGCGGTCTCGTCCATCCAGCGCACGGCTACCGCCGTCGCGAGCGAATCGGTGCGAACCGTGCCGCGCCTGCTGCGGCTCGGCCAGATCCAGCCGTCGACGCGGATCTCTCTCGGCAAGCTGATGAGCGAGAACGAACGTCGCACCCCGCACAACGAACTGTTCTTGTTCGAGAACCGTGTCCTCACACATGAGCAGGTCAACACTCGTATCGACTACGTCGTGGCCGGACTGATCTCGTGTGGAATCCGCCCAGGCGAACACATCGGCGTCCTCATGCACACCCGGCCGTCTGCGCTGGTCGTTGTCGCGGCGCTGTCACGGTTGGGCGCGGTCGCCGTCATCCTCGCATCCGGTGACGACCTGCCCGAGATGTTGAAACTCTCGGACACGCATTCGATCATCACCGACCCGACACACCTCGACGTCGCCTCGGCGGCCAGTGATCGGGTGCTGGTGCTCGGTGGTGGTAGCCCAGACGCTCGCGTCATCGAACGCGCGGACGGCGAGCGCGTCGTCGACATGGAGCAGATCGACCCCGAGAGCGTGCGGATGCCGGTCTGGTATCGGCGCGATCCCGGCCTCGCAGGCGATCTCGCGTTCATTCTCTTCACAAAGACGCAGGGCCGCATCGCCAAGTGGGCGATCACCAATCACCGTTTCGCGATGTCGGCGTTCGGCGCCGCTGCGGCCGCGGGCCTGTCGAACCGAGACACCGTGTACTGCCTGCCGCCGCTGCACCACGCATCCGGTCTGCTGACCACGTTGGGTGCGACGGTGGTCGGCCGATCACGAATCGCGCTCTCCAACGGCATCGACCCGGAGACGTTCGCGTTCGAGGTCCGCCACTACGGCGTCACCGTCGTCTCCTATACCTGGTCGATGCTCGCCGACATCCTCCGCGGCGAGACGTTCGATCCCGCCCAGCTCAGCACCGTCCGGTTGTTCATGGGATCGGGTCTGTCGACGGGCCTGTGGACCGAGATTGACGACGTGTTGCCGAAGGCCCGGATCCTCGAATTCTTTGCGACGGCGGACGGCTCGACGATTCTGGCGAACGTCGACGGTACGAAGGTCGGTTCGATGGGACGGGCTCTGCCCGAGACGAACTCGGTCCGGATCGCAGCCTACGACCCGGAGACCGAGCAATTGCTGGTGGACGGCGACACCGGCTTCATCCGTGAGGCGGACGTCGGCGAGGTCGGGATGCTCGTCGCACACGCGGCGCAGCGATTCGGATCCAATGGGCTCGTCCTTCGCGACGTGTTCCGTCCGCATGATCGGTGGGAGGTCGCAGGGAGTCTCTTCCGTGCCGACGCGGACGGCGACCTGTGGTTCGTGGGTTCGTCGCAGAACGTGATCCGCACGGCGCACGGGATCGCCTACCCTGTCCCGATCCAGCAGGCGCTGTCGCAGGTCGCGGCCGTCGACCAGGTCGCCGTCTACGGGGTGGGGGAGCCGGGGACCCAGGTGGCTGTCGCCGTGATCAGTCTCCGCGCGGGCTCGTCGTCGGTGACCCCGACGGCACTGCGCGTCGGACTCGGGGAACTGTCGTCGGATGAACGTCCCGACCTGATCTGGGTCGTCGACGAGATGCCGCGCTCGGAGTCGTTCCGCGTGATCACCAGTGGGTTCGTCGCCGCGGGCATACCGAAGCCGGGCGCGCGCGTCTGGTACCGCGACGGCGAAGGGCGCTACCGCCGGTACACGGCCAAGGCGGCGAAGTCGGTCGACTGGTCGTCTCGCACGCCACACGCCGCCGCCCAGGCTCCCGAGTGACGCGGTGCCCCGAGTAATCTCGAGACCCATGAGCACACGCGCCCAACGCCTCGACCCGGTCGTCCGCGACCGGCTCGTCTGCCCGCAAGACCTCGGTGAACTGATCGACGCGGGAGACGAGCTCTACAACCCACGGTTGCGTGTCGCGTACGCGATCGACGAATTGGGGATCCCCGACATGCTCATCGACGATGCGCGGAGCGTGTCCGATGACGAACACCGCGCCTTCACCGCAGCGGCGGGGGAGTGAGCACGCGTGAGTGACCACATCCTCGATGACCTGGCGTGGCGGGGACTCATCGCGCAGACGACCGACATCGACGCTCTCCGTTCCGCGCTCGACGACGGCTCGATCAGCTTGTACGCCGGCTTCGACCCGACGGCGTCGAGCCTGCACGCAGGCCACCTGGTGCCACTGCTCACTCTGCGGCGGTTCCAATTGGCAGGCCATCGCCCGATCGTCCTGTCCGGCGGAGCGACCGGTCTGATCGGGGATCCGCGCGATGTCGGCGAGCGGATGATGAACTCCGCCGACACCGTGGCCGGCTGGGCGGGGCGTATCGTCGGCCAACTCGAACGATTCGTCGACATCGATGACTCACCGACCGGAGCCGTCCTGGTCAACAACATGGACTGGACGGGCCCGATGAGCACCATCGAGTTCTTGCGTGACGTCGGAAAGCACTTCTCGGTCAACGTCATGCTCGCGAGAGAGACGGTCAAACGCCGTCTCGAGTCCGACGGCATCAGTTACACCGAGTTCAGCTACCTGCTGCTCCAGTCGAACGACTACCTCCAGTTGTACCGCAGGCACGGAGCGGTACTGCAGATCGGCGGCTCGGACCAGTGGGGCAACATCGTCGGCGGTGCCGATCTCATCCGGAAGGTCGACGGCGGGTCGGCGCACGCACTGACGGTCCCGCTCGTCACATCGGCCGACGGCAAGAAGTTCGGCAAGTCGACCGGTGGGGGCAGCGTATGGCTCGACCCCGAGCTGACCAGTTCCTACGCGTGGTACCAGTACTTCGTGAACACGGCCGACGCGGATGTCGTCAACTACCTGAAGTGGTTCACGTTCCTCTCGCGTGCGGAGATCGTCGAACTCGAAGAGGTCACCGCGGAGAAACCTCATCTGCGTCTCGCGCAGAAGCGTCTCGCCGCGGAACTGACGACCCTTATCCACGGCGCGGATCTGACCGCGGCCGCCGAGCAGGCCAGCCAGGCGCTCTTCGGTCGGGGCGAGCTCGACGGCATCGACGAAGGCACCCTGTCGGCAGCGCTGGCGGAGACCGGGATCGCCGAGTTCGACGCAGGCGCGGCACCGACCGTCGTGGAACTCCTCGTCGCGTCGGGTCTGGCCACGGGGAACAAAGCCGCGCGACGCGCCGTCGACGAAGGCGGGGCGTACGTGAACAACGTCAAGATCACCGATGCAGACTGGGAGCCGGCCACCGGCGACCTCCTGCACGGGCGGTGGCTGGTTCTGCGTCGGGGCAAGAAGACCTTTGCGGGCGCCCGAATTGGCTGACGACCAGGTGATTTGTCTTCGGCGGTGCCGGTCGGGTAACTTTCTTCGAGTCCGAGCGGCACCGCCGCAACGACACCGACCGTCCCCCGCCGGACAGCGAGTTGAAAGACTCAACGCCGGTGAGGTACAGTAGGAAGCCGCTTCGGCACAAACCTTCTTTCGTATCCGATCTACGGACCAGAAATTCGGTATTGCGGAGCGGTCCTCGGCCTGGTAGGTTGGGGGAGTTGGCCTCTTGCAGGTCAGTACAACAGTATATGTTCGCTGGAGTTCGGCCTGATTTGTTTGGGTTGGTGCTGGTGGGTGTGTGTTCTTTGAGAACTCGATAGTGTGTGATGGATTTTTTCTTGTGCCACATTTTTTTGTATTTTTT
>NZ_JAKKOR010000008.1:0-180253 GCF_021738805.1 Gordonia liuliyuniae | reverse complement strand
CCCCCCCCCCCCCCCCCCGATTTGATCGGCATTTACACGCCGATAGTCGCCTCGGACACTCTCTTACTACAATTGGAGGAATCGATGAATGAATTGACACTCCCAACGTACGACCCGGCAACACTGGTGCGGTCACTGACCGTCGACATCGACGCCCCCGCGAGCGTAGTCTGGGATGTACTCGTCAATCTCGACGAGTATCCGGCGTGGAATCCGTTCTGCATCGCCGTGACATCGACGCTGGAGATCGGCGCGCCATTCGACATGACGTTGGCCGACTACTCCAGTGGCGAGGGAACCTTCTCATACACCGAGTACGTTTGCGCAGTAGTGCCGGAGAGGCTTCTGTCATGGGAGCTACTGCCCACCGCTGAGTCGAACGATGCCGCACGGCGCGATCAGGTGATCGAGACCGTATCCGAGACGGCCTGCCGCTACTACTCGACCGACGCCTTCCTCGGTTCGCAGGCCCACACGATCATGGCCGAGACAGGCGAATGGGTGAAGCGCGCGTTCGACGACACCGCGATAGCGCTCAAGGAACGTGCTGAAGCCTTGTACTCAGCGCGCTGATAATACGAACGATGCGAAGGCCCGCCGAAATCGATTCGACGGGCCTTCGCGTTGCTTCCCTGATCAGCCAATCGCCGGCTCCTTCAGCACAGAAGTCCGCGGCTGCCGATCGTCGGAAGCTCCGTCAATCCGACCGTCGTCGTCTGCGACGCCGCGCGTCGGGATAGTCCCGAACGCCACGATGGCGACAACCGCTGCGATGACGATCAGCACGGCCGCCGAGTACGGATTGCCGGACACCGCCGTCACCTTGGCTGCGAGGTAGGGACCCGCGCCACCACCGATGGCCGAGCCCAAACCGAAGGCGATGGCCGCTCCGCTATATCGGACACGGGCCGGGAACACCGCGGTCAGGGCCGCGTACGCGGGGATCGCCGCCGCACCGGACAGTCCCGTGGTCAGCGCGTATCCGAGGGCGGAGACGGTGAAGTTGCCGTCCGTGGCCTTCATCGAATACATCACCGGGAAGATCACACAGCCGAGGACCACCAGGAGGACCACCAAGGTGCCGCGACGACCGAGACGGTCGATGATCATCGCCGACACCATCAGCACGATGATGGCGCCCGCAGTGCCGACGGCCGCGATTGCTGCGGCGCGTCCCGGTTCCACGCCAACCTCCTGGTTCAAGTAGACGGGAAGGTAGGCGGCGAGGATGTAGCCGATCATCAGAATCGCCGCGCTGAGTATCACCAGCCGGATCACGACGCGCCAGTACTGGCGAAACAGCTCCCGCAGCGGATCACGAACCGGCTGGGACTCGTCGGCGATCCGACGGAACTCCGGAGAGTCCTCCAACCGAGTGCGCAGCAGCAGACAGGTCGCGGTCAGCGGCAGCGAGAGCAGCAACGGGATCCGCCATCCCCAATCGTTCATGGCGGCGTCGGAGAGGATGAACGATACGAGGGTGACCACGGCGGGCGCGACCGCCGTGCCGACCGTGAAGCCGATCGGTGTGACCGCGCTGAGGCGGCCGTGGTTCGACTTCCCGGCGTGCTCAGAGATGAACGTCGTCGAACCCATTTGTTCGCCGCCTGCGGCGAAGCCCTGTGCCAGACGCAGGACGACCAGCAGAATCGGTGCAGCCACCCCAATCGTCGAGTACGTCGGCAATAGACCGATCAGAGTCGTCGAGATTCCCATGGCGACGATCGTCGTCACCAAGGTGAACCGCCGGCCTCGGCGGTCGCCGAGCCGCCCGAAGAACAAGCCGCCCAGCGGTCGGGCGACGAACCCTGTGCCCAATGCCGCCAACGAGGCCAGCGTCGCCGCAGTGGAACTGTCACTCGGAAAGAACAAGGGCGCCGTGTAGGCGATGACGAACACGTAGACGATGAAGTCGTACGACTCCACGACAGTACCGAGGAGGCCTGCCGTCGAGGCTCGCCGGACGATGGCCGGCGAGGGAGTTAGCTGTGTGCCCATCGTGGACTCCTATCCGCGGTCGGTCGACGGGTCGGCCGTACGAGAGGTGATGAAATCGGTCAGGTGCGCGACGGTCGTGACCGAATCCGACTCGTCGGGGAACAGCAACGGCCAGGTGTGAGAGCGGCCGGCGACGACCTCCAACTGCGCCGAGACATCGTGCTGAGCGAGCGCGCGGGCGAAGCCCACCGCGTCATCCACGAGCGCTTCCTGCGCGCCGACCTGCAACAGCGTCGGCGGAAATCCGGTGAGGTCAGCCAGCAGCGGTGACACGAGAGGATCGTCCGAGGCAGCCCCCTGCAGGTACGCCTCGCGGGCGGATTCCGCTGCCACGTACGGGAAGAACACGTCCGGGGACGATCGATAGAAGGGCGAGGTGCATCGGAGGTCCAGCCACGGCGACAGTAGGGCGAGCCCGTCCGGCTTCCGACGGCCGGCTCGGATCGCAGTCGCGGTGAGCGATGCCGACAGGCCTGCTCCCGCCGAGTCTCCTGCGATCACCACCGGGCCGTCCGATGATGACACCAGGCCCTCGTACACGGCGACGACGTCGTGTAAGCCCGCCGGAAACGGATTCTCCGGCGCCAGTCGGTAGCGCGGAACGACCACGGTGGTCCGCGTCGCGTGTGCGATCACCGCGCAGTACTTCAAGTACGCCTCCGGGCTTCCCATCCGGAACCCGCCACCGTGCAGATACAGGACCGTGCCCGCGTCACCGCCGCGGAGTAGGCGACAGGGCACTGTCCGGTAAGACGTGTCCTCGACTGAGACTCCCAACGACGGGTCGGCAGGTGAGGCCGCGAATCTGGCTCGGCGGTCGATCAGTTCGGGATCGGCAGGCACTCCCGCTCGTTCGGCGGGCAGAAGTGCCGCGGCGGACGGCGCCGTCATCGGATGACCGCTCCCTGACCCGAGACCAACATGTCCGGGTGTCGTGCGGCGACCGTCCGCCGAATGCCCTCACGCCAGTCGACCGTGCACGGACCAGTGATCTCGAGTCGGCGCGACACATCGGCGACCGATCCACGAAGTGTGCCCTCGATCGGCGTGACCTCGATATCCGCCTGCACCCCCATCAACTCGGCCGCGTACGCGGCCCATTCCTGAGCGCTGACCGGTTCGTCGCCCGCCCAGTTGACGATCGTCGCAGGAACCGTCGCCGCCTCGAGGAGGCTGCTGACCTGACTGTTGATGTCGTCTTCGTAAATCGGGCTGTACATGCAGGGATCCCACCGCGTCGTGACCGTCCGACCAGCGGCGATCGCATCGGCGTGCAACGCTGGCAGACCGCCGTTCGGCCCGTACGAGGCATTCATTCGAGCGATCGTGACCGGCACACCGAAGGCGCGTGCGGCGAGTCGGGCCGTCGCCTCCTGGCCGATCTTCGATACCGAATAGGTGGGCGAATGCGTGCTGTTGCACTCGCCGAGCGGCGACTGCTCCGTGAAGGCGTACATCGGGTCGTCCTGCGGCCGATAGACCGAATGGGTCGACATCACCAGCGCGCCACGAGCGTTCCGGCAATGCTGGAGCAGCAGCCCAGTTCCCTCCGCGTTGTCGCGCAATGCCGTGTCGTAGTCCCAGCCAGGCGCCTGATTCGCGGCCAGGTGCACGACGTAAGTGAAGTCCGTCGGAAGATCGGTGAACTCGCCGCTGCCGACGTCGCCGCGCACCGGAGTGATCCCGGCATCGACGAGCCGCTGCCAGTCTTCGGGCTTACTGAATCGTGCCAGCCCCCACACCTCGTTGGCCGCGCCCAACTCGCGCGCGATCGGGAAGGCGATCTGGCCCGCAGCTCCTGTCACCAGGATCTTCTCACCGCTCAGCATTCTTGACTGACCTCACAGATATAGGGAACGAGCACCGGCTCGTCGTGTTTCGGATCCACCGCGTGAAGGAGCGCGGCGGCAAAAGCAGATGCGCGGGCGACCGTTGCGCCCGCGCATCCGTGACAGTCACCAGAGTTGATCGGTGTACTTGTCGGTTCCCACTTCGGTCGGGATGAACGGCGCCGCGAAGGTGACGCGTCCCGCGCCGGACTTCTCCACGTCGGCGGCGTAGTCGATGATCTGCTGCCAGCTCTCAGTGGGATCGCCCTCAAGAAAGCAGAGCTGCATGATGCGGTCCATCGTTCCGCCGTCGTTGCCCATCTTCATCGGCACGTTGTGATCGGCGGGCCACGGCTTCATCCGCCAGCTGCTCACCTGGTCGACGCCGCCTTTGGCGAGCAGTTCACGGACCGGCCCCGCGTGGAGCGCGGCGATCGCGTCGTCCCGTTTGGTGGCATCGGCAGGCTCGATCATGACCGAGACCAGACCGCGGTAGTTATGGTCGAGCGCGAGCTCCAGCGGTATGCCGTCTTCGTGTGCGGACGACGTGGCGTCGGGCAGATACTGGCCGGTGTGCACGTGCTCGCGCTCGGGGAAACCTCGGCCGGCCGCGTAGAGTTCGCCGACCTGGGTCCGGGCCCACGCCTCGGCCTCTTCCATCTCCGGCTCGTGGACCCAGTACGTCGCAAGGTACGAGCCTGCACCGACGGGCTCGGCGACGGGGCCGTCCTCCGGGAACCGCAGATCTTTGAGCTCACGCGTCGCGACCCAGCGGCGCCCGGCGAACCAACCCGGTCCGACCATGCAGCCCGCGTAGATGTGGTCACGCTCGTACCACCGGTTGTACGCGACCTCGTGGCCACGTTGGGGGTCAACCATCGTAAAGAGCATCTGGCCGATCTTGACCGGTGCCTCCGACATTTTTCTGTCTCCTAAAGTTGTGATGAACGCTGGTGGGCGATGCACTAGTGCTCGGTGACGAGACCTTCGAGGTTGCCGTCTGCGCGCCAGTCCTCGAGTAGGTCGAAGTACTGGAATCCAGGCACAAACACGCCAGTGACCAGTGGGTTTCGCGAGTCGGTGATCTTTCCCTCGTTGTTGTACAGACCCGGGGTGCAGGTCAGCAGCCAGTCTGTACGAGTCGCGGTCTGGTCGCTCATGACCTTGCCCCAGGCCTGTTCGGCTTCGGCTGTCGGCTCGATGGTCCGGGCACCTGACGAAACACACGTGTCGATCAGATACATCATGTGGCGCGCCTGCTCGTCGATGAGATGGGCGATGTTCGTTATCGTGGCGGTCTGCGTGAAGCCGAGTAGAAACAGGTTCGGGAAGTCCTTCGACAGGAACCCGTGCAGCGTGCTGAGACCGTCCGCGAACTTCTTCGACAACCGATTGCCGTTGCGGCCAAGGACGTCGTAGCCGGCCTTGTCGGTCCACGTGCGGCCGCCCTGGAAACCGGTCGCGTAGATGATCAGATCGAACTCGCGTTCCTGCCCGTCGGCCACGATTCCGGTCTCGGTGATCCGTTCGATCGGAGTGCTCGCGGTGTCTACGATGTCGACCGAGTCCTTGTTGAACGCGGGAAGGTACTCGTCGCTGAAACCCGGCCGTTTACACATCGTGCGGTAGTAGGTCTTGAGCTTGTCTGCCTTCGACTCGTCGGCGACGATGGCGTCGACACGATCGCGGAGCATCTCGTTCCACTCGTAGTCCGACCGCTCCATGGCGTCGATGAGTTGCTCGATGCTGGGGTTCTCGCCGCCCGCCTCGAACACGGCGTCCATCTGATATTTGGCGAACTTGACCCAGCCGTCGTCGACGTCGCTGAGCGTGGCACGGTCCTGGACGCACTTGTCGAATGCCGCTCGCCGCTCGCGATGCCAGCCGGGCGTGAGCGCCGAGAACCACTCGAGGTCGGTCTCTGCGTTCTGACGCGGCATCACCTGCGTCGGCGTGCGCTGGTAGACGACGAGTTCGTCGGCGAAATCCGCAATCTGGGGAATCACCTGCAGGCCAGTCGCGCCGGTGCCGATGATCGCCACCTTCTTGCCGCGCAGACCTTCGAGATTTCCACTGTCATCGCCACCGGTGTAGGCGTAGTCCCAGCGACTCGTATGGAAGCTATGCCCCGCGAAGGTCTCGATCCCGGGGATGCCGGGCAGGTGCGGACGTGTGAACAGACCGCTCTGAGTGGCGACGAAGCGCGCCCGGAACTCGTCTCCCGCATCGGTGCGCACGGCCCATCGTGCGGTGTCTTCGTTCCATTCCATGTCGGTGACACGCGTCTGGAACACAGCATGGTCGTACAGACCGTGCTTGCGGGCCAGGGACTGGCAGTAGGCGAAGATCTCGCTGCCACGGATGTACCGCTCCGTGGGAACGTACCCTGTCTCCTCGAGGTACGGCAGGTAGATGTACGACTCGACGTCGCAGCGGACTCCCGGGTATCGGTTCCAGTACCAGGTACCGCCGAAGTCGGCGGCGACATCCAGAATCTTGTAGTCGGTGATCCCGATCTTCTCGAGCTCGATACCCGCGGTCATCCCCATGAACCCGGCACCGATGACGAGGACGTCGAGGTCCAACGAAACCGGTTCCGATGTACGCGGACCGTCGACGTGCGGATCGGCGTCGAAGTCGGCGAACTTGCCGGTGAAGTCGATCGCCTGGAATTGATCGGCGCCTTCCTTCGTCAGCCGCTTGTCCCGCTCGGCCGCGTACTTTTCACGGAACGCTTCGAGCTGTTCGACTCGTCGGGCAGGGATGAACGAATGAGGATCGGCGACACCGATATTCTGGTCACTCATGGGCTGGGTCCTAAAGGAGTTGTCGTGCATAGGTTTCAAGCCGAGACCTGGATCGGTCCAGACAGGGGTCATCGCACGCGTGTCACCACGCGGTGCCTGCGGGGATGAACATGAACTCGATCCGGTTGCCGTCGGGATCGGCGATGAAGGTGAACTGTGCGGCCTCGGGATCGTCGAGCCCGCTGCGTGTGTGGGGCACCGGGGTTCCGCCGTACTCGACCATTGTCTCGACGGCCTGATCGATGTCGTCCGCGAAGAACGACAAGTGGGTGAGGCCGAGGTGATTGCGCCGATGGTGCGGCTCGCCGATCACGCCGGGCTTGCTGTAAGCCAGCAGCTCGATACGGAAACCGTCTTTCACGATCATCGTGGAGGTCAGGCTGCACGGGGCGTCGACCTCGGGGATCTGCTCGTCGAGCACGTAGTGCGCGACCTCCTCGAAACCGAGTCCGTCGCGGTAGAACCGCATGCTCCTGTCCAGGTCGGTCACACAGAGTCCGACGTGGGAGGTGCGATACGTTGCGGCTGCGGCATTCTGAGTCATTGGGGTGATTCCTCTCGATCCAAATGAGTGGGTTGCGGCGTGGTCGATCAGCCGACGGCGACTGGGGTAACGGGACTTGCTGTCCCGCCGGTGATGTTGAGGGCACCGATGGCGAGCAGGAACTCGTGGCATTTGTCGCTCGCCAGTTCCTTGAGGTCGAGATTCTCGACGAGGTGGATACCGTTATCGACCAGCAGGACGATATGGCCGCCGAGGTAGACGTCCTGATCGAACGGGATGGCTTCGACAGCCGAATTGTCTGATCCGACGAGTGCGACGTCGCATTCGGCCAGGTACTTGGCTGCGTCGATTCCGATGCCCGGCTGCGGGAGGAGCTCGGACTGGGTTCGCATGAACTCTTCGAGCCACCCGGTGCGGATCAACACGAGGTCGCCGGCGGCAAGGGCGACGCCCTGCACGTCGAGCGCGTGACGCAACTCTTCGCGAGTGATCACGTGACCCGCGGGCAGGACATCGACTCCCGCGGCCGCCGCGACGTCGATCAGCACTCCGCGACCCACGATGGGGTCGACGTTCTCGATGCCACACTTGTCCGCACCCGAGTACGGACTGACCCCGTCGTGCGGATGCCCGTTGTAGATCTTGTGGTCGGAGTACACGTGGCAGAGTGCGTCCATGTGCGTAGAGGTGTGCGACGGCATGACCAACTGGTCTTCGTGCGCACCGACCCCGGGGACGCCCCCATTCGCTTGCGCCATCGCCTCGTCGTCGTGGTTAATCATCGTGAGGCGTTGCGGCGTTCCGCGATACTCCATGTTCGGCACACCGGAGCGTTGGATCGGGATTCCGAGGCTGTAGCGCTTACCCGTCCGAGGAATCTTCAGGGCAGCGAGCACGCTCTCTTGGGTCAGCAGATTGAGGGCGCCCTTCTCGTCCGATTCGCCCCATCGCCCCCAATTCGACTCGCGTGTACTCACATCGGCTCCTTGTCCGTCGATCATGTCGATTCCGTAGAAATTTCGTCCCGGCGAAAGTGGTGTGCTCGTGCGCGATCCGCTCAGCGGTTCGTCGGTGTCGTCTCCGTCGCACGATTCCGTTGCCGTGATACGAGTCACTGTAGCCATCGGCTACGCTTCCGTCAACACATTGGTGATTCTGGAGGCATCTACGCAGATAAGCGGGAAATTCATAGAATAGACCCACCCCGAGGAGCGGCGGCTAAGGAGGCATAGCGCAGCAGGTCGTCAACCGTCTTGGTTGCCGACCTGCTGCGTGGCATACAGTCAGCGGGTCGTGGCCACCGCCCGGTGCGTAGCTGTGGGCGGATCAACCTCAGCAGACTGCCCGCTCGGGGCGATACTGCTTACGTCGTTGGGCTCACCGATAACGGTTAGGTCGCCGACTGCGTCGTTCTGAACCGTTACCTCGATGATCTTTCGTGGCACGAAGAGGACGGCGACAACGCTGATGAGCGCGATACCGGCCGCCCCGATCCACGCGAACTTCATGCCGTTGGCCGAGTAGAGGGTGACGCCGTCGACGACGCGAGCGACGTTCGAGTTCAGGAGGGTGAACACGGCGACGGGAAGGATGGCGCCCAGCATGGACTGTGACGTGGCGACGATGCTCGCAGTGGACGCCTGTAGCTGCGGCGGCACCGTGGAGAACTGAACGTTCGGAATGGAACTGTAGGCCAGGCCGGTTCCGATACCGGTGATGATCGCGCCCACCAGCACGATCCATCTCGTGTCCATTCCGGACATGATGACCAGCGAGCCGACGGCGAGCAGGCTGGACCCCAAGGCGAGCAGGACGCGCGGGGTGAGGCCGCGCCCGATCATGATTCCGACGAGGACGCCGCCGATGACCTGGGCGACACCGAGCGGTGACTGAATGGCGGCGAAACCCTTGGCGTCGATGCTGAAACCGTAGCCGAGGCCGAACGACGCCGAGGTCATGCTCATCAGCGGAAGAATCGTCGAACTCACCGTGGTGGAGCCGTACGCCGTGCCGGCGGCGATTGCGGTCAGCCCGATGGACCTTCGAGTGAGGAGACGGAGATCTATCAGCGGTGCCTTGACGACTCGGGCCGAGTAGATCCACAGGCTGAGCATCACGATGCCGACGAGGAACAGGCCGAGCGTTTTGCCGTCCGTCCAGCCCCAGTCCACTCCGAAGCTGACCGCGACCAGGATCGCACCGATACCGGCGCCGAGCAGCCCGGCGCCGACGAAGTCGATCTTGGATCGCAGGCGGAACGACGATTCGTCTGTAAAGAGCCTGATGCCGATGCCGGTGATCACGAGGATGACGGTGAAGAACCAGAACAGGGACCGCCACCCGAAGCCGTCCATGAGCCAGCCGGTCAGGAATGGCGTCGCGACGCTCACGACTCCCATGCCGCTGGTTGCGAGAGCGGCAGCCATGGCCACCGTCTTCGGCGGGTAGACGTCGCGAATGAGCGAATAGCCGAGGAAGAGGCAGGTGACGAGCAGGCTCGACATCGCTCGGCCGGTCAGGAGCAGGATGAAGTTCGGAGCGAGCGCCGAGACGAGCGAACCGGCGGCGGAGACGAATACGCAGATGAGCAAGACGCGTCGCTTGCCGAACATGTCGGCGATCTTGCCCAAGGTGGGGCTGATCACAGCGGCGACGAGGAGGAACGCGGTCTGAATCCAACCGCCCTGGTTGGTGTGGAAGTAGGCCATGATGCCCGGCAGTCCGGTCGAGATCATGCTGGCGTTCATGGTGAGGGCTTCGAGCAGTACGACAAGAGATATCAGCGACATGATGAGCCGGGGAGACCATCCCCGATCGGAGGCCGGGGACTCAGTTGCGTCAACTGGACCGGTTTGCGTCATTGATGTTCCTTTGGCTTGCGGCGTGTGCCTGGGGGGCGAGTGCTGCGGCCCGCGAAACTCGGGCGCGGCGAGCGCGGCGGGCAGGTCGTCAAGATGATCGATCGGATCGTCCGCCGGTCGTCTGACCGGCTCGGTTCGGGTGATTGAGGCTTGTGGTGCGATCGCCTGAGTCACGAACTGACGGCGCGGTCGGCCGGTGATTACAGCAGTGCTCCGCGCACTCATGCGCGCTTCGAAACCGGCGCATCCGCGCAATCACAGGAAAGATGATTCGTGACTGAAGTCACTGTAGCCACCGGCTACGTCGGCGTCAACGGTTTGCTCGGAATTGGTCCACGCCCCGTCCGGAGCCTCGTCTAGGCCGGGCGGGCGCACCCCACACACGCCCGGCTTCGCAGCGTCAGGAGCCAGCGAAGTCGATCACCGCTCGGCCGCGCAGCGAGCCATCACGGAGCTTGCCGTACGCCGTCTCGATCTCGTCGGGCGAGAACACCTCGACCGGGCTCTGGATCATTTCGCGTCGAGCCAGTGCCATCACCGATTCGAGATTGCGCACGGTCGAGCCCTGATAGGTGAAGACCTCGCCGTCTCGCGGCAGCAGGTGGAACCACTCCCCCAGCGTTGCGAGTCGACCGCCACCCGCACCGACCAGCCCGTACTTGCCGCCGGGTCGCACAGCTGCGATTCCGGTAGCGATCGTATGATCGATTCCGACGAAGTCCAGGAGCGCGTCGGCTCCGCGACCGTCGGTGAGTTCGCGGATCTGATCGAGCGTCGAGTCGTTCACTCCCTCGAGCGTCTCGTGCGCACCCAGTTCACGCGCCATGGCCAGCTTGTCCGTCGACATGTCGATAGAGACCACGAAGGCGGGACTCACGGCGCGGAGGAACTGGATGGCGAAGGAACCCAAGCCGCCCGCACCGAACACGACGGCCGTCGACTGCGGCGTCAACGCCCCCCGGATGCGATCGACTCCGTGGTAGGCCGTGGAACCCGCATCACTGAGTGGTGCGGCGTGGATCGGGTCGAGCCCACCGAGCGGCACGATGTCGCGCGCATTCTTCACGAGTACGTAGTCGGCCAATCCACCGTTGTCGCCGTATCCGCGGCCTGCACCCGCATTGCTGCAGTTGTTCGGGGCGTCGCGCAGGCAGTACCAGCAGTGTCCGCAACTACTCGCGGGCAAGACCACGACAGGCTCTCCGACACTGAGGTGATCGACCCCCTCACCCAAGGCTGCGACTTCTCCCGCGATCTCGTGGCCGAGGGTGAAAGGGAACAACCACCCTGCGGGTTCGACTGTGGCAGCGGGCATTTCCTGCATGTCGAGGTCAGACCGGCATAGCCCGACAGCGGTGACCCGCAGGACCGCCTCCCCCGGACCCGGGGTCGGCTCCGGGACCTCCTGCCACGTCGGTGCAGTCAACGGTGCCGTGATCCGGAAAGCGCGCATACTTCACTTCTCCTTCATTCCAATGGGGCGGCTCGGTGCGGGCCGCGCTCGAACAATCAGCTCCTGATATCCGTCGATGAATTCTTCGGCGGCGGCCGGTGACCGAGAATCCGCGTGCACACACAGGGAGGTGGCTCCGGCCGCGCGCAAGCGATCCACTTCGACCTGCCAGCGCGCAACGGATTCATCGTCCGAGACGTCGACGTGCGGAGCCTCGACCTGAATGTCGATCTCCGACAAGCTGCGTCCTGCCGCGGCCAGCTCGTCAGCGAGTGCATCGACCGCCGTGGCGAAGGCCGCCACACCGTCAATCACGTCCGTTCTGATCGCGGCGGAGACTCCGACGTCGGCGATGACCGGACACCAACCGCTACCGAACGTGACCACACGACGACGCGCGGCCACGCTGTTGCCACCGATCCATAACGGCGGGTGCGGGTTCTGCACCGGACGCTGCAGGTGCATGTCGCCGATCGCCGCGAAGTCCGCGCCGACCACCGGGGCCGACGGGTCGCGCCAGATGCTGCGCAACGCGCTAAGCGCCTCGTCGAACAGCTCGGGACGCCGCGCGAAGTCAACACCGAGCGCCGAGAACTCGGAGCGAAGGTAACCTGCGCCGACGCCCGCGATGAGTCGGCCTCCCGAGAGCGTGTCGAGAGTGGTGAATTCCTTGGCCGTCAGATACGGGTTTCGGGCGGGGAGAATGAAGAGGTTCGTCATGAGCTTCAATGACGTCGTCGCGGCCGCGGCATACGCGAGCGCCACGACCGGTTCAAATGTGTCGTGGCCGCCATTGCGGTACCACTTCGCCGAGGGTGCGGGATGGTCGGAGAGCGCGACGGCATCGAACCCGCATATCTCGGCACGTCGGCTGATGTGCGCCAGCGCAGCTCCGGTGGACACGCTCGTGTGAGAGCCGGGTGCACCGCTCGGATACTCCAGGGTGAACTTCACGTCGTGACTCCAGTCCTCATCGCGGACACGCCGAACCGGGGCCGTGACGACCCACGAGGACCGTGCCCGCGGGGTGGGGACGCAAGAGTCGTCTCGCCCACCCCGCGTGTGCGAATATGTCGCTACTTCGCGCCCTTGATGGCCGTCCGACCCGCCGTGGCGCCACCGTCGACCACCAGGTCGTGGCCGGTCACGTAGTCGGCCTCGTCGGAGGCGAGGTACAGAATGCCCGTCGCCATCTGCGCTGGATCCGCTGCGTAGCCGATCGGCTGAATGCCGTGCAACACCTTGATGAACTCCGGGTCCGGCGGGACCATCCCGGACAGCATGGTGCCCGGCGACAGCGTGTTGACGCGAACACCCTTCGGTGCGAGTTCGATCGCACATGCCTTGGACATCCCGATCACAGCGGCCTTCGATCCGCTGTAGAACGCCATGCCCTCGGTCGGCAGCGACCCGCCGTTCGACGCCGTGTTCACGATGGCGCCCGATCCTTGCGCAGCCATCACCCGGCCCGCGGCCCGAGTTCCGTAGAAGGCTCCGAGAATGTTCACACCGACCATCCGGTCGACTTCCTCGTTCGGCGCGTCGATCAGCGGACTGCCGCCGAACACGCCCGCGTTGTTGACCATCACGTCGAGTCGGCCGTAGCGCTCGACGACACCGCTGACCAGTCTGTCGACCGCGGCCGAGTCCGCGACGTCGGTCTGCACGAACTCGGCGCCTGCGGCCGCGGCGATGGCGGCACCCGGGTCTGCGTTGACGTCCGCGGCCACGACGGTGCCACCCTCCGCGACCATCAGTTCCATCGTCGCCTTGCCGAGTCCCGACGCGGCACCGGTGACGATGATTATCTTGTCTTGCATTCGATTGCCCATGTATAACGAACCTCCTTCAGCGCGTGCGACGGTCGCACGACGAATCGCGGCGAGTTCTACGGTCAGAACTCGATCTCGATCGGACCGGCGTCCGGGCGGGACTGGCATCCGAGCACGTATCCCTCGGCGGCGTCTTCGGGATCGAGGACGTCGCCGACGTCAGTGGTGACCGACCCCCGCGTCACCCGGCAGACACACGACCCGCATTCACCAGACCGGCAGGAGTAGGGGACCCCGACATCGCGCGCCAGTAATGCGTCCACGAGTGTGACACCTGGCGACCAGTCGAAACTGTGGGTGAGACCGTCGAGCACGACAGTCGTCTCGACGTCGGAACCGGGAGCCGACTCGGCGGTGTCCTCTGGTACCGGAACGGCGGCGAACGGGTCGCCGCTGATCGACGAGAAGACTTCCCGATGGAACCGCTCGCGCGGCACGTGCGGCGCCTCGACCGCAGCACTGACGGTGTCCATGAAGGGGCCGGGCCCGCACACGAAGACTTCGCGCGACATGTCAGCGGCGATCAGCTCGGCGAGTTGCTCACTTCGCGGATACCCGTTGACGTCGTCGAACCAGTCGATGACGGTGAACCTGCCTCGATGTGCTTCTCGCAGACCTGCCAATTCGCTGGCGAAGATAACCGAATCGGCGTCCCGGTTCGCATAGAACAGCGTGACCGATCCGGTGCCGCGCACCAGTGCAGCTTTCAGTATCGACATCACCGGGGTGATCCCGCTGCCCGCCGCGAAAAGCAGCAGATCGCGCTCGTAACTCGCCGGTGTGAATCGGCCTGCAGGCGGCAGTGACGTCATCGACGCACCCGCTACGACATTGTCGCAGAGCCAGTTCGACCCGTATCCGGACGAGACCCGCTTCACGGTGATCTTGAGATCCGCGTCAAGAGACGGCGCACTCGAGAGCGAGTACGAGCGCGCGATGTGACCGGTCCGATCACTCGGAATCCGGATGGTCAGGAACTGTCCGGGGCGGTACGTGAACGCCGGTTGGTCGACCTCGCTCGGCCGAAGGACGATCGATCTCGCATCCGAAGTCTCGTCGATCACCGATATCACCGTGAGCTCGTGCCCCCGGGCCGACGGCTCGCGGTCGACAGTTTCGCTCGGCTGCACGACCGCTCTACTCCGCGCTCGCGAAGGCGAATTCGAAGTCGCCGATCCGAGGATTGACGCACATCGCGAAGTATTCTTCACCGTCCCATGGGGCACTGACCTGCAGCCGACCGAACTTGTTGACGTAGTAGTTCTTCCGCGTGGCACTCGTCTGCGACAGGTAGATCAAACGGCTCGCTTCTTTGTGCAACTGTTCGTTGTAGTGGTCGAACGCCTCACGCCGGATCGCCGTCGATCCGTAACCCTTCTCGAGCATCTCCAGGATCAGTTCGGCGATGTAGCTGCACCAGGTCTCCAGCCAGATCGGCAGGCCTGCACCGCTCGCGACCGGCTGCGAGGTCGGACCGTAAAGCATGAACAGGTTCGGAAAGCCAGGGACGGTCATGCCGAGATGAGCCTGCGCGCCCTCCGCCGCCCACACGTCTTCCAAGCGGACGCCGTCCTCGCCGATGTACTCGGTCGGCCACAAGAACTTCTCGGTCTGGAATCCGACCGCCGCGATGATCAGGTCGGCGTCGCGCACCGTGCCGTCGGAGGTCTGCACGGCCGAGTCGGTGAGTCGCTGAATCGGCGTCGTCACCAGCTCGACGTTGTCCCTGGTCAACGACGCGTACCACTGGTTGTCCACGACCGGCCGGCGCGTCATCGGCGGATAGTCCGGCACCAGTTTCTCCACTAGGTCCTCGCGGTCGTTCACCTGCGTGCGGATGTAACCGACCAGCATGTCCCGCATCGCGTCGTTGCGCCTGTTGACATCGCCGCCGTCGGCGATCCACTGCTCGTCGGCGATGAGGAGGTCGCGAAGGTCGTTCGACGCGAACCCAGCGATGTACTTGTTCCAGTTCCAGTAGAACGGCATCGTCTGGAACAGCCACTGCAGTTCCTCGGAGATCGCTTCGCCGTACTTCGCGCGCGGCGAAATCCATTGCGGGGTCCGCTGATAGACCGTCACCGACGCTGCTTCGCTCGCGATCTTCGACAACAACTGGACGCCGGTCGACCCGTTCCCGATGATGGCGACGTTCTTGCCGGCATACTCGATCGAGTCGTTCCACTCCGTGGTGTGCACGATCTGGCCGGAGAAGCTTGCGGCGCCCTCGACCGGCAGTTCGCGCGGTGTCGCGAACAGACCGCTCGCTGCCACCACGGCGTTGGCGACGACGGTGGTCGGCTCCTGGTCGGCCACAGATACCGTCAGGGACCACGTCTTCGCGTCGTCGGCGAACTCTGCGGCGGTTACATCGGCGTCGAACACGATGTGCTCGAAGACACCGTGTTTACGGGCGACGAAATCGAGGTAGTTGCGCACCTCGGACTGGCGCGCGAAGTACTCGGTCCACGGATACTTCTTCTCAAAGGAGTACTCGTACGACGCACTGAGTGTGTCGACGCGGACGTCCGGATAGGTATTGATGCTCCACACTCCCCCGATCTCCGAGCGCCGCTCGTAGACGGTGAAGGGGATACCGAGTCGTGCGAGCTGCACTCCCATCGCGATACCGGAGAACCCGGCTCCGATGATCGCGACCGAGTAGCCTTCCGGCGCGGGATTGGTGTCGGTCGACGTCCGCTGGAACGGCCATTCGGGGAACGACAGGATCTGACGGCGCATGAACATGTTGTCGTCGGCCAGCTCACGGGCCTCGGCCATGCGGATCAGATCGGTGATCTCGTCGTCCGATGGCGTCTGGTCCTCATCGGCGTACTCACCTGCAAGTAGGTAGTCGACCGCTTTCGACCTGATCAGTTCGGTGTCGGCGTCGGTGAACACCACAGTGTCGGCCACCGCGCCCTCGACACGCTCAGCCTTCACCGCAGCGATCTCGGGATCACGAGTCGCCTGAAACAGGGCCATGCGCAGAGCGTTCACCTCTGAGTCGGCGACCGCGCGCTCGAGGAATTTACGGTCTGGAATCTTGGGATTCAATTTCTCACTCCTGTACATGAGCCAGGCATGAACGCACGTGCGTCGCTGCCGGGGATGGAAGGATCGTCGGCACCTGTCGGGCGGGCACCACAGACAGATGGCCGTCAGGCGGGTGAGGGTTGCGGGTCGGCGATTCGTTCACGCAGTTGCTGCTTGCGGATCTTCATCGTCGGGGTCTTGGGCAGTTCGGTGACGACCTCGAGTTGCTCGGGGAACTTCGCCGGCGATATACCGGATTCCTTGCAGAACTGCCGCAGCTCGTCGAGTTCGACGGTCTGACCGGGGTCGACGAGTTCGCACACCGCGCAGATCCGCTCGCCGCGGACCTCATCGGGAAGCCCGATCACCGCGACATTCGCGATCGCCGGGTGGTTCACCAGCACGTCTTCGATCTCGGACGGGCTGATCGATTCGCCCTTGCGGATGATCAGGTCCTTCTCGCGGCCAACGAGGGTGAGGTGCCCCTGGCGTCCCACCTGGCCGATGTCACCGGTGAAGAACCAGCCGTCGGAGTCGAAAGGCCGGACGATCTCACCGTCGGCGATGTAGTGCTTGAACAGGATCGGGCCGCGCACCCACACGCGACCGGTGCCGCCGATCGGAAGGACTTCGTCTGCCTCAGAACGGATTTGGATCTCGCAGTTGAGAACTGGACGGCCTGAGGTCGTTGCGAGTTGATCAATGGTGTCGCTCGGTCGAGACGACGCAATCATCGGCGACTCCGTCATGCCGTAACCGTGCAGAACCGGCACACCGACGTCGGTGAACACTTCGTGGAAGAGCTTCTCCGGCATCGGCGCGCCGCCGCCCGCGAGCACCCTCAGCGTCGGCACCACCCGCGTATCCGGGCGCTGCCTCTGCTGGTGAAGCAGAAGTGAGTAGTGGGGTGTCGATCCGCCGGTGATCGTGACACCGTGCTTGCGCATGAGCGCGACTGCCGCGGCTGGTTCGTACACCTCCATCAGCACCAGTGGCATGCCTGCCCACAACGAGGTGATCAGCATGTCCGGGCCGCCGATGTGGGCGTACGGGAAGAAGATCGTGCCGGTGTCGGCGTACGTCGCCTCGATGGCGTCCGCCACACCGACGCCGCCCGCGATCAGCGAGCCGTCGGTGTGGCAGACGCCCTTCGGCGCCGACGTGGTGCCGGACGTGGTGTATATCCAACGGACCTCGTCCGCCCCGTCCTGCACCGGCGCGAGTGCTGTCGGATCGCCGTCGGGCAGGCCGTCGGCGAGGACCAGCGTCCGGAGCCGGCCTGACACCGCGCCTTTGACCTCTTCGGCCATGAGCGCGTGATCGAATCCGCGGAACGTGCCGACGGTGATCAACCATTGCGATCGGCACTGCTCCACCATCGCGGTGACCTCGCGGCCACGGTAGAGCGGAATGATCGGGTTCTGCACCGCGCCGAGTCGCGACAGCGCAAGGCTCAGTACGACGGCGTCGATGCTGGTGGGAAGCTGCCAGCTCACCACGGCGCCGGGCTCGATGCCCAGCTCGCGCAGGCCTGCGGCGGTGCGCCGCGCGGCGTCGAAGATCTCGACGAACGTCTCCGAACGGTCGTGCTCGTCGATCAGTGCCACGGCATCGGGCGTCGCCTCGACGCGGCCGGCCAGCAGCGACCAGATCGACGTCGCCGCGCCGGTCGGGTCCGTCGCGGTCACGACTCGTCCTTCTTCGATTCGGCAGGCAGCGGCGCCGCGCTGAGCAGCGGGTAACCGGTGGTCAGCATGGAGTTGGCGTGTCCGAGCCAGTGCATATCGAACGCCGACTGCAGTGCGGCCTGCTGGCCCATGATGTCCAGCGTCTGGTTCACGGCGCGCTTGCCTTGCCGGAGGGCCCAAGCGTCCATCTGCGCGATCTCACGGGCGAGATCCATTGTCTGCGTGTCAAGTTCGTCGACCGGAACCACCCGATTGACCATGCCTGCGGCAAATGCCTCCTCAGCGGAGAAGCTGCGAGCGGTGAAGAGCATCTCCTTGGCGCGACGTGGACCGAGTTCCCAGGTGTGCGCGTGGTATTCGACGCCGCCGATCCCGTACTTGGCCACCGGATCGCTGAAGAACGTGTTGTCGGCCGCGATGATCAGGTCGCACGGCCAGATGACATTGAGCGCCCCGGCGACGCACGCGCCCTTGACCGACGCGATGCTCGGCTTCGGGACGTCTCGCCAGCGGCGAGAGAATCCGAGGTAGAATTCGGTCTCCCAGCCGTAGGCCTTCTCCAGCTGACTTTTATCGGCCGACGGCTCGTAGCCGCTGGTCACCGATTTCAGGTCATGCCCTGCCGAGAAGTTGTCCCCGTTGGCCCGAACGACGATGACCTTGACCGCATCGTCCGTTGCCGCCTTCCGCCACGCAGCGTCGAGCTCCTCGAGCATCGGCTCGTTCTGCGCGTTGTGCTTCTCCGGGCGATTCAGCGAGATCAGGGCGACTGCGTCCTTGACCTGATAGTCGATCAGCGACATAGTCACACTCCTTCGTAGATTTCGGTGATAGCCGAGACGATCGAGCTGTTGAGGTCGGCGGCGTCGCCGAAGTCGAACTGCCAGCGTTTGGCGGCGTCGGTGAACAGGTGGACGTTGGACTCGACCATGTACCCGATGCCTGCGTGGACCTCATGTGCGCAGTGGACCATCTCGCGCGCGGTGAGGATCGCCTGGTTACGCATGAGGTCGACGTACGGTCGTCCGTCACCGGTGGTGTCGATCGCCGTCGCGGCCGCTCGCGTGTGTGCCGAGGTGACATGCGCGTTGACCGCGATGTCAGTGCACAGGTACTGAACGGCTTGGAAGCGGCCGATTGCACCGCCGAACTGGTGACGTTGCTGGGCGTACCGGACAGTCATGTCCAGGAGTCGCATGCCTGCGCCGTGCACCTGCGCTGCGCGCAGTACGTCGCCGCGCTGGGAAGCCAGATCGATCGCGTGGTCGGCGGCGGAACCGCGAGCGAGAGTCCGCTGGTCCGTCATGGCGACGTCGGTCAACGTAACGCTGAAGGTCGGGTGTCCACCGATGTTCGGCATCGCCTCGACGCTGACCTCCGCCGAATCGACGAGCAGCAGGAGGCTCTCGCCGTCGGCCACCGCATGCACCAGCAGGCTCTCCGCCTGGTCGGCGTACTCTACGCCGAGCACCCGCCCGGTGGCGCTGCCACCGGTGACGCTGACTGCCGATCCCCAGTTCTCGGTGCCGAATGCCGGGACGACGACGGCGTCGCCGTCACCGATACGCGCGGCCAGGGCGGTCGCCGTCGGGGACCCTGCGAGGATCGCCGCGTCGCGGGCGACGGTGAGATCGAGCAACGGTGTCTGCGCCAGTGCCCGGCCCATTTCGACGAAGATCGCGGCGATGGTTCCCAGCGATGCGCTCTCGTCCCCGGTTCCCGACGGATCGGCGAGTTGTAGCCAGCCCAGTTCGGCGAACTGTCTCACCTGTTCGGCGAACGGCACGGTATTCGAACGGTCGTCCAACGGCGAGTAGCGCGCGAAGACCGACTTGCTTACGTCAGTGAGGGCTGCGAAGTCCTCGCCCCATGTGAGTTCCATGATCTTCTCCTATCGCGGCAGGCCGAGGCCCCGCGTCGCGAGCACCATCCGCTTGAGCTGAGACGTTCCTCCGGCGTGGTTCGCGAACGATTGTCGGTACCAGGCCTCGGGCTTTCCGTTGAGCGGTGCGTCCGCCGATCCCTTGCGCAGCTGACTCGTCGGTCCGAGGACGCGATCGAAGACCTGGGCGAAGACCGGCTCGTACTCCTTGGCGATGACTTGCTGCGCGCCGCCTGCCCAGGGCGTCTTGCGGCCTGCGGCGTTGTCGCCGATGATCTCGTAGGCCAGCGCGCGCTGGGTCTGCACCATCTCGGCTAGCTTGGCGATGTCGGCTTGCACGTGCGGGTCGTCCAGCTTGCCGGGAATCGCTTTGCAGTGCCCGATCAGGTCACGCAGTCGACTCTCCTGCATCGCGTAGATCGGTTCGACGGTGCCCGAAGCGTAGAAGGCCCGCATGATGTACTGCCAGCCCTTCCCCTCCTCGCCGATCAAGGCGTCGGCGGGCACTCGGACCTTGTCCAAGTACGTGCTCGACTGCACGCCGCCGCCGTAGTTCCGCATCGGGTGCAGCGTGACGCCCGGAGACTTCAGGTCGACGACGAAAATGCTGATCGCGTCCCGCGCGGCATCGCCTGTCGAGGTGCGCGCGGCCACGAAGAGCACATCGGACATCGGCCCCCACGAGGTGAACGCCTTCTGTCCGGTGATCACCCAGTCGTCGCCTTCACGGACGGCCTTGGTCTGCAGGCTTCCCAGGTCCGAACCGGCCTCAGGTTCGGTGAGCCCTTCGGCCCACAGCGTGCGCATGTTCGCGATGTCGGGAAGCAGGCGCTGCTTCTGCTCTTCGGTTCCGCCCACCAGGATGGTGCCTGCCGCCAGAAAGATGCCGACCGAGTTGATCAGTGGCGCGTCGGCGGCATACAGCTCCTCGAGGAGGATCTGGTTCGCGACCGGCGTCAATCCCTTGCCGCCGTACTCGACAGGCCATGTCAGTCCGATCCAGCCCTTCTCGGCGACCTTCTTGCTGAAGTCGACAGCGATCTGCCACTGCTCCGGTGCGTCGTCGAATTCTGGGTTGAACGCGTTCTCGCGAGGCAGTTCGGCGTTCAGGAACTCGCGGATCTCGGTGCGCCAGGCTTCGAGATCATCGGTCAATGGTGTGCGCATCAGGCCTCTCCTGCTGTCTGTGCGTCGGTTCCGGCCAACTGATCGTCGACGCGGTGGCCCTTTTCTCCCTCGGGGTAGAAGCGGCGGGCCCACTGACGAATGTCTCGGAATCCGGCCGCCTCGGCTGTCGCCAGACCCGGCGGCTCGGTATAGCGCTGGTGCTCCCAGATCGCGATGTCCGCACGTACCTGGTTGATCGCGCTGCGCTGCCGTTTGGCCACCTTGTCCTGGTCCTGCCCTGGTTCGATACTCGCCCATGCGGAGAACCGCAGGATCGATGTCTCGTCGTCGACCGGCGTGACCGCGGAGAGGCTGCAGACGTCGCCGACTCCCCATGCGTAGGCGTACCCGAGCCCAACTCCGAGGAGGGTCGCGTTAGTGCCGCCGGGTACGGACTCGATCTCACCGTCCGCGCCACGAACTTTGAACGCCAGAGCCAGTTCGGTCTTGAAGTCGTGATCACCGAATTCCCGGCTCACCACAGTCGGAATCTCGTCCGCGCGGTGCACATACTTGAAGTGCGCGAAGTCGACGCCGTTCTCCGCCGCGTACTGCGGATGGATGGGGGCCTTCGGATGCTCGTACCGGCCGGTCTCACCGGCCTCGTGGTAGTTCTCGGCAGGTCCGCTCCCCTCGAACAGGTCGAAGACGCTGGGTACGTCGTACGTGGGCTCGCCGCCGTTCGCGTCGTGCCACACGTACATGACTCCGTCGCGCTCGGCCGCCGTCCATACGCCGATTCGGCGCACCCGGTTCGTCGACTTCTGGTACGGAATGCAGGTGTTTCGGCCATTCGGCCCCCATCGCCATCCGTGGAACGGGCATTGGATGTCGTTGCCCTGCACGGTTCCGCCGTACGCGAGATTGGCCCCGAGGTGCTCGCAGTACGCGTTCATCACGACCAGTTCACCGTCGTCGGTCCGATAGGCGACAAGGTCCTTTCCGAAGTATCGGAGCGGCAGGACGGCGCCCACCTCCAGTTCGTCAGACCATCCGATCTGGAACCAGCCGGTGGGCTTCATCGACAACGCCATCGATGTCATTTCAGATCTCCTCGCTGTGTCGGCACTGCCGCGGGTGGAAGGAAGTCGGACGGGCTCGCGGTTCGAAGTAGCCCACACGGAAGACGTCGGCCCTCCGGGGCTGGCTATACGGCTCGTGGGCTCCGTGACTGCTATCACTGTAGCCGTTGGCTACGCACGCGTCAACTTCGTCAACTTGAATGGCTACAACTCGCTTGACGCCACTCCTGAGCGGCTCTACAGTATGGCTACGAATGAGACGTCTGCCACGGAATTGGCAGGCATTCGAACTTCCTATTTCCCGTTTTGGGCGGACGAGGCGAGTCGCGCCGCGACGTGCGCTGCGGGGTCGGCCCCATTTCCTACGACGATCAGTGAGGTTGAGACGTTGAGAGCTCTTTTGTTCGACGGAAGCGAGAACAAGCTGGTGGACGGGGTAGAAGTCCGCACACCGGGCGTCGGTGAAGTCGCCGTCCGAATCGAGGCGAGCGGACTGTGCCAAAGCGACCTGAGTGTCATCAACGGCAAGATTCCGTTCTCAGTGCCGGTGATCCTCGGGCACGAGGGCGCTGGCGTAGTGGAGGCGGTCGGCCTCGGCGTGACCAACCCGGTCGTCGGCGATCATGTCGTGCTGTCGACGCTCGCCGCGTGCGGAATGTGTGCGTCCTGCACCAGCGGCCATCCGACGATGTGCCGCGAGTCGTTCGGCAAGACAGCGACTCCGTTCCGCATCGGAGACACTCAGGTGCACAACTTCGCTGCGCTGTCGACTTTCGCTGAGCGCATCGTGGTGGCCGCAGGCCAGGCCGTACCCATCCCGAAAGACATCCCGATGGAGGCCGCCTGCCTGATCGGCTGCGGCGTCCTGACCGGGGCCGGCGCCGTGATCAACCGCGCCCGCGTTCAGATCGGCGATTCGGTGGTCGTCATCGGCGCCGGCGGCATCGGCCTGAACGTAATCCAGGCGGCCCGTATCTCGGGCGCCACGAAGATCATCGCCATCGACACGAATCCCGACAAGGAGGCGACGGCGCGGACATTCGGTGCAACAGAGTTCGTCAACCCGTCCAGCGTCGACGCCGTGGCCGCCGTCCGATCGCTTACCGACGGAGGCGTCCACCACGCTTTCGACTGCGTCGGCGGAGAAGCGATCACCAGCATGGCGATGGAGATGATCGACTGGGGCGGCCAGCTCATCATGCTTGGCGTCGCCGGTCCCGACGCCAAGCTGTCGGTGCCTGCAAGCACTTTCTACATGGACCGCTCGGTGCTCGGATGCCGGTACGGATCGTCGCGCCCCGGCACCGACGTGCCCCGCTATGTGGACCTTTACCAGTCGGGAGAGCTCTACCTGGACCAGCTGATCACCAAGGTGTACGACTTCGAGGACTACGAGTCGCTGTTCGCCGACGCGAGAGAGGGCCGCCTCGACCGCGGCGTCCTCCGCATGAGGACTGAGTCGGCCGTCTGATGTGCGGCGCACCCGCTGCGCTACCGCGCCGCGGGTGCCGTCCGCTACCGGTTCGGTCGCGTCGCGTACACCAGCACCTGCAGCATCTCCGTCACTTCCCGACGGATGTCAGCCGCTGTTCGGTCCGGGCTATCTGCGAGCTCGGTGAGGTAGGGCTCATACAAGTTCCACACGGCGCCGACCAACGCCAGCAGTGATGCGAGCACATTCGAATCGAACTCCGCACGGACATCCGGTTTCCGATCTTCCCCATTCCAAAGCGCCTCGATCTGATTTCGATAACCGCGAGACTTCACCCCGTTTAGGAGTCGATCCGGCGGTGTCCCCTCGAATACTGACCACGTCAGCATTCGACCGAACTGCCCGGAGTCGACGTCTGCGCCGAATGAGTTCTCAAGGGCTGCGTACGCATCGTCTTCTTCCGAAAGTCGGTCGCCACCGTATGTCACGAGCATCTCCATGACACTCATGAGGAGATTCTCTTTCGTTCGATAGAACCGATGGATGAGGCCGTAGGAGACATCGGCTGCGGCGGCGACCTCTCGCAAGGAGACTTTCGCGGGGCCTTTTCGTGCGAACAGATCTGCGGCCGCTAGGAGGATCGCGTGCTGTGCACCGGAGTCTTCCCCTTTCGGGGGCGGCACCCATGCGGGAACGGGCTTGCCCCCTTTGCCTTTCGGCCCGCCGTTGTTCGCACCGTTCGCTGCGGCAGTTCCCGGCGTCAACGCCGACGCCATCGCGAGAACGACGTCCTTCGTCGCCGGATCGAACAGCATCGTTGCGGGTGTGAGCCCCTCGTCGGTCGCTGTCGTCATCCATTCCGCGAGTGCGCGACTTCCGACCTCGTCGTCGACGACGTCGAGGAGCTCAGCGACCTCCTCGCGCACTTCGTGCCGATCCAGGTCGAACTGCCAAGTCGGAAACAGTGTCACCTGAGCGCCCAAATAGCCGAGAATCCTTCTATTCCTCAATCGCCTGTTGATTGCCTGTCGGCTAATATCGAGAAAATCCACGACTCGAGGAGTCGGCCACAACTCCACAACCGTCTCGACAACCTCGTTAGTGGCACCCATGACCCGAAGTTTACCAGCTGATCGATCTAGCAATGGTGTATGAATTCAGGTTTCTGACGACCAGTGCGCCTTCCCGTGACAGGCCAACGATTAAATAGTCGTCTAGCCTCACGAGATCGACGCAGCGCGTTTCGACGTTGTCAGCGTGCGCAAAGCCGTCTTTCGCCCTGCGGACACCACTACTCAGTCATGCGCCGCGTAGATCGCCCCCGCCAGCTCAGTTCTCAGCCGCTGGAATTCGGCGGTCGCCGTCACCGACCTGTCCCGCACCACACCGGGGCCGTCGCCGGGCAGATCTATCTCGCGATCGATCGCGATCCGGCCAGGCCGCGCCGACATCACGATCACACGGGTACTCAAGAACACGGCTTCGTCGACCGAGTGGGTGACGAAGACGATGGTCTTGGCCGCCCTGCGCCACAGTTTGAGAAGATCGACTTGTAGTCGTTCGCGGGTCAGCGCGTCGAGGGCGCCGTAAGGCTCGTCCATCAGGACGATGCCGGGATCATTCACCAGCACCCTCGCGATCTGTGCGCGTTGCTGCATACCGCCGGACAGCTCGTACGGACGTTTGTCTCCGAAGTCCCCGAGGCCGACTTGTTCCAGCAGTCGCTCGGCCTGCTCGCGTCGCTGCGTCTTGCTCACGCCCCGGACTTTGGGACCGAATTCGACGTTGCCGCGCACGGTGAGCCACGGGTAGAGCGTCGGAGCCTGAAACACGACACCGCGGTCGGCAGACGGAGCGGTGACTCGCGTCCCGCCCACCTCGACTACCCCCTCGGTGGCATTCTCGAATCCGGCGATCAGCCGGAGGAGGGTCGTCTTTCCACAGCCCGACGGACCGACGATCGAGACGAACTCCCCCGGCTCGATCGCCAGGTCGGTGGCTTCCAAGGCCAGCGTCTCACCACTCGACGTCTGGTAGGTCTTGCTGACGCCCGCCAGGTCGACGCGTTCTGTGCCGCTCATCGTGTTCCCCTCACCGTGTCCCGACCGCGTAGACACCGTTCGCGTAGTGCTGCGCCGGTCCGACGCGTTGCACTTCGCCTTCTTGCAGCAGGAACTCGGCGGTTCTGCGGATGTCTCCGGCGACCTGGCCACCCAAGTACTCCGGGCCGACCTGGGTGGCGGCGTCGAAATAGTCGTAGCCCTTGATCTGGTCGATGATCCGTTCGACCGGAACGCCGAGTTGGCCTGCGATGTGTTCGGCGGCCTTCGTCGGATCGGTGTTGATCAGATTCGCCGCCCACCCCTGCACCGTCGTCCACATCTTCACGAATGTCGGGTTATCGCGCAGGAAGTCGCCGCGGGCCCCTTCCAGGTCATAGGTGGATGCGCCGAGCTGACCGACGTCAGCGCTCGTGGTGACGACCTTTCCGCCGTCGCCGGTCAGTTCGCTGAGCGTCGGCTCCCAGATATACGCAGCGTCGATCTGTCCGCCGCCGAAGGCGCCACGGATGGCGTCGGGGCTGAGGTTGACCACTTGCGTCTGGGAGCCGATGCCGGCCTGATCGAGCGCGGTCAACAGACTGTAGTGTCCAGTCGACGCGAAGGGCACGCCGATTCTTTTGCCGCGCAAGTCGGCCACTGAGGTGATCGACGGGTCGCGGACGACGAGCGATTCGGCGGCACCGATCCGGTCCTGGATCCAGATCACCTTCATGTCGATGTTCAGCGGGGCCGACAACGCTTTCGCAGCGGGCGCGCTGCCGAGCAGACCGATGTCGAGCGAGTCCGCTCCGAACGCCTGGACGACGTCGCCGCCGGAGGCGAACTTGCTCCACTCGGTCGTCACGTTCGGCAGGCAGGTGTTGAGCAGACCGGTGTCTTTGACGATCAGGTCGCCGTTGGGAATCTCCTGCCAACCGATCCGCACGGTGCCGGTGACGGACGCGTCTGGTTCGACGGGGCAGGGAGTGGCACCGCCGAGGGAACGCGATTGTTCGGGTCGTCCGGATTCGACGATGCAGCCAGACAACGTCAGTCCGATCGCGACGAGGGCCGCGACGTGCATCGCTAGACGGCGGCCCTTGCCGAGGCCGGGTCTCATACTTTCCCCTTCCACGGAACCAGCAGCACGCCGATCCATTTGATGAGTGCGTCGAGGAGCAGAGCGGTGATGCCGATGACGACGATGCAGGCGATGGTCAGCGGCGTGTTGAGCTGCTGGCCTGCCAGATAGGCAAGACCGCCGATGCCGGGGATGCCGTTGTTGAGCTCTGCGGCGACAACGGTGGTCCAGGCGAAGCCGACGGCGATGCGGATGCCGTTGATGGCCTCGGGCAGGCTCGCCGGCACCACGACCCCGGTCAGCACCTGCAGACGGTTTGCGCCGAGCGCGCGGGCGGCATTGATCTGGTCGCGGCTCACGCCTTGCACGCCGCTGACAGTCGAGATCGCGATGGCGGGAAAGGCCGCGAGAAACAGCAGCCAGACCTTCGAGGTGTCGCCGATCCCGAACCACACGATAAGGAGGCCGATGTAGCCGAGCGGCGGCAACGCACGAAGAAAGTTCAGGTACGGCTCGGTGACCGTGTTGAAAGTCTTCGACATGCCCATCGCGAAGCCCACGATCGGCCCCAGGACGATGGCGACGCCCACGCCTGCGAAGATCCGCTGCAGGCTCGCCACCAGGTGTTCCCACAGGAAGTAGTTCTGTTCGCCGAGCACTTCACGCGGTACGCCCGGCGCTACCTGATGCCAGGTGCTCGCTCGGACGGCGGCATCCCAGACGGCGTTCGGCGAGGGCAGGAACTTCTCGTCCACCAGGTGCAGGCCGGCGATCAGCAACCACACTGCGATGAACACGACGAGCGCGATCAGTCGGACCAACCACGACCGGACGACGTCTGGCACCGATTGTTCGACGGCGTTCTTCACCCGCAGCAGCGGGGGCTCTCCAGCCATGCGTTCCTCTCTCGTGCCGCCCCGAGGACGGCCCGAGCGGGAACTCTGCCTGGCCCGTGTGCGCGAGGGTAGAGATTCGCGCGTGGTGATCTTTTCAGTTGCGCGGCCGGTGGCCAGTAAGCGGCCCCGAACGTGCCGACCCAGGAACGCTGCGAGGCGCCCGGAGTTCCCCGATTCGACGCGCGCGCTGCCGGACACCAGTGCGTCGGCGTGAGCGAGCAGTGCTCGAGCGGTCGGGCCTTCGCCTTCACCACCGAGTCCACGCCGTCGTCGACGATGAGCGCGTACGCGTCGTCGATATACCGGGCGCGCCAGTGTCGCGTCGTCCCGCGCCTGCGCCCGGTCTA
Organism: Gordonia liuliyuniae; assembly: GCF_021738805.1. Taxonomy (NCBI): domain Bacteria; kingdom Bacillati; phylum Actinomycetota; class Actinomycetes; order Mycobacteriales; family Gordoniaceae; genus Gordonia; species Gordonia liuliyuniae. The sequence goes on along the minus strand of NZ_JAKKOR010000008.1, from coordinate 152,375 downwards.
TATGAGGAGCGACCAGACCTCCTCCTCGGTCGTGCTCGCCTGCTGACCCGTCGCGCTTGTCTCTGTCACCGATTCCGTCACAGGATCGCTGTGGCACGGACCGCTGACAAAACGCGTATATCGCTCAATCGGTGGACAACGTCAGCGGCTGATACCCGGCCCGTACCGCTCGACCATGCTCGTCAACCATTCGACACCGACGGGGTTCGCGGAATGCACCCGCACCACGGCGGGCCGACCGCCGTACTCGGCCAGATACAGCACGACCGGCCGCGACGTATCCTCACCACCCAGGTCGTGATCCAGACTCAAGTCGGTGACGAGAACACCGCTCCGGAGAATCTCGAGGGCCGCCGCGCTCGTGCGGGCCACAGTCCAGGTCATGTCGGGCGGATCGCGGAAAGCGTCCACGAACAGCTTCATGGGCGGTGACAGTACGGGGACGGGCGCGGAGCGGCCACTGATTTACCGAAGGTTGCCGACGACGTCCGGGGCTACGGCGGTCGGGCCTCGCCCTAGTTCTCGAAGAGCGCAGCCATCGTGGTCTGTCCGTCGATGGATTCCCGAACGATGTCGGCGTGGCCGCAGTGATGCGCGGTCTCCCTCAACAAGTGCAGTACCAGCTTCCGGACACTCCACCACGTCAGTTCAGGCTGCCAAGGCGCCCTCGCTTGCGGAATCAACTCGTCGAGGCTGTTGATTCCCGCGATGAGGCGGTCGAACTCATCGGCGGACCGCTCGTACCCCTCAAGGCATTCGGCGAGAGTCTCGTCCGCGCGCAAGATGTAGGCGTCGCTCAGCACCTCCATGTCGAGCTCGGCATTCTCGTCGCGTTCGATGATCTGGCTCGTCATGTCCCGCTCGACGCGAGAGACGTGCTTGATCAGGCCTCCCACAGTGAGCGCGCTCACTGTGGAAGCGGTCCGGGCCTGCTCGTCGGTGAGCCCGCGCGCAGTGATTCTGAGCAGCGCGCGCTGGTCCCGGAGCAGCGTCAGCAGGTCCGTTCGCTCTGCGTCGACATCGAGATCAACGGTGACTGGGGTGTACGTGCCGGCCATGAGGTGCCTTTCGACGGTGCCTGATTGGTTCCGTCGCCCACGCTAGTTCGAATACCGGTCAGTTACTGACCTCTACGAAAATGATGTGCACGACCGTTCTGTTGCAGCCGCCCTCATGCGCCGATAGCGGGCCCGATCACACGCCACGACTGACGCAGCCCGCCTTCGAAGACGTCCCAACTGTGCGCGCCACGCAGTCCATCGGAGGTCACGCGGATGCCCTGTGCACGAAGCGCTGCGGCGGACGCGTCCGAGCATGCGCGGACCGGGAGTTCGAGGCCGGCGTCACCGGCCGAGATGTAGATCGCCGTGCCGCGAAGTCGCGCAGCGTTGAGCACCGGGTCGTGGACCACATAGTCGCTCGGAGTCCACATGTTCAGCGGGTTGCCGCCCTGACCGATCACCGTGCCCATCACTGCCGGGAAGCCCAAAGCCTGGGCGGGGCATCCGCTGTACGACGCCGCGGCTCGGTAGAGACGCGGTGCCCGCGCAGCCAAGTCGATGGCCGGACCACCACTCATCGACACACCCGCGATCGCGTTGCGGCCGTTGCCGCCGAAGTGCCGGTTGACCGCTGCCGGCAGTTCCCTGGTCAAGTAGGTCTGCCACTTGTTCAGCCCGAGCTTCCGATCACGCGAACGCCAGTCTGTGTAGAAAGAGCCAGCGCCTCCGACCGGGGACACCACGGTCACGTCCTTGTTCCGGAAGAACTCGCGGTATCTGGTGTTCCACTCCCAGCCGATGTGATCGCTGCCGCCGCCCGCGCCGTGCAGGAGGTACAGGACGGGAGCCTTTCCGCCTCCGGGTGCGGGAAGGACGTTGTTCATCACCGTTCTGTGCATCGACGGTGAGTACACCGGGAACTGGACCAGGGCCCTCGACGGCGCGGCCTCTACACGCGCGGTCTCGGGCACTGTTCCGGCGGCGGTGAGCAGAAGCCCCGCGATCAGCAAGATTCTCAGTACACGTCGCATGTGAGTCCCCCGTCTCGTCTCTTCACGTCTCGTCTCATCCGGAGCGTAACGCCGATGGCGACGGATCCGCGGCTCTCCACGACATCCGCGCGCCGCCGAATGTCGGGGTGGGGCGCGTTCGCATTCGCGACAGCGTGGGCATCTGACGCGAGCGCGATCATGTGAACCGTCCTGGCTCGGACGGAGACCCGGATTAGGCAGGCTTTGCAGCAGCATGTTTGGCGAGCGTCAGGCTGGTCGAGCCCGAACACCGGAGGTCCTGCTCCACGCGTCTGTCCCCGCTAATAGTCCGGACTATTAGCGGGAACAGACGCGTGATGCGATAGCTACTTTGGGTCGAAAAACAAGGAACCGCGACACCGTGTAAACGGTGCCGCGGCTCATTGTATGGTGGGCGAAGGGGGACTTGAACCCCCACGTCCCGAAGGACACTGGCACCTGAAGCCAGCGCGTCTGCCATTCCGCCACTCGCCCGTGGCGTCGATCAATCGACATATGTCCGCGTGGACTCGAAAACGATAGCACGCAGCCAGCGCCGAAGTTAAATCCCACATCTCCGACCACTCCGACCTGCGATTATCCACCCTGAAGCTGTCCGCCACAGCATCGTGCTGTTGTGACGTCAGTTGCGCATGTGACGCACAAGCGGCGACGGGCTTGCCTGGCCGGTAACATCGACAGGCACGGTATGCACGCCGACACGCCACAGACCACGGAAGGAGTCGAGACGGGTGGGAATTCTCGACCGTTTCGAGCGCAAGCTCGAGTCCGCCGTCGACGGTGGTTTCGCCCGAGTCTTCGGTGGCAAAGTGGCACCGCAGGAGATGGAACAAAGCCTTCAGCGCGAAGCCGAAGGCACCCTCGAGAACCTTGGCGACGGCGCGAGCCTCGTCGCCAACAGTTACGTCATAACGCTCAGTCCGTCCGACCTGGAGCACGTATCCACGGAGTACGAACTGAACCGGAAGATCTTCTCCCGCCATTTGGAAGACTTCATCCGGGACAATGGGTGGCAGACTTATGGGCCAGTGGTCGTAGAGTTCGATCAGATACCGTCACTGCACACCGGACAGTTCCATACCGACGGCGTCGTTAACCCCGACGCCACACCACGCCCGGTCCCCGCGTCCGCCGCGGCCCCGGGACCAGCTAGTCACCGAGGAGCCCCAGCCATGACCAATCCACCCGGAAACGATCAGGGCGGCCAGTACCCCGGCTACCCGCAACAGGGCGGACAGTACCCCCAGTACGACTACGACCAGCAGCAGTACGACCCCCAACAGGGGTACGCACCGCAGCCCGGCTACGAACAGCAGCCGTACGACCAGCAGGGCTACGCACCGCAGCAGGGCGGCTACGACCAGCAGTACGCCGCACCCGTCGACCAAGGGCAGCAGCCCGGATACGACTACGGCCAACAGGGCTACGGGCAACAGGGCTACGGTCAGCAGCCCGGCTATGACCAGGGCTATGCACCGGACCAGGGTTATGCACCCCAGCAGGGGGCACCTCAGCAAGGCGGCTACGAGCAGCCCGTCTACGACCAGGGCTACGGTCAGCCGCAGCAGGGCTACGACCAGGGCTATGCGCCGCAACCCGGCTACGACCAGGGTTACGCAGCACCTCCGATGGACCAGGGTTACGGCCAGCAGCCCGGGTACGACCAGGGCTATGCTCCGCAGGGAGCACCGCAGCAGGGCGGCTACGAGCAGCCCGTCTACGACCAGGGCTACGGCCAACAGCCTGCGTACGACCAGGGTTACGGAGCACCGGCCGGCGGCGGTTACGCGCCCGCAGGCATCACCCTCGTCCTCGAAGACGGCAGCAACCGCACCTTCGCACTCCGTCAAGGATCGAACGTCCTCGGCCGCGGCCAGGACGCGCAGTTCCGTCTCCCCGACACCGGCGTCTCACGTCGCCACGCCGAGATCCGCTGGGATGGACAGACCGCCATGCTGACCGATCTGAACTCGACGAACGGGACAACCGTCAACGACCTTCAGGTCAGCGCGTGGGAACTCGCCAACGGAGACCGCATCCGTCTGGGACATTCCGACATCACGGTCCGTTTCCAGTAGGCCGGATCCGCATAAGATGCTGTCGGGGGATCGTCGCGTCCCCCGACAGTTGACTGCATCCAGGCAACCGCCCGGATGTCGATGTTCTTCGTGAGGGAGGTGACGCGCAGGTGCAGGGCATCCTGTTGCAGGTGACCCGTTTCGGGTTCCTCATCTTGTTATGGCTGTTCGTCTACGCCATCATCCGCACCATGCGCAGCGACCTCTCGGCTGCCACCAGCGGTCGGATCCCCATCGGCTCGAGCCGATCCGACCGGCGGTCACGCAGCACCCGCGGCCGCGGCTCCGCGAAATACCTCGTCGTCACCGCGGGCGCGCTCGCCAACACACGCATCACGCTCGGCGCACAACCCGTCCTCATCGGCCGCGCCGACGACTCGACGCTCGTCCTCACCGACGATTACGCGTCCGAACGACACGCTCGACTGTCGCCACGAGGCGACGACTGGTACGTCGAAGACCTCGGCTCCACCAACGGCACCTATCTCGACCGCGCCAAAGTGACGACCGCCGTCCGCGCTCCGATCAACACACCGATCCGGGTCGGCAAGACAGTGATTGAGCTACGCCCGTGACTCTCGTCCTGCGCTATATCGCGCGAAGCGACCGCGGCCTCGTCCGGTCGAACAACGAAGACTCCGTGTATGCAGGTGCCCGCCTGCTCGCACTCGCCGACGGAATGGGCGGCCACGCGGCAGGCGAAGTCGCCAGCCAACTCGTGATCCAAGCCCTGCGCGGCCTCGACGACGACGAGCCCGGCGGCGACCTCCTCGACGCCCTCGGACACGCCACAGCGGTCGGCAACACGGCGATCGCCCACCAGGTGGAGCAGACCCCCGAACTCGAAGGCATGGGCACCACGCTCACCGCCATCCTGTTCGCCGGCAGCCGCCTCGGCCTGTGCCATGTCGGCGACTCGCGCGGCTACCTGTACCGCGACGGCGTCCTCACCCAGATCACCCGCGACGACACCTTCGTCCAGAGTCTCGTCGACGAAGGTCGGATCACCGCCGAGCAGGCGCATTCGCATCCGCAACGATCCTTGATCATGCGCGCCCTCACCGGTCAGGAAGTCGAACCGACGCTCATCATGCGTGAAGCCCGCGCAGGCGACCGCTACCTGTTGTGCAGCGATGGACTCTCCGACGTCGTCAGCGAGGAGACCCTCGCCGACACTCTCGGCAACATCGCCGACCACAAGGAGTGCGCCGACCGCCTCATCGAGTTGGCGTTGCGCAGCGGCGGCCCCGACAACGTCACCGTCGTTGTCGCCGACGTCGTCGACGACCAGTACGGCGAATCGCGGCCCATCCTCGGCGGCGCGGCAGGCGACGACGACCAAGACGGTTATGTGCCCGACCCGAAGACCGCAGCGGGCCGTGCAGCCGCGCTGCGTCCACCGGCGCCCGCGACTGCGCGGCCGACCATCACCATGGCGGACAAACCCGAACATCGACGACGGTGGGGGTGGCCGCTCGCCATCATCGCCGTACTCGTCGTCATCGCCGCGCTCGTAACCGCCTTCTTCGTCATCCGAGCCCAGGCGTTGAACAGCAACTTCGTCACCGTGAACGACGACGGCGCCGTCGAGATCCACCACGGCACACCCGACAAACTGCTGTTCTTCACCGTCGAATCACCCAACCAACGGGCATGCATCGACGACGCAGACGCCGAGAAGCCGAGCGTCACGTTCGTCGACGCCGACAGTTCGTGCACGCCAATGCTCGTCGACGACCTCACCGAGATCAGTCGGAGCGCCGTCGAATCCCAAAGCATCAAGAACCTGTCGCTCGACGCCGCGCAGGAACGCATCCGCAATGAACTGACCTTCCTGCCGTTGTGCGCCGTGCCCGACGCACCGAAGCCGCCCGGCGACAAGGAACCCGGGGACAAGAAGCCCAGGGACACCACCTCCACCACGATGCAGGCGCCCGCCCCAACCACCGACTCGGACGGCGCACGCCGCTGCCGGGAGGTCGGATGACGTCGACTCCCGCTGGGCACGCACCGCCGACCACACCGCCGGCGAATACCGGGCGTACCACCGAAGTGGTACTGCTCGGTTTCGCCGTGGTGCTCGTCGGCGTTGCCTTGGTGATCGTCGAACTCGCTCAAGGAGAGCCGCTGACCTGGGAGGTCGCTAAGTTCGTCGCGGCGTTCGCCGCCCTCTGTGCGATCGCCCACGTCGCCGTCCGCTACTTCGCGCCGTACGCGGATCCACTGCTGCTGCCCGCCGTCGCGATCCTCAACGGACTCGGCCTGGTGATGATCCACCGCCTCGACCTCGGGTCGGCGCGCGCCGACGAACTCCTCAAAGAGTCCGAGCGCACGCACAACGCCGACCAACAGCTGCTGTGGATGATCATCGGCATCGTCTTGTTCACCGTCATGCTGGCCCTCCTCCGCGATCACCGCTCGCTTTCGCGGTACGCGTACACGCTGGGTCTCGGCGGTCTGATCTTCCTCGCTATCCCAGCGATCCTGCCGTCGTCGATGTCGGAGATCAACGGCTCCAAGATCTGGATCCGCGCGGGCTTCTTCAACATCCAGCCCGGCGAGTTCTCGAAGATCCTCATCATCATCTTCACCGCATCGTTCCTGGTGTCCCGCCGCGACCTGTTCACCACCGCGGGCAAACAGTTCGCTGGGATCGACTTCCCGCGTGCCCGCGACCTCGGCCCGCTGATCGCGGCGTGGGCGATCGCCGTCGGCGTGCTCGCCTTCGAATCGGATCTCGGTACGTCGCTGCTCATCTTCGTGACCGTCCTGACGATGCTCTACGTCGCCAGCGGGCGCGTCAGCTGGCTGATGCTCGGACTGACGCTCTTCGCGCTGGCCGCCGTCATCGCCTACCAGCTGTTCTTCCACCTGCAGATGCGGGTGGCGGTGTGGCGTGACCCGTTCGAGCAGTACGACACGTACGGCTACCAGGTGGCGCAGAGCCTGTTTGGATTCGCGACGGGCGGCCTGTTCGGGACGGGCCTGGGTTCCGGCCGCCCCAACATCGTGCCGTTCGCCAACACCGACTTCATTCTCACCAGCTTCGGTGAAGAGGTCGGTCTCGTCGGCCTCACCGCGATCACCCTGATCTACCTGGTCCTCGTCGTCCGCGGACTACGCACCGCCATCGCTGTCCGCGACAGCTTCGGGAAGCTGCTGGCGGCCGGCCTCTCGTTCACCATCGTGTTCCAGCTGTTCGTGGTGTTCGGCGGCGTGTCGAAGCTGATCCCGCTGACCGGTCTGACCACGCCGTTCCTCGCGTACGGCGGATCATCACTGCTCGCGAACTATCTGCTGCTCGCACTGCTCATCCGCATCTCGAACGCCGCCCGCGAACCCGATGCGCCCAAACCTAAGCCGAAACGCAAGGTCGACGCGATGCCCACCCAGGTGGTGACGCGCTGATGAACAAACCCATCCAACGCGTCGCGATCGCCGCCATCGTCCTCGTCGTCGCGCTGCTCGCCAACGCCACCTACCTTCAGGTGTTCAAAGCGGACTCGCTGCGCAGCGACACCCGCAACTCGCGTGTGCTGCTCGACGAATACTCGCGTGAGCGCGGCGTCATCGTCGCCGCCGACGGCACGGTGATCGCCGAATCGGTCGCCACCGACAACAAGTTCAAGTATCTCCGGAAGTACCCGACCAACCCGAAGGCATTCGCCCCGGTCACCGGCTACTTCTCGTTCGTGTACCGCGCCGACCGCGGTATCGAGGCCGCCGAGGACTCCGTGCTCAACGGCAACGACGACCGCCTGTTCACCCAGCGGTTCATGGACATGTTCTCCGGACGCGACCCGCGCGGGGGCAACGTCGTCACCACGATCGACCCGCGACTGCAACGCACTGCGTACCAGGAGCTCTCGGGCGCCGACTGCGACGGCCCATGCCGCGGAGCCGTCGTCGCCATCGAGCCGGGCACCGGCAAGATCCTGGCGATGGCGTCGACGCCAAGCTACAACCCGAACGCGATCGCCACCCAGGACTTCGGCGAAGCCGAGAAGGCATGGACGTCGATGACCGACGAATCGGCGGACTCGCCGCTCGTCAATCGAGCGACCTCGGCGCTGTATCCACCCGGTTCGACGTTCAAGGTGGTCTCGACCGCAACGGCGCTGCATGCCGGCCTCAACGCCGACACCCGCCTCACCGCGGCGTCCCGCTGGCAGCTGCCCGACAGCAACACCTTCCTGTCCAACGATTCCGGGTCGACGTGCCCGGGGTCGTCGAACGGGACCGTCACGTTGACGCAGGCGTTCGAATACTCGTGCAACACGGCGTTCGCGCAGCTCCTGACCGAGAAGGTCCCCGGCGACAAGCCAGAGGAGTTCACGTCGACCGCCAAATCGTTCGGCGTCGGCGAAGACCCGGCGGGCATCCCGATGCCGGTCGCGAAGAGCTCCGTCGGCGACATCGGCGACGACCTGGCCGCCCTCGGCCAGTCGGCAATCGGCCAGCGCGACGTCCGACTCACCGTGTTGGAGAACGCGGTGATCGCGGCGACCGTCGCCAACGGCGGCGCGCGGATGCGGCCGTACCTCGTCGATAAATTGCAGACCGCCGACCTGCGCACCATTTCGACAACGGCGCCGACGACCCTCAACCGCCCGCTGACCGCCGATCAGGCCGACGTCCTGACCGACATGATGATCAAGTCGGAGCAGAACACAGCGGGCTCGCAGTCGGGCATCGCGTCGAAGACCGGCACTGCCGAGCACTCGGACACCGCGCAGGGAGGCGAGACCCCGTACGCCTGGTACATCGCGTTCTCGCCGGGAACCAACAAGCGCATCGCGGTGGCCGTCATGCTCGAGAACGGCGCACAGGGACAGAACTCCTACGGCGGCGTCGTTGCCGCCCCGATTGGACGAGCAGTGATGAACGCATATACGGGAGGTGGCCGATGAGCCTGCAGAACGGGACCATCATCGCCGACCGGTACCGCCTGGTCCGGTTGATAGCGACCGGCGGCATGGGACAGGTGTGGGAAGCACTCGACACGCGACTGGGCCGCCGAGTGGCCGTCAAAGTTCTCAAGGCCGAATACTCGAACGACTCCGAGTTCCTCGGACGTTTCCGTACCGAAGCGCAGACGACCGCACGGTTGAACGACCCGGGCATCGCGAACGTCTTCGACTACGGCGAGACGCCCGACCGCAACGGCGGCGACCCGCTCGCCTACCTCGTCATGGAGCTCGTCGACGGCGAACCGCTCAACTCGGTGATCGCCCGGATGGGCCAGCTCGCGCTGACCCACGCCCTCGACATGCTCGAGCAGACCGGACGCGCGCTGCAGGCCGCGCACACCGCGGGTCTCGTGCACCGCGACGTGAAGCCCGGCAACATCCTGATCACGCCCACCGGGCAGGTCAAGATCACCGACTTCGGCATCGCGAAAGCCGTCGACTCGGCGCCGGTGACCCAGACCGGCATGGTGATGGGCACCGCCCAGTACATCTCGCCCGAACAGGCGATGGGCGGCGAGGCGACCGCCGCGTCGGACGTGTACTCGCTCGGGGTCGTCGGCTACGAGGCGCTCACCGGACGGCGACCGTTCCTCGGCGACGGCGCGATCACCGTCGCGATGAAGCACATCCAGGACACGCCGCCGTCGTTGCCGTCGTCGATCCCGGCTCCGGTCCGCGAACTCATCGACATCACGCTTTCGAAGGATCCGGCGCAGCGGTACGCGACGGGCGGCGAGTTCGCCGACGCCGTCGCCGCCGTTCGGGTAGGCCATCGTCCGCCGCGGCCGCGCACCGCGGGCGGCGTCGCGCCGGTCGCTGCGGCGGCAGGGACCCGCGCGATGACGTCGCCGACTCCCGCACCGGTCTCGCGGCCCACCACGGCCCCGTCGACCGCTGCCGCCACGAACACCGACAACGGTGGCTGGACGACGACCCACAAGGTGTTGACGGCGGTCGCCGCGCTGCTGCTCATCGCGGCGATCGCTTTGGTCGCCTGGTGGATCAGCAGCAGCCCGAAGGACCCCGTCGAACCCCGGAACTCGACCCCGGTCACCGTCACTCAAACGCAGCAGCCGGAGGAACCGACTACTACGGAGGAGGAGACTCCGAGCTCGACGCCCGAGTCGACGACCACCACCGACGAGCAGACCACGACCACGACCGACGAGGACACGACGACGACGGAAGAGGAGACGACCACCGGCAGCGACGGCATAGAGGTCCTGCCCGGAGTCACGATCCCGACTAGATGAGGCTGACGATGTGAGCGACTTCGATCCGCACTACCTCTCCGAGCGTTACGAGCTCGGCGAGACACTCGGCTTCGGCGGCATGTCCGAAGTCCAGTACGCGCGTGACCTCCTGCTGCACCGGGACGTCGCGATCAAAGTGCTGCGCGCCGATCTGGCTCGCGATCCGTCGTTCTACCTGCGTTTCCGGCGTGAAGCCCAGAACGCCGCCAAGCTGACCCACCCGTCGATCGTCCAAGTCTTCGACACCGGCGAAGCCGAGACGTCCGAGGGACCGCTCCCGTTCATCGTGATGGAGTACGTCGACGGCGATACGCTCCGCGACATCCTGCGGGCGAGCGATTCGGGGGTCATCGCACCCAAGCAGGCGATGACCTGGATGGCCGACGTGGCCGCCGCGATGGACTTCTCGCACCGCGCGAACATCGTTCACCGCGACATGAAGCCCGCCAACGTGATGATCGACCGGACGGGCGCCGTCAAGGTGATGGACTTCGGCATCGCCCGCGCCATGGACGACACGTCGGCGACCATGACGCAGACGTCCGCCGTGATGGGCACCGCCCAGTATCTGTCGCCGGAACAGGCACGCGGCATCAAAGTGGATCCGCGCAGCGACATCTACTCGATGGGCTGCGTTCTGTTCGAACTCGTCACCGGTGAGCCGCCGTTCACCGGCGACTCGCCGATCGCGGTCGCCCACCAGCACGTCCACGAGGATCCGCGCCGCCCGTCGACCGTCCGACCCGAGCTGTCGCCGGAACTCGACTCGATCGTCATGCAGGCGATGAGCAAGAACCCGGCCAACCGCTATCAGACGGCTGCCGACTTCCGTTCCGACCTCATCAAGGTTCTGGCAGGCGGCAAGCCGTCGGCGCCGATGCTGTTGACCGACCAGGAACAAACCGACCTCATCGAATCGACGCGGGCGCCCGTCCGCAACGAGACGCAGTCGTCGCGACGTAACAGCCACCGTCTCGCCGAGGTGATGGACGACGAGCCAACGCCGCTCCACCGTCGCAAGCCGGTCCTCGTGGCCGTCGCGCTGCTGTTGATCGCGGCTCTCGTCGGCAGCCTCCTCGCGTGGGCGCCGTGGACCAGCGAGGAGCCGTCGATCGCCGTCCCGAAGGTCGCCGGCCTCACCGCCGAAGCCGCCAAGGCCAATCTCGAACAAGCCGGTTTCAGTGTCAAAGAGCAACGCGAGTCGAGCTCGGACATCACCGAAGGCCTCGCCACACGCACCGTGCCGGGCGACGACGTCCCCACCCCCGAAGGGTCGGAGGTGACGTTGTATATCTCGTCCGGACCGCAACGATCCGCGGTGCCTGATCTGCGAGGAAAGACCGAGAAAGACGCGCGTAAACTACTCGAAGCACGCGGATTCGAGACGGTGAAGACCGAGCAGATCGAGTCAACGACCGCCCTCAAGGACAAAATCGTCCGGACGACCCCGCAGACCAATGCGACGGTCGCCGTCACCAGCACCATCGTCCTGCACATCGGCACCGGCCCGAGCGAAGTGACCATCCCCGACCTGCGCGGACAGACCGAGGATGAGGCCACCACCGCCCTCGAACAAATGGACTTGGACGTGGTGACCGTGCAGGCCGACTCCGACCTCCCCGAAGGCCAAGTGGTCAGCACGTCGCCCGACGCGGGGACCTCCGTACGGGTCGGCAGCACCGTCCAGGTGATGGTCTCGCGCGGCAACCAGTTCACCGTCCCCGACCTGCGCGGCAAGACGCCCAATCAGGCACAGGATGCGCTCGTCAGGGCCGGATGGGATCCGAACACGATCAACATCACCGAACGCAAGGTTCCGCTCGGCAGCCGCGACGACGGCAAAGTCATGTCCCAGCGGCCGTCCGCGGGCAGCAAGCTCCGCAAGAACGAGTCGGTCTCCGTAGTCGTCGGCAAGGAAGCATTGTTCTGACCGGGCTCGCCTCGAGCAACAGACCAGGGCTCGGACGCCGAGGGCTGGACTCAGACGCCGAGGGCTACGGCCATCTCGCTTTCGAGGCGAGCGACGAGGTCCTTGGAGACGTCGAGGCCGCAGACGCGAAGCCAGTTAGCGAGCATGCGGTGACCACCCTGTGTAAGGACGCTCTCCGGGTGGAACTGGACGCCGTGAATCGGCAGGTCGCGGTGCTTGAACGCCATGACGACGCCGGTGTCGGTGGTCCCGGTGACGACCAGTTCGTCTGGGATGGTCGCCGGTGCGACGGTCAGCGAGTGGTACCGGGTGGCGACGAACGGATCGGGCAGGCCCGCGAGGACGCCGGACCCGTCGTGGTTCACCAGTGACGTCTTGCCGTGCAGGAGCTCCGGGGCCCGTTCGACGGTGGCGCCGAACGCTTCGCCGATCGCCTGATGGCCGAGGCACACCCCGAGCAGCGGGGTACGCGCGGCCGCAGCGACCGCGATGATCGGCTCGGTGGCACCTGCACGGTCCGGGGTTCCGGGGCCGGGGCTCAGCAGAATGCCGTCGAATTCGGCGACCACGGCGTCGAGGTCGGTCAGATGATCGTCGTCGTTGCGCCAGACGACGGCCTCGACTCCGAGCTGCCCCAAGTATTGGACCAGGTTGTAGACGAAGCTGTCGTAGTTGTCGATGACGAGGATGCGCACCGGTAAAGGTTATCGTTTTGGCTGCTGACCGTGCAGCTGGGATACCGTGGAGGGTATGCCGAAGTCAAAAGTCCGGAAGAAGACCGACTACACGGTCAACAGTGCGAGCCGCACCCCGGTGAAGGTCAAAGCCGGCCCGTCGGGCGTTCTCTATCAGTCCGTCATGTTCGGTCTGATGCTCATCGGCCTCCTGTGGCTGCTCGTCTACTACTTGGGTGCCACGCAGGACACGTTCGGTGCCGAGGGGAAGTTCCTGCACTGGATGTCCGAGCTGGGTCCGTGGAACATGCTGATCGGTTTCGGGATCATGGTGGTCGGCCTGCTCATGACAATGGGCTGGCGCTGACCGGAGACGTTGTCCCCAGCGGGGGAATTACATGTGTGTAATTCATCCCCACTGTGTATAACTCCTGTGGATAACTCTGTGGAACCAGTGCACAAGGAATGGGCGCCACCGGCTCTGGCCGGTGTCGCCCTCATTGTCGGCGGCGTTGCTCTGGCCGCCGCTGCGGCCGCGTCGTACACCGACCCCGCGGCGACCGTGTTCCTCGCCGTCGCCGCGCTCGGCTTGATCGCGGCGGGGACGGTGATGCTCGTGCGACGGCCGCGCCTGACCCTCGACCCGGGCCCCACGCTGACGGTCCGCACCCTGACCGGGCGCATCACGTTGACGGCCGACGACGTCCAACGCGTGTCGACGCTGCGGACGCGCAGGCTCGCGGCGCACAGCAGACAGCTGCTCATCGACCTGCCGGACGACCGACTGTTGATCTTCGGACGCTGGGATCTCGGCGCGGCGCCCGGAGCCGTCGCCGACGATCTACGCGACGCAGGGTTCCGCGTCGAAGAGCGCTGACGCGGCTCGTGTCGCGTGTCGTTAATTCCTCGACGGTTGGTGGTGTTCCGCTGTGCAGCTGGCAAGGCGGAGGAGGAAGGGATACCGGTAGGTATCGCGACCGACGACAACGCCGCCAGATGTGCAGCGGGGCGCTGCCAACCATTAAGGAATTAGCGATACGAGGCACTAGAGACTCTCGCCGAGTCCTATGCCGCTGCCGATCGCGACGGCGATGACGGCGAGCGCGAGGAGGCCGTACCAGCCGACCCGGTCGACGGCGGCCTGCGTGCGCTTGGGCGGCGGCAGCACTGCGGTCGGCAACCAGATGACGGCGGCGGCCGACGCCGCACCGAATACCAAACCGCCGAGGTGCCCGAACAGGGAGATGTTCGGGAGACTCACCGAGAACACGATATTGACCACGATGATGACGAGGACTGTGGTGACGGGCGCCTTCAACTTGAGCAGCAGTACGAACAGCGCGCCCATCAGCCCGTAGATCGCGCCCGACGCACCCGCGGTCAGCGTGGTGCCGTCCTGGAAGGCCATGACGGCTGCGCTGCCGCCGAGGAGACCGACCAGGTAGATCGCCAGGTAGCGGGCGCGGCCGAGGACCCGTTCGAGGTCGGCGCCGATGATGTACAGCGAGAACATGTTGATCGCCAGGTGCGGCACGCTCTGGTGCAGGAATCCGGATGTCAGCAGACGCCAGTACTCGTTTTCGAATCCGGCTCCATTGACGAGCACGCCGTGGCTGTAGATCGACGACGATACCAGGTCGCGCAGATCCGTCCCGCCCGCCTGCAGCAGCACGGCGCCAAACACCAGAAGGTTGATGGCGATCAGCGCGTAGGTGACGACCGGTTGCACGGAGCGGCGGGCGACGACGGTGGGCGCGGTCGCGCGCTGAGTGGCGCTCGCCTCTGCGACGCAGTCGACGCAATGCTGTCCGACGGACGCCGGACGAAGGCACTCCGGACAAGCCGACCGCCCGCACCGCGTACACGAGAGCGCGGTGGGACGGCCGGGATGCCGGTAGCAGACCTGGTTCAACAGGTGCTCCCGAGTTGTTTCAGGAGAGCTCGACGCTCTCGATGACGACGTCCTCCACCGGGCGGTCGCCCGGCGCGGTCTTGGTGGCGCCGATGGCGTCGACGACTGCCTGCGACGCAGCGTCCTTGACCTCACCGAAGATGGTGTGGCGACGGTTCAGGTGCGGCGTCGGGCCGACGGTGATGAAGAACTGCGAGCCGTTGGTGCCCGGACCGGCGTTGGCCATTGCCAACAGATACGGACGGTCGAACTGCAGCTCGGGGTGGAACTCGTCCTCGAACTGGTAGCCCGGGCCGCCGCGGCCGGTGCCGGTCGGGTCGCCGCCCTGCAGCATGAAGCCCGCGATGACGCGGTGGAAGATCGCCCCGTCGTAGAACGGTCCGCTGGACTCGCCCTTCGCGTTCTTGGTGGAGTACTCCTTCGAGCCGTCGGCCAGGCCGACGAAGTTCGCCACGGTCTTCGGGGCGTGGTTCGGGAAGAGTTCGATGACGATGTCGCCGCGATTGGTGTGCAGGGTCGCGGTCTTGTTCTGCTCACTCACACTGTCCATACAACCATGTCCGACCGACATCGCGCCGCCGCTGTTCGCGATGGGCGGATGTCCGCGGGCCGGCCGACGGCACCGGTTGGCGTCTCCCGGTTTCACCTGGCAACCTGGAACAATGCGCCAGAAACTTCTTGCCGCCGTCGGTTCGGTCCTGCTGCTCCTGCTGGTGGCCGTCGTCATTGTGCTGCGGCGCGCGCGCACCGAACACCCGCCTGTCTCGCAGACCATTCCGCGCGTCGACGCGCCGTCGTCCGCTGCCGACGACGCCGGAGCAGGTAGTTTGTAGGCGTGACGACTGACGACCCCCGCCCCGACGCACCGAACCCGCAAGGTTCGCCGACGCCCGCGCATCGCGCCGCGCCGCGTCCCGCGGCGCCGTCGTCTCCCGGCTCCGGCGGCAGTCACCGCCCCCCGGCCGCCCCGGGCCCAGGACAGGGCCAGGGACAGGGGCCGGCAGCACCGGGACCGCGTGCACCGCAGGGGCCGCCGCAGCAGCCTCCGCGTCCGCCGTCCACTGCGCCGCGTCCGCCGAGTGCCGCGCCGACGAGTTCGTCCGACTCCGAACCTCCTCGTCGCCTCGCCTATTCGGCGGTCCCCGAGCCGAGCCCCCTGTCGGGACGCCCCCAACAGCCCGGCCGACCCGGCCCCCAGCCGCCAGCAGGGCCCAGTTCACAGCCGCCCGCTGGCCAGCCGCCGCGGCCCACCGCAGGCCGACCGTCAGCACCGGCGAGCCCGCCCCTGAACAGCCCTCGTCCCGAGACCGACCGCGCCGCGAAGGAGAATCCGGTGCCTGCCTCCACCGCGACCCCGCCCCGAGCCACGTCCGACGACGCGGTGAACGTCCTCGCGATCGTCGCCCTCGTCCTCTCCGGCCTGGGTATCACGTCACCGTTCGGCATCTGGCTCGGTTACCGCTCACGCAACGAGATCGACCGTGACGGCGGCATCGGCCGCGAGTTCGCGTCGGCGGCGATCATCGTCGGCTGGCTGTGGATCCTCTGCATCGTGCTCGGCCTCATCGCGTTCCTGTGGATCTTGATCTGAACGCTGCGACGGCGCTCGGCGAGCGGTAGCGCTCGGACCGGCAGCCTCAGCCGAGGTGCCGGGTGAAGAAGCGGTCGAACGCGGACCACTGTGCGGCGTCCATCTCGGTATGCGAGCCATCGCCGACGACTGTGGTGAACGGCACCCGGTTCAGCGCTAGGTCCGCGGCGAGTTTGGCGTGCAGCGGCGACGGCACCGTCGTGTCGAGGGTGTTGAGGAGCAGCAGGATCGGCGCGTCATAGCCGCGCACGGGCACCGCCATGTACCGGTTCAAGGCCACCGTCATCTTCGGGGTGGTGAGCGGACGCGACAGCAGTGAACCGAACGCGAGATTCTTCGGGAGCGTCGGGCCACCGCACGTCTGACCGACCTGGTCGACGAGTCGTCGACCGTACGGCGTGAGGTACGAGTTCACGTGCGCGCTCGGATCCGCCTGACGCAGGCCCGCGAGAGTCGCGAGGAGGAATCCGTACGAGTGGTCGATCGGCGACGGCAACGTCGGTACGTACGGGCCGAGCAGCGGCATGATCTTCTCGACGTCCGACTCCGGGTCGATCGCGACCGCGCCACGGAAGTCGGTCGTGGGACCGTATGTCTGTTGGCGGTGCGCGGTGGCGAGCGCGGCCTGCCCGCCCTGGGAGTCGCCGGTCACCGCCCATCGGTCCGACAGCCTGCTGTCGAGGGTCCGGGCGGCAGTGAGCAGGTCGATCGTCGCGGACGATTCGCTGCGCGTGTTCAGGTACGGGTGGACGCCGACGTCGTCGTGCCCGAGTCCCACGTAATCCGGTGCGACGACGGCGTACCCGTTGCCGACGAGCCGCGTGATGTACCGGTTGGCCTCCGCGTCGGCGGAACTCTGCCCGCCGCAACCAGTCCCGTAGCCGCTGGTGCCGTGTGTGTACGCGACGATCGGCCATCCGCCCGCCGGACCCCTCCCCGGCGGGACGAAGACGGCGCCGCTCGCCCGAACCGGGCGACCCTGCGGATCCTGCGTCCAGTAGTCGACTGCTCGTCCGTTGTCGAGTCCACGCCAACCGTCCGGCCGAATGGTGACCGAGATCAGTGCGCCGTGGTCTCTGTTCTCCGCCGACGCGATCGGTGGCGCCGTGACCGGTACCGACAGCAGGGCGACGGCGACCACCCCGACCAAACCTCGTCGCATCCTGAACACGCCGCGCCTCCCGTCATCCGTACGAAGGACGTTACGCCGTCGTACCGGTGGTTCCCGGCAATTCTGGAGTTCGCGTACCACCCTGGTCCAGCCTCCCCGAACGGCCCTACACGCCGATCGCGCCGCCGCCGTCGCGCCACACGGCGACGACCGAGGGGCGCGGCTGGGAGTTCCCGCCGTCCGGCCAGTGCGAGAACGGGCGGTCGGCCGAATAGTCGTCCTCTTCGCCCGGGTGCTGGACGCAGACGATGACGCGCTTGGAGTCGATGATCGGGCCACAGGTCTCGGCTCCGCGCGGGACGGTGAGGAACTGTTTGGTCTCGCCTCGACGCTCACCTTCGAGAGCGACGGCGAACAGGCCGTCGTTACTCTTGAGCGCGTTGCCGTCGGTGGAGATCCACAGGTTGCCGTGCGGGTCGAACGCCACATTGTCCGGGCACGAGATCGGGCTGACCTTCGTCTTGTCGAAACCGCCGTAGTACGTGTCGGCCGCCTTCGGGTCGCCCGCGACGAGCAGGAGGTCCCAGGTGAACGACTCGCCCGCATGATCGTCGGTCATCTCGAGGATCTGCCCGTTCTTGTTCTCGTTGCGCGGGTTGGCCGACGTCGGCCCCTCTTCGCCGTCGACGCCCCGGTCGTCGTTGTTGGTGAGCGCGCAGTACACCTTGCCGGTGATCGGGTGCGGCTCGATGTCTTCGGGACGGTCCATCTTCGTCGCGCCCGCCTTGTCGGCGGCCTCACGCGTGAAGACGGCGACCTCGGCAGCGGTCATGCCCTTGATGTGCGACTGGGCCGAACCGTCGGCGTTGACGGTCATCAGCTTGTGCCACGCGCCGCTGCCCGCCGCGTCGTCGGTGGTGACCGGCTTGTCGCTGGAGAACGACGCGACGTACAGGGTGCCTTCGGTGAGGATGCCCATATTGTGGCGCTTGTCGCCGTCCTTGATTTTGCGGCTCGACACGAACTTGTAGATGTACTCGAACTTCTCGTCGTCACCCGTGTACGCGACGACGGTGCCCGCGGCGGGACCGTCCTTCACGACGTGAATGTTGGCCGACTCGTGCTTGAGGCGGCCGAGCGCCGAATGCTTGAGCGGAGTGGAGTTCGGGTCGGTCGGGTCGACCTCGACCACGTAGCCGAAGCGGTTGGCCTCGTTCGGGTCCTTCTCCAGGTCGAAGCGTGTCTCGAACCGGCCCCACTGGTGATAGTCGGCGTCGTCGGCGAAACCGTAGCGCTCCAAGTGCGCGGCAGCTGCCTTGTCTTTCACCTTGCTCGCGTTCGAGAAGTAGTTGTTGTAGTTCTCTTCGCCGGACAGCATGGTGCCCCACGGCGTGATGCCGCCCGAACAGTTGGCGATGGTCCCCGCGACGGTGTTGCCCGCACGGTCGGCGGCGGTCTTCACGAAGTCGGTGCCCGCGGCCGGCCCGGTGAGACGGAACGGGGTGCTCGCGGTGATGCGGCGGTTGCGCGGTCCGACGACCGGGGTCAGCGATCCGTCCTTGTTCGAGGCTTTCACTTCGAGGACGGTGATTCCGTGCGCAGCCATCGCGATGCGCGCCTGCTCTTCCGTCGGCTCCTTCTCCTGGTAACCGCGGAACATGAACTCCTCGGTCGTGTACTCCTGGTTCACGACAAGGTAGAAGCTGCCGTCCTGGCCGTCGATCGGGATGAGTCCCGCGAAGTCGTTGTTGAAACCGAACTGTTTCGACTGCGCGTCCGCCGTCTGATTCTCGAAGTCGAACTCGGGTGCCCCGGGCAGAACGGGATCGCCCCAGCGGATGACGACTCTCTGTCGGTAGCCGTCCGGGATCCGCAGGGCGTCGTCGGTGTTGGGTCGCACGATGTCGAACTTCATGCCGTCGACGGGGCCGCCGCCTGACGGGGCGCCGGTCGAACTCGCCCCGTCGTCGCCGCACGCCGAGAGAAGCGACGTCGCACCAACCGCCAGCACCGCACCTGCGCCGCCACGCAGGATGGTGCGACGCGACAGTGCGGTGCGTGCGACGTCGCGGAAGTACTCGTTGTCGCTGCTGTTGCCCGGCTCGTGCCAGCACGCCTCGCCGCACTTGTAGCGGCACGTGACGCGCGAACGTGCCGAACGACCCACGTCGTCTCCACCGATGGTGAACAGCTGCAACGGAATACGCATGAAATCGCCTTCAGGTCTCGGTGCCTCGTCCGCACTGGGCTGAGCGGATACGCCGACGACGTTAAGGAGACTTCTCCACGGTTCGTCATCGGGGGAATGAACGACAGACGAACAGGCGGCTGCGAGCAGGTGGTCGCCGCCGCCGGGCACGAATCTCACGTAGATGGCCCCAGGACCCGAAATACGGCCGATCCGGGTCGAGAATGTGAGAACTGTGCCCGGCCCCCGTGCAAGACTGGCGTGGAGTACGTGGCCCATGACGCGAGGAGCACATCCGAGGAAGGGAACGCGTAGTGAACGCACAGTCCACCGGCGCCGAGAATCGGTTCACCACCTGCCCGATCGACGTCGACGCGTCGAGTGCTCGACGCGGTGCGTACAGCTACGACGCGTCGAACTATCGGATCCCGCCCGCCGGAGTCGCCTTCCCGCGCACCGCCGACGAGGTCAGCGCGACCTTGGCCTGGTGCCACGCGGAGAAGGTCACGGTGACCGTCCGCGGCGGCGGCACCTCGATGGCAGGCAACGCCGTCGGAGCCGGACTCGTTCTGGACCTCTCCCGCCACATGGACACGATCATCGACATCGACGCCCGCGCGCACACCGCGACGGTGCAGCCCGGCGTGGTCCTCGCGCAACTCGCGAGCGCCGTCGAACGGCACACCAACGGCGCGATGACGTTCGCTCCGGACCCGTCGTCGAAGTCACGCGCGACGGTCGGCGGATCGATCGCCAACGATGCGTGCGGCAACCATTCGGTGCGTTACGGCCGGACCACCGACCACGTCGTCGCACTCGACCTCGTCCTGGTGGACGGCACGCGTGTCACCGCGACCCGATCCGGGATCCGGGCCAGCGACCCGTCCGACACCGCCGCCGTCGGCCGCGCCGCCCGGATCACCGCCGACCTCGCCGACCTGACACATGACACGATGGCCCCGCTGCGCACCGAACTGGGCCGTATCCCCCGTCAGGTTTCCGGCTACCACCTGTCGCATCTGTTGCCCGAGCACGGCTTCGATGTCGCACGTGCCCTGGTCGGCAGTGAGGGGACGTGCGCGGTCGTCGTCGCCGCGACCGTCTCGATCGTGGACGTCCCGCCGTCGGCCCTCCTGCTGATCCTCGGCTACGAGAACGTGGTCGACGCGGCCCGCGACGTCCCCGAGATTTTGACGTTCTCGCCGTCGGCGGTGGAGGGCATCGACGAGCAGATCGTCGCGACGATGCGCGCCCGACGCGGCACCGACTCGGTCACCGCGTTGCCGCCCGGGCACGCCTGGCTGTACGTGGAGCTCGACGGCGACAGCCCCGATCAGGTGGCGACCGATGCGACACGCCTGCTCGCCGGTCTGCGCAGCGCGGGGCGAGTGCTCGACGGCTCCGTCGTCACCGATCCGGTTGTGCGCAAGAGCCTGTGGCGGGTCCGCGAGGACGGCGCCGGATTGTCGTCCCGGCTCCCCCTTCCGGACGGCGGCTCGATTACGTCGTGGCCGGGGTGGGAGGACTCGGCGGTGGCGCCGGAGAACCTCGCTGACTATCTCGCGGACTTCACCGACCTCCTCGCCGATCACGATCTGATCGGCGTCATGTACGGCCATTTCGGCGCGGGCTGCATGCACATTCGCATCACGTTCGACCAAGCCACCGACGAGGGGCGCGCCGTGATGACGCGCTTCCTCGACGCCGCGGCTCGCCTCGTGGTCCGGCACGGCGGCACGCTGTCGGGCGAACACGGTGACGGCCGCGCCCGGTCGGGCCTGCTGCCGATCATGTACTCCCCCGCGATGCTGGCGGCGTTCGCTCGGTTCAAAGCCGTGTTCGATCCGGAGGGTCTGCTCAATCCCGGGATCATGGTGTCGCCCGCCGAACCGGTCGCCGACCTCGCCCTGGCGGGAGTCCAGGTGCTGGAGTGGCAGACCAGTTTTGCGCTGGGCGACACCACGGCGTCTCCGCCGGGGCAGGGGCTTGTCGACGCGGTGCAGTCGTGCATCGGTGTAGGACGGTGCCGTTCGCACAGCGGCGGTGTGATGTGCCCGAGCTACCGGGCGACCGGCGACGAGAAGGACTCGACGCGCGGCAGGGCGCGCGTGCTGCAGGAGATGATCCGCGGTGCGGCGACCGTCGACGACGGATGGCGTTCGGAGGATGTGCGCGAGGTGCTCGACCTGTGTCTTTCCTGCAAGGCCTGCGCGTCCGACTGTCCGACGGGCGTCGACATGGCGACGTACAAGTCGGAGTTCTTCGATCACTACTACCGGCGACGGCTCCGTCCAGCGGCCCACTACTCGCTCGGCTGGCTGCCTCGTTGGCTGCCGATCATGTCGCGGACGGCGCCCGCGGTGAACGCAGTCCTGGCGTCTCCGTTCAAGAATGCGGCGCTGCGGATGGCCGGGCTGACCACCGAGCGGGATCTGCCGCGGTTCGCGTCGCATCGCACCCTGCGGAGACTGCTCGCGCGCCCCACGCCGACCGGTGCGGCCGATGTCGTGTTGATGGTCGACTCGTTCACGCGTGGCTTCCGTCCGGAGGTCGCGGCCGCCGCGCGTCGCGTCGTCGACGACGCCGGGCATCGTGCGCAGATCCGCACCGACGTGTGCTGCGGGCTCACCTGGATTTCGACCGGTCAGCTCGCCCAGGCGACGAAGAAGCTCACCCATGCCGCCGAGGCTCTCGACGACGGCACGGACCGTCCGATCGTGGTGGTCGAGCCGAGTTGTGCGGCCGCGTTGCGCAAGGATCTGCCCGAGCTCGTGCACACCGACGCCGCCGAACGTGTGTCGAAGCGGATCAGGAGCTTCGCCGAGCAGGTCAGCGCGCAGGTCGCGGAGGGTTGGGCCCCGGCCCGGGGTGTTCCCGGCGAGGTCGTCGTGCAGACGCACTGTCACGAGTACTCGGTGTTCGGTTCGGCCGTCCAGCAGCGCGCGCTCCGGGACGTCGGCGTGCGCGAGATCCGGGAGGCGACCGGCTGCTGCGGTGTGGCGGGGAATTTCGGTTTCGAGGCCGACCACTACGAGACGAGCATGGCTGTCGCCGAACAGGCGTTGGCGCCCGCACTGCGCGCCCGTGACGACGCGGCGGTCCTCACCGACGGCTTCAGTTGTCACATGCAGGTGCGGCAGTTGACGGGCGATCGGTCGTCGGACGCGTCCGCGCACCTCGCCCAGATGCTCGATCCCGCTCCGGAACAACGATGAGGGCGGGACGGCGTCAGCCGTCCCGCCCTACCCCTCGACATGCGCCCCCCGACTGGCGCATGTCTGGTCACCGGTGCACGCTCAGAGGCGCGTGGTCTTCCCGTAGTCGTAGTAGACGTAGACGCCGGTCTCCGTGGTGACCGATATCTTGGCGAACGGCTGCACCGAGATCGGGCCGACCGCGTTGGACACGTTGAGCTCCACGCCGGATAGGACGACGTCGGCGGTCGGCTTCGTCATCGCGAACTCAGCGAGGGCGACGGTGGTGATCTTGCCTGCGCCCACCTCGAATTCGAGGTCTGCGGCGGGGATGACCGTCGACTCGGCTCCGGCCTCCAGACCGATGTCGCCGAGCGAGCCGCCGCCACCGGTTCCGGAGATGGTGACGTTCGGCGAGACCTTCGTGTTGACGCCGCCCGACAGCTTCAGGTCCGGGGTGTGCGCGGTGACTTTGACGCCGCTCGGCGCCACGGAGACTGGATACCCGATCTTGTATCCGAGCTCGACCGTCGCCCGCACCTTCTTGTCACCGATGCCCGCGATCGCCGCGTGGACGTCGGACGTCAACAGTGCTTGACCGGAGAACGGCGACGAGTCGAGCGGCGCAAGCTTGCGGACCTTCAACCGGCTCGAGTCGAGCGTGATGTTCACGCCCTCACGAGTGTGATGGGTCTGGGCGGCCGCCGGGCCGGCGACCAATGCCGACACCATCGTGAAAGCCGCGACGACGGCCAAAAGCAGCAGAGTGGTGGTTCGTCGCAACACGACGATCTCCTTACGGTGACGCGGACCGTGCGGCCCGAGGCGAGATCTGAGTCGCGGAAGATCCGCGTCTCACAGGAGGATTCTCCTGCCATCGATCTCACGCTCTCTGCCACCGTTCTCCACATCGCGAAGGCGAAGAATGGACGAACTAGCTGGTCAGAGCGCCAAAATATTTGTCCGGTCCGGACAAATACGGACCGTACGCGGGTCCGGAGGAGCCACCGGAGCCCCGATTCACCTCAGTGAATCGGGGACGGCTACGGCTACAGGGTGGCCGTGTCGATGACGAACCGGTAGCGGACGTCGCTGCGCAGGACGCGCTCGTAGGCATCGTTGATCTCGTCGGCCGAGATCAGCTCGGTCTCGGGTGCGATGCCATGCTCAGCGCAGAAGTCGAGCATCTCCTGCGTCTCGGCGATGCCGCCGATGTTCGATCCGGCGAACGACCGCCGGTTGGCGAACAGTGAGAAGACGCGCATCGAGACCGGGTCGGCGGGAGCGCCGACGTTCACCCACACGCCGTCCAACCGGAGCAGTTTGACGTAGCGGTCGAAGTCGAGCGACGCGCTCACCGTGTTGATGACGAGATCGAAGGTGTTGCGCAGGGCCTTGAACGTCTCTTTGTCGCTCGTCGCGTAGTAGTCCGTCGCACCGAACGCAAGACCGTCGTCCTTCTTCGACAGAGTCTGCGAGAGGACGGTGACTTCTGCGCCCATCGCGGACGCGATCTTAACGGCCATATGCCCGAGGCCGCCCATGCCGACGACGGCGACACGCTTGCCGGGACCGGCGTTCCAGTGAGCCAGCGGCGAGTACGTGGTGATGCCCGCGCACAGCAGCGGTGCGGCGGCTTCGTACGGGATGGCTTCGGGGACGCGCAGCACGAAGTCCTGGTCGACGACGACGTGGGTCGAGTACCCGCCCTGCGTGATGGTGCCGTCGCGGTCGACCGACGCGTACGTGCCGGTGTTGCCGGCGAGGCAGTACTGCTCCATGCCCGCCGCACAGTTCTCGCATTCGCGGCACGAGTTCACCATGCAGCCGACGCCGACGCGGTCGCCGACAGCGAACTTCGTGACGTCGCCGCCCACCGCGGTGACCTCACCGACGATCTCGTGGCCGACGACCTGCGGGAAGGTGATCGGGCCCCAGTCCTCGCGAACGGTGTGGATGTCCGAGTGGCACACACCGGCGTACGCGATGGCGATCAGGACGTCGTTCGCGCCGACGTCGCGGCGTTCGATGGTGGTGGGGACGAGCGGCTCGGTGGCGGACGGTGCGGCGTATGCCTTGACGGTCAGCAAGAGTGTCTCCTGAGATCAGCTGTGGACCTTGGTCTGGTCGTGGACTGCGCTGTGGCGGGATGTGGGTTGTGACGGGATGTGGGTTGGGGTCACGCCGGGATGTGGCGTACGCGCACGAGAATCAGGTCTCGGTGCGATGGCGACGCTATCGTCCGATCGTACTCATGCGTGAGCGTGCATGTGGGAAGCGCGGTCTGCTGCGGTGGAACAATGCAGGCATGACCGATCGTGCGCTTCCCGTGGTGGATATGTCCCTGCTCGACGGCGACGACACCGACCGGGCGCGGTTCCGCGCTACGCTGCTTGACGCCGCTCATCACGTCGGATTCTTCTACCTCGTGGGGCACGGCGTCTCCGACGAGACGATCGAGAAGATGTTTGCGGTGACCCGCGAGTTCTTCGCGCTCGACGACGAGGCGAAGCGAGCCGTCGAGATGACGAAGAGCCCTCAGTTCCGTGGTTACACGCGCTTCGGCGGCGAGTACACGCAGGGCCAGATCGATTGGCGCGAGCAGATCGACATCGCGGCGCACTATCCACCGCTCGAGGGAGACGACGACTTCCTCGTCCTCGACGGGCCCAACCTCTGGCCTGCCGAACTCCCGGAGTTGCAGACGGCGGTCGGTGAGTGGCAGGAACGCTGCGGCGCGATCGGCCTGCGTCTGATGCGCGAATGGGCTGACGCTCTCGGCGCACCGCGTGACGTCTTCGACGCCGGCTTCGCCGAACGACCGTCCACCCTGATCAAGCTGGTCAAGTACCCGGGACGCGATTCGCCGGACAAGCAGGGCGTCGGCGCCCACAAGGATCCCGGCGTCCTCACGTTGCTGATGATCGAACCCGGCAAGGGAGGGCTCCAGGTGCAGGGGCCCGGCGGCTGGTCGGATATCGACCCGCTGCCCGGCGCGTTCGTCGTGAACATCGGCGAGCTCATGGAGTGGGCGACCGACGGGTACCTCACCGCGACAATGCACCGGGTCGTCTCGCCGCCCGCAGGCGACAGCCGACTGTCGATCCCGTTCTTCTTCAATCCGGCGCTGTCGTCGACGATGGCGCATCTGGATCTGCCAGCCGACCTCCTGGCGGCGGCCCGCGGCGTCACCGACGACCCGGACAACGCCATCTCGGGGACGTTCGGCGAGAACATGCTGAAGGCGAGGCTGCGCGCCCACCCCGACGTCGCTCGGATCCACCACCCGCATCTCGTCTGACTCCGCACGCACCGAATCACATTCGGACCGGAGTGTCATAGGGGTCACGTCGGGGTCCATATACTTGCGAGCGTTCACCGGCGCCGTCGCGCCGTCATGAGGAAGAGAAGTGTCGAGATGACCATGCAAACCGCCGGAAAGGTGTTCGTCGTCACGGGCGCGGGGAACGGGATCGGACGCCAGGTGGCAGTGGAGCTCATTGCACAGGGCGCGACGGTCGCCGCGGTGGACATCAACGAAAACGGGCTCCGGCAGACGGTCAGCGAAGCGGGCCTCCGGCCGTCAGGCGACGAAGCGGGCCTCCGGCCAACAGGCAGCGAGGAAGGCTCCCGGATCTCGACGCATGTCCTCGACGTCTCCGACGGTGACGCGGTGGCGGCCTTCCCGCAGGTGGTGCTCGACGCGCACGGTGTCGTCGACGGGCTCTTCAACATCGCCGGGATCGCGCAGGACTTCGAGAGCACCTCCGGGATCACGCCCGAACGCATCGATCAGATCATGGCGGTCAACTTCCACGGCACCGTCGCAATGACCCGCGCCTTCCTCCCCCACCTCGCAGAGCGACCCGACGGCGGCCGGGTGATGCTGACATCTAGCCTGTCCGCGCTGGTCCCCGTTCCGGGAGCCGCCGTCTACGGGGCGTCCAAGGCGGCGATCGCCTACTTCGGATACGGGTTAGCGCAGGACCTGCGCCGCCAATGCCCGTCCGTGAAGGCGACGACGGTGATTCCGGGGACCATCTGGACGGACATCGTGCGCAACAGTGCCCAGACCATGGGCGTCCCCGTCGCAGTGGCGAAAACCTTCGCCATGCCGGCGCGCAAAGCCGCCAAGAGGATGATCTCGTCGACGATGAAGGGCCGGACGTCGGTCGTCATCGGCAAGGACGCGCACGTATATCGCACCCTGCAGCGCGTCAGTTCCGTTCTCGCCGAACGCGTCTCGTACATCCAGGTGGGGACGTTCGTTTACCGGGGGAACGCCGGTGAACTGAGCGGCGGAACAGATAGTCGCCCCTGAGCGGCTACCTGTTCCGTTCCGAGGCGAGGGCCTCGGTGCGTTCGGTGATCCAGTCACGCATCGTTGTCACTTCCTTCGCGAGGTCGTCTGAGGTCATCTGGTCGCTGACAGGGATCGACGACGCGAACTGATTCAATGTGTCCGTCGCCGTCGTCTGCCCGTAGATTTCGTCGAACAGCTTCCAGTAGGCGTCGTCGTAGACTGCGGTGAACTTCGCCGAGTCCAGGAAACGAGTCTTCAGCTCGTTGCCGCCGCCCATCCCGCCAGGCACCTTTCCTCCTGCCGGTCCTGCCGATCCGGGGACCTTATCGGGAGCCACGCCGCCGGGAGCCTGCCCTCCGCGAGCTTCCCCGCCTGCCGCCTTGCCGAACATTCCGCCGATCGAGATCGAATCATGCGGTCCCGCGTCCGCGTTCCCTTGCATGGCGAGGTTCAGGTCCCAGGAGATCACCGAGATCTTCTTCGAGTCCAGGTCGTACCAGAGGTAATAGTTCTGTCCCGGCCCCGACATGTCGTCCATGTTGGCGAGCAGGTTCTGCGTCGCCAAGTAGTCGGCGAACGAATCGACGTCCACCCAGTCGGCCAAGTGCGCGTCGAACTCAGTGTCGTCGGCGGAGTCGACCCATTTCAGAAAACTGATGATGGGCTCGAGGTTCCCGTTACCGTCGGAGTTGATCTGCTTGAACTGGTCCGAATACGAGGACTGGTCGTCGTCGACGTACTCGAATCGTGACGAGGCGTCCGCTTTGAACAGGTAGCCGTCCGAGTCGGACAGCGAGTCCGCATATCCGGCGTCGGGATGCTCCAACAGCAGTCGAGTGGTGGACTCACTGTCGTTCACCGAGTACACGGTGTATGCGAATCGCTGGGTCGGCTGACCGGTCGCCTTCGTCAACGCGAGCGCCATCGCCTCGTTGAGGACCGGCGAGCCAGGTCGCACCGACAGTTCGGTCATG
This sequence comes from Gordonia liuliyuniae, assembly GCF_021738805.1. NCBI lineage: Bacteria > Bacillati > Actinomycetota > Actinomycetes > Mycobacteriales > Gordoniaceae > Gordonia > Gordonia liuliyuniae. The sequence goes on along the minus strand of NZ_JAKKOR010000008.1, from coordinate 124,165 downwards.
CCCTGGTAGGCCCGACCCTGCGCGTTGTGGTCGAAGCTGAGGAGCAGCGGCAGCGACGTCGGATCATTGGCCGACAACTGTGCCAACCCGGCTGGGCCGCCCCGCGGCACCCCCTGGCCGTCGGGCTTCACGCCCCCGTTCGGTTCGCCTCCCCGACCGCTCTGTCCGGGCCGCTGCTCACCGTCCGGCAGTTGCATACCGGGTGGCGGTTGCATTCCCTCCGGGACCTTCTTGCCGCCGGGCGGTCTCATGCCGCCGCGGAGGCTCTGCAGAGTGGAGTTGCCTTTCAACCTCACCCCGACGTCCTTGACGAGGGTGCCGTCGACCACCACGTCGGCGGTGACCCACTTCTTCTCACCGTTCTTGACGTACGAATCCACCATCTCGGCGTATTCCGCGTCGGAGATCTTCATCGAGAAGTCATGCTCAATGGAGTCGTCGAACAGATCGACGGTGCCCGCGATGTTCTCGGTCACGTCCGACTCGATCACCCGCTCGTCGCCCGAGATGTAAGGGCGAACCGTCAGGCCCCCCATCGTGACGATCACGACGAGCAGGAAGACTCCGAGCGCTGCGGGCCACTTCCAGTAGCGGCGCAGCCTGGTCGGGATCCGGTGACGGAGTCGGCGGCGCGGGGTGCCTTCCTCGCGCGGCCCCATCACAGATCGGTTTGGTCATAGCCGGTCAGTACGGTGACTCGCTGGCCGGAGTTCACTTCGCTGAGGGCGGAGACGAGGTCGTTGGACTTCTGCCCCTTCTTCAGTTGGGCCGTGTAGTACATCTCGTTGAGCGCACCTGCCCGAACCGATTCGGTGGACACCAGTTCGTGTTCAGCGCAGAACTTGATGAGGACGTCCTCCACGCGTGCGACGTACGCCTGCTCCGGTGGCATCTGAACCTTGACGACCTGTCGCTGAACGTCAAGCTTGTACCAGTTCATCTTGCTCATCACGACGAGCACGAGGCAGATTGCGACTGTCGCAGCGATCGCCAACACGTAGAAACGCGTTCCGGTGGTCATCCCGATCGCCATGACCAAGAAGATGAAGCCAACGTCGCGGGTCTCCTTGATCGCGTTTCGGAAACGTACCACCGACAACGCCCCGACCAGCGCGAACGCCCGCGCAATGTTGGATCCGACGACGAGCATGATGAGAGCGATGACCATGCCGACCAGGACGAGTGTCTGCACGTACGACTGGCTGTACGAGACGTTCTTATGAGTGAAGCGGTAGACCCAGCCGATCGTCGCCGACAGCACGAACGACAGCGCAAGCGCCACGACGATGTCCAGAGTGCTGAAGGTGCCACTCAGGTCTTGGAAGTCAAAGTTCACGATTACCTCTGCGAATGATTGTTGATGGAGAGCGAGCAGCCGACGCGGTCAGCTGATGGGATCAGATCGTCGATGCTCGTGACGTCGAAGTCCTTGCCGTCGAGAACGCCGGCGGGAACGATGCCCGCATCGCCGTCGGGTGCGACGAACTCGGGCGATCCGAGCTTGGAACGCGGTGCCAAGTCGAACGCTTCGACGGACTGGCAGTATTTGGACACCCGAATGACCGACATGTTGAGGCGAGCGGTCAGGTCGGTCGTCCAATACGGCACGCGCTCATTGGCTTTCAACTCGACGATCGCGAGATTCGGCGGGATGATGAACCGATTCTCCCCGCCGGCCGCGAAGTCGAAGTCGCGATCGCGTCCGTGCACCTTGTGGTCGATGGTGACGCGCAGGCCCGTGTCAGCTTCACGGCCGACGAAGGCTTCGCGCAGATAGCCGGTCGTCACGATCGGCCGCAGGTCGAGGTTCCCGACGAGCATGCTCACCTCGTCGGCGAACCCTCGCTGGCCCGGGGCGAAGTCGAGTTCCTCACCGCCGTTGAGCCATCGCCGGGCGTCGCCGTACGGCAGTTCGATTCGACGTTTCTGAGTCACTCGATTGACCCGCTGTTTGATCTCGACTTGAACGGGCGTGTCTGAGTTGCACTCGGACGGTGGGCCGTACAGGCGGACACGGACTTTGCGACGGAACTTCAATCCCTCTATCTTCTCCCAGTAGAAGCGGAGGGACTGCGTGTCGTAATAGAGCGAGGTCACCGGATAGCCGCCCGTCGGCGAGTGCGGATCGGTGTCCATGTGCTCGGCCAGCTCATCGCGAAGCGCTGGCACGTCCAACTCGTCGATGAAGTACTTGATCTCGTATCGGTTGAACGAATGAAGACGACTCGCGGTTTCGCGGAAACCGGATCCCGGATGCTCGACGAGCTCCTCCTCAGCCGCTGCTCCTGGGTCCTTGCGCACAGTTCTGGAGAACCGGAAGCGTGCCATGTGTACTGGTCCTTAGACATGGGTTTACGAATAGGCGAACTTTCCTAGACAACCTCGTGAACCTGCCCGTGCGCGGCCACGAAGCTGCCAGTTTCCTGTCAATCAGGCTCTGAGGATTGATTCCGTGGGGCGCGTGCGAAGATCGGGCCATGCACCACATCGCTTCGAGTGCCATACGTCGGGTCCTGAAGTCGGCTTTGGCGGTCGCGGACAGTGCGAGCAAGGCCACCGGGGCCCCGTTCAACGCCCCGGAGATCCTGGTCCCGAATCTCGACTCACGCCGTTTCGGCTGGACGCACTACGGACTGATGATTCCGGATCTGCCCGAACCGCATCGGTTCCTCAGCGTCATGTCATTGATCGGCGCCACCGGATCGCTCGCGTTCGACAACGACCATGCGCTCCCGTGCTCCCCTCGTCGGACGGCAGCTGTCGTCGCGGGCACCGCAGCATCGCACCCGGGGCATTTCGGCACCTACGAGTTCGGGGCGGACTTCTCCGCCTCAGCGGACGGCTCCGAGGTGCGGTTTGGCGACGACCTCGCGTTGACCGGCGGCTATCCCGAGTACCGGCTCGAAGGGAGCTTCGGCGGCGTCGAGGTCGATCTGACGATCACGTGCAGCGACACGGTGACGTGGTTCTTCCGGACGCCCGTGTACAAGCATCTGAGCCTGTTCGGTGAGTATCGCGGCACGCTCACCACCGGCCCGGACTCAGTGGACGTGTCGGGCCTGTGCTCGTTCGAGTACGGTGCGTGTCCGAGCCCGTACCTGCTCACCGGCAGGCCGCTGCCATCGCGGCTCAAGGCGCCGCTGGACTACTTCGTCTATCACATCGTGAATCTCGACGACGATAACCAGGTCTTGCTGAGCCAGTACTCGATCGGTGGAGTTCCCCTGTGCACCACCGCATTTCATCGAAATCGCAGCGGAACCTCACAAAGCTTCCCGAACGTCTCCTTCGAGGTGACCGAGACCCGCGCTGATCCCGAGCCGACTCCGTACGGCAAGCCAATGCCGGTGCCGGCCAGGACACGTTTCCGGGTGTGGGACGAAGCGGGCAACCTGTGGCTGGATCTGCGCACCGTGATGGACACACCACTGACGTACGGGCTGGGGTCCGGTTTCGTGAGCGGATTCGCACACGAGTCGCACTGGCGAGGAGCGCCCATCAGCGGCCGCGGCTACCTCGAGTACATCGACCGGCGCAACGGCTGAGCTCCGAGGGGGACTGCTGGCGCTTGCCTCATCATGAACCGCCCCGCCCCGGACTGCCAGCTCCGAGACAAGGACGACGCGGCCCGCGCCCTCGCCACGTCGACTATCTACACCGCCGGCAAGGCTCACTGTTTGACATATAGACCCGCCACTAACCCGCAGCGAGATACCTCACCGCGCCCAATGAGCAGGTAGAATCTATGAAAGCCCATCAGAAAGGACGGCTATGAGCACGACGTTCGAGGAGAAGTACGCCGACCTGCTGGACCGGCTCAACCCTGTCGAGCGCCGCGCCGTCGTGCGGTCGGTCACCAACGCCATCCAAGAAGGCTGGGACCCGACCCGTAGCCAGATCGAGTTGCAGGTACGACGAGCATCCGGCGAGATCACCGGCGAACAGGCCCGCGCACAGATCATCGCTGCTGCCCGCGGCACGACCGCGGCGCACAGCTCGGCGTCCTAAAGATCTCCCGCGCCTGAGTACCGGCGGGTGTGCCGCGCCTTAGAGGACGCTGCATACCCCCGGTTTTCGCGGAAGGAATGCGATGGCTAGTTCGCACGCAGACTGGGACGCGACCTTCATCCCGGGGACACACATCCTCGCCAACAAACTCGACATCACTGACCCCAGCACGCTGGCCGAGACTGAGTACGCGATTTCATCAATCGCGCAGGGGGAGATCGAAGACGGCACCGTGCAGATCGAGCGGTCCTACGACCAGAGGCACCTGCTCGCAATCCACCACCATTTGTTCCGCGATATTTATGAGTGGGCCGGTACGGTCCGAACCTATCCACTCTGGCGTAACCCGGTCGTCCCATTCGCCGATCCGGAACTCATCCCAGTCTATCTAGATCACGCCTACCAGAAGATCGCACAAACCGAGTGGGAGAAGCTAGACCATCGGCAATTCTCGCAGGCCGCAGCAACAGTGTATGCGTCGGTCAATTTCGCTCATCCGAGCCGTGAGGGAAATGGTAGAGCCGCGAAGACGTTCATGACTCACCTCGCCAACGATCACGGCTGGGACCTCGACTTTGATCGAGTACCGGCCCGCGCTTGGAACCAGGCCGCCGCACTGTCAGCACCGGACCGCGGAACATTCGAACCGGTACCGGACGAGCTCTTCCCCGTATTCGAGCGCCTGACCATCATCCGCACGCCCGCCGCGCCATCGACTCAACCCCCGCACCCGACAGCGACCGAGCTCGCGGCCCGCGGTCCTCTATCGGCTGGCCCCGACGCCCCGCGCGGTCCCCAACGAGAAGCATCCCTACCTCCGCGTTCTTCTCGCACAACGAGACCGCCTCGCCGCGGCCATGACGAACGCAAACGAGGCGGGCCGATGACATAGGGTGCTCGGGTTATCGGCGCATCGAGTTCGCAGACAGTCCCATCGTCACGAGCGCGATGCCCGGGACGATGAAGAACATCGTAGCGATCCCCACTAGCGCAGCGCGGCCGAGTAGATCCGACCACGTCCGGCCACGATCCCAGTACGGTCCGCGCCCCGGTACCGGGTTCGGCCGCGACTGCGCCGGCCGCGCCGGTCAAGCCCCTTGTAGTAGTGTGACTAGTTTTGATCCTTCGTTGGTGGTCAGGCGGGTAGTTCGGTCAACTGATCGGTACTCACCTCCGCTGGCGAGTTGGTGGCGGGGCCGGCGGTCAGGGTGAGTCGTCAGCGGCTGAGGACTTCCAAGCCGAGGTAGCGGCGGCCTTCGGCCCGTTCGTCGGGCTGTTCGGCCAGGACGGCGCCGATGAGGCGGACGATCGCGTCGCGGTTGGGGAAGATGCCCACGACGTCGGTCCGTCGGCGAATCTCCCGGTTCAGTCGCTCGGTGGGGTTGTTGGACCAGATCTGGCGCCACACGTCGTCGGGGAACGCGGTGAAGGCGAGTAGGTCTTCACGGGCGTCGCCGAGGTGCGCGGCTACCGCGGGTAACCGGCCCTCGGTGTACTCGAGGAGCCGGTCGAACTGAGTGTGGACCGCGCCTGCGGTGGGCTGGTCGTAGACGCTGTGCAGCATGGCCTTGACTGCCGGCCACATCGATTTGGGGCACACGGCCATCAGGTACCGTGGCGTAGTGGGCGCGGCAGTGTTGCCACGCCGCTCCCGGTAGATTGGCCGCGATCGCCTCGATGAGCCCGGCGTGGGCGTCGGAGGTCACCATTCGGACCCGCCCAGACCGCGAGCGGCGAGATCGGCGAAGAAGGTGTTCCACAAGGCTCTGGTCTCGCTGGTGGCGCTGCCCGAGCGCAGTTTGGGCACCGGCGACCTCCACGGTGCCCACACGGGTATCGAGGGGTCGGCGACGGTATCCGTTGCGGTAGTTGGTGTGCTCGGCCGAGCGAGCATTCCACTCCGCCCCGCAGACTGCGTCAGCGTCGGCGGACAGCAGGGCGTTGATCACCGTTTGCAGCAGCTCGCGCGTCAGATCGGCGAAGGCTTGGCTCAGCATGCCCGCAGGGTCGACAATATGAGGTGCGGTCATCGTGATGACTCGGTTCGAGGATTCGGTAAGAGGTTGACTCGAAGGATCACACGGTGACCGGCTACATCCGGGCACAACACCCCGTCGCGGACGATCTCGGCCACCGAGTTACACCACTCCAAGGGATTCACCCTCGGACTATTTTCCGTTCACTGGTTCTTCACTGATATATCCCCCACCGATGCGCTGGGGCATGCCGCGAACTGGATAGGTCGGGATACCTCGGCGTTTGACGCCATCCACCGGTGGCTGGCCAGCCCCTCACGAGCAGCCCCGCTTGAGCGGGTGTTCGGCGGCGCGCTGCTTCCAGCTATGCCAGGCCATTTCGAGCGACGCGAGTACCAGCGGTTGTGTGAGCTTGCCTGGACTAAAGTCCCGAAATGGCTCGGCGATCCAGCGGACTAACGAGGTCCACCTGACCGGTCCCCATCAGGCCACTGACTACGCCTGGCGACAGCCGTTGGGCGACAGGTTGGTTGAGGCGCGAACCGACACACTGTGGGCACCACTCCCCGCCGATTCTGTCCGGACCGGCCACGATCTTGTCCGGACCGGACAAAAGTTCCGGGCCCTGACCTGCGGGTTTCGACATATTACGCACCCTGCGTTTGCGGATCGGTTGCTACGGGTGTGGGGTGACGGGTGGGAGTAGTTACTCCCGGATAGACCGACCCGGGATGTATGTCGTGTGGTCGGGGGGAAGCGTTACACGGGGCCAGTGAGTGCCCCGTGTCCATGAACTAGGAACAAGGGGGATCGTCGTGTCTCGAAGTATCACCAGAGGACTTCTGCTCGTCATCATCGCCGCGTTCGCGTTGGCGTCCAGTCTGTTTGCCGGGCCGGCGTACGCCCGCACGCATCACACGCGTGAAGGCGTGGACATCACGCTAACCGCATCAAAACTCAAAGCCAAGAAGATCCCTGCACTGGACTCCTCGCCGTTCTCCGGCGAAGCGTTGTTGTCCTCGGACGTGCACGCCGGACTCAAAGGCATCGACGGCAAAACCGTCCGCGCGACAGTTGAGGTCGGCTACAAGATCGGCTACCCGGTCTCGGTCGCATCCAACGGGGTGAAGGTCACCGCGCACACGCCCGAGCTCAAGCTCACCGGTGGAGTGAACGCCAAGATCGCTCCGGAAGTCACTATCTCCGGTAGCGGCGGGGGCGGCAAGATCGGCGAGATCGGCGGCGAACTCGGTGCCGAAGCAACCGTGATCCCCGCAGCGGACCTCGAGTTCGAGATCGGCGCAGGAAAGATCACCACCGTCACCCTCGCCGACATCGCACTCACGCAGCCGGTCGCCGACATCGTCCTGTCCGGCATCGAACTCAACGTCTCCAACGCCGTCGGCCCCATCTCCGTGCGCCCGTTCGCGAAAATCTCGGTGACTACTGAGACCGGCGTCTACGTGTACTACGACCACGGCCCCACCAGCCGAATTTGACGGGATGACGAGACATATGAAAACGATCCACACCGGCGCTAGGAAGGACCGCAGCGCACCTATCGGGGCAGTGATCGGCCTTCTCACGATGATCGTCGCACTGGCTCTCGCATGGTCACTGACACCGGCTCCGGCATCAGCGGAAACCCCAGCCGAACGCTGCCAACGTGAGACCACCGCGTACAACAACGCGTGGAAAGCCATGGGCAGGAAGCCGCCCGTTCCCTATAGATGCGGCGGAAACAACGACGCACCTCCTACTCTGGCGCCGACGACAACTCCGGACGAGGCTCCGGACGAGACGGCCGAGCCCACCACGGTAGCTCCGGAGAGCTCAGGCAGCGGGCCAAACATTAATACACCCACTGAACGCCGCGAACTCGAACATCCAGGAACTGGTCAAGCCCCGATCGGCGGCGGCGCAACGTCGTCGGCCCCGGCGCCACGCTCAAGTCCGTCTGCGTCGTCACCGCAGCCTGGCGGGTCCTCGACTCAGCCCCAGGGAACCATCCCTGACTTGTTGAAACCCCAACCCGTGTTCTGTCCGATCGGCCACAACGATGACGGCGGATGTCGAGGGGCCGGGGTCGCGCGAGGTGCATGGAAGTGGACTAAGTGTGTGGGAGCAGTGGCGGTCGTTTTCGTTCCGACTGCGAAAGCGTACAAGGCCATTAAGGCACTGGGTGGAGTCAAAGAGACAGCTCGGCTGCTGTGGGGCGCAGGGAGTGCAAGTGAGTTCCTGAGTATCACCGGAGGGGTCGGAGCAGAGATACTGGGAGTCTCTGGAGTACAAACCTACTGCTTCGATTAAGGAGGCGAGCATGGAGCAGAAACGAACGCTTCCAGATTGGGTTACCCCACCTATAGCTTTCGCGATAATGTACACGGTAATCGTATTTGTTAGAGACGTTGTCATGAACACGGGGATCCTTCTGGCCGCGTCAGTAGCGATTGGCGTGGTATCGCTCGGCGTACTTCACATCGCCCAAAACTACAGGAGCCAGGCACTCGCAATCCTCTGCCTCGCCTCATGGGTCACTGGTATCGCCGCGGGGATTCTTCAAAGCTAAAGGAGCAAATAGTGTCAGAACATAGAAGGAAACTCTTCAGTGCAGCGATCATCGGCTCTGTCGGGGCAATCATCCTTGGCGCATGCGGAACCGATAACGACACGACAGAAGTAGCGGCCGCACCTGAGTCCTCTATCGAGAATGTCGCGGGAGTCTCTGACGCAGACAGCGCAGCCATAGCAGATGCCGTATCAGCAACGCTGCATGAGTACCAGGAGGGGAGCCGCAAGAGCTTGCTGAAACAGACGTGCGGGGAGCTCCACGGCGACCTAGCCAAGGTGTCCGACGAGGAGTTCGACACCGAGCGGCAGGACACCCTGGGCAAGAGAGGGGACTTCCGCCTGAGTCGCATCCTGTCATCGACCGAAGCGGGCGGCAGCAAGTTCGTCGAGCTCGACCTTGAGAACGCGGGCGGAAGTCTATCCAGATCTACGACCACTCGTTTCGTGTGGGAACTGAGCAAGGCTGGCTCCTCGTGGAAAGTGTGCAGTGTCGGATCGGCGGACTCCTAAGCGGAACGATCTACGCGACGCAGCATGCGGTGAGGGAACCGAAAGAGGCCATCCTCCCTACTCGGCGCGGTAAGACTGTACCGTCGCGTAGCGCAAATGGCGGTGAACCCCTCAAGCACGTGCGTGGATGCGCACGATCAACCAGGAGAAACTCTCGCCTTTTGTGGCCCCGGGGTTCTTCGTCCGGGGCCACGCTTCTACCTTCGGGAGAACTCTGTACCGTCGCTGTGGGGGCCTCGCCCGACACCGTTTGAAGGCGAGAGTCGGCATCACGGGGCGGAAGGCTCTGAAGTTCTCGACGACGCGTGAATACTGACCCTCAGATGACGGGTCAGTTTTCACCCGCCGTCCTCGGGGCCGGGAGCGAGCCGGCCACAGGGTCGCAGGCCTTGCCGTCAGCGCAATCTAGGCCTGGGCCACCCGCGTCAGTCCCCTCTGGGGAGTCTCAACTTCATCCACTTGCCTCAAGCGTGATGGCACCCGACAATGCCCCGCGCGCAGCCTGTTGCGTGCGCTCGGACTAGAACGGAGGAGGGCGGTTGCGATCCCGGCACACGGTCTGGTCAGGCCTCGTGGCGTAGGCATGCAGGGGGTACGCACGTCGCCGCGTCGCCGTCGTTCGGGACAGTGCGCTAGGCGCGATCGATCTATCAGTGCGCACCCTTTCGATGCAGCGCAACGCATGTCATGGTCGTGGCGGCCATGATGGCGGCACCGATCCACGATGCGACCGTGTAGGCGGTGTCATCGGGGAATTTCCCAGTGATGCCAGCGGCGAGTATGAGTCCGCCGATGGCGCTGCCTAGGGAGAACCCGACACTGCGAACGACCTGGTTGACGCTCATTGCGCTCGAGGTCTCGTCTTTCGGGGTGACAGCGAGGATCACACCGGGCATGGCCGAGGAGAAGCTGCCGACACCGAAGCCGAGGATGGCCATCGCGATCAACAGTTCGACGATGCTGGTTCGCGCGGCGGCGAAGATCGCGAAGGCTGCCAGGACGATCACAGCGCTGCTGGCGAGGACGAGCGGTGCGCCGATACGTTCACGGGCCCGCGGGGTGAGTTTCCCGGCGATGAAGCCGAGTACGGAGAACGGCACGAGTACGAGGCCGGCGACGAAGGTGGTCAACCCGAACCCGTAGCCGGTGCTGCTGGGTGTCTGCGAGTAGCGCGTGATGAGCGTCAAGAGCAGATACATGCCGATGCCGCCGATGAACATGGCGATGTTCGCACCGGCCACCGCGGGGTGACGCAGCAATGTGACGTCGACCAGTGGTGAAGCGATGCGCCGTTCGACGGTCGCCCACACCGCGAGGACTGCCGCGGCGATGACTGCGAGCACGACGGCCACTGTGAGGTACTTGGTCCACAGACTGGTCTCACTGGCGAGGAGCAGGACGAGGAACAACGCTGCTGCGAGCAGCACGGCGCCGGGCACGTCGACGTGCGACGAACGGCCTTCTGGCGAGGCCGGGATGCTGCGGTAGGCGGCGAGTAGGGCGAAGGCGGTGACGGCGACACCGAGTCCGTACGCCGCGCGTACGCCGCCCACTTCGGTGAGTAGACCGGCCAGTGGGTAACCGATACCGATCCCGATGGTCGATGCCACCGACAGCAGAGCGATGGTGGAGGCGGACTTGTCTCTCGGGAGGTGATCGCGGGCCACCCCCATCATCAGTGCGGTCAGTCCCAGTCCCGCTCCCTGCGCCGCCCTGCCAGCGAGTAGCCATGGGAACGGTAGCGGCAACACGGTCAGGATGCTGCCGGTGACGACGATGGTGAGGGTGGCAAGGATCGTCGCCCTCCGGTGCGGGCCGGCGCCTAACCGGCCGAGGACAGGCGTTGCGATCGCACCGGCGAGCAGGGTGATCGTCAGCGTCCACTGCGCGCTCCCCAGGGAGACGTGCAAGCTTGTGGCGACGCTGGTGATCAGCGGCGCTCCGAGGCTGCCGACGGCCGCGACCACCAGGGCGATAAAGACCAGCGACGGAACCAGGAGTTTCGGCGGGGCCTCGTGGGTGGCTGAGGTGGTGCTCATCGGTTGGTCTCGCTGGTGATGTGGTCGAACAGGCCGGGTTGTATGCGGGTCTGCACACCATCAGCCCAGGGTTCGATCACCTCCGACACCTCAAGGGCGGCGACGTTATTGAGGAGCATACCGAAAGCCAGGAACGCCTTGATGGTCACCGCGTCCAGCCCGGTGATGTCGGCGATGGTCTTCCACATGCGCCCGAAGCTCTCACGCACGGCACCGCGAACTTCCGGGTCACCACAGGCGGCGAACCCCTGCAGCTGCAACAACAGAGAACTCCGGTCAGAGAGCAGCTCGTAGTAACGCGACCCCATAAGTCTCAGTGCCTCTTGCCCGGTGGCCTCTCCGACCACCTCACGCATGCCCTCCGTCAGCCGCTCGAACGACGCAGTCATCACCTCAAGGAACAGGGCCTTCTTGGTTCCGAAGATCCGGAAGATATAGGCCTGCGTGATGCCCGCACGTCGAGCGATCGCTTCCGTCGACGCTCCATGCAGGCCCCCACCTGCGAATTCGACGGCAGCGATCTCGAGAACCTGCTTCCGACGGTCAGCACCACTCATCTTCCGTTGCTGCTCCAAACCACCTGTCCTACCACCCGTAGTTGCTGGTTACTAACTACACACTCTCAGTGGCGCAGACTTGTACAGTACTCAGCCTTCAGTAATGGAACCGATCGACCCAGTCGGCGGTAGCGAGGCACGACGCGGCGCGACTCTGGCTGCGTTGACCCAGCTCCAGCCTCCTAGGTCCCCGTCTCGCAACGTGTTCCAGGCGTCCGTCACTCCAGCCGACTCACCGTACGGATCAACGCACTCTTGAATACGAAGAGCGACGATAGCTGCCCGTGGTGCCACTCGGCAGCGGAGATTGTACGAACTGAGGGCCACTGTCCGGTCGTCACGAGTTTTAGTGCGCCTCCGACCGATGACGACATCATCGACTCGTTCACCGCATTCGTAGCTGAGCGCGCGGAGGCCGGTGTTCTCCTGGCCAAGGCGGTCGCACGAGTGTCGTTCAACCAGGTCGGGTCACAGTAGTTGTCGACCTGGCTGGGACTGCTTGCACCGACGGGTGGCGGCGTAACTTCACCTATCGATATGGCGGTCCCCGAGGTGCCGATGGACAACTTCCAGATCCCGAAAGCGGTCACGGGCTATCCGCCGCGACGTCACGCTGAACTCGGACTTCTCGATAACAGCCAACCGCAGTCCATGCTCAGGGATCATCTCCCGCTTGCGCTCGTCGTAGCGGCGACGTTGCTCACCACGTCCTATTCCGGACACGGTCGGCCGGCGGTCGAAGAACGGCACTGCCTCCGAGTGCTGCTCCTCCTGGAACTCGACCACGAGTCTTAGACCCGGCCAGTACCCGTCAGTGGGGAGCATTGATCCGCGGGGTAATCGAGCTGTGGGATCGCCCCGCAGCCAATCGAACCTCGCCTGACGGACTTCCAGCACGCCGAGAATCTCGTCGCACAGGTCGAGAACGTAGTGCTCGTCGGAGTTGGCACGGCGGGACATAGTGCGATTCTCGCAGGCCAGAGAGTGCGGCTGTCAGCAGGCCCGTCGCCGTTCATGCCGCTCAGGCGACTGTGTTGATGGTTGCCTCGTGTTCGATGGGCGTCAACAGGCCTGGGAGGGGCTCGGGCTAGTAGTCGCTCAGGAACCTGGCAACTCCGCACGCAGCGTTCTCTATGTCGGATTCCTGACAAACTGCCATAGATCTCCGCCTACGCCCAAATCTCGGGACCCATTTCCAAATCCGAGCGGGTGACATATCCAAGTATGTCTCGTGTGTCTTGTGGAGCCTAGGAGATTCGAACTCCTGACATCCGCCTTGCAAAGGCGGCGCTCTACCAACTGAGCTAAGGCCCCGGGTCCGACCGAAGTCGGGGGTGGTCATGGTGGGCCTAGGAGGACTTGAACCTCCGACCTCTTCGTTATCAGCGAAGCGCTCTAACCGCCTGAGCTATAGGCCCGTGAACCGAGATGGAACATTACCCGACGAGTCCTGAACTAACAAAACGGGTGGTCAAGCGTGGGTCAGTCGAGATCCGCGAGCGTGACTTCGACGCCGCCGACCATGTCTGCGCACACGTTGTAGATGTACGCGGAAATGGTCGACAGTCCGGTAACCAGGATCGCGGCGATGACGCCGAACACGGCGGAGAAGCCGAACACCATGCCAGTGCCGATCAGATCGCCGGTGCTCTGCCCCTCGCCTTCGACGAGGTTGCCGAACGAACTGTTGATCTGGTCCCACACGCCCATCCCGCCGAGCACGCCGTACAGGATGGCGATGGCGATCATCCAGATGAAGAAGCCGACGATCGCCAGAACGCCGGTCACCTTGAACACCGACCACGGGTCGACGCGCCGGATCTGGACGGCGGCGCGCAACGGAACGCCGATCGACCGCGACGGAATCGTCTGGCTCTGCGCGCGAGCCGCTGCTTTCGCCTCCTTCGACGCCTCGACGTGGTGGATCGCGTCGAGATCGGGAAGCTGATCCTTCTTGGCCAACTCGTTTCGCGGGATGTTCCGAGTATCCGACTCGACGAACGGCTTCTGCTCGGACGGAGCGGACGTCGCGGGCTGCGGTTGAGCCTGCGCGGGCTTAGGTCCCTGCTGCGGCACGGGGCCCTGCTGCGGCGCAGAGGATGATGCCTGCTTGGGACCCTGCTGCGGCGCGTGAGGTGTCTGCTTGGGACCCTGGCCGGCCCCTGCCGCGCCTGTAGGCCCCGCTGACGGCCCGCCTGGGGTCGAAGGCGAACCAGTGCCCCCGGCGGCAGGAGTCGGGGAACTGGGACTAGGCGAACCAGAACCCACCGAACCAGAACCCGCCGGACCAGAACTCGACGAATCAGGACCCGAGGTGCCTGTGTCCGACGAACCCGCACCCGAGCTTCCACTCCCGTTTGCCGATGCGGCAGGCCGCGGCGTACTGGACGGTGTGCCCGATACGACTCCGCGCGGCGCCGGGCCGGCAGCAGGTCTGCTGCCGGTGTCGACGCCCGCGGCCTTGGCCATCTCGCCGGCCGTCAAGCCGGTCGACGTGGTCTTCTCGCCGCGCTTCCACGGCGGAACGACCTGGCCGCGTTCGACGTTCTGGTCGTCAGGTGTGCTCACAAGCGGATCCTCACTGGACGGGTGATGACACCCACCCTAAACGCTATCGGCCGTCATTCCTGGTCTGCCGCGCCCTCTTCGGGTTCATCGGCGTTGCGTGCGATCGCCAGCAGGCTGTCGCCGTCGGACAGGTTCATCAAACGGACGCCCTTCGTCTGGCGTCCCGCCTTGCGAACCTGCTTGGCGAGCGTGCGGATGACGCCGCCACTCGACGTGATCGCGTACACCTCGGAATCCAGGTCGACGATGATCGCGCCGACCAGGTCGCCGCGCTTGCGGTCGTACTGAATCGTCAGCACGCCCTTGCCGCCGCGGCCCTGCGCCGTGTACTCGCCGATCTCGGTGCGCTTGGCGTAGCCGCCCGACGTCGCGACCAGCAAGAATGTGTCGTCCTGAACGACGTTGAGCGAGAGCAGTTCGTCCTCGTCGTTGAACCGCATGCCCTGCACGCCGGACGTCTGACGACCCATCGGGCGCAACGTCTCGTCGTCCGCGGTGAACCGGATCGACTGCCCCTTCTTCGAGACGAGCAGAAGATCGTCGTCGCCGCTGCACAGCTGTGCGCCGACCAACTCGTCCTCGCCGCGCAGGTTGATCGCCGCGATGCCGCCAGACCGGTTCGAATCGAATGCGTCCAGACGCGACTTCTTGACCAGACCGTTGCGGGTCGCGAGCACCAGATACGGCGCATGGTCGTAACCGGAGATCCGGATGACCTGTGCAATCTTCTCCTCCGGTTGGAACGCCAGCAGGTTCGCGACGTGCTGGCCGCGAGCTGTGCGGTTCGCTTCCGGCAGCTCGTACGCCTTCGCCCGGTAGACGCGGCCCTTCGTCGTGAAGAACAGCAGCCAGTCGTGCGTGCTTGAGACGAAGAAGTGCGCGACGATGTCGTCCTGCTTGAGTCCGGCACCCTGCACGCCCTTGCCGCCGCGCTTCTGGCTGCGGTAGAGGTCAGTCCTGGTCCGCTTGGCGTAGCCGGTCTCGGTGATCGTGACGACGACGTCCTCACGGGCGATCAGATCCTCGTCCGCCACATCGCCTTCGGCCGCGATGATCTTGGTCCGACGATCGTCGCCGTACTTGTCGACGACCTCCTTGAGTTCGTTGTGGACGATCTCGCGCTGCCGTTCCGGACGCTCCAAGATGTCCTTCAGATCGGCGATCTCACGCTCGATCTCCGCCAACTCGTCAACGATCTTCTGACGTTCCAGAGCCGACAGACGACGCAACTGCATCGCCAGGATCGCGTCGGCCTGCAACTCGTCGATGTCGAGCATGTCCATCAGCCCGGTGCGCGCGGCATCAGTGTTCGCCGATGCGCGGATCAAGGCGATGACGTCGTCGAGCGCGTCGAGCGCCTTGACCAAGCCGCGCAGGATGTGCGCGCGCTCCTCGGCCTTGCGCAGCCGGTACCTGGTCCGTCGCACGATGACGTCGATCTGGTGCGCGACGTAGAAACGGATCATCTGATCCAAGCGGAGGGTGCGGGGCACGCCGTCGACGATCGACAACATGTTGACACCGAAGTTCGTCTGCAGCTGGCTGTGCTTGTACAGGTTGTTCAGCACGACCTTCGCGACGGCGTCGCGGCGCAACGTTACGACGATGCGCAGACCCGCACGGTCGGACGACTCGTCGTCGATCTTGCTGATGCCCTTGAGCTTGCCGTCGTTGACCTGCTCGGCGATCGAGCTGATCAGGTTGTCCGGATTCACCTGGAACGGGAGCTCGGTCACCACGAGCGTCGTGGTCCCCTTGTTCTCCTCGATGTCGACGACGCTGCGCATACGGATACTGCCGCGGCCCGTCATGTAGGCGTCCTTGATGCCCTGGGTGCCGACGATCAGGCTGGCCGTCGGGAAGTCCGGCCCCTTCACCGCGTCCATGCAGGCGGCGAGCGTCGTCTCGTCGTCGGCCTCCGGGTTCGCCAACGCCCAGAAGACGGCGTCGGCGACCTCGCGCAGATTGTGCGGCGGAATATTGGTGGCCATACCCACCGCGATACCGCCGGAGCCGTTGATCAGCAGGTTCGGGACACGCGACGGAAGGACCGTCGGCTCCTGCGTCTTACCGTCGTAGTTCGGGATGAAGTCGACGGTCTCCTCGGTGATGTCGCGGAGCATCTCCATCGCCAGCGGCGTGAGACGGGCCTCCGTGTAACGCATGGCTGCCGCGCCATCGTTGCCTCGAGAACCGAAGTTGCCCTGGCCGTCGATCAACGGGTAACGCATCGACCACGGCTGGGCGAGACGGACCAGCGCGTCGTAGATCGAGCTATCGCCGTGCGGGTGGTAGTTACCCATCGTCTCCGACACCGGGCGGGCCGACTTCACATAGCCGCGCTCCGGGCGGAAACCCGCGTCGAACGACGCGTACAGCAGACGACGGTGCACCGGCTTGAGTCCGTCACGGACCTCAGGGAGGGCACGGCCGACGATCACGCTCATCGCGTAGTCGATATAAGAGTTCTGCATCTCCTGGCCGAGGTCGACCGGGTCGATACGGTCGCCGCCGCCGTCGCCGTTCAGCGGTGACAGATCGGATTCGTCGCTCATCAGATCACTTTCTTGGGTCTCGACTCCGCTCGACCGGCGAGAAGTGGCCGCTCAGTCGGCGAAGCGAAGTGGATGTCAATCAGGCAGGAGTGTCTTAGACGTCGAGGAAACGGACGTCCTTGGCGTTGCGCGCGATGAAGCTGCGGCGTGCCGCGACGTCCTCACCCATCAGGATCGAGAACAGTTCGTCCGCTGCTGCCGCATCGTCGAGGGTGACGCGCTTGAGGACTCGAACGTCCGGGTCCATCGTGGTCTCCCACAACTCGCTGGCGTTCATCTCGCCGAGACCCTTGTAGCGCTGAATGCCGTCGGCCATGTTGATCTTCTTGCCCGAGTCGAGACCCGCCTGCAGCAACGCGTCGCGTTCCCGGTCGCTGTACGCGAAATCGGGCGCGGAACCCTTCTGCCATTTCAGCTTGTACAGCGGCGGCTGCGCGAGGAAGACGTGGCCCTGCTCGATGAGCGGGCGCATGAAGCGGAACAGGAGGGTCAACAGCAGTGTCGCGATGTGCTGGCCGTCGACGTCGGCATCAGCCATCAGCACGATCTTGTGGTACCGGAGCTTCGAGATGTCGAACTCGTCGTGGATACCGGTGCCGAACGCGGTGATGATCGACTGGACCTCGGCGTTCTTGAGGACACGGTCGATGCGCGCCTTCTCGACGTTGATGATCTTGCCGCGCAGCGGCAGGATCGCCTGATACATCGAGTCGCGACCGGACTTGGCGGAACCGCCTGCCGAGTCGCCCTCCACGATGTAGACCTCGCACTTCTCCGGGTCCTTGCTGCGGCAGTCGGCGAGCTTGCCAGGCAGTCCGCCGATGTCGGTCGCGGTCTTGCGGCGGACGAGGTCCTTGGCACGACGGGCCGCCATACGCGCCTGCTGCGAATCGGACGCCTTGCGGATGATCGTCTTCGCTTCGGCCGGGTTGGCCTCGAGCCAGTGCGCGAGATGCTCGTTGCACGCCTTCTGCACAAAGCTGCGGACCTCGGTGTTGCCGAGCTTGGTCTTCGTCTGACCCTCGAACTGCGGGTCGCTGACCTTCACCGAGATGACCGCAGCGAGACCTTCCCGGATGTCGGTGCCCTCGAGCTTGCCATCCTTGTCCTTGATGAGCTTCTTCTCGGACGCGTACCGGTTGACCGTGCTCGTCAACGCTGAACGGAAGCCCTCCTCGTGGGTGCCGCCCTCGTGCGTGTTGATGGTGTTCGCGAACGTGTGGACCGATTCGGAGTAACCCTCGTTCCACTGCATCGCGATCTCGACCTCGTGGCCGGTGCCCTTCGCGGTGAAGCCGATGACCGTCCGGTGGATGGGCGACTTGGCGCGACCGTTGAGATGCTTGACGTAGTCGACGATGCCGTCCGGATAGTGGTAGGTCCGAGTCTTGACCTTCGCAATCTTCTGGGCCTTGTTCTCGGTCGCCGCCGAGATCGCCTCGGCGCCGTCGATGTCTCCGTCGGCCTCGACTTCGGCTTCAGCTTCGGAGTCGGTGATCCGCTCGTCGGTGAGCGTGATGGTCAGTCCCTTGTTCAGGAAGGCCATCTCCTGCAGGCGACGGGCGACGGTCTCGGCGTCGAACTTCGTGGACTCGAAGATCTCGTCGTCCGGCCAGAACGTGACGCTGGTACCGGTCTTGGTGGTCTTGGCGCCTTCGACGAGCGGGCCCGGCTTGGCATATGTGTACGTCTGGTTCCAGTACGAGCCGACATTCTGGATCTCCAGGTCGACGCGCGTCGAGAGCGCGTTCACGACGGAGATACCGACACCGTGCAGACCGCCGGACACGGCGTAGGAGTCGGAGTCGAACTTGCCGCCCGCGTGCAGCTGTGTCATCACGACCTCGACGGTCGGGACGCCGGTCGCGTGCAGGCCGACCGGGATGCCTCGACCGTCGTCGACCACGTTGACGCCGCCGTCGGCGCGCAGGGTGACGTCCACACGCGACGCGTAGCCCGCCATCGCCTCGTCCACCGAGTTGTCGACGACTTCCCAGATCAGGTGGTGCAGGCCGCGTTCACCGGTGGAACCGATGTACATGCCGGGACGCTTGCGGACGGCTTCCAGGCCCTCCAGGATGGAGATGGAGTCGGCACCGTATTCACTGGACTTCTTCGGCTCTTTGCTACTGCTGTCGGCCACGGAGTGTCCGCTCCTGTTCATCTAGAGGGCAGGTTACCCTCCAGTGTACTGCCTCAAGCGAATTAGCTGACCGCTCGCCACGGCCTGTCGTCCTCACAGCGCGATTTTTTCGGATAGCTGCGACTCGGTTGGCATCCGCCCCGGATTAATCGCGCTCACGCGCGAACTGACGGCCGATACGACTGCCGGTCACGTCCACTACCCGTACGTGTCCCGCGGGCCGCGCCCGGAAACGTGTCGCGGACCCTTCCGCCACGACGGAGCCTGCGGCCCCACGATGCGCAGACTCGTCACCACGTTGTGTCCGACGGAGGCGGCGATCTTCTTGAGTATCTGACTCTGCATGTATCGCAGCTGCGTCGCCCACGCCGTCGACTCGGCGCGCACATGCAGCACGCTCTCGTTGAGCTTCTCCGGTTCGGCGTGCGCCGCGATGTCCTCACCGACGATCGACGGCCAGAGAGCGAACAGCGTGCCCTCAGAGATCTTCGACTCCCAGCCGTGATCCTTCGCCAACCGGCCGGTCAACTTGCCCAACGGCTGAGGATCGCGCGGATCGGGTCCCGCACCCGACCATGACCTGCGCGAGCGGTCTCCGCCGCGGCGCCGGGACCGGATGGGCGCAGAGCGGCCCATACCGACCGACTTCCCGGCCGCGCGGGCTTCGGCACGCGCGTCTTCGAGCGCCTTACGCGCCATCTCGTATCCGCTGCGTCCGCCGAGCGGATCCGGTGGTGTCTGGTCACTCATGCGCCTCCCCCTCCTGCTCGAGCGGAGGCGAAATCTTCTCATCCCCCACGACCAGCGAACTGCGCGGACCGTCGTCGGATACGCCGATGGAGATCCGGCGTCCGCTGACGCGCGTGGGGATGTCGTCGGCGACGGCGGCGGTCACCAGGAGTTGTTCGGAGCCCTCGGTGAACTCGGCGAGTTTCTCGCGGCGTCGGACGTCGAGTTCGGCGAAGACGTCGTCGAGCATGATCACGGGGTCCACTCCGTCCGCGCGGAGCAGGTCGACGCTGGCGAGCCGCAGGGCAAGCGCGAACGACCAGGATTCGCCGTGGCTCGCGAAACCCTTCGCGGGTTCGTCGCCGAGGACCAGCTCGAGGTCGTCACGGTGCGGTCCGACGAGGCTGACGCCGCGTTCGATCTCCTTGTCGCGCAGTTCGACGAGCCGTGCCGCCAGTATGTCCCGGATCTCGTCGACCGCGTCATCGCCGCCGGGTGACGCATCGACGTCGGCACCTGCGGCGGACCGGTAGGCGATCGTCGCGGGCCGCGAGTGCGGGGCTATCGACCCGTACGCCGCAGTGACGAGCGGCGCCAGGTGTCGGACGATCGCGATTCGCGACGCCGTGACCTGGGCCCCGAACTCGGCGAGCTGGGAATCCCACACGTCGAGGGTGCTGATGACCGAATCGGTCTCACCACGGCGCATCGCTGCGCCCGCTGTCTTGAGCAGCGCGGACCGCTGGCGGAGAACCCGGTCGTAGTCGGCTTTCGCACCAGCGGCCATCGGCCGGATCTGGGCGACGAGCTCATCGACGAAACGTCGACGTTCGCTCGGGTCCCCGCGCACCAGCGCGAGGTCTTCGGGGGCGAACAGCACCGTCCGCAGAATGCCGAGGACTTCGCGGGTACGACGCACCGGCCGCGTATTGATAGCCGCCTTGTTCGAGCCGGACGCCGCGATCGCCAAGTCGACGGTCAGCTCGCGCCCGTCATTCTCGACGGTCGCCGACACTTTCGCGACATCGGCTCCCGACCGCACCAACGGTGCGTCACTGGACACTCGGTGCGACCGCAGCGTCGCAACGTAGAACAGCGATTCGAGGAGATTCGTCTTACCGAATCCGTTCCGCCCCACGAAGATCGTGGTCTCCGGAGCCAACGTGAACTCGGCGCTCGGCCATGAGCGGTAGTCGCGCAGCGTCAGATCTCGAACGAACACGTCTGGGGCGCGGATCAGCCCGGCAGACGCACAGGCATCAGCAGGTAGCTGAACTCGCTGTCGGGAGCGGCGTACAAGCCGGACTCGTCGGTCACCGGATCGTTGCCGGAAGCGGGCCGCAGGACGGCGGGACGGATCGCGGCACGCTGCTGGCCGCTGCCGTCCGGCTCCGGGTTCGTGAAACCGAACTCGACTGTCTCCGAACCGATCGCGGCCAGGCCGTCGAGCAGATACGTCGGGTTGAACGCGATGATGATCGGCTCACCGTAGAACGCGACCGGCAGTTCTTCCTCCGCCTTGCCCGCTTCGTCGCCGCCCGCGGTGAGCATCACCGAGTCGCGAGTGAAGTCCAGGCGGACCTGCGCACCGCGTTCGGCGACAAGTGAGACACGCTTGATGGCTTCGATGAGCGGAGCGCTGTCGACGGAGGCGACCGATGTGTGTCCGGCAGGGAACAGTTGGCGGAACTTCGGAAACTCCGCATCGAGCAGACGCGTCGTGGTCTTCTTCGCGTTGTTCGTGATGCCGAGAATGCCGTCGGACCCGATGGCGTGCGCCGAACCGAAAGCGAGATCGACAGTGCCGGTGCCGTCCGAGCCGGCCGATTTGGCTGCTTCGGAGAGTGTCTTGGCTGGGACGAGCGCAGAGCCTGCGGTACCGGCCTCAGAGGGACTCCACTGGAGTTCACGGACCGCGAGACGGAAGCGATCGGTGGCGGCGAGGACCACTTTGTCGCCGTCGATCTCCACGCGGACGCCGGTCAACATCGGCAGGGTGTCGTCGCGACCTGCGGCGACGGCGACCTGTGACACGGCCTGGGCGAAGAGATCGGCGGGGACGGTGCCGGTCGTCTGAGGAACGTCGGGCAGATCCGGGTAGTCCTCGGCGGGCATCGTCGGCAGCGAGAAGCGCGCGCTGCCGCAGGCGATAGCGACGCGACTGCCGTCGATGGTCACATCGACCGGCTTGCTCGGAAGCGCCTTGGTGATGTCTGCGAGCAGTCGGCCGGAGACCAATGCGGTGCCGTCATCGGACACCTCGGCCGAGATGGTCTGGGTAGCCGACACCTCGTAGTCGAATCCTGAGACTCTCAGGCCGTCGTCGCCTGCGGTCAGGACGACGCAACCGAGGACCGGGACCGGCGGACGCGACGGCAGGCTCCTGGCAACCCATGCGACGGCATCGGCGAACTCGTCACGCACGACACGGAACTTCATCTGCGGTGATTGCCCTTCTGCTGGTTGACGGCCGTGCGCGGTGACGCGCTCGACTCCGGCGACACGACCGTGTCACCGGGTTCCACTCTAGAGCGAGCACCGTGGTGTATCGCAACAGCGGCTGTGATTCGACGGACCGGCGGGACGTCGTTCGGCTGTGTATGCACACAACTACTTTTAAAAGAAGTACTTCTTAGAGAAATTCTTACTAGAAGTAGGGCCTGTGGAATCTGTGGATAACTCACCTTCCAGCAGGTCACATGACCGGCATCGCTGGGGACCGACATGGAACCGAGCCTGTGGATAACTCGGTGCGGTTGTGGACCAAGATAGTTATCCACAATGTGCACAACCCCTGTGCACAGCTTCGCGGCGAGTCGTCACCAAGTTGTCCACAGGGCGGCGTAAACACGGACCTGGGGTTTTGTCATTGCGACACGCCGGTGACGACACGACGAATTCGACCTTCGTGTCGCGTGAACCGTTCGTCGCCGAGACGAC
This sequence comes from Gordonia liuliyuniae, assembly GCF_021738805.1. NCBI lineage: Bacteria > Bacillati > Actinomycetota > Actinomycetes > Mycobacteriales > Gordoniaceae > Gordonia > Gordonia liuliyuniae. Next base: position 101,569 of record NZ_JAKKOR010000008.1, on the reverse strand, counting down.
CGAGTGCCCGGGACATCAGCGGTTGGCCCGCTGCTTGATGCGTGCGGTCAGTTCCTGCACGTGGTCGTAGACCTTGCGCCGCTCCGGCATCTCCTTGTTGATCTTCTTCACCGCGTACATGACCGTCGTGTGGTCGCGGTCGAACGCTTCACCGATCTTCGGGAGCGACAGGTCGGTGAGTTCGCGGCACAGGTACATGGAGATCTGACGGGCCTGCGTCACCGGACGCATCTTGCTTGGTCCGCGCAGATCTTCGATGGAGATGTCGAAGTACTCGGCGGTGATGGCCAGGATGCTCGCGGCGCTGATCTCGATCGCCCGGTCGTCTGGGATCAGTGCCTTGAGAACGACCTCGGCGAGTGACCGGTCGAGCTCGGCGTTCTGCAGGGATGCGAACGCCGTCACGCGGATCAGCGCGCCTTCGAGCTCGCGGATGTTGCGTTCGATCTTGGATGCGATGAGCTCCAGGACGTCGTCCGGGGCCGCCAGCTTGTCCATCTGCGCCTTCTTACGAAGGATCGCGATACGTGTCTCGAGGTCGGGCGGCTGCACGTCGGTGATGAGTCCCCACTCGAACCGGGTCCGCAAACGGTCCTCGAGGGTGGCCAGCTGCTTCGGCGGACGGTCGGAGGACACGACGATCTGCTTGTTCGCGTTGTGCAGCGTGTTGAACGTGTGGAAGAACTCCTCCTGGATGCCTTCCTTGCCCTCCAAGAACTGGATGTCGTCGATCAGCAGCATGTCGATGTCGCGGTACCTGCGTTTGAACGCGACGCGCCGGTCGTCACGCAGGGAGTTGATGAAGTCGTTCGTGAATTCCTCGGTCGAGACGTACTTGACGCGCATCCCCGGGTAGAGGCGTTGCGCGTAGTGGCCCGCCGCGTGCAGGAGGTGAGTCTTGCCCAGGCCGGATTCGCCCCAGATGAACAGCGGGTTGTAGGCGCGCGCCGGGTTCTCGGCGACGGCGACCGCCGACGCGTGCGCGAACCGGTTCGATGCGCCGATCACGAACGAGTCGAACGTGTACCGCGGGTGCAGCGACGTCGTGCTGCTCTCGGCGGGCGTCGCGACATCGCGGTCCGCGAAGTACGAAGTCCACTCACGCGGCCCGGGTTGCGGGCCCTGCGGCGCGTCAGAGTAGTTCAACGCGGAGAACTCGTTCGGCGCTGGATCGGCACGGTGATCGAGCGTGTCGACCGCTGCGGCCGCGGCCGCAGGCGTGCGAACCGGAGCCGGCTCGGCAGGCGTCGACGCGATCTCCTCCGGTTCGGCGACGCGGACCGCGATGTCGACGGTCTGACCGAGATGGGTGCTGAGCGCGGTCCGGATCACTTCTCGGAGATTGCGCTCGATCTGTTCCTGGACCAGCGGAGTAGGCACCGCCAGGAGCGCGAAACCCTCGATCAGGGTCAACGGTTGGACGAGCGAGAGCCATGCCTTCTGCTGCCGCGAGAGTGGTTGCCCACTCGGCGTGGCGGATTCGCCGGTGAGTTCAATGACGACCTGCTTCCAGACGTCGTTGAACGACTCGCGATCGCTCGCCATGCCGGGCCCCCTTCAACAGTAAATCCACAGACGTGCGTCCTAGAGGTTGCCACGAAATGCCACGCCAGCGCGAGTTGTCCACACAGTTATCCACATCTGTGGAGAAAGCTGTGAACAAATCTCAGGCATGTAATTCGCTGCCCTGTGATCCAGGCAGGTCGGAGCGGGTTTGATCGGGCAGCAGCAGTCCAGTAGTCTCGACAGGTCGCCCAAGCACGTGTGCAGGTCATCTAGTCATGAGATGAGACCGGTACCCAGCGTCGGGCAAGAGACCACCTGCTGTATCGACTCAAGGAGCACCCAGTGGCTAAGGGGAAGCGTACTTTCCAGCCGAACAACCGTCGTCGCGCCCGCGTGCACGGCTTCCGTCTGCGCATGCGTACTCGCGCTGGCCGCGCAATTGTGAACGGTCGCCGTTCCAAGGGCCGCGCCAAGCTGACCGCCTGAGTCGGCGCGTATCCGATCGCAGCGATCGGTGACCGCCGCCTCCAGGCGGATCTCGCGGAGATCCGATTTCACCCGCACACTTGCCAAAGGTGTGCGGGTTTCGGCACGTGATCTGGTGATCCACCTGGCGCCCGTGTCTGCGACATGGCCGGATCCGACCGGTCTGCGTGCGGATGTCGCGACCATCGGTGGCCCCTGGCTCGGCCTCATCGTCTCGAAAAAGGTCGGCGACGCCGTCACCCGACACCGGGTCGCACGGCGTCTTCGTCATGCGTTCGCCCAGGTGCGCGGCGAACTGCCGGTCGCCGAGACTTTCGTCGTACTGCGTGCGTACCCGTCCATCGCCGAGCTTTCCACCGATGAGCTCGCCGACCAGTTGAGGGCCGGCTTCGCGCACCGGAAGGCGCAGGCGGCGTTCGCGGGGGCGCGATGAGTCTCGCCCACCGAATGCACATGTGGCCGCGTCAGGCCCTTGTGTTCCTGATCGAGCTGTATCGGACGTGGATCTCCCCGACCCGGATGCCGACGTGCCGGTTCGAACCGACCTGCAGCGGATATGCGGTCGAAGCACTGGGTAGGCACGGATTCCTCTGGGGTTCGGTGCTCTCGGTGTTCAGACTTCTCAAGTGCGGACCCTGGCATCGCCCCGGATACGACCCGGTGCCCGAGAACGGTCCGCGACAATGGCTCGCCGCGATGGTCGGCAAGCAGCAGACTTTAGAAAGCGGCGCTCGCGCGCCAACTTCAGATAGGGGTCAGTGAGCCGTGCTCAACTTCATCTACTACCCGGTGTCCTGGATCATGTGGGTCTGGCACTGGCTGTTCGACAAGATCATGCCGGACTCGCCGGGTGGTTCGGGCGTCGCCTGGGCACTGTCCGTGGTGTTCCTCGTCTTCACGCTGCGCGCGATCCTGTACAAGCCGTTCGTCAAGCAGATCCGCACGACGAAGCAGATGCAGGAAATCAACCCGCAGATGCAGGCGATCCGTAAGAAGTACGCCAACGACCGGGTCAAGATGACCGAGGAGATGCAGAAGCTCCAGAAGGAGCACGGGTTCAACCCGCTTCTCGGTTGCCTGCCGATGTTCATGCAGATCCCGGTGTTCATCGGTCTGTTCCACGTGCTGCGTTCGTTCAACCGAATGGGCACCGGCACCGCCATGCCGATCGGCGGTACCAGCGAGGCGATGACCGCAGAGCAGACGCGGTCCATCGGCAACTATGCGTTCAGCGCGGACCAGGTTCAGAACTTCCTCGACGCCCGCATCTTCGGCGTCCCGCTGTCGTCCTTCATCACCGAGCCTGTCGACCAGTTCCAGGCGTTCGTCGAGCATGGCCAGCCGGTGGACTTCACGCGGTGGCAGATCGCCGTGGTCGTCGTGCCGCTGATGATCGTGGCTTCCATCGCGACGCACATGAACTCGCGCGCTTCGGTGGGACGTCAGACGGCGGCCGCATCGGACAACCCGCAGACCCGCATCATGAACAAGCTCGCGTTGTACGTGTTCCCGCTCGGCATCCTCGTGACCGGACCGTTCTTCCCTGTCGCGATTCTGCTCTACTGGGTGAGCAATAACCTCTGGACCTACGGTCAGCAGCACCTCGTCTTCGGTCGTATCGCCAAGGAAGAGGAAGAAGCCAAGGCCGCTAAGGAGGAACGGCTCAGGGCCAATGCTCCGAAGCCGGGAGCCAAACCGAGCAGCCCTAAGCGCGGTGCGACCGCAGTAGCCGATGCCGCGACCGACGTCGACGAGGACAGTTCCGACGAGGCGCCGAAGACCTCGCTGAAGAAGGGCGACGGGACGTCGACCCCCCAGAAGGCTTCCGGCGAGAAGGCCAAGCAGCAGCCCGGTCCGGGGAAGAAGCCGTCGCCCGGACAGCGACCGAACAAGCCTGGCGGCGCCAAGCAGTCCGGCAACAAACGGAACAAGAAGAACAGGCAAGGCCGCAAGCGCTGACGCCGTTCTCGCGACGCTACGAACTTTTCCGCAGAAGATACAGAGGTACAAATCATGACAGGTGACGCTGTGCAGGCCGCCGTCGAATCCGACGAGCCGATTGCCGAGGATGCTCAGGAGGCATTGAGCGAGGAAGACAGTCTGGTCGAAGAGGGCGAGATCGCCGGCGACTACCTTGAGCAGTTGCTCGATGTTCTCGACTTCGACGGTGACATCGATCTGGACGTCGACGGCGATCGTGCGATCGTCAGTATCGACGGAGGCAAGGATCTGTCGAAGCTCGTCGGCCGCGACGGTGAGGTGCTCGACGCGCTCCAAGAACTCACTCGTCTCGCCGTCCAGCAGGCTACCGGCGATCGCAGCAGGTTGATGCTCGACGTCAGTCGGTGGCGCGCAGACCGACGCGATCGTCTCGCCCGACTCGGCACCGAGGTGTCCGAGCGCGTGCGCGACAGCGGGGAACGTGAGTCGCTCGACCCGATGACGCCGTTCGAGCGCAAGATCGTGCACGACGCTGTCGCCGCCGTCGATGGCGTGTACAGCGAGAGCGAAGGCGCCGAGCCCAAGCGTCGCGTGGTCGTTATCAAGGAGTGAGGTCTCCCCTCCCCTGTCCAGAGAAGTGCCGGGCCCGGGGGCGGGGCGGGTGGTGTGGGTAGGGGGGGGCGGAGAACAGTGGGGGTGGAAGGGAGTGAGGACCCCCCCCCCCTGCCCAGACACGCCCCGGCCTGGGGGCGGGCACTTCTCTTGTCTGAAGGGGGAGAATTACATCTATGTGATTCAAGGTGTTTCACGTGGAACCGGAAGCGGGCGTCGATCGGCCGGCGTTTCACGTGAAACCCATTGACGAATGAGGACAGATGATAGACGACCAACCCACAGCCGAGTGTGAACCGACTCCCGAGGTCGCAGCTGCGGTCTTTGGCGACCGACTCGATCAGGCGAACGCGTACGCTCGCCTACTCACCGAGCAGGGGGTGCTGCGCGGTCTCATCGGACCGAGTGAGGTCCCGCGTCTATGGACGAGGCACATTCTCAACTGCGCTGTGCTCGGCGAAGTGATTGACGATGGAGCGACGGTGTTCGACATCGGCAGTGGGGCTGGCTTGCCGGGCATCCCCCTGGCGATAGCGAAGCCGAACCTGTCGATTACGTTGATCGAACCGCTCCTGAGGCGAACCACCTTCCTAGATGAGGTGGTATCTGAGCTCGGGCTGACAAACGTCACGGTGACGCGAGGCCGAGCCGAGGAGAAGGCCGTGCTGGCGGCAGTCGGCACGGCCGACGTCGTGACGTCACGGGCCGTCGCGCCACTCGATCGGCTCGCGGGATGGTCCGCTCCCCTGATCCGGGTGGGTGGACGACTCATCGCTCTCAAGGGCCGTTCGGTCATCGAAGAGATCGAGCGCGATCGCTCTGCGGTACGGAAGGTGGGCATCGTCGATCTGGCCGTGACACAGTGCGGTGTCGATGTACTCGACGAGCCGACAACTCTCCTCGTCGGGTCGAGGGTCGGGACAGACAAGGATGCGGCCGCGGCCCGCCGAGCCGCACGTCGAGCCAAGCGAGGACGTTAGAGGATTGGTGTCCTTTCGACGTAGAGCGCACAATAGACGGAACGACGTAAGGAGCTCCGGGGTGCCCGAAGACGAATCAGTAGTTTCACGTGAAACACCGACCGATACGCATGCAGGGCACTACGCGGACACGCCGATCGCGGCTGCGGCTGAACGAGCAAGCCAGGTCCTGACTCCGGGGGGCTCTGGCACACTCCCCCGTCCGGCGCGGCCGAGAATCATGACGGTAGCGAATCAGAAGGGCGGGGTCGGCAAGACCACATCCGCAGTGAATCTTGCGGCCGGGCTGGCGATCCACGGCCTCGGCGTACTCGTCGTCGACCTCGATCCTCAGGGCAACGCCAGTACCGCGCTGGGGATCGATCACCGCCGGCCGGGGATAGCGTCGGTGTACGAGATGCTCTTGGACGATGTGTCGCTGCGCGATGCGATCCAGCAGTCTCCCGCTAGCGACAGGCTCTTCTGCGTGCCGTCGACTCTGGACCTCGCGGGAGCGGAGATCGAGCTGGTCTCGATGGTGGCCCGGGAGAGTCGTCTGCGTAGATCCCTCGACGAGAGCGTGCTCGCCGAGCTCGGAATCGACTACGTGCTGATCGACTGCCCGCCGTCTCTTGGGCTGCTGACCGTCAACGCGATGGTCGCTGCGAAAGAGGTCCTCATTCCGATCCAGTGCGAGTACTACGCATTGGAGGGTGTCGGACAGCTACTCCGCAACATCGAACTTGTGCAGGCACATCTGAACAAGGAGCTGCACGTGTCGACGGTCCTCCTGACGATGTACGACGGTCGGACCAAGCTTGCGGATCAGGTCGCTTCTGAGGTTCGGAACCACTTCGGTGACACCGTGTTGTCGACGATCATTCCTCGCAGCGTGAAGGTCTCCGAGGCTCCTGGTTACGGTATGTCGATCATCGAGTACGACCCGGGTTCACGTGGATCCATGAGCTATCTCGACGCGTCGCGGGAACTGGCGCAGCGCGCGGCAGTGGAAGGTGGTCTGGCGTAATGGCACAACAGCGCGACGCGCAACGGCGGGGCGGTCTCGGAAGAGGTCTGGCCGCCCTCATCCCGACCGGTCCGACCGAGGAGGATCCCGGCGCTAACACACGCCGCATGGGCTCAGCCGCGGCCGACGTCGTCATCGGTGGCGGTTCCTCTCGGGGTTCGTTGAGCGACTCCGGCGGAGTCGAGACCGATGTTTCACGTGAATCAACCGATCCCCGTCGTGAGTCGACCCGCGGGTCGAGCGAAGGCGGCACGCCGGACGCCATTGGTGCCGTCTATCGCGAGATCCCGCCGTCGCAGATTGAGCCGAACCCAAGCCAGCCGCGCACCGTGTTCGACGAGGACGCGCTGGCGGAGCTCGAGCATTCCATCCGTGAGTTCGGCCTGATGCAGCCGATCGTCGTCCGGGAGCTCCCCTCCCCCACTGCTGACGGGGTCCGCTATCAACTCATCATGGGCGAGCGCCGCTGGCGTGCTGGCACCAATGTCGGTGTCGAGGTGCTTCCGGCGATCGTCCGCGAGACGCCCGACGGTGAGATGCTCCGCGATGCGCTCTTGGAGAACATCCATCGCGCACAGTTGAATCCCCTCGAAGAGGCGGCCGCGTATCAGCAGTTGCTCGAGGAGTTCGACGTGACACACGAAGAGCTCGCGAATCGACTGGGTCGCTCACGTCCGGTCATCTCCAACATGATCCGATTGCTGCGTCTGCCGATCCCGGTCCAGCGTCGCGTCGCGGCGGGCGTGTTGTCGGCTGGGCACGCGCGTGCGCTTCTGTCCTTGGAGACAGGCAGCGAGGCGCAGGAGCAGTTGGCGGCTCGAATCGTGGCCGAAGGGCTGTCCGTACGCGCGACCGAGGAGGCCGTGACGCTCGCTAATCGCGGCGACGATGACTCTCCGGTGGCTCCCCAACGCAAGCGGCAACAGATGCAGATGCCGGGGTTGCAGGACGTCGCAGACAGGCTTTCGGATCGGCTGGACACGAAAGTGACCGTCAGTCTGAGCAAGCGGAAGGGAAAGGTCGTCATAGAATTCGGTTCGGTGGACGATCTGGAGCGAATCGTCACGATGATCGCGGAGCAGACGGACAACGCGACTTAGTCCGATTATTCCCATTTACCATTAGTGATATACGCCTGCACCCATGAAACGTCACAGTGACATGCAGGCTTCATGAGTAGTTCGGCGTGATACGGGAGCAACGATGACGGTGACGGTAGTACCTCTGGAACTCGAGATGTTTCAGACTCTGCCGTCGCATACTCGGCGCTGTGTCTTCTGGGAGATGGATCGCGACGACCCGAACAGTTTCGAGTCGGGGATGGTTGAGCGGAAGTCGGCGGTCGACCACGAAAGCGAATTCGACAAGGAGGCCTGGATCTCCGGACTGCTCCTCGAATGGGGCACGTGCGGACAGGTCGCCGTCGAGTCCACGACCGGCCGGGTCGTGGGCAGCGCCCTCTACGCTCCCCCGGGGCGAGTCCCGCGAGCCCGACGTTTCCCGACGGCTCCGGTTGGCTCGGATGCGGTCCTGCTGTCGACTGTGTCGGCGGAACCCGGCTTCGAAGAGACCTCGGTGACGCTCATCGACGCCGTTGTCACCGACGTCGTGCGGCGAGGTGTCCGCGCCATCGAAGCTTTCGGATTCACCGGTTCACGTGAACCACTCGAGCGCGATCTGGTCGGCTTGATGCTCGGCAACGGCTTTGACACGGATGCGTGCCTAGACTGCCTCATGCCGACGCAGCTTCTCATCGACTGCGGCTTCGAGACAGTCGCGGCCGATCTCTATCTGCCCAGGCTTCGTCTGGAACTCGATGAGGGACTCGGATGGAAGTCCGCAGTGGAGCGGGCGCTCGAGAAGCTGGTAGTCGAGGCGGCTGCCGATCTGTCCGGCGCGCCAACGCCCGTCGGCTGAAATGACGGTCGTCGCATCGCCTCGTCCCACCGTCGTTGTTTCACGGGAAACAACATCGATGTGATTTACGGAGTGATGCGTTCCGCGGCCAGAAGATCAGCGAACGTGTACGTACCCGTCGGACGGTCGTTCTCACCGAGAAGGTAGAGACGCTTGACGGCGACGAGGATGGCTTCGGCGATCGTGTCGCGCTGGCCGGGATCGGCGAGCATCGCAGCGTCGTGGGGATTCGTGATGTATCCGGTCTCGATGACGACGACGGGCATCCGAGTGGTGCGCAGAATGTTCCACGTGCGCTCGTGCGTGCGGCAGTCGAGGAAGCCTGTGCGGGCGACCAGCTCACGCTGGATGAAGCTCGCGAGATTGCGGCCGATGGTCGAGAACGAGCCGTGAGTGTTGCCGAAGTAGAACGTTGCGACACCATTGGCGAGCTCGTTCCGATAGCTACCCGCGCGCAGCGAGATCATCAGATCGACGTCAGCGAGATTCGCGACACGGGCGCGCTCGTCGTCCTCCGGCGACGACTTACCGTCGTGCGACAGGAACGTCTCCATACCGGCCGCCGACATGCGTCCCTCCAGACGCGACGCCAGATCCCACAGTGCTCCGGCGTCGGCTTCGGAGTCGGAACCGGGGTCGATGAGGATGCGCTTGCCGGACAGCTGGGGGCCGGAGCGCCGCACCTGCTCCTCTTCGCGGATGGCGTGCGGCGATCCGCCGGTGATACGGGTGCCGAGGCGGTTGAGGGAACGGATCGTCTCGGGCCCGCAGATGCCGTCCGAGCTCAACCCGTACTCGGTCTGGTAGCGGCCGACGGAGTTGTGCGTGACTTCGCCGAACTGTCCATCGACGAGTCCGTGGTAATAGCCGAGGTTCTGCAGGCGTGACTGCAGGGTGGCGACGTCGTCGCCCGTCATGGGTGCGGACAGGCGGTACAGGAGGACGCGGCTGCCGAGTTGATACGACGCTTCGCGGAGCGCGGCGTACGTCGCGCTCCCGACCGCGCCGTCGACGATCAGGCCGCGTTCTTGTTGAAACGCGCGGACTGCGCGATCGCACGCGGCATCGAACACCGCTTCGGGCGGGGACCACGGGCTCCGCTCGTCACCGGGTGTGGCGGTCGGCGCCGGAGGCAGCAGTCCTCGCGTAACAAGGATGGCCCGAATCTCGGCGACTGCCGAGCCGTGATCGCCGAGTCGCAATACCGGCATGGAGACCCCACTTTCTCGCATAAGGGTGACGGCCGCCGGCCGGGTGGCCGGCGGCCGTCACTGCACCGCTCTATTCTCTCAGGTCCGTGTCGATGCCGACAAACGAAAGGGTCGGATCGAGACCAACCGTATTGCCGATCGACGGCGGTGCCTGGACCGCCGTCATTCGAGGACGGGCGCGAGCTCCCGCAGGATGGCGGCCTTCGGCTTCGCACCCTGGATCGTCTTGGTGGGTTTGCCGTTCTCGAACAGGATCATCGTCGGGATCGACATGATCTGGAAGTCGCGGGCGATCGCGGGGTTCGCATCGACGTCGACCTTGGCCACAGTCAGCTTCTCACCGTTGTCGCGAGCGATCTCGTCGAGAACCGGGGCGACCATCTTGCACGGGCCGCACCAGGTGGCCCAGAAATCGACCAGCACGGGTTTGTCGGATTCGAGGACGTCCGCCTTGAACGTGTCGTCGGTGACGTCGACGGTGTTGCCTGCCATGTTGTTACTCCTTATTTGAGAGCCTGGGGTTCGAGAGCCGGGGTTCGGGAATCTGGGGTTTCGGGGATGGACGTCAGCCCGCGTGATCGGCGAGCCAGCGCTCGGCGTCGATCGCTGCCGAGCAACCGCTGCCCGCCGCGGTGACCGCCTGGCGGTAGGTGTGGTCGACGAGGTCGCCGCACGCGAACACGCCGGGGACGTTGGTGTAGGTGGAACGACCGTCGACCTTCACATAGCCGTCTTCGTCGAGATCGACCTGGCCGCGCACGAGTTCGCTGCGGGGGTCGTGCCCGATGGCGACGAACATGCCGGTCGCTTCCAGGGTGCGGGTCTCGCCGGTGACCGTATCGGTGAGTTCGAGCTCGGTAACCGCGTTGTCGCCCTTGACGGCGGAGACGGCTGCGTTCGTGACGAACTCGATCTTCTCGTTGGCGCGGGCTCGTTCGAGCATGATCCTCGAGGAGCGGAACTCGTCGCGTCGGTGGACGAGGCTCACTTTGCGGGCGAACTTGGTGAGGAAGGTGGCCTCCTCCATCGCCGAGTCACCGCCGCCGACGACGACGATGTCCTGCTCCTTGAAGAAGAACCCGTCGCATGTCGCGCACGAGGAGACGCCGCGACCGAGGAGTTCCTGCTCCCCCGGGACACCGAGGTAGCGGGCGGCGGCGCCCATCGCGAGGATGACGGCGCGGGCTCGATAGACCTCGCCGCCGACCTCGACCTCCTTGATGTCGCCTTCCAGGCGCATCGCATCGACTTCTTCAATACGAAGGTCAGCACCGAACCGGATCGCCTGCTCGCGCATCTCGTCCATCAGTTCGGGACCCTGGATGCCCTTCTGGAAGCCGGGGAAGTTCTCCACCTCGGTCGTGGTCATCAGCGCGCCGCCGAAGGAGATTCCTTCGAAGACGACGGGCGACAGCTCGGCGCGGGCCGCATACACCGCGGCGGTGTAGCCTGCGGGGCCGGATCCCACGATGATCAGTTCGTGGATCGGGTTCTCGGTGTCGCTCGTCAATCCGACGCTCATTAATCCTCCGTGTAGCAAGTGGGCCCGCCGTTGCATGCGGGCTTTGTCATTCAACACAAGGATATGGGCTGATGTTCCCGCAGGCCGCCGGAGGTGGAGGCGGTCACAGATCTGACGACAGCCGGCAGATCACTGAGCGGGTTCAGTCGGTGTGGAATCGGCCGATGGTGTCGAGCATCCGCGCCCTCACGTCCGGCGGGATCGGGACCTCTTCGTCGCGCAGCGAGACGAGATCGGCGTTCGTCGCATCGAGGGCGGCGAGGATGCGTTGAGCGCCGGGATCGTCTGCGGTCACCTCTCGTACATGGTCCGCGAAGGCTGGATCGAGGTGTCCGGCATGGAAGCTGATGAGAACGTCGGTTGGCACCGGCGGGCCGGGATACCGTCCGTCGTGACTGTCCGCCCCGTTGTGCTCCATCAGACTGTGTCCGCCTCCGCGTCGTTGGTGATTAGATTCCATCACTGATTTAGACGCAGCGGAACCCGTTTCGGTTCCCTTGTGCCAGCTCGGGCGTGGCGGATGTCGAAGCGGGCCGCGTCAGCTCTCGGTTCTCAGGTGGCCGAGGACGAGCGCGAGCTTCGCCCGTCCGCGGTTGGCTCGGCTCTTGACCGTTCCGGGAGGAATGCCGAGCGTTTCGGAGGCCTCGGCGACGGAAAGGTCGTGGATGTGCAGCAGGATGATCACCGCCCGTTGCTCGGGTGGGAGGACGTCGAGCGCGCGGCCGATGGAGAGCGACAGGTCGATGTCGCCGGTGTGGTCGAGCGGATCGGCCAGCGACTCGTCCTCCTCTATGAGCGGTGTGCTCGCATGCGACTTGTTCCGTCGGAGGCGATCGAGAGACGCGTTCAAGACGACCCGGTAGAGCCAACTCGAGACCGTGCAGTCGAACCGGAACCGGCCCGCGGTCTTGTTGACTGATTCGAGTGCGTCCTGGAGTGAATCGGCTGCGTCGTCGTAGTCGCCGGTGGTGCGCAGAGCGACTGCCCACAGCTTGTTCTCGTGCCGTTTGAAGAGAACTTCAAAGGCGGTGCGGTCCCCGTTGGTGTGATCCCGGAGCAACTGGTCGTCGCTTCGGGTGTCTGTGATCCCCCGTTGCATGTCGATGAATCTAGGCCCGCATACCGCCGAAAATGTCTGTTTCTGCGTACTTGTGGATAAAGTCGGCAAATTGTGGATCATTCGACCAGATCTTGTGGATAACCTGCACCTGTCACGCACAACCCAGTGGGCGACGCTGGGGATGGGCAGGCCCGGTCGTCCGACCGGCACGTTTCGGGCGATCATCGGTGGGTGTCCTATCCTCGTGTCCATGGACGACGACCAGCCGTTGGCGAGGTGGACGGCGGCACGGTCGATGGACCGTGTCGCTGTGCCGGGCGAGTTGCAAGTGACCAAGACGCACGTCGTGTTCGAGCCCAAGGGCCGACGCGCGCAGGGGGCCCGGTTCTCGGTCGCGTTCAAGTTCGTCGTCGGCGTCGGGACGGCTCCCGGTACGGGAAAACTCTTCAGCGGCGGGAAACGCGAACGGCTGTGTCTGACCCTCGGCGACGGGTCCGAGTGGTTGTTCGTCGTTCCCGACCTCGATGCGGCGGTGGCAGGTATCCGGAGTGCGGTGTCTTCTCGACGCTAGTCGGCGTGAAAAAGCTGCTGGTACGTGGCCACGAATGTCGCGGTGACCACGCGGTGGATCGCATCGATGGCGAACAATTCCAGGTCGTAACCGGCTTCGATGGGGGCGTCCAGGGCGGTCTGCCAGTCGACGAGGAGTTGAGTCAGTGCGCCGACGAGACCGATCGCGGCGAGCCGCTGGTCGGCAGTCGGTTCGTGGCCTCGAGCGGCGAAACCGAGGATGAGGTCGGCCCACCCGTGAATCGCCCGCAGTCGCAGCATCTCGAGTTCGGGGCTGACGCCGACGACTTCGATCATGATGATGCGCGCGCGGCGCGTGTCCTCGGTGAGGCTGGTGATGAATCCCCGCAGGGCCTGTTCGGCTAGCGCGGGCACCATGTCGTCCGGTATCGGACCGTCGGTGAGCTCGGTGTCCTCAAGCACCTCCGCGGCCGCGGCGAGCGTTGCGGCGCGCGCGATGTCGACGCAATGGTTGTAGACCTCGCCGAGCAACGCGGCACGGTCCCCGAACGACTCGTAGAAGTACCGCTGCGTCAGGCCGGCCTCGGTGCAGATGCGTTTCACCGAGACGTTGGGGTAGCCCAGCGTGCCGAACAGCTGCAGGCCCGCTGCAATCAGTGATTCGCGACGTTGGAGCTGTCGGTCCTCTGCGGTCAGTCCCCCGTATGTGCGTCCGCCGGCAGTCGTCATCATCACCGACCATCGTAAGCCGGTGCCCGGCAGCGGTATCGGCGTGTTGGCCTATTCAGTGTTCATCTACCCGGCGCCCGTGGTCCACACGAAGCCGTCGGGATCGGTCAAGGAGTCCGCGTCGAATCCGATCCGAACTCGATGCGAACCGGTGCCGACCGACAGACCCGTGACCTTCGCCAGGTTCGCTTGCCTGGTGAGAGCCAATGTCGCTGTGCCGGTGTCGAACTCGGCGTATCGGGAGCCGTAGCTCCGCGCCACGGCGAATCCGTTCTCGACGTAGAACTTCTTGCTGGCACCTACGTCGGCGGGCCCGAGTTGGACGACGAACTGTTCGACCTCGTGGTCGAGAGGCCCACTGTCCTTCTTCTTCGAGGACGCGAAGGTCCACACGGTGCCGTCCGGCGCCTGAATGGACCCTCCATATCCCCAGAGGGACTTCTTGGCGGGTTTGAGAGCGACGGCGCCGGCCGCCAGTGCCCGTCCCATGAGTGCGTCGACGGCAGACGGCTGCGGGGTGACGATCGACAGAGTGAATCCGCGAAATCCGGTCGTCGGTGCCGAGGACTGCTCCACGCGGATCGGCAGGGCGACGCCGAACGCGGCGTCGGTGTAGAACTTCTCCGCCGCGGCGGGATCGTCGGCTTCGATGGTCAGGCTCGTGATGGTTGGCATACGAGGAACGTTATCGCTGCACGTCATCGTGCGCTTCTTGATTCCTGATCGGCTCCGCTCAGGCTGGACACCCACTCATCTGACATAATATCGTGTCAGATATGTTGGACTCGATTCCGGAGCAGCTGCGCGAACCCACGGTTCTTGCGATCCCGTTCTTCGCGTTGATGCTCGGTCTGGAACTGTTCGCCGCTGCGAGACTCGAGCACTCGCACGACGACGACGGGCGTCCTCGCCCGGGCGCGTACCGGCGGGAGGACGCCAAGGCGTCAATCCTGATGGGTGTGGTGTCGATCGGGACGTCGGCCGTCGGAAAGTTCCTGGCGCTGTTCGTGTACGCGGCCTTGTTCGCGTACGTCGCGCCGTGGCAACTGCCGATCGGGTCCTGGTACACCTGGGTGATCGGCTTCGTCGGCCTCGACTTCCTTTTCTACTGGGAGCATCGGATCGCACACCGCGTCCGCCTGGTTTGGGCGTCCCACCAAGCGCACCACTCCAGCGAGTACTACAACTTCGCGACCGCGCTGCGGCAGAAGTGGAACCCGACCATGAGCCTGATCATGTGGCTTCCGCTCCCCCTGCTCGGCGTTCCGCCCGCCGTCGTGTTCGCGTGCTACTCGCTCAACCTCATCTATCAGTTCTGGGTCCACACCGAGCACATCGGGACCATGTGGCGTCCGTTCGAATTCGTGATGAACACGCCGTCGCACCACCGGGTGCATCACGGCAGCGACCCGGAGTACCTCGACCGCAACTACGGCGGCGTCTTCATCGTCTTCGATCGAATCTTCGGCTCGTTTCAACCTGAGACGCACCGTCCCACCTACGGATTAACCAAACCCGTTGACACACACAACATCTGGACGCTCGAGACGCACGAGTACGTGTCGGTGCTCCGTGACGTCCGCAGCGCATCCACCATTCGCGCGAAACTCGGCTACGTGTTCGGTCCGCCCGGATGGGCGCCGCGCGCTGCCGAACGCGCGGGCCGAAGCCCCCTCTCGCACTCGTCTGGCGCGTCGCGCTGATTCAGAGCAGAGTGCCGACTGTCTCCGTCTGCGCGGACACCGACAACTGCGAGCCGATCAGGGGCGAACCGACGTTCCACGTGGCGACGTCGATGATCTTTTCGCGCAACGATCGGAACACGGTGTCGACCGCCCTTCCTGCCGTTTCTGTATCGGGATGCGTCGCGTTGAAGTCGAGACCGGCCTCGTCGCGGTTGATCCACATGAACACCTCGCGGGACGGCGTGGCGTTCGCGTACACGGAGAAGTCGTGTCGCCGCGCCAGTTCCGCCCCGGGTACACGGGCGACGTCCACGTATGACAGCATCGGCGCCGCGAACCCGTGGTCCACCGGGAACGACGGATCGTCGGCGAGCAAGTCGATGACCGGAAACACGGGGACGCGTTCGAGCTGCCTCGCAACCTGCATCGCGGCGTGCGCGGCGGCTGCCACCTCCTCGAACGATCCCCGGGCGTCGAATTGCACCGGAACCAGCGTCACGTACCAGCCGACGGCCATCGCATCGCCGGAAGCGGAACGATCTGCCCGCGGCACGAGCATCGTGAAAAGTCCTTCCCCCGACAACTCGTAGTGCACCTGGCCGAGTAGCGCGAGCAACGCGCTGCCTGTATTCGCGCCGGCCTGCTTCGCAGCCGTGGCGAACAGGGAGGCCGTCTCGGAATCCACGAACGACGAGTGGACCAGGATCCGACCCGCCGCCGCCTCTCCTGGGCCGAGACCCAGCGGGAGGGGGAACTTGGGCATCCCGCCGGCGCGGCCGATCACCTCACGCCACTGCTGCACCGCAGCGTGTTCCAGCGTGAGGGCCTCGGCACCGGCTCGCTGCTCCGCGCAGAACTCGGGGTACGGGCGTACCGGAACGCCGACGAACTCGACGCCGTCGCGTGCCGCCGAGTACCGGGACACGATCTCGAAGAAGCTCACCGCTTGCGAGACGCCGTCGGTGAACATGTGGTCCGCTGCGATGATCACCTCGAAGTGCGGAGTCTCCACGTCCTCGCGCGCATGCTCTATACCGGTCACCGCGAATTCGAACGCTGCCCACTCCTCGAGGCCGGGCACATGCGTCATCAAATGGTCCTTGACGGTGAGCCCGGGCCAGTCGGTGGACGTTGCGGCCACGGCCAGCGAAACCTGCTCCGGCCGTAATGTCCGACCCGCGGGACGCATATCGCCCGACATGTCGAACGCCGTATGGAATGACTCATGCGAGCGGACGAATTCGTTGAAGACCGACGCGATGAGGTCGACGTCGAAATGATCGTGGATCGTGAATGTGGTGAACACCAGTCGGCGCGTGCAGGCCTCGCCGTCGATTCCGCTGCGAAGATGGTCCGCCTGTATATACGAGGCATCTATCCCCAGGTCAGGGGCCCTTCTCATCTCTTCTCGTGTCGCCGCGTCTGGGGACCAGGTGATCCACTCCCCAGGAAGGCATTCCCATTGCTCAACGAATCCCGACTTCATTTTCACAATGTTGACTGATCCACTATCGGTGCAACAGATGAAAATGGAGTGAGAAACTACACACCGACCGTTCGGCGAGATGCGAGTATGAATGTTCGGATCACGGCACGTGAACAGGTCGGTTGTTCGTCGGTTCCGCGTACCCGGCAGTTCATCTCGATTCTCGAAGGCCGTCCTGCACGGTCAGCTCGGCCACACTCCCGAGGCTCCTCGGCGATAGGAGTCGACCAGGTGAGTGTCGACGATGCCGATCGCCTCCATCAGAGCGAACATCGTCGTCGGACCGACGAAGCGGTAGCCCCTTGTGCGCAGCGCTTTCGACAGAGCGATCGATTCCGGTGAGGTCGTCGGGACCTCGGCGATGGTCTTCGGGTGCGGGGTGTCGGCCGGCTTGTACGACCACAGGAACGTTTCGAGTCCGACGTCCTCGCGCAACGCGATCGTCGCCTGCGCGTTCGTGATCGTCGCGTCGATCTTGGCGCGGTTGCGGACGATCCGGGCGTCGCCCATGAGACGTTCGACGTCGTGCGGTCCGAACGTCGCGATCTGATCGACGTCGAAGTCGACGAACACCTCACGGAAAGCCTCCCGTTTGCGCAGGATCGTGGCCCACGACAGCCCGGCTTGGAAACCCTCGAGACACAGGCGTTCGAAGTGGGCGCGCTCCCCCGACACGGGCATGCCCCATTCGGTGTCGTAGTAGTCGCGCATCATCCCGGCGGCTGCGCCCCACGGGGTCCGGCGAAGCCCGTCGTCGCCGAGGACGGCGCCGCCGTCGAACGCCGAATCCTCGGTCATCAGCTCAGCGTCACCCGATCGATGATGGCCTGGAACCCGCTGCCGCTCTGCGGCAGTGACGTGAGCCAGATGACGAAGAACGGAGCTTGCGCGGGCGACTCGACGTTCAGCGTGGCCTTCTTGCTGTCGACCGTTCCGCTGCCGACCTGTGTGGTCGCGTCGAGGCTCTTCGGGTTCCGCGAGGTCGAGGTACGCAGTTCGACGTTGAAGCCCGGTGTCGGGGTCGTGATCGTCACCGACTTCACGGTGCCCGGCGACTTCAGCCGGAACATCAGACCGAGTCCGTCTTTGAGCCCCGCGAAATCCGGTGAGCCGCGGTAGACGTCGGACTTCCAGCCCGGCGCCTCCCCGGTCAGGAGGTGCCCGATGTTCGCGGACGAGTCCGGGGGCTGGCTCGAGACGTCGAGCAGGCTCACCGAGCGCGCCACGATCGGCTCGGCGTCGGCGTCGGCGTCGGCGCTCTCGGTGTTCTCCGGTGCACTCGTCGACGATCCGGGCAGGAACGAATTCATGTCGGCATCGTCGTCTGACGAACCGAACAGGTTGGTCGCAGCGACGATGATCGCGACGATGACAAACAAGATGAACAGGCCGCCGCCTGCGAGCAGCGCGGTGTTCTTCTTCCCGGCGTCGCCCTCGCCCATGAGCCGTTCTCTGCGCGTCCTGCTGATCGGCGCGACTGACACGGGCGCGGGTGCGTCGAGGACACGGGGCAGCAGGTCGGTCTGCAGATCGACGACGGTCGCCTGATCGAGCACGTGTTGGACGGTCGCGGCCGTGCGGATACCCCGGTCGCCTTCCAGAGCACGTGCGGCGACAGCCGAGATCTCGAACGGAATGTCAGGTTTCGCGTCGCGCGGCACCCGCGGCTGGGACGGGTCGGCCGGATCGGGTTCGGCGACGGCCATGCCGCCGACGGGGTCGCTCGTGATCGCCGACGTGACGAGCCGTTTGCCGGTCTCCCCGTCGAGTGTCCACCGTCCCAACAGGAGCGCGTACAGGACGGCGCCGAGTCCGCGGACATCGCTGCGGCGGTCGTCGTCCGGCATGATCGCCGGGAACGCCAGGACCGCGTCGCCGGACGTGCTCACGCGGATCCGGTCCGGATGGTCGATCGACAGGACCGTGCCCGCCCGGTGCGCCGCTTCGGCGCCTGCGGCGAGTGCGCGGACGGCGCGTGCGGCACCGGTCGGCGACGGGTTGGTCGCGGCGACGTCGGCGAGGCTCGAGCCTGGCACCCACTCGGTGACTACGATGCCGCCGGACGCGCTGCGCACCACGTCTAGCACGCGGGCGACACCCGCCGTGTGAAGCTGCCCGAGCCGACGGGTCCGGTGCAGGACGGCTTGCGGCCCCTCCTGCAACGGATCGCGTTGACCCGGATTGACCGGCGGGAACTTTTGATCGGGGTCGACGAACGTGAGTCCGACCTCGCGGTCGAGTCCGATGTCCTTGGCCCGCCAGAAGGCGAGACCCCGCGTACCGCCCTGCGGCTCCAGCAACCGATAGCGACCGCCCGCGACAGCGGCGCCCGGCACCAGACGGGGTCCGCGCTGGGTCTGCTCGGCCTTCGGGTTCATGGCGCGCGTCGGCTCGGTGGACGGGCGCGCCGCCGCGTCGTCCGAACCGGATGTGGTCATCGGTGCTCCTCGGGGACGCAGGGGTGGCTGCGACGGTCCGGGGCGGCGCTGGGGCGCTTGTGGCGGACGGCTGCGAACCACTGGGATCACAGATGTCTCGCCCGCGGCCCCGCCCGAGAAGGCGGAGTACTCCTGCCAGGTGGCTGTGCCTCGGTCGAAGCGGCGCCGGACGTCTACTTGTCCAGGGTACGGGAACGATTCCTCGCCGGAGACACGCTGGAACTGCACCGTCATGGTGCGGGCGTCCTCGTCGTCGCTTGCGATGGGTGGCGGCGCCAGTCTCGGGATGAAGCGGCCGACGATCCGCATCACCGCATTGCTGATCGACACCATCTCGGGGATCTTGAGTGCGACCAACAGCAGGTATACGACGCCGAGCGCGACGACCGCGGCGATGACCAAGTACATGAGCGACCCGATCTTGCCCGCATGCGTCGACATGCGTGCGAAACCGGTCAGTTCGGAGATCCCCCAGACGGCCGCTGCGACGACGAGGGAGACGGCGAGAGTCAGCAGTGCCGGGCGGGTCACGTTCTTCATCGCCCGGCCGCCGAGACGCTTCTTGAGTAGGAGGTGGCCGACGATCGCACCGACGAGATAGCCGAGGCCGTTCGACAACGACAGCCAGCGCACCACCATGTCCGGGTCGTCGAACATGACGGGCCCCAGATACGACGAGAGGACCTTCACCGCGGTGATGCCGACGACCATCAAGGTCGGTGTCCATGCGTCCTCGCGGGCGTAGAACACGCGTAACTGAACGAGGGTCATCGCGTACGGGATGAGGGTGAAGGCGCCCCACGCGAGGACGGAACCGACCTGCGACGCGGTGTCGGCGTCGAACTCGCCGAAGTTGAAGATCGCGACACCGATGGCGGGTCCGAAGAACGTCATGAACGCTACGACGGGTACCAGCGCGACGATCGTCAGTCGGGTGGCGAGCGACATGTCGTCGACCACGGCCTCGGTATCGTCGGCGGCCGCGTTGCGGGACATGCGGGGCATGATCGCGGTCAGAATCGTCACGCCGAGGACGCCGTACGGGAGCTGCAGCAGCTGCCAGTGGGTGGCGTACGCGGAGATTCCGCCCGCGCTGGCACCCGCCGCGATGTTGTAGGTGACCATCAGACCGACCTGCAGCACGAGCACGTAGCCGATGATCGCGACTGCCATGTTGCCGAAGGTCCGCAGACGCGCGTCGATGCCCCACTTCCACCGGAGCCGCACGCCGACCTTCCGCAGGTACGGGCGGAGAATCGCGACCTGGGCGACGACGCCGAGCGTTGTGCCGATGCCGAGCACCAGCAGTTTGGGATCGGATAGCTGGACCGGGTTCAGCGTGATCTCGCCGGGCATCAAGAAGAACACGACGAGGGTTGTGATCTGCACGACGTTGTTGAGGACCGGGGCCCACGCACCGGGTTTGAACAGGCCCTTCATGTTCAGGATGGCGATGAACAGTGCGGTGAGGCCGTAGAAGAGCACTTCCGGAAGCAGCAGGTAGGCCAGGGCTGTGGTGACATCCCGGTTCACTTCGCCTTCGCCGACGTTCAACGTCGTCAAGACGGGTGCGGCGATGATCGCGACGACGGTCGCGACGCCGAGCACGACGAGCGTGAGACTGAAGATCCGGTTGATGAAGTCGGCTCCGCCGTCGGCGTCCTCGGCCTCGGCGCGGACGAGGACGGGGATGACGATCGCGGTGAGCACCGCGCCCAGGAGCACCTCGGAGATCATGCCCGGCAGCACGTACGCGGCCTGGAAAGCCGACGACAGGGCGGGGCCGAGCATCGCCAACACGAGGACGGTGCGGATGAAGCCGGTGATACGACTGGCCAGGGTGCCGATGGCGATGGATCCACCGGTCCGCATCACGCTCTCGTCGGACGGGTTCTCGGCCTTCTTGTGCTCGGTCGTCATGCACGCTCTCCGGGGTCGGGCTGCTCGCGTTCGTCGGCCTCCGTCACGCGTTCGGCCGCCAGCCGCTGCTGGTAGCCCGTGGAGGCGAGCTGACGTTCGTGCTCATCGGGTTCGGGGCGGTCTTCGTCCGCCGGGTCGGGTTCGCCGCGGAACCGGTGCCACAGCCGTCGTGCCGTCAACAGGACCAGGATGACGGCCGCACCGATCGTGATCCAGAACAGCGCCTTCCCGTAGGCGTTCGCGTACACCGACAGGTCGACCGGGCTACTCAACGGGACGTCGTTCGTCGTCACCAGCGCGATGCGGACGGTGGCCGACTGCGAACTCGACGCGTGCGTCGGCAACTGCAGCTGTCTGGTGCCCTGGGCGGGGATCTCGACGACGCCGACGTCGCCGACGCTCAGTTCGGACGGCGCCGTGATGTCCAGGCTCACTTTGATCGGCAGCGCTAGCTCGTTGCGGACCACCAGCAGCAGCGGGCTGCGTTCGGAGGCGAGCGTGTATCGGCCGCTCGGGTCGAGCAGCGACACCGACTGCTGCATGTGGGTGACGGTCGCGCCGATCGCCGCGAGTCGTGCAGGGCGTTCTATGCGGGACACGATGGTGTTCGTCGTCGACGGCGTCGAGACAGTCCGCAACAGATCCGCCCGCAGCGGGTCGATGTACTCGGCCGGTGTGAACGGCAGATCATTGCCGGTGGCGAAGGAGTCCTGGAGTCGGTCGATGAGCTCGACGTCGCGGCGCACCTCCGTGAGGTCCTTCGACGACAACGGGTACCCGTAGGCGGCGAGCTGGTCGACGTCCCCGGGAACGACGAGGTCCGCGTCGCGGTCGGCTTCACCCAGTCCGGAGACCACATCGGTGAGGGGGACCGGATCGGCGACACCGGAGGCCACCATGAGGCCTGCGGTGTCGAGGAGAGTGCGTGCATCGTCCGGTGTCGGCGACCAGTACGTCGGCGGCATCGTGAACGCGCTCCGGCCGGTCACCGCCGTGACCGGGTCGGAGTCGGAGTCGCTCGAACTCGGCGGTGAAGCGTCGAGCATCGGGAAGGCCAGCGACGCCGCCGCGGTCTGCCGTCGGCTCACCGCTGACTCCCCGGCGAGTGACGGGCGCTGCCAGTCCGGCAGGTACGACGGCGCGACGGGGTGGTCGCCGATCGCGCCGAGTGCTGCACTGACGCCTGGATCGTAGGTCTGCACGGGGAGCTCGCCCGACCGGTAGCGGCCGACGAGGGCCGACCCGGTGCGCGCGCGGGCCGCGGGGTCGACGGCGGTGGAGACGACGGCTGCCGCATCCGAGCCGGCACGGCCCTCGAGCAGGGTCCGGCCCTGCGGGGACACGGCACCGACCGCGGGGAGAGTGAGGCCGCGGACGCTTGTGACACCGAGGATGTTGTCGACGGTGTCGTAGGCGCCGGTCAGCGCCATAGCGGTGAGCTTCTTGTCACCGACGCGATCCAGTGAGTCGAGGCCGGCCTGCGCGTACGGCAACGCGGTGACGCACATGGTGGACGCGACGTGGGTGAGCCGCTGCAACCATTTGCGGGCAGTCGTCGACCCGTCACCCTCTCTTGTCGGAGACTCTGGGTCGGCGGGGTCCTCGCTGATCGAATAGCCGGAAGCCATCGATTGGACAGTGCTGATCAAGTCGGGGTCCACGGCGAGGCAGATGGCGTTGCGCACCCGGCTCTCGGATCTGTCCGTGTCGCCGGATTCCCCTACCCCTGCGACGGTCTCCAACGCGTTCAGGGACTTCCCGAGCCGTCCGTCGTCTTCGAGAGACGACGTGAGGTCGCCGCCGACCAACCGGATGTCGGCGGTGTCGCCGCCGAGGGTCCCCGCAGCCTGTTGCGGCGGCGCGGCGAGCGGCCACAGGAAGGTGAACCCCGCCGGGTTCGTGTCGTTCGCGGCGACGGATCCGTCGCGGCCCAGCAGCGGAGCAGACTCCGCTCCGGACCCGGGACTCACCCACTGTGCGGCCCGCGCCCGGTCGGCGGGCAGCGACAGCACGGGGAGCATGGTCCGCGAGTCGGCGATTCGCGCCTGCCCGCCGTAGTCGGGGGTGCCGTTGACATTCACCAGCAGCGGGTACACGCCTGCCTGCGAGATCTGCAGGCCGCCGCCGGACAGTGGCACGTCGACGGCGAACTCGACCGACTGCTTCGGGGCCAGAGTCTCGGTGACCTTGTGGAATCCGGTCGCCGTGCCGTAGACCGACGCGTCGGCGCCGAGCACGGTGCGCAGATTCGTGGATGTGACGGGGTCGGCTCGCTGCAGGCGGACGATCACGTCGTGGATCGGCCGGTCGAACGTGTTGGTGACGCGGCCCCGGACGGTGACGGTGCGGCCGGACGAACTCGTGACGGTCGACGGCGTCACTTCGGTGAGGGAGACGGACGCGTAATCGGTGTCGGGGTTGTCGCCGGGGGCCGCGGACGCGGTGGGCACCGGACCGATCCCCGCCATCGCGAGGACGAAGCCGATCGTCAGGAGCACTGCGGCCGCCGCCGCCGTGAGTGTGGCGCCGCGACCGGCCCGGTCAGCCGTCACCGTTTGCCGGTCGCCGCGGTCGCCTTCGGCGCCGCCGGGGCTTGACCGTTGGCGGCGGCTCGTTACGGCGCTGGTTGCGGGCGGCTGCGGCTCTCTCATAGTCGTTCGGCTCGGTACGGATACAGTCGGCTTCCGACTGGGCCAGTCGGTTCGGATCGCTTCGCAGATCGGCGATCACAGATTCGGCCATCCGGGCGAGACGTCGCTCGTCAGAGTACGTGAGGCGGCGCGGCAACTCGGTGAGCGGCACCCACGCGACCTCGCTGACCTCGTAGTCTTCGTCTGAGAGCTCCCCGCCGGTGAACCGGAGCAGGTAATGGTGCACCGTCTTGTGGATGCGGCGGCCTTCGCTGACGAACCAGTAGTCGATCTTGCCGAGCGGCGCGACGATGGTGCCTTCGATGCCAGTCTCCTCGGCGACTTCGCGCATCGCGGTCTGCTCGGCGGTCTCGCCGGTCTCGATATGCCCCTTGGGCAGTGACCACATGGTGCGGCCGCGGCGATCGACCCGGCCGATGAGTGCCGCGCTGAGGTCTTCGAAGGGCGCGTCGATGTCCGACAGGACGAGCCCGCCCGCGGACGTCTCACGTACGGTCCGCAGTTTCGGCGCAGTTTCGGCGTCGGTCGGGCGTCGGCCGCCGCGTCGCTGCCCGTTCGGCGTCGTCGGCTTGCTGTTGTTATTGCCGTTGCCGCTGTTCTTGCGCCGGTTCCGGTTCGCGAGGTCGGAGGGCTTGGGAGTCGCGTCGCAGTCGACTTCGGGTTTGGCCGCTGTGTCGTCGGTCTTCTTCGCCTCGGTCGGACGGTTCGAACGGCGGCCTCGCCTGCGTCGGCCTCGCCGATTACGTCGATTCCGAGCGGGTTGGTCGTTTCCGTCGTTCTTCGCCGGTTTTCCGGCGTCGCCGACTGCCGGAGCGTCGGAAGCGACGTCCGTATGGTGCAGCGATGGTTCGGCGGACACACCCCGATGCTAGCCGTTCGTTACCGTCCGTTAGCCATGGCAGGCTGACCGCGCAAGCCGCGTCGGCGAGTCGGTACTCTCTTATCTCATGACCGACAGCGCGCAGAGCAGCCGGATGACCGACGACCAGCGCGCCGAGCGTCGCAGTCGTCTGCTGGCATCTGCTGCCGTGGCACTGCGCTCCCTCGACGATGTGCTGACCCCCTTGGCGACCCGTTTCACCGACCGCGGACACGACTTGTACCTGGTGGGAGGCTCGGTGCGCGACGCAGTCCTCGGCCGTCTCGGGAACGATCTCGACTTCACGACGGACGCCCGACCCGAGGCGATCTTCGAGATCCTGAAAGGCTGTGCGGACGCGGTCTGGGACACGGGCATCGACTTCGGCACGGTGAGCGCACAGATCGGCGATCAGATGGTGGAGATCACCACGTTCCGGGCCGACATGTACGACCAGGTGAGCCGGAATCCGACTGTCACGTTCGGCGACACGCTCGACGGCGACCTGATCCGTCGTGACTTCCGGGTCAACGCGATGGCGGTCCGTCTGCACTCGGACGGCCAGCAGGAGTTCTGCGATCCGCTCGACGGCCTGTCGGATCTGCTCGCCGGTGTCATCGACACGCCTGCGGCGCCGGAGGACTCGTTCAACGACGATCCGTTGCGGATGCTGCGGGGTGTCCGTTTCGTCTCCCAGCTGGGTTTCGTGCTGGCTCCGCGCGTGTTCGACGCCATCGTGGCGATGGTCGATCAGATCGACCGGATCACCGTCGAACGGATCCGGGTGGAACTGGACAAGATGATCCTGGGCGAGCATCTGATCGACGGCGTGGATTTGCTCGTCGAGACGGGATTGGCCGAGCATGTGCTCCCGGAGATTCCCGGGATGAAGCTGACGATCGACGAACATCACCAGCACAAAGACGTCTACCAGCATTCCTTGACGGTTCTGCGACAGGCGGTCGACCTGGAGACCGGCGACCCGGATCTCGTCCTGCGCTGGGCCGCGCTCCTGCACGACATCGGCAAGCCCGCAACGCGTCGCCACGAGGACGGTGGCGGCGTCAGCTTCCACCACCACGAGGTGGTCGGCGCGAAGATGGTCCGCAAGCGGATGCGTGCCCTCAAGTATCCGAAGGCCGTCGTGGAGGACGTCGCCCAGTTGGTGTTCCTTCATCTGCGCTTCCACGGATACGGGGAGGGTCGGTGGACCGATTCGGCCGTCCGCCGCTATGTGACGGATGCCGGCCCCCTCCTCGATCGGCTCCACAAGCTGGTGCGCGCGGACTGCACGACGCGCAACAAGCGCCGCGCCCGGCGTCTCCAGGAGACGTACGACGACCTGGAGCATCGGATCGCCGTGTTGCGCGAGGCGGAGGACCTCGATCGCGTCCGGCCGGACCTGGACGGCAACGCGATCATGGAGTTGCTCGGTATAGGGCCGGGTCCGCTCGTCGGCAAGGCCTGGCGGCACCTGAAGGAGCTGCGCCTGGACGCCGGCCCCATGTCCCGTGACGACGCCGAAGCGGAGCTCAAAGCGTGGTGGGCCGCTCAGTCTCCCGACTGACCTGCCGTCCTCGGCGGACCGAGCTCCGTCCTTCGGGGCGGGCCGACCGACGGCCACTTGATCGCTCGATCGAGATACCGGACGGCAAGGTAGATTCGTCGCATGTACTGCAGTGAACTCGGGGATCAGTGGCACGCCGCGCGTGTCGAGCCGTCTCTCGCTCATCTGGACGCCGCGTCAGCGGGGCGTTCGTCTCGTGCCGTCATCGCAACGATCACCAGACACCTTGAACGAGAAGCGGAACGGGGATCGTATGTGGCTGCGGCTGACGAGGAGGACGCACTGGTTGCGGGTCGTCGAGCGCTGGCGTCGTTGATCGGTCACACGCCCGAGGAGTTGTCCTTCCGGGACAGTGCTCGGACGTCGCTGCGTGCGCTGCTGAACAGTTGGGCGTTGCCGATGTCGCCGACGGTCTGGGTGGCGAAGAACGAGTTCGGGCCGAACCTGGCGGAGTTCGAACGGCGTGACTTCGCGGTGCGGGTGCTTCCGGAAGCCGACGTGTACGGGCACGTGGACGTGGACTCACTGGAGAACATGCTCCAGTTCGAGCAGCCCGACTTCATCCACGTCTGTCACATCGGGTCGGCGAGCGGTGTCGTTCAGCCGGTGGCGCAGATCGTCGAGGTCGCCCATAGTGTCGGCGTGCCGGTGGTGGTCGACATGGCGCAGTCGGTGGGGCATGTCCCGACGGTGACGGGCGCCGACGTGGTGTACGGCACGTCGCGCAAGTGGCTGACGGGTCCGCGCGGTGTCGGTTTCGTCGCGGTCCGCAGCGACTCGTTGGCGAAGGTCGAGGTGGAGTCGTCGGATTCGTTCATCGCCGGTCAGCTCGGACTGGGGACGGCCGTCACAGAACTGTTGGAGATCGGCCAGCAGAAGGTGTTCCGCGAGCTCGCCGCCATCGGTAAGGCGACGCGTGAGCGTCTGCGCGGCGTCGGCAGCTGGGAGGTCGTCGAAGCGAACGACGAGCCGTCGGCGCTGGTGACGTTGGCGACCCCGCCGGGCTGGGGTGTCGCCGATCTGGAGGCGGCGCGGGCCAAGCTGTTGGAGACGGGGATCCTGGTGACCGCCGCGGACTCGTGGCGGGCTCCCCTCGCAGGCGACCAGCCGCACCTGCGGGTGAGCCCTCACCTGGATGTGCGCAGCGAGCAGCTCGACGCATTGGCGACGACCATCCGCACGATGGGGTACTGAGCTACTTTATTGCCGGCTGCCTTACTGCTGTCTGCCCGACTGCTGTCTGGGTGTCGACCTGCCGGATCTCCGCGACACGCCGCGTCCGACGGAACGCGATCGGTCGCCGCTGCGTCTAACTGAGTATGGACGGGGTCATCGAGTACGGGTTCGGTACGGGCGACGAGATGTCCTCGTGGCGTTCGCCCGCCGATCTCGATCTCGACGGTGACGGCGTCCTGGACGCGGTGGCACTCGATTTCGACGGCGACGGCCTCATCGATGACGCGATGTGGGACACCGACGCCGACGGTGTCGCCGATCGGTCCGTTCTCGATCTCGACGACGACGGCGTCCCGGAGACCCAGTTCGCCGACGGAGGCTCCGGCCTGTGGGAGCGTCCCGTCGACGGGAGCGCAGGCACGCGTGAATCCGAGCCGGACGCCCAGAAACCGGACGCCCAGAAACCGGACGCCCAGAAACCGGCCGAGTCGGTCCTGGACACCGACGGCGACGGCGAGCCCGACACCGTCCTGATCGATACCGACGGCGACGGATACGCGGACGCTCACCGGTCGGCGGGCGACCGCTAGATCTTCTTCATCCGCCTAGACCCGCGCCTGCTCTCGCTCCACGGTCTCCTGGTCCGGCCCTTCGACGACCGCCGAGTCGGCCCGCCACACGAGCAGTGCACCGACCAGGTAGGCGACGGCGCCTGCGATGATCAGCGGCACGGAGAAGCCGTCCGCGGGGATCGCGAACGCCGCGACGAACATGGCGGCGACGAACGCCGTATTGAACACGGCGTCCTGGACGGCGAACACCTGGCCGCGGTAGGAGTCGGGGACGTCGCACTGCATGGCGACGTCGCCGCAGAGTTTCACGGTCTGGCCGATGAGGCCGAGGAGCACGGCGCCGACCAGCACGGCCGAAGCGGTGAGCGTCCCGACCAGGGTTTCGGCGAGCGCCCCACCGACGAGCGCGACGGCGACCGTTCGGCGTCGCCCGTAGCGGTGGACCGACCACGGCGTGGCGACCGCCGCCAGCAGGGCGCCCGCCGCGACGGCCGCGCCGATCCCCGCCATGGCTTGCACGTCATGGCCGAGCGGCGCGCCGAGGTCGATGGAGCGGACGACGATGAGCAGCATCAAAGTGTTCATCCCGAACACCAGTCTGTGGACGCCGATCGCGCCGAGCACGATGCCGACGCTCGGGTGATTCGCGACGGCCCGCACCCCGTGTGCCAGTCCGCGACCCACCGAGTAGAGCGCCGAGTGACCGGACCCGTCCGGCTTGTCGGGCCCGAGGCGCCGCGGTGCGAATGTGGCGGCGAGCATGCCCGAGGAGAGCGCGAAGACGGCGCCCGCCAGAAGTGTCGCACCGGATCCGCCGTTGTCCGCGCCGAAGATCGTGCGGAGCAGGGTGGACAGACCGGCACCGACGGCGAGCATCCCGGCGCCGAGTGTCGTGAATACGGCGTTGACCTCGATGATGACCGACCCAGACGCGACGTGCGGCAGCCCGGCCGACAGCCCAGACGCGACGAACCTGCTGCACCCGGTGACGATGAGGGCCGCGAGGAGCACAGCCGTGTCGGGCACGCCGGTGCTCATCGCGGCCGCAACGAGAACGATCGCGACCGCACGGAAAGCGTTGACCCACATGAGGACGCGTCGTCGATCCCAGTGGTCGAGCAGTGCTCCCGCGAAGGGCCCGAGGACCGAGTACGGGAGGAGTAGGACGGCGAATCCGGCCGCGACGGCGAGTGGGTCGGTGTGGCGGTCCGGATTGAACAGGATGGAGAACGCGAGAGCAGCCTGGAAGGCTCCGTCGCTGACCTGGCTGAGGAGCCTGACCCCGAGAAATCGGAGCAGGCCGGGTGCCTTGACCTGCGTCCATAAGCTCACTAGACAATGCTACCGACGAACTCGTGAGTAGCCGTCGTCGACGACCGATGTCACAGTTTGAGTGGACCGGTCCGGTGGCGCCGCGTCGTGCTGCCTGTGGTGTCATGATGGGGTGGTGTCCGACGGCGAGTTCTCCGACGACCGACCTGAGGTGGCCCCCGGGTCGCTGCTGATCGCGTCGACCGCCCTGTCGGGTCCGACGTTCGAGCGGTCCGTCGTCTACATCATCGAGCACGACGAGCAGGGCACCCTCGGTGTCGTCTTGAACCGGATGAGCGACGCCGCCGTCTACAACATCCTCCCCGGCTGGGCCGACCTCGCGGCGAGCCCGCGCGCGGTGTTCGTCGGCGGCCCGGTCGGAACGTCCTCGGCATTGTGCTTGGGTGTCGCGAAGAGTGGTGTGGTGGTCGCCGATCAACCCAAGCTGCACCAGGTGACGGGTCCGGTCGCGATGGTCGACCTGGACGCCGACCCCGACGAGATGGCCGAAGTGCTCACCGGTGTGCGGATCTTCGCAGGCTACGCGGGGTGGGAGGCGGGACAGCTCGACGAGGAGCTCGCCGATAGCAGCTGGATCGTCGCGTCCGGGCTGCCGACGGATCTGTTGGCAGAACCGTCCGTCGACGTCTGGCAGCGTGTGCTGGCGCGACAGCCGTGGCCGCTGCCCCTGCTGTCGACCTATCCGGTGCGGCCGGAAGACAATTGATCACTTCACAGTTAGTCGACACATGAATGCGCTGACCGATCAGCTGACGTCGCTGATCGACGCGGTCCCGGCGTGGGCCGTCTACGTGATCGCCATGGGTGTCGTCTATCTGGAGACCTCCGTGATCTTCGTCGGTCTCGTCGCGCCGAGTGAAGCTGTTCTCGTCGCGGCGGGGGTCGTCGCGGCGATCGGCTCCGCGAACATCGCGATCCTCGTCGTCGGCTGTGGCCTCGCGGCGATGGCGGGCGACTGGAGCGGCTACTGGGTGGGCCGTGGCTTCGGTCCACGGTTGGGGGCCACCAGGATGGGGCGCAAGGTGGCGCGACGCATGACCCGGTCCCGAAGCAAGACGCCGAGCCCGAGCGACGCGATCATCGCGGTCGCTGCTGCGCGTTGGGTCGGGTTCGTGCGCAGTGTGATTCCGCTGGTGGCGGGCGCGCGGCGGATGCCGTTCCGCAGGTTCGCACTCGCCAGCGCGATTGGCGGCGTCTCGTGGACGGCGACCGTTCTACTGGTCTCGTTCGCCGTCGGCGAGACGCTCGGCGCCGAGATGGCGTTGATCGTCGCGATCTGTGTCGCTGGACTGGCGGTGGGGTTCTTGGTCTTCCGGCGGTGGCGTTCGCGACGTCACGCGTCGACGGTATCGCCCTGAGGATCGCTCTGTCGGTGGTAGCGGTTGGCGAGCCACGCGCAGACGATGAGCTGGATCTGGTGGAAGATCATCAGCGGCAACACCATGAAGCCGACCACTGATCCGGTGAACATGACGCTGGCGAGTGGTAGGCCGGTGGCCAGGCTCTTCTTGGTTCCGCAGAACTGAGTGGCGACCATGTCCTCGCGATTGAAGCCGAGCCGTTTGGGTACGAACCAGGTGATGGCGAGCATCAGCGCGACGAGCACGGTTGACAGGACGATCACGAGGATGACGTCGACCGCGTCGACTTGGCTCCAGAGCCCCGACTGGACGCCTTCACTGAACGCCACGTAGACGACCATCACGATGGAACCGCGGTCGACATACTTGGTCGGTTCGGCGTACCGCCGCAGGAACGGGCCGACGAGGGGGCGGGCGATCTGGCCGACGATGAACGGCACGAGGATCTTCAACACGATCTCGAGGATCGACTCGCCGTCGATGTGCACGCCTGCGTCCGAACTCATCAGCAGGACGACGAGGGCAGGTGTGAGGACGACGCCGAGCAGGTTCGATGCGGATGCGCTGACGATCGCACCGGGAACGTTGCCGCGGGCGATCGACGTGAAGGCGATCGACGACTGCACCGTGGACGGGACCAGCGTCATGTAGAGGAAACCGTCGGCGAGGTCGGCACCGATCATCGGTGACAGCATCGGGTGCAGCGCGAGGCCGATGAGCGGGAACAGGACGAACGTGAACGCGAGGATCGTCGTGTGCAGCCGCCAGTGGGTGAGTCCGTCGAGTGCTTCGCGCGGTGAGAGCCGGGTGCCGTACAGGAAGAACAGCAGGGCGATCAGGCCGGTGACCACCCAGTCCATGACGTCGGCGAACACGCCGGACGCCGGAAAGACTGCGGCGACGACGACCGCGAGGAAGATCGATGCGATGAAGCCGTCGATGGGCGACTTGGCGACGAGGTTGCGCATCGGTCAGTGTGCTGCGTCGGCTGGCTGGGTCGGCTCGGCGGCGTGCTCGGTGGTGCACATGCCTTGTAGTGCGCACGAACCGCAGCTGGCGGTCCCGCAGTCGGCCGCCGGGTCGTCTGCGTGCTGCTCGTCGGTGCCGCTGGAACAGCAGTCGGCACTGCAGCCGCCAGACTCCTCTTCTGGTTCGGGGACGGTTGCCGCGACCCGGACTCCGACGCCTGCTGCGACAGCGGCGATCACGAAGGCGGCGATCACGCCGCCGAAGCCGAAGAGGAAGCCGAGGTCGCCGCCGAAGGCGAGGACTCCCCCGATCAGCAGGACGAGGGCGGCGGCGAGGAAGCCGGGCGCGGCGACCTTGTTTCCGAGCGCGAACGCTTCGGCCGATCGCATGGTCTCTTCCGAACGGACCCCGAACCAGCGGTTGCGTTCGAGTCGGCCGCTCAGTCCGCTGATGCCTACGCCGGCCCAGAACACCGCGAGCACGAGGGCCAGGACACCGGAGACGATGGACAGGATATGCACGGACCTCACTGTACGACGCGGCGTCGACGGGTGGGGAATCGTCCGGGTATGAGGTGACGGGGGTCGCGGCGGCGAGCCGGTGGTCGTCGAACGCGCGCCGGGCCGGGTTAGGATCGTTGCGCTGCTTTACGTGATTCAGGCGTTAAGCGGTCTGGGGATTCCAACGATTCGGGGGCAAGTCGTGCCGTATTTCGGTCTCATCGTGTTGGTCGTCTGGGTGGCGGCGCTGATCGACGTTATCGTCGCCGAGGAGTATCGGGTACGGCACCTCCCGAAGGTCGTCTGGGTGCTCATCGTGATCCTGCTGCCCCTCGTAGGTTCGATCATCTGGTTCCTCGTCGGCCGTCCCGAAGGCGTGGCCGGGTCGCCGCCGGCCCGCACGACCGGCTTCCCCGAGTACGAGCGGCCCGAATACAAGGCTGCGATCGCTGCTCGAGAAGACGCCGAGTTCCGGCGCCGGGCCCGGGAACGCGCGCAGGAGCAGCGTCGTCGTGCGGAGGAGAAGAACGGGTCGGCGGGCAACGACGAATCCGAGGGCGACTGAGGTTCCCTGCCCTGAACGCTGATCACGGCGAGTTGTAATCGCTGCGGAACAGTCCACGCATCGCGGGCACGACCGTTATGGTTACGAAGGTCGCTGAATGGGTGTCGACGCACCGAATCGTGCCAATTCGGACGTTGAAAGATGCCGTGCTCGGCGAGGGAGAATGATCGATCGGTGGGGATCACTAGCCTCCTCGCATGACTCCCGATGTTTCGACAGCGCAGGACGACGAGGCGCCCGTCCAGATCGACCGCAAGGCCGTCTATCTCATCTTTAGTGCGCTCGTTGCCGCGATGTTCCTGTCATCCCTCGACCAGTCGATTGTCGGAACCGAACTCCCGACGATCGTCGGTGATCTCAATGCCGTCGACCACGAAGGCTGGATCGTCACGTCGTATCTGGTGGCCATCGCGATCGTGATGCCCGTCTACGGCAAAGTAGGCGACTTGTACGGGCGGCGATGGCCGTTCCTTGTCTCGATTGGGATCTTCCTGTGCGGATCGCTGGGGTCAGCGCTGTCGACGTCGTTCGCCGAACTGGTGATCTTCCGTAGTCTGCAGGGGCTCGGTGCGGGAGGTCTGATGATCCTGTCGCAGGCGATCATCGCGGACTTCGTCTCGGCGCGGGATCGCGGCAAGTTCATGGGGCCGATCGGCGCGATCTTCGGTATCGCCGCCGTTCTCGGGCCGCTGTTGGGCGGATGGTTCGCGCAAGGTCCGGGCTGGCGGTGGGCGTTCTGGCTGAACGTCCCGATCGCGGGCGTCGCCCTCATCATCGCGTTCTTCGCACTGAAATTGCCCCGGCAGCACTGCGGGAGGCGCTTCGACTTCGTCGGAACACTCTTCCTCGCCGCGGCGACGGCAGGCATCGTGCTCGTCACCTCGTGGACGTCGATCGTCTCCAGTGAGAAATACGACTGGACGAATCCGTGGCTGCTCGCGCTGCTCATCGGATCGGTCATCAGCGTCATCGTGTTCGTCGTCGTCGAGCTCCGTGTCGAGGAGCCACTGATCCCCTTGCACCTGTTCAAAGACCGCGTGTTCTCGGTGTCGACGGCGATCGCATTCGTCGTCGGCGTCACCATGTTCGCGACACTCGCCTACCTGCCGACGTTTCTGCAGATGGCGCACGACGTCGACCCGACCGATTCCGGGCTGCTGATGCTGCCGATGACGGTGGGTCTGATGATCACGGCGATCGGCTCCGGCTTCCTCATCACGAAGACCGGCAAGTACCGGATCTACCCGATCATCGGGCTCGCGGTCACGACCGCGGGCATCGCGTGGCTGACGTTCATCACCGCGGAGATCTCGATGATCATGTTCGGTGCGATGATCTTCGTCCTCGGGTTCGGAATGGGCCTGGTGATGCAGACGATCGTCATCGCCGTCCAGAACGCGGTGACCTCTGACCAGGTCGGCACGGCGACTTCCACGAACAATTTCGTGCGCGAGATCGGCGCCGCGATCGGCACCTCGGTCTTCGGCACGATGTTCACGACGAGCCTGGCGGGCAAGCTCGACGGGATCGCCGCGTCGATGCCGCATGTCGCACAGGCGGGTAGCGCCTCCGAGCTGACACCCGAACGGGTGGGTCAGCTCAAAGACATCGACCCGCTGGCCTACCACGAGGTGATCACCGCCTATGCCGACGCGATGGCGCCAACCTTCTGGTACCTCGTTCCGATCTCGGCTGTCGGCTTCGCGCTCGCCCTGTTCTTGCGTGACCGGACTCTCTCGACGAAGGCGGGCCTCGTCGACCGCGGGCAGGCCGGGGATCTAGCGACGGGGAGCGCTCACGCCGAGTCCGTCGGCTGATTGAGCCTGTGTTTTCGTCCTCGAACAGCGCCCGTTTACCCTGGTTACGTGACCTCCGCTGATTCTTCGCCCTCCGCTCGTTCGTCGCACGGTCCCGCCGAGTCCGCTCCCGGGCATCGGTACACCGCCGACACGGCCGGTGAGATCGAGTCGCGCTGGCAGGAGCGCTGGACCACCGACGGCACGTTCCACGCGCCGAACCCGGTCGGCCCGCTCGCCGGCGACTTCAGCGACTTCGACGGACCGCAGGCCGATGCCCCCGACAAGCTGTTCGTACAGGACATGTTCCCGTACCCGTCAGGCGCCGGACTGCACGTCGGGCACCCGCTGGGCTTCATCGGCACCGACGTGTTCGCCCGTTTCCAGCGGATGTCCGGCAAGAACGTCCTGCACACGATGGGCTTCGACTCGTTCGGTCTCCCGGCGGAGCAGTACGCCGTCCAGACCGGTACGCATCCGCGCTCGACGACCGAGGCGAACATCGAGCGCTATCTCGCGCAGATCCGCCGCCTCGGTCTTGGGCACGACGAGCGACGCCGCGTCGCCACCACCGACGTCGGGTTCTACCGCTGGACCCAGTGGATCTTCCTGAAGATCTACAACTCGTGGTTCGACCCTGACGCGGCCAAGGCCCGCCCGATCAGCGAATTGGTCGACGAATTCGTTTCGGGTGCAAGGACTCTCGACAGCGATCGTCGGTGGGATGAGCTGTCTGTCGCCGAGCGCAACGAAGTGCTCGACGGCTACCGCCTCGTCTACTTGAGTAACTCCCTCGTCAACTGGTGTCCGGGCTTGGGCACGGTGCTGGCGAACGAAGAGGTGACCGCCGACGGTCGCTCCGAGCGCGGAAACTTCCCGGTCTTCCGCAAGAATCTGCGCCAGTGGATGATGCGGATCACCGCCTACTCCGACCGACTCATCGATGACCTCGACCTGCTCGACTGGCCCGACAAGGTCAAGACGATGCAGCGCAACTGGATCGGCCGTTCACGCGGTGCCCAGGTCCAGTTCTCCACAGCGACCGGCACACCGATCGAGGTCTTCACGACCCGCCCGGACACTCTGTTCGGGGCGAGCTACATGGTGTTGGCCCCCGAGCATGAGCTCGTCGACGCCCTGGTGGCCGACGCCTGGCCCGAGGGGACCGACGCCCGGTGGACCGGGCCTGAAGGATACTGCGCCGGCAGCCCAGCAGAGGCCGTCGCCGCCTATCGTGCGTCGATCGCGGCCAAGAGTGATCTGGAGCGTCAGGAGAACAAGGAGAAGACCGGTGTCTTCACCGGCGCGTACGCGACTAATCCGGTCAACGGCGCGCAGATCCCGGTCTTCATCGCCGACTATGTCTTGATCGGTTACGGCACCGGCGCCATCATGGCGGTGCCCGCGCACGACACCCGCGACTACGAGTTCGCCACCGCGTTCGGTCTGCCGTTGCTCGAGGTGATCGGATCCGACGAGGGCGTCGCTGAAGCCGCCTACACCGGCGACGGGCCGCTCGTGAACTCCGACTTCCTGAACGGGTTGGACGTCGCTGCCGCGAAGACCGCGATCATCGAACGCCTCGAGGCCGAGGGCACCGGTACCGGCACCATCCAGTACAAGCTGCGCGACTGGCTGTTCGCCCGCCAGCGCTACTGGGGCGAGCCGTTCCCGATCGTGTACGACGCCGACGGCGCTCCGCACGCTCTCCCCGAGTCGATGCTGCCGGTCGAACTCCCCGAGGTGGCCGACTATGCGCCGGTCGCCTTCGATCCCGACGACGCCGCGAGCGAGCCGTCTCCCCCGCTGGCCAAGGCGGCCGACTGGGTGAGCGTCGATCTGGACCTCGGCGACGGCGTGCAGACGTACACTCGCGACACCAACGTGATGCCGCAGTGGGCGGGCAGTTCGTGGTACCAGCTGCGGTACATCGACCCGACCAACGACGAGACGCTGTGCGCCCCCGAGAACGAGGCGTACTGGATGGGCCCGCGCCCGGCACTGCACGGCGCGAACGATCCCGGCGGACTCGACCTGTACATCGGCGGCATGGAGCACGCGGTCCTGCACCTGCTGTACTCGCGTTTCTGGCATAAGGTCCTGTTCGACCTCGGATACGTCAGCAGCGTCGAACCGTACCGCCGTCTGTTCAACCAGGGCATGATCCAGGCGTTCGCCTACACCGACTCGCGCGGCGTCTACGTGCCCGCAGACGAGGTCGTCGAGCGCGACGGCACGTTCTTCTACGGCGACGAAGAGGTGTCGCAGGAGTACGGGAAGATGGGCAAGTCGCTCAAGAACTCGGTGGCTCCCGACGACATCTGCCGCGACTACGGTGCCGACACTCTCCGCGTCTACGAGATGTCGATGGGCCCGCTGGACCAGTCGCGTCCGTGGGCGACGAAGGACGTCGTCGGGGCGCAGCGGTTCCTGCAGCGCGTGTGGCGTCTGGTGGTCGACGAGGAGTCCGGTGCCGTGCGGGCCACCGACGCCGAGCCGGGTGTCGAGACGTTGAAGGCCGTCCACAAGACGACGGCGGGCGTCCGTGACGATTTCGCGAATCTGCGCACCAACACCGCAGTCGCCAAGCTCATCGAGCTGACCAACCATCTGACGAAGACCTACCCGGACGGTGCGCCTGCCGCCGCTGTCGAACCCGTCGTCCTGATGCTCGCGCCGCTTGCGCCGCACCTCGCCGAAGAGCTGTGGAGCCGCCTCGGCCACGACGGGTCACTCGCGCACGGTCCGTTCCCGGAGGTCGACGAGCAGTATCTGGTGGAGGACTCCGTCGAGATCCCCGTGCAGGTCAAGGGCAAGGTCCGCGGCCGGATCACGGTCGCGGCCGACGCCGCCGAGGCGACGGTCGTCGCGGCGGCGCTCGCCGACGAGAAGATCGCCGCACTGCTCGACGGTGAGCCCCGCAAGGTGATCTTCGTGCCCGGCCGCATGGTGAACGTCGTCCCCTAGGGTTCGGGTCGCCAGGGCAGAAGCCGCGTTCACACCGTGATGCGCTTCTGCTCTCCCACGCCGAACACGCCGTCCACCGGCAGCGTCGCGTTCTCGGCGTGGATGACGCCTTCGAACCAGCCGTACGGCGCGTAGTACTCGGCGAGGACTTTGCGCGGTCCGACGTGCATCGTCGAGCGGACCGTGGGAGCGAACGTGACGTCGACCGCTCCGTGCTGGTCGCGCACATGCCACTTGCCCCACGGGCCGTCCGGCCGGGTGAACGTGACCGGCGGAAGACGGTGCAACTCGTTGCCGATCCACACGGCATTCTCGTTGTAGACGTCCGGTTTCCGGATCTGGTTGTCGGTGAGGTTGAACCCTTCGACGACGCCGTGGGAGTTGCGGCGCGCGCCGGTGACCCAGTCGTAGCGCATCGGGCGCGGGTAGTCGCCGTGATGATCGTCGAGGATGAGGAAACCGCGGTCGTCGGTGAAACCGACACGGTCGTCGCCGAGGACCAGCGAGCCGTGCATCGGCATCATCGCCTTGTGCGAGTAGAGAGCCGCTTCGTCGGAGAACGGGTGCACGATCACCAGGTGCGCCGCATTGTCTGATCCGCACTCGCCGGTCACGTGCAGAGCCAGCGACGGGTCGTCGCCCTGCGGGTCGCGGGTCGCGTCGACGGTGACGATGCCGTCGACGAGGTCGTTTCCGATCGAGATCGCCAGGCCCGAGAACTCTCCGCACGACGTCGTCCCGTCCAGGCCGCGCGCTACCGACAACATCGGTGACGGGAGTTTCGTCTCGAACCTGCGGATCGTCGCCGCCTCCTTGTCGACGACGAGGACTTGAAGCAGGCCAATGGATTTCGCGTTGTAGACGGCGCCGAGGACGAAGTGGTCGTCGTCGCCGAGTTGGAAGGCCTCCCACTCCTTGAGCCCCAGGTCGCGGGCGATGCGGCGCGGGGCGGCGAGCAGACCGCCGCCCGCCGCGTCGAGCGGGTTGATCGTGGGTATCGGCCCGTCGTAGGTGCCGAACTGATATCGGCCGTCGGTCACCAGAGCGGGAGGCGGCGGCGTGGCCGCAGGCGGGAACGCTGCGGTGTTCGACGGCACAGTGTTCGACGGGTCTGGAGTCATGGCCCCATTGTGACCACACCGGTGCTGCGTTCACGCAGTCGGCGGAGATGTTGCAGTGCGTAGCTGATCTCAGACATGGCGAGGAGCGCGCGGAACTGCGGCGAGTCGCCCGCGGCCGACACCTGGTCGATGCAATCGAGGGTCACTGCGTCCGCCGGGGCGTGCCGGCCGCGCGGGCTGGTGACGAGAGCGGTACATGCGGTCGTGGCGTGAGCCCGGATGGCGTCGATGCCACGTGAGACGGCGATGGCGTCGTCGCCGGAGAAGGCGCTGTTTGTGCGCTGCAGGACGATGGACTCCTCGGCCATCCGTTCGGCTTGCACCCCGACCGCGTTGATCACCACCATCGCGGACTGACGAAGCGGTCTCCTCCCCCGGGCGATGAGCGACACCCGCATCAGGGAGACGAACGTCTGGAGATCGTTGTGTGCGGCGTCGAGGGCGAGAGCCGCGGACACCACCGATGCGGCGTCACCCGTACCCGTCAGTGCTCGTCCCGTGCGCAGCAGGAGCCGGTCGAGGGCGTCGAAGTACGAGGAGATCTCCGCGGCCAACGGAGGCGTCGAACTCGTGGAGAAGATCAGAAAGGCCGCCGCGACGCCGACTATGGAGCCGGCTGCCGTCTCCTCGACACGCCATTCGAGCACCTGCCGGTCAAGGACGCCGAGCAGGCCGTACATGGAGGCGATGAGCACGGTGATGAAGAACGCCAGGACCGCGTAGTTCAGCGGCCCGAGGTAGATGACGAAGAAGACGCACACGACGCAGCACAGCGCGAGAACGGTCGAGTTGCCGTTAGCGATCCAGGCGACCGCGAATCCGACGATGACGCCGAGCGTTGTTCCGAGCACACGACGGTAGGCGCGGGTCAGGACGCCACCTCGCGTCGTGGTTCCGATGAACACCAGGAACGCGGTCAGCACCGCCCAATACCAGCGAGTCGCCGAGATCGCCTCGCCGACGGCGGTCGCCACAGTGGTCGCGACGAACACCTGGACGGCCATCCGGCTCGTCGGCCGCCACGTCTCCCAGAAGTGTGTGCGTGCCGCCGGGGCCGTCCGGCCCGCCGACGGTTTCGGCTGGTCGGGCTCGGAGGCCGCGATGGGTGCCGGCGTCGCGGCCTGATCGACCCGGCCGGTCGCGACAGCCTTCTGCAAGGCGATCTGGGAGACGACCGCGCGTGCGACGACGGCGGCGACGAAGTCGGTGTCCGGCGAGGCCAGCGTGTGCTGGGCATCGTCGGGGGCGGTCTCGGTCTGCAGAGTCCGATGGAATGCCCCGACAAGGCCCGCGGGCGCGGAGGTCGGGTGGGCCGCCAGCTGCAGACATGCCTGTACTGCGTCGGTTCGCGCGTCGAAGACGAGACGGGAGAGGTCGGCGCCGTCGAGCCCGAGCAGGCGGTGAGTGTCGTAGCGTCCCTGCCAGCCATTGATAGCGATCGCCACATCACCGACCCGGTCGATCATCTTCTGAAGGAGAGCGTCGTTGCGGGCCGTCGCGGCGCCGAGACACGCGTCCCGTGTTCCCCGGAACTCGCGGAGCAGCAGCCTCAGCTCGTGTCGCGGAAACGACGGCAGCATCGCCAGCTTCACAGCTACGTTGCAGGCGGTTGTCGCGATGACGATCAACGTCAGCGGCCCCAGTTCGTCGATGCTCGGTCGGATGACCAGACCGAAGAATCCGGAGATGAACGCGATCATTCCGAGTGCCGACCACCGGGGCCCGTATGCGCGCACCCAGACGGCCGCCGTGCAGATTGCGATCAAGACGCCGAACTCGACGAATCTCCAACGGTCGAGCAGGGTCGTGGCGGTGAGCACCGCGACCGCCGGGACCGCGAGCAGGACGGTCGTCGTCAGGCGTCCGTGCGCGGTGCCGTCCTTGACGCTGAGGCCGCTGATCATGGCGAGAAACGCGCCGACCACCACGAGCCCCGACGAACCGTGGGTCAGGTGGGTGATGCCGACCGCCGATCCAGTACTCAACAGGACGGTAGTCGCGACAGCCACCGCGTTCGACAACCGCACCCGGCCGGGGTCGGTTCCCGCCAAGGCACGCAGAGGGTTGGCGGGTAACGGCGGCATTCGTCCGATTCTGCCTCATGTGGTAGCTGCGCGTAGCCGGTTGGCAAGCACCTTACTCAG
Organism: Gordonia liuliyuniae; assembly: GCF_021738805.1. Classification (NCBI taxonomy): domain Bacteria; kingdom Bacillati; phylum Actinomycetota; class Actinomycetes; order Mycobacteriales; family Gordoniaceae; genus Gordonia; species Gordonia liuliyuniae. Next base: position 60,959 of record NZ_JAKKOR010000008.1, on the reverse strand, counting down.
TAGTAAGGTCAATGTATGGCAATCAACCTTGAGCTCCCGGAGAAGCTGAACTCCACGGTCGAGCGCGCCCGTCTCGCCGCCGAGCACATCTTTCGTCCCATCTCGCGCAAGTACGACAAAGCCGAGCACGAGTACCCGGTCGAGCTCGATGATCTGGGCAAGATGGCGAAACAGGCCCGTGGCGGCGACAAGGCCGCAGACTCCAGCAGCGACGGGGAGAGCACCGTCAACGGCGTAAACCTCCGTTCGGTGCTCAACGCACGCGAACTGAGCTGGGGCGACGTCGGATTCATGCTGTCGATCCCCTACCAGGGTCTGGGCAACGCGGCGATCGCCGCCGTCGCCAACGACGAGCAGCTCGAACGCTTCGCCGACGTATGGGCCGCCATGGCCATCACCGAACCCGGCTTCGGTTCCGACTCCGCCGCAGTCTCGACCACCGCAGTCCTCGACGGCGACGAGTACGTCATCAACGGCGAGAAGATCTTCGTGACTGCGGGTTCGCGAGCCGATCACGTCGTCGTCTGGGCGACCCTCGACAAGAGCGTCGGACGCGCCGCCATCAAGAGCTTCGTCGTCCCGATGTCCACCGAGGGCGTGACGGTCGCGCGCCTCGAGCACAAGCTGGGCATCAAGTCGTCCGACACCGCCGTCGTCCGCTTCGACAACGCTCGTGTGCGTGCGGACAACCTGCTCGGCACGCCGGAGATCAACGTCAAGAAGGGTTTCGGCGGCGTCATGCAGACGTTCGACAACACCCGTCCGGTCGTTGCCGCGATGGCTGTCGGACTCGGCCGCGCAGCCCTTGAGGAATTGCGCCGCATCATCGAGGAGGCCGGTCACGAGATCGACTATGACCGACCCGTCGCAGCTCAGCACGCTGCCGTCGCCGAGTTCATCCGCCTTGAGTCGGACTGGGAGGCATCGTGGATGCTGACCCTGCGTGCCGCGTGGATGGCCGACAACAAGCAACCGAACTCCGCAGAGGCGTCGATGTCGAAGGCGAAGGCCGGTCGCAGTGTCACCGAGCTGACGAACAAGGCCGTCGAGATCAGCGCTACCGCGGGATTCTCCGAGACCCAACTCCTCGAGAAGTGGGCGCGTGACTCGAAGATCCTCGACATTTTCGAAGGCACGCAGCAGATCCAGCAGCTGATCATCGCTCGTCGTGTCCTCGGTAAGAGCAGCGCCGACCTCAAGTGAGGACGGAATCCACCTTTTTCTGAGATCAGTACGCTCATCGCCCCGCAAGGGCATATCGCCCTCGGCGGCCGATGAGCGTACTGATCTCATTTCCGCTGTCGTGCCTCAGTGATCCCTGCTAGCGTGAACTAGAACACGTTCCAATTTCAGGGAGAACTCATGACTGCCGACCAGCAGGAAGTCGCATTGTCAGACACGATCGCCGCCGCCGTCCAGGCCTACATCGACGGCCTGACCTCGGGGACGGCGGAGCAGATCGTCGACCTGTACGCCGACGGGGCAACCGTCGAAGACCCAATCGGCGCTCCCCTGCGCACGACCCGCGATGAACTCCTCGAGTTCTACGGCATCATCACCGGAATGCCGCACCGCGAAGCGACTCTCGCCTGGACGAGGATCGCCGGCGACACCGCGGTCTTCGAGTTCACCCTCGTCACCGGCACGGACGACGCCAAGTTCAAGATCACCCCGGTCGACGTCATGGTCTTCGACGAGCACGGCAAAGTCGCATCCATGCGTGCGGTCTGGAACCCGACGGACCTCGAGCAGGTCTAACGCCGCCTGGTCCAGACGACGGTCGTCGCGACCGCGGCCGCAACCATGCCAGCCAGAATCACGAGCGTGAGGTCTGAGTGGGCGGCCGCGGCGAGCGCGCCGATGCCGAGCCCGATCTGCTGCGCCATGCCGAGACCCGCGGCGCGGTTGAGGGTCTCGTCGCCTCGACCAGCCAGTATGTGGCCGTTGACCAGTGGAAAGGCCACCCCGACGCCGAACCCGATCGGTACCGTCGCGACGATGATCGCCGTCGACGTGCCGGGCGCACCGGCCAGCGCAGCGCAGCCGACGGCGAGAGCGGCGAACGCACACACGAGGAGGCGTCGCACGCCCGGCGGCGTCGACGAACCGCGAGCGACGGTGATCGCGCCCGCCGCTGCCGCCGCGTTCAGGGGTAGGAAGCCGAGTCCAGCGGCGACCGGCGTCCACCCATGGTCCTGTTGAAGCGCGAAACTCACCGTGATCACCGAAGCGGCGAGGATCGCATTCGCCGCCACGATCGCCGCGTACCCGAACAGCCCGCCGTTCGTGGTCGACAGGCGCGCCGAGCGGAGCCCGACCCCCCGATCGGCTCGGGGCTGCGACGCTACGAGCCAGCCGATCGTGCACACGGTTGCCGCGACGCCCACCGCCCAGAAACACCACCGCCACGAGACGGTGGCGAGTGGCGCCGCGACCACAAGGGCGGCGATCGCCCCCGCGCCGGACACCGTCGAGAACACTGCGAAATCGCGTGCTCTGGTTGAGGCGTTCGCGGTGGCGAGGTGCAGTGCCGCCAGCACGCAGGTGGTGGTGACCGCTGCAGTCGCTCCTTGCATGGCACGAGCGGCAATCAGGCTCGCGGCCGTGGGTGTGAGGGCGCCCGCTGCCGCGCTGACAGCGAACGCAGACGCGGCCCATGGGAGCGCCCTCCGCGGATCGACTCGCCGCAAGGCGACGACGGTTCCGGGCAGCATCACCACGAAGGCGGCCGCGAACGGTGTGACCAGGAGGTGACGTGCTTGGTCGCCCAGGTCGAGGTCGCGCGCCACCGACGGCGCGAGGAGTGCGATGGCGGTCTCGTCGACGATTATCGTGAACTGCACCGCGGCCAGTACGAAGACCACGGGCAGTGTCGACTGCCGATACGCACCAGTCACCGACACCTCATCCGCCCGATCTGTCCAACTCATGCGAAGCGTCGCACATGTGCGGAAAGGTCGTGCGGCGGCACGTTAAGAACGTGACTCTCTGTCGCCGGGACGCGAATCCGATACCATTTGGATTACCCACAGAGATTGGCCGGTGAATCAGTAGAAGTCCGTCACGACACGGTGATACCGTCACCTTTTCGACACTGCCGTCGACGTCTTGACCACGAAAGCCCATTGCGTCCTTCTCTGTCAATGAATCGAGTCGAGTGATGAATGTCCTGAGTGTACTCACCAGCAGAGGAACCGTTCCGAACTCCTATTCAACGGCAATGTTCTGCGGACTTCTGAGCGAATTAGGGATAGATGGCGGATATGCGCGATATATCGATTCCGTGATCCTTTCGTCGTCAGCGGTATTCAACACTTTGTCGGCGTGATGACCGATCGGTCGGCCGCGGGCGTGCGGCATATCGGACGATGACCCGTATTCCACTCAACCGAGCCCAGCGCGCAATCTGGACGGCGCAACATCTGCTCGGCGACGACACCCCGATCGCCATCGCGCAGTGCTTGGAGATCCGAGGCGCGTTGGACCCGGACCTCCTGGTGACCGTCGTCGGCGAGGTGTCGGAGGCGCTCGGGGTGTCGACCACTCGGGTGTACGTCGACGGTGCGGAGCCGTACTTGAGCATCGAGGGCGGATCCGGAGTCGCCACCGAACGCGTCTGCGTTCGTGACGCCGACGATCCCGACACGGCGGCCGCCGAGGCGATGGCGCAGATGTCGACCGCTCCCCTGCCGCCCGACGGGCCGCTGATCCGGTACGCGCTCATCGAGGTCGGCCCGCGGAAGTGGATCTTCTACGCGAGAGCCCACCACCTGCTGATCGACGGGTACGGGTCGGGGCTGGTGATGCGACACGTCGCCCACCGCTATCGGCGAGCGCTCGGTCATCAGGTCGACGACGCGAAACTGCCCGAGCCGCAACCGATTACCGTGATCGTCGAGCAGGAGCGCGCATACCGGGACTCGGCCAGGCGCTTGCGCGACCGCGAACACTGGCGGGCGGTGATGGCGGCGGCACCCGAACCACTGCGGACCGGTGAGGACATCTCACCCATCTCCAACCGAACTCACCTTGCCGGAGCAGACCTGTCGTCCATGACGATTCAGCGACTGGGGGCGACGGCGGCTCGGGCCGCCGTCCCGACTGCCGCGGTACTGGTCGCAGCCGCTGGGGTCTGCCTGTCGCGGATCACCGACAGATCTGCGATCCCGTTCACGCTGGTCACGTCGACCAGAACCAGCGCCGCCGTTCGGGCGACAGCGGGAACCCTGTCGAATCTGCTTCCGGTGATCGTCGAGCACAGATCGGAGCTGCCGGTCGATCCTCACCTGAGGACGGTTGGACGTCTCCTCTCGGACGCGTTGCGGCACCAGCAGTATCGCTACGAGGACATGGTCGTCGACCGCGGCGGCATCGGTTCGGAGGTCGCCGGTCTCGTCCGACTTGGGCCGGTCCTCAATCTGGTCCCGTCCCCGCCCGGCATCTCCCTCGGGGATGGCATGACCTGCGACCTGCGTGTTCTCACGACAGGCCCGGTCAGCGACCTCAACATCAACGTCTACCCCGGCGGCGCGGACCGGTTGCGCGTCGAGATCGAAGTCAACGCGGACGTCCACCAACCGGCGTTCGCAGACGTGATCCTCGCCGGTGTGTTGGACGCAGTCGCCGCCCTGTGTGACGCGGCGGGAGACGACCCGATCGACAGCCTCTCGCCCGAAGCTCCGTCGTGGACACCGTGCACGCCCTCGGCGGGTGCGTCCGGGACCCTCGCCGACGGCTATCTGCGGGCCCGGGACTCCACTCGGGTCGCCGTCGTGGACGAGGAGGGCGGCTCGCACTCGTACCGGGAGACCGCCGACGCGGCGGCCGGACTCGCCGCCGAGCTGAGCTCGCGTGCCGAGCCCGGCGACGTGGTCGCCGTCATCTGTGAACGTTCGCTGCGCAGCGTCGTCGCTGCCTGGGCGGTGGCATCGGCGGGGATGTGCGTGCTCCCGATCGATCCGTCGCTGCCGGAGCCGCGTCGCCGGACCATGCTCGCCGCCGGTTCGCCTGCCGTGGTCGTCGGTCGTGGCAGCGGCTTCGACATCGACCTCGACGCGGTGAGCGCCGTCAGCGGGCCGACCCGTGTGCGGCGAGCATGCGCCTGTTCGCCCGCGTACCTGCTGTTCACGTCCGGGAGCACGGGGACCCCGAAAGGGATCTGGGTCTCGCACTCCGGCGTCGCCGATCTGACAGCCGAGATCGCGGCGTCGTACGAGGTCACGTCGGCGAGCGTCGTCGCGCATCTTGCGTCGCCGGGGTTCGACACCGCGATCGTCGAGATGCTCGCCGCAGCCCACGCCGGGGCCTCGCTCACCGTCGTGCCGGCACACATCCGTGGCGGCGTCGAACTGGCGCAGTGCCTTCGTGCCCGCGGTGTCACGCATCTGCTCGTCACACCCGCTGTTCTCGCGACGCTGCCCGAGGACGGCATGCCCGACCTCACGCACCTGATCGTCGGTGGCGACACGTGTCCCGCCCCGTTAATGCACCGGTGGGCTCGCAGGGCCACGATCCGATGCGCCTACGGGCCCACCGAGACCACCTGCAGCGTGATGCTCACCGATCCGGTTACTCCCGGCGGCACCGAGTCGAGGATCCCGCTGGGTCGGCCGATGAGCGGCGTCCGGCTCCAGGTGCTGAACCGACGTCTGCGCCCCGTTCCCCGTGGCGGCGAAGGCGAACTCTATGTGTGTGGGCCGAGTCTGGCGATCGGGATCGTCGGCCGGCCTGCCGCCACGGCGAGCCGCTTCGTCGCGTCGATCGACCGCGGTGGTGAACGCATGTACCGCACCGGTGATCGCGTGCGACGGGGCACCGACGATCAGATCTGGTTCATCGGTCGTGTCGACGACCAAGTGAAGATCCTCGGGGTGCGAATCGAGCTCGCCGAGATCGATCGCGCAGTGCTCGAGACGGGGATCGTATCGGCCAGTGCCACGATCGCACACGAGACTGAGCGAGGCCGTCGACTGCACACCTACGTCGTCGCGGCGGGCACGCGCGACGACATCGCTCGACGTGTCCGCGACGATGTCCGGACTCGACTGGGAACCGCGTACACGCCTGCGGGCGTCACCGTCGTCGACGAACTGCCGCTGACGGTCAACAACAAGCTCGACCGTGCGCGACTTCCGGCGCCGACGGCGGCGCCTAGGCGCGAGCACCGGCGGCCGACCGACACGTCGCAGCGAGCTGCCGTCGACGCGTTCGAGCACGCGTTGGGTGTCTCGGCGATCGGGCTCGACGACGACTTCTTCGACATGGGCGGCGACTCGCTGGCCGCGACCACGCTGGTCGCCCGGATCGCCGCCGTCCACCGTGTACGGATCGGTGTGCGCGAAGTCTTCACTCATCCGACACCGGGCGAGCTGGCCGAACTCGTCCGCTCGACAGGCCGCGTCGTTCCCGACGTCGCCGTGCACCTCGACACCGGTGGGGCAACCGTTCCGTTGGCACCGAGCCAACGCAACGTGTACCCCGCCCGGGACCGGATCGACCATCTCATCGCATTCGCGGTGACCGTTCCGTCGCCGATCCCCGTCTCCGTTGTCAGACGGGGCGTCGCCGCCCTCCTCGACACCCATCCGATGCTGCGCAGCCGGTTCGATGACAATGCGACCTTCGCCGTCGACCCGGTCTCCGATCCCGTCTGCTGGACGGTCGACGAGTTGGGCGGGTGCGACCGGGAGGGCCTGCAAACGTATCTGCACCGGCCGATCGACGTTGCACATCGGTACCCACTGCGCATCGGCGTCGGGACGGCGTCAGACCAGTCGACGGTGATCGCGGTCTGCCTCCACCATCTCGCGGCGGACGGGGAGTCTTTGCGAATCATACTGGCAGGGCTCCTCGGAGCGCCGGTAGCAGCGTCCGACGCCGCCGAGTATCGCGAGTATGCGCTGTCCCAGCAGACGAGCGCTCTCGAGCATCGTGCGGCCGACATCGAACATGCGGCGCGGTCGGCCGTATCGGCCGACCTCGCGCCCCGGCGTCCGGCCGTGTGGGATCGGCGGGGTGCGCGGGTGCGAGTTCCGCTCGGGAGGCCGGCCTGGGGCGAGGTCGAGGTAGTCGCCAGCGGGGCGCGCGTGACAGTGTTGACGGTGGTGCGTGCCGTACTGGCCCGCGTCCTCGCTCGACGGATCGGTACCGACACGGTTCCGATCGGCGCACTGCTCTCGGGTCGCGACGACGCGCGCTGGGCGAACGTGGTCGGCATGTTCGTCAATACCGTCAGCGTGCCGTGCCGCGTACGACCGACGGTGGCCGAGACGATCGTCGAGGTTCGTCGAGCCGAGGATGCGGCGTTCGCGCATGCCACGACCGCGTTCGCGGATGTCGTCGAAGCTCTCGGACCTGTCCCAACCGATCGTCATCCCTTGTTTCAAGTCATGTTGACCATGGACGATCACCCCGCGGCCGACTGGGACGGTGTGCAGGTGACACCCGTCCCCGTGGATATCGCGCACTGTGACCTGCACGTTTCCGTGATTGCGCCGCGCGGCGACGACTCCGGGGCCGTCGAGGTCCTCTACGCGGTCGCCCTCTTCGACGATCACGAGGTCCGCGACCTCGTGGCCGAACTGACGGCAGACCTGGCGGTCCTAAAGCTCACGCAGTCGTGAGGTCATCCACGTCAGCGGCCTGTCGGGCGCAGCACGACGTCGGTCGGGTGCGCGTCGGGCGGAGTCGCGATCGCGTGTGCGACGGTCGCGGCGACCGTCTCCGGCCTGAGAAAACGACCGGGGTCGTACGCGTCGCCCTCGCGGGCGACGATGTCGCGCTGCATGTCGGTGTCGATGCGCCCCGGAAAGATCGAGGTCACTCGCAGCGACGGCTCCTCGGCACGCAGCCCGTCGGCCAGCGCACGGAGGCCGAACTTGCTGGCGGCGTATGGCGTCCACCCAGGATTCACGCGCATGCCCGCACCCGAATTGACGAAGACGACGTGGCCCGCGGTCTCGCGGAGAGCGGGCAGCAGCAGCCGGGTGAGCTCGGCGGCGGCGACCAGATTCACATCGAGGACATGCCGCCACTCCTCGACCGGGGTGTCGGCGATGTTCTCGAGGCTGCTCGCGACACCCGCGCAGTGCACCAGAACGTCGAGTGACCCGATCGCCTCGACGGACGCCTCGAGTGCATCGGAGTCGGTGAGATCGACCGGGAGAGTCGACGATCCCTCCAATTCGATTGCGAGAGAGTCGAGTTCGGTACTGCCGCGTCCTCCGAGCAGGAGATCGTGGGTCGGTGCGAGAGCGCGTGCGATCTGCGCACCCACGCCTCGGCTGGCTCCGGTGATCAGTGCGGTCGACATGCCTTCAGCCTACGGGGCGCCCCGCGCCGAGAATCCGGCGAGAAACACCACCCGGACGCGAGCCTGCAGTCGTGGGGCTGGCGGATCCCGTTCCTGGTGAGCGCGCTACTGGCGGTGGTCGGCCAGTACATCCGGTCACCACACATCGGCGAGAGCTCTTCAGCTTCGCGTCAGGCGACTTTCACCCCGCTTGTCATCCATCTGGTGTAGCGAAAGTCACAGTTTGTGCCACGGTGGCCGGTAATCGTGACCGAATTACGGCGAATTGAGTTCTTGTCGTATACGTGCCCAAGCCTGGACTCTGAGGGCGGTCACATTTCGCTTCGATCTCGTGCCCGGCCTGCACCCCGTGTTCAGATCGAGGAGGAATCAATGCCCAGTAGCCCGACTGTCAGTACCGATCCACTGCGAAATCGAGGGACGGCGTTCACCGTTGACGAGCGTGCCCGCCTCGGTTTGGTCGGCCGACTGCCGTCCGCCGTGGAGACCCTCGACGAGCAGGCTGCGCGGTGTTACCGACAGATCAGCGGGTACGCCACCGACCTGCAGAAGTACACGTATCTCGATCAACTTCACGACCGCAACGAGGTGCTGTATTACAAGCTGATCGTCGACCATCTGGCGGAGATGCTGCCCATCGTCTACGACCCAACGATCGGCGATGCGATCAAGCAGTGGAGCAACGACTATCGCGATTCGCGGGCCGTCTACCTCTCCATCGACCGTCCCGACGATGTCCGGGCTTCGTTCGCCGGCCTCGGCCTCGGGCCTGATGACGTCGATCTCGTCGTGGTGTCCGACGCCCAAGAGATCCTCGGAATCGGTGACTGGGGCGTCAATGGGACAGACATCTCGATCGGCAAGCTCGCCGTGTACACGGCCGCCGCAGGTGTCGATCCTGCCCGGGTGGTCGCGGTGAATCTCGACGTGGGCACTGACAACGAGGTGCTGCTGAACAGTCCCGAATACTTGGGTAACCGGCATGCGCGGGTCACCGGCGAGAGGTACGACGACTTTATCGACCTCTACCTGAAGACCGCGTCCGAGCTATTCCCGAACGCACTGCTCCACTTCGAGGACTTCGGTCCCAGTAATGCGCGCCGCATCCTCGAGCAGAACCGGGATACCTACCGGATCTTCAACGACGACATGCAGGGCACGGGTGCGATCGTAATGTCGGCGGTCTTCTCGGCGCTCAAGGTCACGAAGGAGAGCTTCGCCGAGCAACGATTGCTGGTGTTCGGGGCGGGCACGGCGGGCACCGGCATGGCCGACCAGATCAGTGCCGCGATGATCCGTGACGGGCTGAGCGAGGATGAGGCCAAGTCACGTGTGTGGTTGGTCGACGTCGATGGCCTAGTCACTGATGACATGACCGGCCTGCCGAATTATCAGGCGGCCTACGCGCGTCCCGCGTCTGAAGTGGCCGATTGGGCACGCGCTGACGGACTGATCGATCTGCTCACCGCGGTGAGCGAGGTGAAGCCGACCATCCTCATCGGCACCTCGACGTTGCACAACGGCTTCCCCAAGGCGGTCGTCGAAGCCTTGGCGGCCGGCGTCGAACGCCCGATTCTGTTGCCGTTGTCGAACCCCACCGAGCGCATTGAGGTGATGCCCGCCGACGCGGTGTCGTGGACACAGGGACGTGCCTTAATCGCTACCGGAATCCCGGTCGACCCGGTGCACTACAACGGCGTTGACTACGACATCGGCCAGGCCAATAATGCCTTGCTGTATCCGGGTCTGGGTCTGGGAACAATTGTATCGGGCGCAACTCACGTCACCGACGGGATGCTGCTCGCCGCGGCGAAGGCAGTCGCCGACCAGGTGGACCCGACGGCGCTGGGGGCATCGTTGCTTCCGGCAGTGGACAACCTGCGCGCCTCATCCGCGACTGTGGCACTCGCGGTCGCCAAGCAAGCGATCGAGGAGGGTGTGTCCACCACGAACCACGACAACCTGGTGCAGGCAGTTGAAGACGCGATGTGGCAGCCGGTCTACCCGGAGATCGTGGAATGAGCGATGAGGCCGTGCCGGAGGTTCGGGACCTGGCGATTGGCATCGACGCGACCGGCACGCGTCACGAAACCGACTCGATGGGCGGCATCGACGTACCGGCCGACAAGTACTGGGGTGCGCAGACCCAGCGCTCGTTGCAGCACTTCTCGATCGGCAACGACAAGATGCCGCACGAGGTTTACCGTGCCTACGGCTACGTGAAGAAGGCTGCGGCCCTGGTGAACGGCGCCGCAGGGCGGCTGCCCGAGTGGAAGGCCGATCTCATCGCGCAGGTCGCTGACGAGGTGATCGGCGGCGAATTGGACGAGCACTTCCCGCTGTATGTCTGGCAGACGGGGTCGGGAACCCAGTCCAATATGAACGTCAACGAGGTGATCAGCAATCGTGCGATCCAACTCATCGGCGGGACCCTGGGATCCAAGGACCCGGTGCACCCGAACGATCACGTCAACCTCGGGCAGTCGTCTAACGATTCTTTCCCGACAGCGATGCACATCGCTGTCGTCAAAGAGATCAGCGAGCGGTTGCTTCCGGCCATGACCGACCTGCGGACGGCCTTCGTGACGAACTCCGATAAGTGGGGCGACGTGGTCAAGATCGGCCGCACACATCTGCAGGATGCGACACCGCTGACCGTCGGGCAGGAATGGTCGGGCTATGCGCGACAAATCGAGCAGGGCATCGAGCGCCTGCAATCGTCGATGGACGGTCTGTATGAACTCGCGTTGGGCGGAACCGCCGTCGGAACGGGACTGAATGCGCCGGAGAACTTTGACGTCGAGGCCGCCGCCGAGATCGCTGAGCTCACCGGGTATCCGTTCGTGACTGCCGAGAGCAAGTTCTCCGCCCAGGGCGGGCTGGACGCGATGGTCGGCGCGAGCGCGGGGTTACGAGCGTTGGCCGTGCCGCTGATGAAGATCGCCAACGACATCCGTTGGTTGGCGTCCGGGCCGAGGTGTGGTTTCGGCGAGCTGATCCTGCCGGCGAACGAGCCGGGCAGCTCGATCATGCCGGGCAAGGTCAATCCGACTCAGTGCGAGGCGATGGTGATGGTGTGCATTCAGGTGCTCAGTGAAGACACGTGTGTGGCCTTCGCTGGTTCGCAGGGCAATTTCGAGCTGAACGCCATGCGTCCGATCATCATCAACAACGTGCTTCACTCGGCGCGAATCCTCGGCGACGCCGCCGTGAAGCTGCGCGAGTACTGCATCGAAGGCACGCAATTGCACGAAGAACGAATAGCGGAGCTGTTGGACCAGTCCCTGATGCTCGTCACCGCACTGTCTCCGGTGATCGGGTACGACAAGGCCTCGGCGATCGCGCACAAAGCGAACGACGAGGGAACCACACTGCGCGAAGCCGCCCTAGCGACCGGGTACTTAGATGCGGCCACCTTCGACGACGTCGTGGATCCGCGCAAGATGGTCGGCTAGCCATCGCGCATGAGAAGGCCCCGGCCACTCCCGGACTCGCAACGAGTTCGCGGTGTGGTCGGGGCTGCGTCGACGAGGCGCCGTCGGCCGCCCCACTGCAGCACGTGCTGAACGACAATCGCGCGCGGTGGTGCGAATGAACAAGGAAGTCAGCAGCGCGGGATCATCGGACGCATTGCTGGGTGGGTGGCTGCTCGGCCTGGCAGGGTTTGTCGACGCTGTCGCCTTCGTGGTGCTGCAGGGCAGCTTCGTCGCGTTCATGTCGGGAAACACGACGATCCTCGGCTCTTCGGCCACCACCGGCGACTGGCATCTCGCGTGGCTCAGCACCCTCCTGATAGTGCTGTTCTTCGCGGGTAACGTCACCGGGGCGGCCGTCGGACGGTGGGGCGGGAGCGCGGCACATCGGATGCTGATGATCTTGATTGCCGCGGTGACGATCCTCGGTACGGTGGTGGCGAACACCGTCTCGGTGTCGGGCGGTCTGGTCGTCATCGCTGTCGCGGCCGGACTCATCAACTCCGCGCTCGCCGCAGACACCGATGTCCATGTCGGGCTGACCTATGTAACGGGCACGCTGGTCAAAGCAGCTCATCAACTGATTGCCGGGATAGGGGCCGAGCACCCGTGGGGCTGGGTCAAGACGCTCGGCTTCTGGACGGCCTTCGTCGTTGGGGCAGCCGTCGGGGGCCTCGCCTTCCACCGGCTGGGCGCCGCCTCGCTATGGTTCGCGGCGGCATTCGCAGTGGCCGCCTGCTTGCTGCCGCACTGCAGCACCCCAGGCGACTGATCGAAACTTGACGCGCCAGTACTGATCTGACTTCAGGACGCTTGTGTCCAGAACTCACCTGCTCAGAACTCTTCTGCACCGATCAGCACCGCGTCGTCGTCGACGGTGTGCTTGTTCCGGCCGACGGCGTTGGACGCCACAATGGCCACCACCGCTACGCCGCAGTAGCCTGCCGCGAACCAGAAGGGAGCCGCGCCGCCGAACCACTCGGCGAGATAGGCGACGAGGATGGCCGAGACCGCGGCGCCCATCCACCGCAGGAAGCTGTAGCCGGCCGAGGCCACGGACCGCGGGGTCGAGGCGTCGGTGGCCGACATCGCGACGCCGGTGAACAGGGTGTTCAGGATGCCGGACGGGATGCCGGAGACGACGACGGCTGCGCCGATCAGCCACACCTGGTCGGTGAGGACACCGATCGCGGCGAGCGCCATCACGACGGCGTACCCGCTGATCGCCCCGACGACGCCCACCCGGTCGCCGACGGCTCGCGCGATGCCGGGCGCCAGGAACACACCGGCCAGTGCGGTCAACAGACCCCACCCGAAGAAGATCATGCCCGCGTAAATCGGGCGCAGACCCATGGCCAACGGCGCCCACGCGATCACGGTGAACAGGGCGCCGGTGTAGAAGGCGGCACCGATCGAGTTCACCAGGAGCGTCTTGTTCTTGAGCGCCTTGATCGGATCCAGAAGACTCACCGGTTGGCGTTCGCTGGCCGGTGCGTCGGCGGGCAGCATGATCGCGCAGCCGATCGCGCCGATCAGCATCAGGATCGCGGTGCCTGCGAACGGGGCGCGCCAACTCCACTCGCCGAGAACCGCACCGAGCAGTGGTCCGACCGCTAGACCTGCGCCGAGTGCCGCCTCGTACAGCAGGATCGCGCCGTGCTGGCTGCCGCGTGCCTGCCCGACGATGAACGCCAGAGCCGTCGCGATGAACAGCGCGTTACCGAGACCCCAGATGACACGCAATGCGATCAATTGGTCGATGTTGCTCGCGAACGACGAGACGCCCGCCGCGATCACGATGCACAGCAGACCGGTGCTCAACGTCTTCTTCGGCCCGAACCTATATGCGGCCCAACCGGTCAGCAGCATCGCGACGACTTGGACGCCCATGTAGACACCGAACAGGAGCGTCAACTTCTCGTGCGGGGCGTTGAGCGCCTCGGCGATCGAGTTCAGGATCGGGTCCACCAGGCCGATACCCATGAACGCGATGACCGCGGCGAAAGCAGTCACCCACACGGTGCGCGGCTGGCCTTTGAACGCTTCCGTGAGGGAGTGGTTCTCGTCTGCCATTACTTCTCCAATCGTGTGCGCAGGTCCCGCAGGGCCGGGGCGGCAGCCGCGAGGGCTGCCAGTTGTTCGTCGGACAGTTGGGCGAGCGCTGAGGCCACGACGTCGTCGCGGCGGGTGCGCACGTCGCGGATGATGGTCTGGCCCTCGTCCGTGAGCGCGATGACCACGGCACGCCGGTCGTCCGGATCGGGATCGCGCGTCACCAGTCCGTCCCGCGCGAGGACGTCGACGAGATTCGTAGCGGTCGGCATCCGGACGCCTTCACGGTCGGCGAGCGCTCCCATCCGCATGGGTCCGTGATCGGAAATCGTTGCGAGAGCGGATGCTTGGGCGGCACTCAGATCGGTGATCGGGCTGTTGCGGCGGAGCGCGAGGTACAGGCGGGTCACCGAATGGCGCAGTTCGCCCGCCAACTCGGCAGGAAGATTCTCAGTCACATTTAGGGAGTCTAATACTTAGTAAACCTAAATAAAAAGAGAGGCGAAGCGTGATATGGGCGACATCACGCAGACCGCCCGGTGCGGACGGGCGCTCAGACGCGCTCGCCGACTCCGATGCGTCCGGCGCTCGTCGAACCGCCGAACGACGCGGGACTGCGCCCGTCGTGGCTGTACCCGCCGTCGTGCATCGATCCATTGAGCACACTGTCGACGAGAACGCCTGCCAGCACGGGGGACAGGTCGCTCGGTGTGCCCGACTGGCCGCTCGACCAGTCGGTGACGTCGGCGACGGCAGCGTCCATCGCCTGAGCGGCCAGATCGGCTGCGCGTGCCGCCGTTCCCGCAGACGTATCCGGATCGGTGTCGGCGAGGTCGGCTGCGGTGTCCGCGAGACGTCGCGCCTCGGACAGACGGGTGAACGCGACCGAACCGACGACGCCGCGCCGCGTCTGAATGTAGGTGGACACTGCACGGACCAGGTCGACGACGTCCGGGAGTTCAGTCGATCGGGGAGTGTCGTCGGCGTTGTCTGCGGCATCGAGCAGCCTTGTCGCCTGGTCGAGCGCGCCCTCCGCCGAACGTACGGCGCCGATCACCGAGCCTCGCTGACCGGCGGACGCGGCGTCACGGCCCTGGTCGATGCATTCGCGGGCGAATACGAGCAGGTCGTCTGCGAGTTCGACGTTCCCGGCGACTTCGTCGGGAATCGACGAGAGTTCGGCGAGGCGGGCTTCGATGTCGGGAATCCGTACGGCCGACTCGTCGATCACGGCGGAGAGGGAATCGAGCCGCCGGTCGGCGGCTGCGCCGAGATCGCGTAGTCGGTCGAAGGCGAAGCCCCGGCCGTCGAGCATGGCGTCGGCGTTCGAGCAGGTCGTGATGATCTCGACGAGCAGTCGGCGCTGCTCGTCGGGATCGGTGACCTGCCGGTCGTCGAGACGTTGGCGCAGCATGTGTGACGCGGCGATAGCTGCCCGCGCGTCGGCGACGGCCGCGGTGAACGGCTCGGCCGTCTCACCGAGCTCGTTGCGGGCATGGGACGCCTCGTCTGCGCTGGTCCGGATCGCCCGGTCGGTGTCCGTCAACACCTCGCGCGACCAGGGATCGAGCTCGCTGAGCGGCCGCTGACCGAGTTGGTCGGCGGTGAACGCGTCGGGCTGCTCGGCGGCGTCCCGACGCCTGCGACGCAGCCACAACGCGAGAGCCGCCGCAGCAGCGACCACGACGATCACGACGACGGCGACGATCCACCACGGCCGCGACGCCTCTGGTTCACCGCCGACGTCCTCGAGGCGTTCTCCGACAGACACTGCGGCGTCGGCGAATCGGCCCTGTGCGACGGCGGGTCCGAGTTCGTCGGCGATGATGCCGCGGAGTTCGTCGTCGGTCAGCCCCTTCACCTCGATAGGGGCCTGCAGACTGTAGTCACGCGTATCGGTTGCGATCGCGAGCACGACGTCGTGCGCGCCGAAATCGCTCTGGGAGACGGTATTCGCGACCCAGTCCTCGGGCGCGAGGCCGCCGAAATCCTTCACGTACACGACCCAGTACTGGATGTCGTGCGAACCGTCGACGTCGTCCACGGTCTGCCACACGCGATCACTCTGCTCAGTGTTCAAGGCACCCGCCGGGTCGACCACCTGGGTGGGGAGCCGGAACGGTGCCTCAGCGTGCGCAGGCGACGCGAGAAGTGCTGAACCGAGGAGCAGGACGACGAACGTCGACAGGAGAGCCGACACTCGCCGGGCAGGAGCAGACGACATGGTTCCAATCTATCGTCTGGGTACGGCACGGGAGGCGTAGCTGTGAGAGGAGTGAAGAGTGCGTGACGCGTTCGATGCAGTGATCGTCGGCTCCGGCCCTAACGGATTGACCGCCGCCGCAGTCCTGGCGCGCGCGGGTCGACGAGTTCTCGTCCTCGAAGCCGCCGACACGATCGGCGGCGGTGCGCGCACCGACGAGTTCTTCGGGCGCGGAACCCGCACGGACATCTGCTCGGTTGTGCATCCGACCGGTTACGCGTCGCCCGCGTTCGAGGATCTGCGTCTGGCCGAGCACGGTCTCACCTGGCTGGTCCCGGACGTGTCACTGGCGCACGTCGCCGATGGCGACACGATAGGAATCCACCGCGACTCCGCCGACACCGCAATGGAACTCGGTGCGGACATGGATCGCTGGCGGCGTCTGGTCCAGGCGGCGGACCCGGTGGACGTCGCTGGACAGATCCTCGCCATGCCCGCGGTGCCGCGTACTCGGGTGATGCGGATGGCCGGATTCGGTGCGGCAGCCGTGCTGCCGGTGGACATGCTGGCTCGGACGTTCGCCACCGGGCGTGTCGCGACGGTGTTCGCGGGTATCGCCGCACATGCGGGACGACCGTTGTCGTCGCCTGGGTCGTCGGCGGCCGGGCTTCTCCTGGGGATGCTCGCCGCTACCGGCTGGCCGATCGCCGTGGGCGGCTCGCAGGCCATCGCCGACGCCCTCGTCTCGGTGATCGTCGCCAGCGGCGGACGCGTCGAGACCGGATGCGAGGTCACCGAGCTCGGCCAGCTTCCGACCGGCTGCGATCTGCTCTTCGACACCTCGCCGGACCTCGTCGCGACGCTGTTCGCCGACCGTCTCGGGCACCGCTACGCTCGCGCCCTGAGGCGGTTCTCGTACGGCGACGGCACCTGCAAAGTCGATTTCGTCCTCACCGAGCCGATCCCGTGGTCGGCGCGACCGGATCTGATGTCGCGGACCGCGACCTTCCATCTCGCCGACGACGTCGCACAGATCAGACGCACCGAGGAGGACGTGGCCGCCGGCCGCATCCCCGAGCGTCCGTGGGTTCTCGGCGGGGAGCCGACGAGGATCGATCCGTCGCGGGCGCCGATCGGAACGCATCTGGCGTGGGCGTACTGCCACGTCCCGGCCGGATGCGATGTCGACGTCTCCGACCGAATCGTCGACGAGATCGAGCGGAGGGCTCCGGGATTCCGTGACACGATCGCTCACGTGCGGGTGACCAGAGCGACCGACCTGGAACGACACGACGCCAACTACGTCGGCGGCGACATCAACTGCGGCGCCGCGAGTCTGTCTCAACTCCTAGCGCGCCCGGTGCTGTCGTCGACTCCGCAGGTCACCGGGGTAGACGGTGTGTACCTGTGTTCGTCGGCGACGGCACCGGGCGGCGGCGTGCATGGCATGTCCGGTTATCGAGCCGCTCGCGCGGTGCTGGCGCGGAGCTGAGTCAGCGTCGACTCGGCACCTTTCGGGGTTCGAGGTGGACAAATGCCTGGACGTGCACGTCGGTGCCGTCGACAGCGTCCCGGATCTGATCGGTAACCACCCCGACCTTTGCCGCGATCTCCGGATACGTGCGCTCCGGACTCGCGGTCGCCTCAAGGCGGATGATGCGGCGCGACCGATCGTCGAGCGCACGCGCGGACACCGAGGTGAACATCGGCTCACCGTCGAGCTCATCGGCGACAGCAGCGGCGATGAGCTTCGGGGCGATCGACATCGCACCTGTCTCGTCCGAGCCGTCGAGTTCGAGGTCGTCGACAGTGCCCGGCCGGACCGCCGATACGATCAACGGGACCGCCCACACCAGCGTCAGCAGCACGATCCCAGCCAGGACCAGCGTCCACCATCCGCTGTCGGCGAAGCTGCCGACCGCATCGTTGTCGATGCGTTCGACCCAGTCGACGACCGGTTGGACGCCGAGATTCCACGCGATCGCGGCAGCTCCCACGACCAGCAGAACGAGGCCGAGCAGTGCGGTCGTCGAGCGGTGCACTGCGGCAGGCAGGCGGTTCATCGTCGACCACCGCCGCGCCGGTTCGGGAATCGGACGACGGCCCGTTTCGGCGATTCGACGTCGCCGATCACGGACTCCACCACCTCGCGGACATGATCGCGGTCGGTCGAATCCCGTGCGGTCACCGTGCACGTGGCTTTACGACGGGTGACGACCGTGGTGGCGTGCTCCACGCCGGAGACCGACTCCGCGGCTGCGCTGCACCGACGGGCGACGTCGACCCGTCGTGTCCACAGCACGTCGTGGCCAGCGAGCCGAAGGTGAGTCGGTCGACGTGGTTTCACGGCGACCGCGAGCATGCCGAGACCGACCACGACGCAGGCGATCGCGGCCGCCCACATCCAGCCGGTCCACGACGTCTCGGTGGACCAGTGCGCGGCCCCGGCCAGCCAGGGGTCGCCATCGGTCCACCCGGCCGCCACCACCAGGTCGCGGATCGCGACCCCGCACAAGACGAGCATCAGAAGACCGATGACGGCGCCGAGGACCGCGGCGCCGGGCAGGCCTGATGGCGCGAACACGTTGCGGCTCGCGGTGTCGTCGGTGCCGGTGCGGTCGCGGTCGTCAGTCGTCGCTGTCATGGCGGTCCTCCGATGCTGTCGCGCGCTCGTGTGCTTGCGTGATGCTTGGCAGATCGATGTACCCCTGCTTTCGTCGGGACACCTCGCCACGTGGAACCAGTTCCCGCACAGTCACATCGACCCGAATCGGGCGGTCGCCGGTGAACTGCTCGAGCTCGTCGGCGACCGATGTGCGTACCTGTCGACAGACCCGTGTCACCGCGCACGGCCACTCCAACGCGACCGTCAGAGACAGCCGTCGAGCGGTTCCGGCTGCGTCGACCGACGCCTGCGGCAGGTCGGAATTGATCCCGAGGAGGTCCGTGGTCGACGAACCGAGGACCGCCCCGACCGTGCCCTGCTGACGGACCACGCCGTCGACGCTCAGTGCCGCGCGTTCGGCGATCTTCCTGACCACCCGCTCGGCGATGACGAGTGTGCCCGGCTCGCGGGTACTCGCCGGGGCCGTGCCGCCCTCCACGACACGGTCCCCGGCGAGAGTCTGTTCAGCCACGGCCCCTGCTCCGGATGACGGCGCCCAGATCGAGAGCGCCGTCGAGCTGTAGTCCGATAACCAGCCCGATCAGGCCGAAGACGATGGCCAGAACGAGCCCCCAGAATCCGCCGACGAGCGCCGCCAGCGCCAGCAGCAGGCCGGCGAACAATCCAATGACCGCCTTGCTCATCAGCCTGCCCTCCGATTCTGGGCGACGTCCTCGACGACGACCGTGAACGGCAGTCCGGTGATCGACTCCGCGGTCTCGCGGACCGAAGCGGCCACCGCCTGCAGATCGTGCGACAGATCGACGATGATGTGGACCTCTCCGTCCTCGTCGCGCACCGCGATACCCGTCACCCGGCGACCCGGGAGGTACGTTGCGACCTCGCCGAATAACCCGCTGTGCAGATCGACGACGCCCGGCAGTGCGAGAACCGCGTCCGCGATCCGCTCAGCGGCGGAGCCGTCGACGTCCTCGCGCGGGGCAGTCATCACTCGACCCTCCGCGAACCGTCTGCCTGGTCGTCTTCGTCGCCGAAGCTCACGTCGTGAACGGTCACGTTCACCTCGGTGACCTCGAGTCCGGTCATCTGTTCGATCGCGGTGATCACGTTGCGGCGGATCGCGGCGGCGAGCTGGTGGATCGCGACTCCGTAGTCGGCGACGATCGAGACGTCGACGGCGGCCTGACGTTCACCGACCTCGACGTTGATGCCCTGCGTGGCGCTGACCGACGTGCCCGGAAGCACTTCGCGCACCTTGCCGACGACGCGCTCGGTGGCGCCGCCCACGTCGTAGACGCCGTCGATCTCGCGGGCTGCAATGCCCGCGATCTTCGCGACGACCACGTCGGCGATCGATGTGCGGCCGCGGTCGCCCGCAGTGTCGCGTCGGGCGAGCTCGCGCCCGGCTGCAGCCTCGGCCGCCTTGGTCGACGGCGCCGTGACCTTCGCTGTGGCCGATTCCTGCGTCTTTTCCGCAGCTGCTGTGGTGGCGTTGTTGTCGGACACCCGAACTCCTTATGTCTGATGTGGATGGCACACCGATCGCGACCCCTCGCCCGGCCGAAGCCGGATCACGCGATCCGTGTGTACAGTCAGTCGCATCGACGCGGGGAAGTTGCACGGATGAATTCACGTGATGTCGATCACGACGATAACTTAGATCTGGAAAGCCTGAGCGACGATGAGCTCGCCGGTGCTGCTGCAGTGGGTGACGCAGAAGCGTTCGACCTGCTGGTCAGACGCATGTCGCCGATACTGCTGCGCTATATGCGTCGCATGGTCAGCGAGCCGCAGACGGCCGAGGACCTCGCCCAGGAGACGCTGCTCGACACCTGGAAAGGGCTGCCCGACTTCGCGTTCCGAAGCTCGTTCCGAACGTGGATGTTCGCTGTCGCGCATCGGAAGACGGTCGACTACTACCGTCGCCGACGCGATCTTCCGACCGGAGCCGAGCGATTCGAGGAACTCGTCGCGCGAGGACCGCAGCCCGCCGACACCGCGGAGCATTCGGCGCTGATGGACGCGCTGCGGGCCGAATTAGGAAACTTGCCGCACACGTCGAGAGCCGCGTGGTGGTTGAAGGAAGTCGAAGGGCTGACGCTCGTCGAGATCTCCGAGGTCTTGCGCGTCAGCACAGGGTCGGTGCGGGGACACCTGCAGCGAAGCCGGAAGTTCCTGGTGACCCGCCTCGCGCCGTGGCAGCCTGGAGCGAGATCGGACGAGGCATCGGCTGCGACCGGGAAAGGAGGTCGATCATGAACGACGTACGTTTCGACGACGCGACCGACGACCCCACTGACGCGTGGCTGGTGGATGCGGTCCGCGATGAACGCGAACCCGACAGCGACGTGGAGCGGTTGATCTCGTCCATCTCGTCCGGGCTCAGCCGGATGCGCAGACCCGCGCGGACACTCGCCACCGACACCGACGGCGTGTGGGTCAGCGACCGGATCGTCAAACAGTTGATCGCCGTCAGCGTTCGGCGGGCGCTCGGCAGGCTGGTCGTGTTCGCGTCGATCGACGGCACAGACGACACCGCCGACGGGGTGCGCATCGGTGTGATCGCACGATACGCGGACGACCTGCCGGCGACGTCGGAGAAGGTCCGCGATGTCGTAGACGAAGTGCTCATCTCGACGATCGGCGCCCGATCGAGCGCTGTGGCACGCACCGAGGTCACGGTGCGCTGGCAGGACCTGTACACGCGGGAGTGGCTCGGCTGACCGCCGCTCCCGACTCCGGCGATCAGCCTTCGCGGGCGTCCCGCCATGCGACGAGGCGCTCGAGAGTCGACAGGTCGTAGTCGGGCCCGCTGACTGCGTACGTCAGGAGGCTGACTCCCTCTGCGGTGATGTCGTCGGCGAACCGAAGAACGTCGTCGATGTTCTTGCGGCCCTTCAGTTCCGCGGACCGCTCGATCGCGGACGGATCGCGGTCGACCGCAGCGCAGTGCTCGGCGAGGATCGCGGCCTTCCGCCGGTAGGTCTCGACGTCGACGAACGAATGCCAGATGTCGGCGTGCGCCGCGACATGCCGCAGCGTCTTGCGTTCGCCGCCGCCGCCGACGAGGACAGGGATCTTGCGGGTCGGCGGCGGATTCAACTGCGCCATCCGCGAGTCGATCCGGTCGAGTGCTTCACCGAGGGCGTCCAGACGCGACCCGGCGGTCCCGAATTCGTAGCCGTACTCGGTGTAGTCACGCTCGAACCAGCCGCTGCCGATGCCAAGGATGACGCGGCCGCCCGAGATGTGGTCGACCGTGCGCGCCATGTCGGCGAGCAGTTCCGGGTTGCGGTAGCTGTTGCACGTGACGAGCGGCCCGAACTCGATGCGTTCGGTCTGTTCGGCCCACGCACCGAGCATCGTCCAGCATTCGAAGTGTGCACCGTCTGGGTCGCCGGACAGAGGGTAGAAGTGGTCCCAGTTGAAGGCGATGTCGACGCCGATGTCCTCGGCGCGACGGACTGCGTCGCGGATGAGTGCGTAATCAGGGGAGTGTTGAGGCTGGAGCTGGACACCGATGCGGACGCGTGAAGTCATGGACTCCATTCTGTACGCACCCACAGTCTCTGCGCATCCGCAGCCGAGCGGCCGCGCCGGCCACCATTGCCGATTCGGCAACAAGCAATGACATTCTGGCATGTGGCTGGCATGGTTGACCTCATGACCGAAGAACACGAGCACGGACCCGGGACAAAGGGCCGTCACCCAGAGACCGCCCAGGAGTGGGACGAACTGTATTCGACGTCCGATCGCCTGTGGACGACGAATGTGAATCCGGCACTCGTCGCGGAGATCGACGCACTCGAACCCGGCTCCGCGCTGGACATCGGCAGCGGCGAGGGAGCCGATGCCCGCTGGCTCACGGAGAAGGGCTGGACAGTGACCGCCGTCGACATCTCGCAGGTCGCCATCGATCGGGCTCGTGCCGCAGATCCGGAAGGCTCGATCGCGTGGCATCGGCTCGACGTCGCCCAGGACTCTCTCCCCAACGCGCCGTTCGGGCTCGTATCGGCGATCTACTTCCACATCGCGCGCCGGCAGGAGCCGCTCCTCGACGCCCTGATCGATGCGGTCGCGCCCGGCGGGCGGTTCCTCCTCGTCATGCACGCGGCGCGAGGCATGAAAGAGCATGGGTTCGACCCGTCCGACTACTTCCTGCCGTCCGACATCGCCGACCGTCTCGGCGACGACTGGGAGGTCGAAGTGAACGAGACACGCCCGCGCGGTGTGCCCGCAGGCAACGGTGCGCACATCGACGACGACGTGCTGCGTGCTCGTCGCATCCGGTGATCAGCCCCCCGCTCCCACTCAGATCCAGCCCAGCTCCCGCGCCTTGACGGCCGCTTCGTAGCGGTTGGCGACGCCGAGCTTCGCCATCGCCGACGACAGATAGTTGCGGGTGGTGCCCGCCGACAGGTGGGCGCGCGAGGCGATCTCGTCGACCGATGAGCCGTCGATCGCGAACTCCAGTACGTCTGCTTCGCGGGGCGTCAGCACCGAGTCGCCGGTGCTGATCGCTTCGGCGGCGAGTTCCGGATCGACATAACGCCCGCCGGTGTGGACAGAACGGATGACGGTGGCGAGTGTCGCGGCCGACGCGGTCTTGGGGAGGAAGCCGCGCACGCCGGTCGACAGCGCGCGTTTGAGATAGCCGGGCCTGCCGTGGCTGGTGACGATCAGGCAGCCTGCGTCGGGGGAGAGCGACAGTACCCGCTGGGCGACTTCGATGCCGTCCATGCCGGGCAACTGCAAGTCGAGGACGGCGACGGCGGTCGGTGATCCGCCGTCGACGCGGGCGCGCCACAGGTCGACCAGCTCCTCGCCGGTCCCGACGTGAGCGATGACCTCCAGATCGTCTTCGAGCCCGAGCATCGTGGCCATCGCCGAGCGGATCAACGTCTCGTCGTCGGCCAACAGAACTGGAATCATACCGTCTCCCAACGAATCTCAAGAGTGAAAGTACCCTGCTCGGAGCGGGTTGCAAGGACGCCGCCGACGTCTGACAGGCGCTCGGCCAGGCCACGGAGACCCGAATGCTCGCCTTCGTCCGCCGGTGCGCCGTCGTTCGACAGTGTCATTCCCGACTGCCCGAGCGAGAGGGTCGCCGCGGTCGCCGACGAGTGTCGGACGATGTTCGTCGTGCCCTCACGCACCACCCAGGCCGCGGTCTCATGAAGTGTCGGAGGGACCGCTGCGATATCGCCCTCCACGACGAGGCGGCACCCGGCGGCGTCGAGCAGCGCCCGTGCCCCCGCGACCTCGCCGGGCAGGTCGATGTCCCGATAGCCGCGGACCAGCGCCCGCATCTCTTCCATCGATGCGACGGCGAGCGCCTTCACCTCGTCCATTTCGGCCGCGGCCTGCTCCGCGGCGCCTGCGCGAGACAGGCGGGACGCCAGTTCGCTCTTCACCGCCACGGTCGAGAAGCCGCGTCCGACGACGTCGTGCAGGTCGCGGGCGAAGCGGAGGCGTTCCTCGGCGACGTGGAGCTGGGCCTCGGTGCGGCGAGCGTCGTCGAGATCGTCGACGATGCGCAACGTCCACATGGTGAGCCGAGTGATGCCGACGAGGAAGGCACCCATCGCGAGCAGCGCGACGCAGTGCTGCACGAAGTCTGCGGACGACCCGTACGCCGCGGCGGTCGCGAGGATGCTCACCAGCAGGATTGGCCACCGCATGGTCGCGAACGCGATGGTCGAGACTGAGGCCAGGGCCAGAACGAACCACCCGACACCGCGGGCCGTCTCGTCGTCCCAGCCCGCGCGCAAGGCCACGCCGCACAGCCATGCACCGACGAGGCAGACGGCGGCGCCGACGGTCAACCAGGTGTCCGAACGCGAGGGGGCCCGCCCGGTGAGCTCGGGACGGGCTTCGAACTGTGCGACCGCCGCGCCGCACGAGACGACGAGTATCGCCGCTACGGCGAGATGTCCGCGTGCGGCCGCGACCGCGAACACGGCCAGGCCGATCACAGTGACCTCCAACGTCAATCGCGTGTACAGCCGGTACTTGGTCGGATCGGACAGGCGCCGCCACCGGTCGGGAGTGAGGTTCACCCGCGGTCGTCCCAACGGAAGCCCTTGTAGACGAGCGCGATCGCGATTGCGGTCCATATGACCAGTGTCGCAACCGGGCGGCCGATATCGGTGAACGTCCCGGCGAAGTCGGTCATCGGGGCATCGGTTCCCGCGGTGGCCGTCTTGCCCGCGGCGCCCAGATGCATGAGGTCCGAGACGGCCGCGTACGGCGTCCAGCCGAGCAGGTCGGCTGCGCGGTCCGGGAGCGTCGAGCGGATGTTCCCCATCCCGGCCATCGCGAGGGCCATCACCGGAAGCGACGTGATCTGCGCGGCCTCGGCGTTCTTCGTGAAACCGCTGGTGGCGAGCGCGAGGAGGCCGAACACGGCGGATCCGCCGACTAGCGCGATGATCATCGCGAGAACGTTGACCGGCCCGGGAGCACCGGTCGCGTACACGATGGCGCAGACCAGGAGGGACGACGCCGTCGTCACCAGCACGCCCGGTGCGTTCGGTGCGGCCAGGATCTGCCAGTCGGTTGCCTCGCCTGTCCGCAGACGTTTCAGGACGCCTTCGGATCGGCGCGTCGTGACCATCGACAGCACCGTGTAGTACTGCACAAACATGAGGGCGAACAACGCGAACATATCGAAGGTCGCGGCGACGCCGTCGCGGTCGACGTGGCCGTCGTTGCCGCTGCGGAGGAGCAGATAGGTGGCGACCGGGAGCAGGATCGGAAAGATCACGCCGGTGACGACGAGTGTCTTGTTGCGGCGGAACTGCAGGAATTCGGCGCGGGCCAGCGACATCAGCGGGCTGCGGCGGAAGGTCGTCGTCGGGGTGGCGGTGGTCATCGGGTGGCTCCGATCTTGTCGTCGGCGGGTTCTCCGGCCAGGTCGAGGAACACCGATTCGAGTGAGGCGGCGCGAGCGGTGAGTCCCGGCAAGGTGACCCTCTCGTGATGTGCCCAGGTCAGGACGGCGAGCAGATCGTCCTGCAAACGGTGGGTGGTCAGCGAAACGCGCCCGCCGTCCACCCTCAGCCCCGGCAGTGGCGGCAGGGTGATGCCCGGGTGGTCGAAGGCGATGGTCGACGGGTGGCCGTCGACGATCTCACGGAGCGTCCCGGACCGGGCAATGGTCCCGGCGTGCATAATCGCGATCGTGTCGGCGAGCGCTTCGGCCTCGTCGAGATAGTGGGTGGTCAGGACCATGGTGACCCCGCTCGCCTTCAGGTCGTTCAGCAGTCGCCAGGTGGCTCGGCGGTTCTCGGGGTCGAGCCCGGTGGTCGGTTCGTCGAGGAACAGCAGCCGGGGCCGTCCGAGCAAGGCGCACGCCAGGTCGACGCGACGCTTCTCGCCGCCCGAGAGCGACCCGACGCGGACGCCTGCGCGCTCGGTGAGTTGGACTTTCGTCAGAACGTCGTCGACGGTCGTCGGGTGCGTGCAGGTGCCACGCCACATCTCGAGAGTCTCGATGACGGTGAGCTCGGCGGGGAGCCCGCCGGACTGCAGCATGATGCCCAGGTCGGGGCGGACGCGGCGACGGTCGCGCATCGGGTCGAGGCCGAACACTTCGACCACTCCGTCATCGGGGGCCGCGAGGCCTTCGAGAAGGTCGAGCGTGGACGTCTTGCCCGCTCCGTTCGTGCCGAGCAGCGCGAACACCTCGCCCTGCCGAACGTTCAGATCGACGCCTCGTACCGCGTGGTACGCGTCGTCCCCGTGGCCGTACCAACGGTGCAGGTCGTGGGCGGAGATGACGGCGTTCATCGGGCGTTCCAATGCTTGCGCTCGCCGACTGTCCAACGTGCGCCCATGAACCCGGCGACGACCACGGAGGCGGCGACGATGAAGAGCGGTGACGGCCGGACGACGACGAAGACGACGGCCAGGAGGATCGCGGTCGTCACGATCACGAAGACTTCGCGGGATCGCGTCGGAGCCGGACCCAAGCGGCAGCAGTCCACGAACAGATCGTGCATGGAGGCCTCGCGGAAGCCGGGCGGGCGGCGAACGACGGATGGGGTGCTTGTTGTCGATTTCATGCTTTCAAGCGTCGCCGGACGAGGTCCTCGCCAGTAGTGTGCGCAGTCACCGGACCCCGTGGGTTCTGCACGGGTCGGTAATGACAGATGTCATCGCCGACCCGGCGGTCGGCACTACCGAAGCAACGATCCCAGCCGACGGGCCGCAGCCACGACGGCTTCGCCGAGCTGCTGCTCCTCCGTGATGTCGAAGACCGAGATGCCGATGCTGACGGGACCGGACTCACGGGTGAGCACCGCCGACGAGATGCCGGTGACCGACTGGGTCACTTCGCCGGAGGTGATCGCGTAGCCGCGAGTGCGTGCCCGGATGATCTCGTCGCGCTCACCGTCGCGCGGGGGGAGTGCGGCCAGGATCGCGAGGCCTGCCGACCCTCGGTTGATCGGGTCAACCTGCCCGGCGTGGAAGCCGACGTGCGCACGTGCGTTGCTCGGCTCGATGACGAGAAGCGCCCGCACCGAGTCGTCGCCCTCACGGACCGCGACGTGTGCCGTGGCCGACGTCGTGTCGGCGAGTCCTTCGAGTACGGGCTGCACGAGTTCACGCAGGTCGTGCTCCACCGCGCCCGCGAGCGAGATCAGCGCGCCGCCGAGGACGATGCGCTTGCCGTCGGTCCGACGGCACAACCGGTGGGCCTCCAGCGTGCGGACCAGGCGATCGGCGACTGTCCGGTGGACCCCGATGCCGTCGCCGATCTCCGTCACGGTCAGCCCGTACTTGTGCCTGGCGAGCAGGTCGAGGATCTCCAGGCCGTTGTGCAGAGTCTTCGACATTCGCGAATCGAGCTGTACACCGCCCGCGACCTGGCAGTTGTCGTCCACCTGGTCATCAGAACCGCTGGATGTCATGGATCACCTTCTTGACGCATGTGAGGCTAGACACTTAGAGTAGTCGGTAATCGCACTACACGTTCGATTATCGCACACTTTCCGCTAGGTTGCAACGCACCCAACCGGGCGACCGACACTGACAGAGGGGCTCTACCCGTGGGCGAGAGCGGCACGCATACCGAGGTGAATCCGGCGGACCTCTCCGCGATCCACCAGCTCTACGGCCATCAGAGTCATCTCATCGACGGCGGTCACGCGACGCAGTGGGCGCAGACGTTCACCGCCGACGGCGTGTTCGTCTCGCCCAGCTATTCCGCACCCGTCGTAGGTACCGACGCCCTCAACGAGTTCGCTGCCGCGTTCTACGCGAACGCGGCAGCGAACGGCGAAGTTCACCGGCACGTGCTTACCAACATCGGCGTGACGCGGATCAGCGATGAGGAAGTGACCGTCGCCGCCTATCTGCAGATCGTGGCCACCCGGATCGGCGGAGACTCCCGTCTCGTACGGTTCACCACGGTCACCGACCGTGTCGTGCGAGCAGGCGGGGTCTGGCGCATCGCGCAGCGAGCGGTCTCCCGCGACGACCGCCCCGGAACGTCCTGAGACCGCTCGCCGAAGACCGGGCGCGCATGCCTTCTGCAACAACATATTTCTCGCCTGAAACCACACATCTTGGAGGAAGACCATGACCGAAACCCCTAATGCCGACACGACAGGCGCCCAGAATCCCGGGCGCACCGACGCGTCTCAGCTGACCGCCGTGTACCCGGAGATCGCAGGCAAGGTCGCCGTCGTCACCGGCGCCGCCCGGGGGATGGGGGCAGCATTCGCCGCCGGACTGGCGACGCGCGGAGTGCACGTTGTGGGCGCCGACATCAACGAAGAGCAGATGACGGCCACCGCGGACGAGATCACCGCATCACTCGCGGCGGACTCGCTCACCGCCACCCCGGGTCGCGTGATCGGGGCCCGCGTCGACGTCACCGACGCCGACGACCACGAGTCGCTCGCACAGGTCGCGCTCAACGAATTCGGCCGGATCGACTTCTGGATCAACAATGCGGGCATCTTTCCGTTCGCCCTCGTCGACGACATCTCGCCCGAGCAGATCGCCGCCGTTCTCGACGTCAACGTGCACGGGGTCCTGTTCGGGGCGCAGGCCGCTGCGCGCCACATGGAACCCGGTAGTGCGATCGTCAACATGTCGTCGGTCTCCGCACTGCGTGTCCGTCGCGGACGCGGTGCCTACTGCACGTCAAAGGCGGCCGTCGCACACCTCACCGAGTCCCTCGCGGTCGAATTGGGCGACAAGGGAATCCGAGTGAACTCGATCGCACCGGGGTACATCGACACCGAGATGACGCGGTGGGTTCGGGAGGATCCGGCCGCGCTCGCACACGCTCTCGACGCGGTCCCACTGCATCGCCTCGGCTCGCCCGAGGAGGTCTTCGGTCCGCTGCTGTTCCTCCTCTCTGACAGCGCGCGCTACGTCACCGGCCACTCGATCTCCGTCGACGGCGGCTCGCGCCATGTCTGAGTCGGTCACCTATCCGGGCGTCGTGCTCGTCACGGGTGCGGCAGGTGGCATGGGCGCAGGCCACGCGAAGGCGCTCGCCGCACGCGGCGTGCACGTCTGCGTCGCCGACCGCGCCGACCCGACGCCGGTCCTCGCCGAGATCGACGCCGCGGGTGGCAGCGCATCCGGACACGAACTCGACGTCGCCGACCCCTCCGCCTGGGCTCGCGTCGTCGACGAGATCGCTTCGACCCGAGGCGAACTCGGCGGTCTCGTGAATAACGCCGGGATCAGCCGCAGACTCGAGTTCCTCGACACCCCGGACGACGTCTGGGAGACGACCATGAAGATCAACCTCTTCGGACCGTTCTACGGGATGAAAGCGGTCGCGCCGCTCATGCGCGACAGTGGCGGCGGATCGATCGTCAACATATCGTCGATCTCCGGGCAGATCGGCTACTTCTCGCCCGCGTACTCGTCGAGCAAGTGGGGTCTCACCGGGCTGTCGAAGTCGGCTGCGGGCAACTTCGCGCAGTGGAACATCCGCGTCAACTCCGTACACCCGGGACTCGTCGGCACCGCACTGCTCGACGGAGCCGGCACGTTCGTCAATGCGGCTGTGGACAGTATCCCGATGGGACGCATGGGCACGCCAGACGAGATCACCGACGCCGTCCTGCACCTACTGTCGAACCGGTCCACCTACATGACGGGCAGCGAGGTCACCGTCGACGGCGGGCTGGTCTCGAACGGCCTCTACCACCGCATCATCGAAGAAGCCGGAGGAGCACTGTCGTGAGCGACGAAGAAGCCGTGGACGTCGTCGTCATCGGCGGCGGAGGCGCGGGCCTGGCCGCTGCCGTGTCGGCAGCCGAAGCCGGCGCGTCCGTTCTCCTGTTCGAGTCCGAGACCGAACTCGGCGGCTCGACGCAGTTGTCCGCCGGAATGTTCACCGCAGCGGGCACCAGCGTCCAAGCCGGAATCGGTATCGACGACACCGCCGAGAAGTTCTTCCAGCACTACATGGACTTGAATCATTGGATGTTGGCGCCCGGACTCATCCGCACGTTCTGTGAGAACGCCGGGCCCACCCTGGAGTGGCTCATTGACCTCGGTGTGGAGATCCCCGCACGGGAATCGGCGAACGCGCACATGCCCGGGCTCTCGCAGGCCGGTGTAGAAGACGTGTGGCGCGGGCACGTGCCCAAAGACCAGGGATACGGACTCGTCCAAACCCTCGACCGCGCCCGCAAGGCCAACCACGTCGAAGCGGTTCTCGCGACGCGCGTACAGTCGTTGCTCGTCGAAGACGGGCGGGTCGTCGGCGTGGTCGCCGACGACATCGAGGTGCGGGCGAACGCCGTCGTCGTGGCGTCCGGCGGGTTCGCTCAGAGCCCCGAACTGCTCGAACGGTACTACCCGGCCGCGTTGGACGCGGGTCAGGCGCTGTTCGTCGTCGCCGCGCCGGGAAGCCGCGGAGACCACGTCGCCTTCGGCAGACAGGTGAATGCGTCGATCACAGGAGACGGATGGGGACTCATGCTCCCGACCGCCTACTTTCAGCGCTATCACCACTGGCAGGCGGGATTCCCGCCCAAGTCGCGGGTGTACGTCAACGATTCCGGGCGTCGGTTCATGGACGAGGACGCGTCGTACGCTGTGTCGTCTGGGATCATCGACGCGCAAGGCGACTATGTGTGGGCGATTTTCGACGAGAAGGCCCGAATCAATCTGCCGGCCGGCTACGCCGACTGGGACGCGGACCGCGTCGTCGAGGAAGCCGACGCGGGCCGGACCGTCCGGGCACAGACCCTCGACGAACTGGCTGCACGACTGTCGATCCCCGCCGCCGCCCTGCACGCCACCGTCTCCCGGTGGAACAGTCAGCTCCCCAACGGGTTAGACGACGACTTCCACCGCCACCGGACCCTGGCCAACAAGGGATCCGCAGCGAATCCAGACCCGATCGACGCCGGCCCGTTCTACGCCGTCCAGATGCTGCCCGCCGAACTGGTGTGTACGCACGCGGGCCTCGAGATCAACGCTGACGCGCAGGTCCTCGACGGGAACGGCGAACCCGTTCCCGGGCTGTTCGCGGCAGGCGAGGCCGGTGCAGGCGTGCTCGGGCTCCGATACGTCGGCGGCGGAAACGCTGTCGCCAATGCACTCACCATGGGCCGCATCGCGGGACAACGCGCCGCGGCGCTCTCCGGCGAGGCCTGAAGTCCCGCGCCCTCCCAAGAACCCCTCCCAAGAACCCCTCCCAAGAACCCCTAACCCCTCCCAAGAACTCAGTGCGGCGACGTCACCCCCGTTGCTCGTCGCACCGAGCGCCCCCTCACCGTCAGGAGTAGTCGGCATGGATGCCACCACTGCCTCCGCCCAGGCCGCAGAAGCGGCCCTCGGGCGTTCGACGATCCGGAAGGTCGCCTTCCGTGTCATGCCGCTGGTCATGTTGTTGTACATCTTCAACTACATGGACCGGACGAACATCAGTTACGCCCAGTTGGGCATGGAAGACGATCTGGGCATCACCGCAGCCACGTTCGGTGCGGTCTCGTCGATCTTCTTCCTCGCCTACGTCGTCTTCGAGATCCCGTCGAATATGGCGCTCAAGAAGTTCGGGGCACGCATCTGGTTGGCGCGCATCGCCGTCAGCTGGGGCATCGTCACCGTGGTTCTCGGCTTCGTGAACAGCGTGACCCACCTGTATATCGTGCGCATCCTGCTCGGCATCGCCGAAGCCGGACTGTACCCGGGCCTGCTGCTGTACTTGACGTTCTGGTTCCGGCAGCGCGAGCGAGGACGCGCCATTGCGGCCATGGCGATGGCTCAGCCGATCGCGATGATCCTCGGCAGCTTCACCGGCGGCCTGATCCTGGACCACATTCACTGGCTCGACATGAGCAGCTGGCGCTGGGTGTTCATCCTCCAAGGCCTGCCCGCCATCATCCTCGGCGTCATCATCTTCTTCTATCTGCCCGACACCCCGTCGAAGGCTCGCTTCCTCACGAAGGCGGAAGCCGCGTGGCTCGAAGGTGAGATCACCTCGGAGTACCCAGACGGTCGTGAAGAGGAGTCGGTCAAGGAGCAGCTGTCCGCGATCAAGAAGCCGAAGATCCTGCACCTGGCCTTCGCGAACTTGTTCGCCGCGTGCGGTCTGTACGGTTTCACATTCTTTCTGCCGCAGATCATCAAGCAGATGAACCCCGAGTACTCGGCGACCAACATCGGCTTCCTGGGAACCCTCCCGTTCCTCGTCGGCGCGATCGGCATGGTTCTTATCGCTCGATTCTCCGACCGCACCGGGGAACGTAAGTTCCACACGATCGCTCCGCTGCTCCTCGCCGCGCTCGGCCTGTTTGGCACCATCCAATCGGTCGGCACTCCGGCGCTCGCCATGGTGTTCCTGTCGATGACCGCGATCGGCGTGCTCGGATACCTGGCGCCCTACTGGGCGATGGCCTCGCAGGTCCTGTCCAAGAAGGAGACCGTCGTCGGTCTCGCCGCGATCAACACGATCGCCGCGCTCGGCGGCTTCTTCGGGCCCTACGTGATCGGTCAGAACGCGTCGGCGGACGACGTCACGATCGGCCTCTACTTCCCGATCGGCTGCCTAATCCTGTCGGGCATCATGCTGGCGTTCGTCAAGGTCCCGAAGATGGTCGACGGCGCGAGAACGGGCGGCGACCGCACGACCGCGGACGCGGATCGGGCGACGAACCAGGCCTGAGCGACACCCACACACGAATCCACCGGCCCGAACTCGGGCGTCAACCAATTCAGGAGGTCGGTCATGGCGTACTACCGACAGCTCGGCGTCGTCCCGCCGAAGCGCCACACACAGCATCGAGGCCCAGACGGCAGCCTCTACTTCGAGGAGCTGATGGGTGAAGAGGGCTTCTCGTCCGACTCGTCGCTGCTCTACCACCGCAACATCCCGTCGGCGATCGTCGACGCGACCGTGTGGGAACTGCGCGACCAGAGCACCGCCCCCAACCACCCGCTCAAGCCACGGCACCTCACCCTCCACAACCTGTTCGACGAGGCGTCGTGGGCGAGCACCGACGCGGTCACCGGCCGTCGCCTCATCCTCGGCAACGCGGACGTGCGGATCTCGTACGTCGTGTCGGCCGCCGCGTCGCCCCTCTACCGGAACTCGCTCGGCGACGAGATGGTCTACGTCGAGTCCGGCGAGGCGACTGTCGAGACGGTGTTCGGTGCGTTGCACGCTCGTGAGGGCGATTACGTCCTGCTCCCGATGTCGACGACGCATCGTTGGCTCCCGCAGGGCCCGCAACCGTTGCGCGCGTATGTGATCGAGGCAAACAGCCATATCGTTCCGCCCAAGCGCTACCTGTCGCGTTTCGGTCAGCTGCTGGAGAATGCGCCGTTCTGCGAACGCGATCTGCATGGGCCCGCCGAGCCACTGCTCGCCGAGGGGGCCGACGTGGAAGTCCTGGTGAAGCACCGGGCGGGCGGCGCGATCGTCGGCACGCGGATGGTGTACCCGAAGCACCCGTTCGACGTCGTCGGTTGGGACGGCTGCCTGTACCCGTACACGTTCAACGTCGCCGATTACGAGCCGATCACCGGACGCGTCCACCAGCCGCCGCCCGCCCACCAGTCGTTCGAAGGAAACAACTTCGTGATCTGCAACTTCGTGCCCCGCAAAGTCGACTACCACCCGCTGTCGATCCCGGTGCCGTACTACCACTCGAACGTCGACTCCGACGAGATCATGTTCTACTGCGGCGGCGACTACGAGGCCCGCAAGGGGTCGGGCATCGGCCAGGGGTCCGTCTCGGTGCACCCCGGCGGACACGCCCACGGTCCGCAGCCGGGCGCGTACGAACAGAGCATCGGGGCCGAGTACTTCGACGAACTCGCCGTAATGGTCGACACGTTCCGTCCCCTCGAACTCGGCGAAGGCGCACTCGCCTGCGAGGACGACGGATACGCGTGGACCTGGGCGGGACGGGGGCCGACCTCATGATGATCCCGACCCTCCTCGCGGGCCTGTGCGACGACGCCGCGCTGTTCCCGCCCGGGAACGCGCTGCTCGAGGACGCGGCCCCGGCGCACATCGCCCACGAGAACAGTCGCCACGCCGGCATCGTCGGACCGTTCGTGTTTCCCGCATCGCGGCTGGACGAACTCTCGGCCGCCGCGACCTCGGTGGACGGCGTACTCGAACTGACCCTGACGGTCCCGGCCGGCGTCTCCGCCGTGCCCGCTGCGGTCCAGATCGTGCGCGGCATCGACGGCGTGCGCCTGGCCGCGCTCGAGATCGCGGTGCCCGACGGGCAGCGCACCGCGGAGCTGATCACGGCGCTCGACGAGATCGCCCGCACGGTGCCAGGCGTCGACGTCTTCGTCGAAGTGCCGCGTGACGACCGGCGCCCCGAGATCATGGCCGCGCTGATCGGCACGCCGTACTCGGTCAAGTTCCGCACCGGCGGCATCGTCGCCGAGGCGTACCCGGACGAAGCCGAACTGGCGGCCGCGATCAGCGCCGTCGTCGGATCCGGGGTGCCGTTCAAGGCGACCGCGGGACTGCACCACGCCGTGCGGAACACCGATCCGGACACCGGGTTCGAACAGCACGGATTCCTCAACCTGATGCTCGCGACCCACCGCGCCGCGCAGGGCGCCGACACGGACGTCGTCGTCGCGACGCTCGCCGATCGAGACGGCCGCCGCATCGCCGACACCCTCTCCGCCCTCGATGACGACGAGGTCGGTGCGCTGCGCGCCACATTCCGTTCGTTCGGCACGTGCAGCATCAGCGATCCGCTGACCGAGCTGGCCGATCTAGGTCTCCTCTCGATGAACGATCCAACCTCCCTGAGCGACCCAGGAGTCACCGCATGACTGTCATCTCCATCCCGGCCGACTCCCTGTTCGGCCTCGACAACCTTCCCTACGGCGTGTTCTCCACGCCTGATGCGGGCCCGCGCGTCGGTGTCCGCGTCGGCGACAGCGTCGTCGATCTCGCGAAAATGCTCGGCGACGCCGCGTTCGCACAGCCGACCCTGAACGCGTTCATGGCGCAGGGTCGCCCACGGTGGGTGGAGGTCCGCGCCCAGATCACCGATCTCGTCGTCGGCGATGTTCCGGACGCCGCTGTCCACTCGGTCGACGACGTGACGATGCACCTGCCGATCGCCGTCGCCGACTACGTCGACTTCTACGCATCGGAGAACCACGCCACGAACCTCGGACGGCTGTTTCGGCCGGACGCAGAGCCGTTGATGCCGAACTGGAAGCACCTGCCGGTCGGATACCACGGTCGGTCGAGCACCGTCGTCGTCTCCGGGACGGACATCGTCCGCCCGTCTGGCCAGCGCAAGGCGCCGACCGACGCCGCGCCCACGTTCGGGCCGTCGCTGCGCCTGGACATCGAGGCGGAGATGGGCTTCATCGTCGGTGTCGGCTCCCCGATGGGATCGTCGATCAGCCCCGATGAGTTCGCCGACCACTGCTTCGGCGCAGTGATCCTCAACGACTGGTCGGCCCGCGACATCCAGGCGTGGGAGTACGTGCCGCTCGGCCCGAACCTCGGCAAGAGCTTCGCCACGTCGATCTCGCCGTGGGTGGTGCCGCTGCAGGCGCTCGACGCGGCGCGCGTCGCGACGCCCGTGCAGGACCCGACCCCCTTGCCGTACCTGCAGGGCGAACAGGACTGGGGCCTGGACATCGATCTCGCCGTGGAGTGGAACGGCGACGTCGTGTCCCGCCCGCCGTATGCGGGGATGTACTGGTCGCCGTCGCAGATGCTGGCGCACACCACCGCAAACGGGGCCGCCGCCAGCACCGGCGACCTGTTCGGATCGGGCACCATCTCGGGCCCGGAGAAGGATCAACGCGGCGCCTTCATCGAGTTGACCTGGAGTGGAGCCGAACCCGTCGAGGTGGCGGGCGAGCAGCGGACCTTCATCCAGGACGGCGACGAGATCGCGATCTCAGCGACCGCTCCCGGACACGCAGGCGCCCGCATCGGTTTCGGCGAGGTGCGTGCGCGCATCCTGCCGGCCGGAAGCTGACGGCACCCGGCCGCCCGGTGAGCGCCTCGGACCCGGGCATTCGCGGGGCGCCGCCGATCCTCGTGACCGGGCAGGCCGACGTGGTCCTCATCGGACGACACGCGCTGCGCGACCTGCACTTCCCCGTCCGTGCCGAGAAGGACCTCCGGCGCGGGTATGGCTACGTGCCGCCCGCGTATCACCGCGCGTTCGTCTGAGCGGAGAATTGTCGTAGCGCGGTGCCATGATCGGCGTATGAGAGTCGAGCCGGGGCAACGTGCGGAGGCTTCGATCCTGCACGCCGACCTCGACTCGTTCTACGCGTCAGTCGAGCAACGCGACCACCCGCGGCTACGCGGCCGTCCTGTGCTCGTCGGCTCGGGCGTCGTTCTCGCCGCAAGCTACGAGGCCAAGGCCGTCGGCGTGCGGTCACCGATGCCCGGGCACGAAGCCCGTGCGCTGTGCCCGACCGCTGTCACGATGCCGCCGCGATTCGACGCCTACCTGGCGGCATCGCGTGCTGTGTTCGACGTCTTCGGCGACGTGACTCCCCTGGTGGAGGGGATCTCGGTGGACGAGGCGTTCCTCGATGTCGGTGGGCTCCGCAAGATCAGTGGCACACCGGTCGAGATCGCCGCCCGACTCCGCGAACGGATACGGGCCGACGTCGGTCTGCCGATCACCGTCGGTGTCGCACCGAGCAAGTTCCTCGCCAAGGTCGCCAGCGCGGTCGGGAAGCCGGACGGGCTCCTCGAGGTGCCCGCGGGCGGCGAACTCGACTTCCTCCACCCGCTGCCGGTCCGCCGCCTCTGGGGAGTCGGCGCCAAGACGGAGTCGCGACTGCGGGACGCCGGGATCTCGACCGTCGGGCAGATCGCGCACCTCGGGGAGAACCGGATGTGCGCGTTGTTCGGGCGAGGCGCGGGCCGACACCTGTACGCACTGTCGATGGCGCGTGACCCGCGCCGAGTCGAGACGGGCAAGCGGAGGCGGTCGATCGGTTCGCAACGTGCACTGGGACGGCGGGTCAAGTCCGAAGCCGACATCGAGGCGACCCTTCTGGCCATCGTCGACCGGCTCGCTGCACGGTTGCGCACGGCAGACCGGTTGGCGCAGACGGTCGTCCTCCGGCTGCGCTTCCACGATTTCGCGAGCATCACCCGGACGCGGTCTCTGCACGATCCGACGGACTCCACCGAGACCGTCCTCGCCGTCGCGCGCGGACTCCTCGACGAGGCGATGCCGCTCATCCGCGACCGTGGATGCACCCTGATCGGGCTGTCCCTGACGAACCTGCACGACCATGGCGCCGTGCAGCTTTCGCTACCGTTCGACGGCGACGACCACGCCGCGGACCTCGATGTCGCCGTCGACGGTCTGCGGGTGAAGTTCGGGCGCGACGCCGTGACACGTGGCGCCCTGGTCGGCCGACATCACGGCCACGATGCCCCGATGCTGCCTGACTGACCGGTCACGGCCACGGCCTACAGT
This sequence comes from Gordonia liuliyuniae, assembly GCF_021738805.1. Classification (NCBI taxonomy): domain Bacteria; kingdom Bacillati; phylum Actinomycetota; class Actinomycetes; order Mycobacteriales; family Gordoniaceae; genus Gordonia; species Gordonia liuliyuniae. Next base: position 23,362 of record NZ_JAKKOR010000008.1, on the reverse strand, counting down.
TGCGTGACCGCCAGCTCGGCAGCCGGCCGCGCGGCCGCAGCGACGAGCGGCGTTAGGGACAGTCGCGTACGACGCTCCAGCACGTCCTCGACGGTGACTGCGCCCTCTGCGGCGACGCCGAAGACAAGTTCGGCGCCGGTCACGGCGGTCCCGTCAGCGACCGGGCGGCCGAGTGCTGCGTCCGATTCGGCGAGGGCGAGGACGGCGAGCGCCTCCGTGCCGTACTTGGCGACGAGTCGCTCGGGTGCCGCGAGACGGGCCAGCTCGGCTGTCGGGTCGGGCCCGGCGGGCGCGCCGACCAACGGCAGCGACCGGGTGCGGCATGGCGAGGCGGGCAGCGCTGCCGTCGCGACAGCGACGTCGACGGCGTCCTGCGCCATCCGTCGGTACGTGGTCAGCTTGCCGCCGACCACAGTCACCAGGCCGTCCTCCCGGGTGAGGACCGCATGCTTGCGCGACACGTCGGACGTCTCGCCAGTGCCGGAGTCGAGCAGTGGACGCAGACCCGAGTACGTACCCACGATGTCCTCGCGGGTCAGCGGAGTGCCGAGCGCGAGGTTGATCGTGTCGAGAAGGAAGTCGACCTCGGATTCGGCTGGCTGCGGCACGTCGGGGATCTCGTGACCGGCGTCCTCGTCGGTGAGACCCACGTAGACGAGACCGTCGGGCTGGGGAAGGGCGAACACGTATCGCCCGAAGCTGCCGGGGACCGCGACGGTGAGGCCGGCGCGGAGCCCACCGAAGCTCTCTTGACTCATCACCAGGTGAGTGCCGCGGCTCGGGCGCAGCGCGATCGCCGGGTCGACCTGCGCGGCCCACACTCCGGTCGCGTTCACGACGGCTTTCGCGCGCAGCTCGAAACGGTGTCCGGTCAGCTCGTCCGTGACGCTCACCGATGTGCCCGACACCTGGTCGGCTCGCGTATGCGTCAGCACCGTCGCGCCGAGTGACGCCGCAGTGCGCGCGATGCCCACGACCAGCCGGGCGTCGTCGTTGAGCTGGCCGTCCCAGTTCAACAGACCACCGCGAAGCCCAGAGCGTCTGACGGTCGGTGCGAGCGCCTGGACTTCGGCGGCCGCGATCCGGCGTGATCGAGACAGGTACGACGACGGCGTCCGCGCCGCGACGCGTAGACCGTCGCCGGCAAGGAAGCCGGTGCGGGTGAGGGCCGCGTCGAAGAACGAGACGTCGTCGGTCAGCGGAACCACCTGCGGTAACGGACGCACGAGGTGCGGTGCGATCCGGCGGATCAGCGCATCGCGTTCCACCGCGCTCTCGTAGGCGATACCGACGGCGGCGGACGCGAGGTAGCGCAGCCCGCCGTGCACGAGTTTCGATGACCACCGGCTCGTCCCGAAAGCGAGGTCGCGGCTCTCGACCAGCACTGTCGACAGACCGCGGGACACCGCGTCGAGCGCGACACCTGCGCCGGTCACGCCTCCGCCGACGACCACCAGGTCCACCGACGGCGACGCGGCGAGGCGTTCGAGGTCGGCGGTTCGGCGAGCCGGCGACAGCAGTGATGCCGGATCGATGGTGGGATGCGTCGAGAGCACGTCGGTCGTCATGGTCGGAGATACCTTTCGAGGAGGTCGGCGAGTTCGTCGTCGAGCACGTCGACGTCGTCGGGGGCGGTGAAGACGGGGCCGGTGAGGGTGAACGACCACGCCATCTGGAGAACGGTGGCTGCGATGCGGCGGGGGGAGCCTGCGCGGATCTCCCCGTCTTGCTGCCCGACGACGATCTGGTGTTCGATCGCCGCGAGCTGGCTGCGGGAGGTGCGGCCGGTTCGTTGGAGCAGGTACGGCGCCAGGAACTCGGGGTCCAGCTCGATGATCCGCCGTAGCAGGGGGTGGCGTCTGGCCTCGCGGACGAGATGGGTCATCGTCACGATCATCGCTTGTCGCGTCGCGCCCCGGCCGGTGACCGGCGCGGCCGCTGCGATGCGCGCGAACTCGCGTGTCGTGACCTGTGCGGCAAGGGATTCCACGTTGGGAAAGCGGCGGTACAGGGTCGCGCGGGAGACGCCTGCCGTTCGTGCGACGTCGGCCATTGTCGTGCGTCGGATGCCGATCGTGGACATGAGTCGGGTGGCGGCGTCGAGGATCACGTCCTCGCTGATCGCGTTCGCCGCAGTACGTCTCTCCGGTGCACGCTCCGGGCTCGGGTGATTGATTCGCTGCGACACCATGTGTAAGACTGTATCAGCAAATGCGACCGGAAGGCTGTACCCATGAGCAGTAATGAGATCGACATCAACGTCGTCGACTTCGTCCCCGGACGTTGGGGAGACCCCGCAGACCCGATGCATCTGTCGGACTCGGTCACCGGAGCCTTGAGCATGCTCGGCATCACCGAGCAGGCACCCGCCCCGGTAGCACTCGCACTGCCGTCGCCGCGTCTGGACTCGAATGCACTGACCGCCTTCTCGGCCACCGGTGCGTCGGTCACCACCGACGACGAGGTCCGCGCGGCACGGCTCCGAGGGTTCTCGACGCCGGATCTGCTGAAATTTCGCGCCGGAGACGGCAGCGACGCCCCGGACGCCGTCGTCACACCGAGCACGGCCGACCAGGTCGCGGCCGTTCTCGCCGTCTGCGACGAGCAGGGCATCGGGCTGAGTCCGTTCGCCGGCGGAACGACGGTCACCGGCGGACTCGTCCCCGACCGGTCGCGCCCGGTGATCAGCCTTGACCTGCGTGACCTGACGGGTCTGCTGCACCTTGACGAGACATCACAGATCGCGACGTTTGCGTCGGGCACCCGCCTGCCCGACGCCGAGCGGCTTCTCGGCGAGCATGGCTTCGAACTGGGGCATTTCCCCCAGTCGTACGAGGGCGCAACCATCGGCGGGTGCGCCGTCACTCGCTCGGCCGGCCAGTCGTCCGTGGGGTACGGGCGGTTCGACGACATGGTCGTCGGACTGACGATCGCCACACCGCGCGGCGTCGCCGAGATCGGCACCGCCCCCAAGTCGGCGGCGGGCCCGGACCTGCGCCAGTTGTTCCTCGGCAGCGAAGGGGCGTTCGGAGTTGTGACCCGAGTGCGCGTGCGCGTGCACCCGACTCCCTCCGTCCGGCGCTTCTACGGCTGGCACTTCCCGGACTTCGCCGCGGGCACCACCGCGATGCGCGCCCTCGCCCAATCGAACATCAAACCGACGGTGCTCCGACTCTCGGACGAGGCGGAGACCGGGCTCAACTTGGCAAACCCGTCGGCGGCGGGCAGCGCGAACGGACCGGTCGGCGGCTGCCTGATGATCGTCGGCTTCGAAGGTGACGCCGCCGACGTCGACTGCCGCGACGCCTACATCTCGGCGCGACTGAACGAACTCGGCGGAGCCGCGCTCGGCACCGAGCCGGGCGAGCACTGGCGGGAAGGTCGGTTCCGCGGCCCGTACCTGCGCGATCCGCTGCTCGACGCGGGCGCACTGGTCGAAACCCTCGAGACGGTCACGTTCTGGTCGAACCTCGACCGCCTGAAGGCCGACGTCACCGCAGCCGTCACGGGCGCGCTCGGCGACCAGGGCACCCCGGCGGTCGTCATGTGCCACATCTCGCACGTGTACCCGACAGGAGCCTCGCTGTACTTCACGGTCATCGCGAAGTCCCTCACTGATCCGGTTGCCCAGTGGGCCGAGGCGAAGTCGGCCGCGAACGCTGCGATCCGGGCAGCGGGCGCGTCGATCACCCACCACCACGCGGTCGGCACCGACCACCAGGCGGCGTACCTGGAGGAGATCGGCGACGTCCAGCAGACGGCGCTGCGGGCGGTGAAGTCGGCACTCGACCCCAATGGCGTCCTCAACCCGGGGATCCTGCTGCCGTGAGCATCGAGGTGAACCCGCTGCGCATCGTCGCGGTCGTCAATCCGATCTCCGGAGGCGGCGCGTCGAAACAACAGTGGCCCGCCGTCGCCGACGCGCTGGCGACCGCAGGCGTCACCTATGTCCGTGTAGTCGAGTCGGAGTCGTCCGAGCACGCCACCGCAGTCGCCGCCGAGTCCGCACGATCGGGCGCGCTGACCGTCGCGGTCGGCGGAGACGGTCACGTTCGCGATGTGGCCGAGGGCGTGCTCAGCGTCGACGGCGCCCGGTTGGGCATCGCGGCCGCGGGGCGGGGGAACGACCTCGTGAGGCACCTCGGACTGCCGAAGGACCCGGCGGCGATCGCCGCTGTACTCACCGGCGGGGCGACGCGCGAGATCGACGTCCTGGACGTTCGACGGCCCGACGGCGTCACCACGATCGCAGTCGGCAACGTGTACACCGGACTCGACTCGGAGGCGACCGAACTGATCAACAGCCTCCGCTGGATGGGGTCGGCCGCCTACCGGGTGGCCCCGGTGATGGCGGCGGTGCGGTGGAAGCCGATCCGGGCGTCGATCACCGTCGACGGCCAGACACGCGAGTCGCTCGCGCACATGGTGGTCGTAGCCAATTCGGGTGATTACGGCCACGGACTGCGGATGGTGCCAACGGCGTCGATCGACAGCGGCGCGGTCGAGGTCCTCCTACTGCGCGGCGACCGATCGAAGTATCGACTCGCGCGCCTGATGAAGCAGGCCGAGACCGGGTCGCATCTCGACAGACGCGAGGTCGAACTCCTTAGCGGTACGTCGATCACGGTGGCGACCGACCGCCCGGTCCCCGTGCACGCCGACGGTGACTACCTCTGCGAGGCGCCCGTGACGATCACCGTCCGTCCCCGTGCACTGCCGATCGCGGTGCCGTAGGGCCGCGGCGGACTCACGTCTGACGACACGGATACTAATGTGACGTGCATGACAAATGTTGATGCGTCGAACCCCGATCTCGTGACAGTCGACGTACCCACGCACTGGTACAACCTGGCCGCCGAACTCGACGAGCCGATCCCGCCGCACCTGCACCCGGGCACCAAGGAGCCCGTCGGACCCGACGATCTGGCCGCGCTGTTCCCGGCAGGCCTCATCGCGCAGGAGGTGTCGACCGAGCCGTATATCGAGATCCCGGAACCGGTCCGCGAGATCTACAAGATGTGGCGGCCGGCTCCGCTCATCCGAGCACGCCGTTTCGAAGAAGCGCTCAACACCAAGGCGCGCATCTACGTCAAGTACGAGGGCGTCAGCCCCGTCGGGAGCCACAAGACGAATTCGGCTGTCGCGCAGGCGTACTACAACAGCATCGACGGCGTGAAGAAGCTGACGACGGAAACCGGGGCCGGCCAGTGGGGCAGCGCTCTCGCCTTCGCAGGCGCACAGTTCGGCATCGACGTCGAGGTGTGGCAGGTCCGCGCGTCCTACGACTCTAAGCCCTACCGCGGATTCTTGATCCGCACCTACGGCGGGACCCTGCACCCGAGCCCGTCCGACCTCACCGAAGCGGGGCGGGCGATGCTTGCGAAGGACCCGGACACCACGGGCAGTCTCGGCATGGCGGTGTCGGAGGCCGTCGAGGTCGCCGCGAAGAACGACGACACCCGCTACGCGCTCGGCAGCGTGCTCAACCACGTCGTCCTGCACCAGAGCGTCATCGGCCAGGAAGCCGTCGACCAGGTGTACGCCGTCGAGCCCGGTGGCGCCGACATCGTGTTCGGTTGCGCCGGAGGCGGATCGAACCTGGCCGGGCTGTCGTTCCCGTTCATCCGCGAGAAGCTCAACGGCCGTAGCAATCCGCGCATCGTCGCCGCCGAACCGCTCGCCTGCCCGTCCATCACACAGGGTGAGTACCGCTACGACCACGGTGACGTCGCAGGCCTCACGCCGCTGCTGAAAATGCACACACTCGGCATGGACTTCGTCCCCGACCCGATCCACGCGGGCGGCCTCCGCTACCACGGTATGGCGCCCGCCCTCAGCCACACCGTCGAGCTCGGTCTGGTGGAGGGGACGGCGATCGGGCAGCACGACGCGTTCAGCGCAGGTGTGCAGTTCGCCCGAACCCAGGGCATCGTCCCAGCCCCGGAGTCGACGCATGCCATCGCGGCGTGCGCTGCACACGTCGCGAACAGCGACAAGGAAGAAGTCGTGGTCATCGGCCTCTCGGGCCACGGCCAACTTGATCTGCCCGCCTACGCGGACTTCCTCGACGGCGGGTTCTGAGCCGAGCACGAATGAGATCAGTACGCTCATCGGTTCATTCCGGCAGATTGCCCTCTCCAGCCGATGAGCGTACTGATCTCTGCACTATCGCTCGGGCTCTGGCGCTCCGGGCCCGGTGCCGGTCGGTGCGGGTGATCGCTCGGATGTCTTCGAGGACGCCGTCCCACCCGTAGATGATGTCGCCGTAGGTGAGACGCAGCGTCATCCATCCGTCGACGAGTGTCCGTCGGTCGCGGTGATGGTCACGCTCGTAGTCTTCCCGGCTGGAGTGGTGAAGTACCGAGTCGCATTCGATGATCAACGTCCCGATGCGCAGGTCGGCCCACTGGGCATCGGCGATGCTCGGCTGCACGACCACGTCGTAACCGAGGGCGCGTAGACGCACGCGGGCGATGCTCTCGGTACCGGACTGGGATCGCGGGTCGGTGCGATACAACAGGTCGCGCAGCGTCGGACCGATACGCCCCATCGCTTCGGCGAGGTCCTCGACCGTCGTGCGAGTCGTGTTGAGGTACGAGTCGCAGACGGCGATCCACTCGTCCGGCTGGAGGCACCGCACCGCATACTTGAGTGCGACCGGGACCGGGTCCACCGCGCTCGGCGTGGTTCGGATCGGAGCCTGCAGCGGTCTGCACGCGCGATGCTTGCCCGCGAGGTTCGGGCTACGCCGCAGATGCAGTTCCCCGGCATGGCCGGGCGGAACCCACAACCTGTGGAAGCTCAACGCGGACACACAGGCGAGGACACCGCCGTCGCGCACGGCGGTCGCAGCCGCCGCATCGTGTCCAGGGGCGGCGAGCCATCCGTCACGGAGTCGCTGCAGGTCGCCGGAGAGTATCGCCCGCCGGATGTCCTGATCCGTATACCCCTGCGCCCGCAGTCGCTTCCGCGTATAAATTCCGGAATCTCTCACATCAGGTCAGACGCGACGCTCGCTCGTCAGGTTCCGCGACACACCGAAGTCGCTGCCCGAACGTCCAATCTGCCGGGTGATTCGTCGGTGGGCCGAATCACTGTTTAAGCTGGACGTATGTCGAAAGTGCTGAGCTCTCTGCCCATTGGGGAGCGCGTTGGAATCGCGTTCTCGGGTGGCCTGGATACGTCCGTCGCCGTTGCCTGGATGCGTGAGAAGGGCGCGATTCCTTGCACGTACACCGCTGACCTCGGTCAGGCCGACGAGCCGGACATCGCTTCGGTGCCCGGACGTGCAGGTCAGTACGGAGCAGAGATCTCGCGACTCGTCGACTGCCGGTCGGCGCTCGTCGAAGAGGGACTCGTCGCCCTGCAGTGCGGAGCATTCCACATCCGCTCCTCGGGCAAGACGTACTTCAACACCACTCCGCTCGGCCGCGTCGTCACCGGCATGCTGCTGGTCCGCGCCATGAAGGAGGACGGCGTCGACATCTGGGGCGACGGCTCCACCTACAAGGGCAACGACATCGAGCGGTTCTACCGCTACGGCCTCATGGCCAATCCGCAGCTGCGCATCTACAAGCCGTGGCTCGACACCCAGTTCGTCGAAGAGCTGGGCGGCCGCCACGAGATGAGCCAGTGGCTCACCGAACGCGACCTCCCGTACCGCGACTCGCAGGAGAAGGCGTACTCGACGGACGCCAACATCTGGGGCGCCACGCACGAGGCGAAGACCCTCGAGCACCTCGACCACGGACTCGACGTCGTTGAGCCGATCATGGGCGTCGCCGCATGGCGCGACGACGTCGAGGTCGCGACCGAAGACGTCTCGATCCGCTACGAGCAGGGTCGCCCGGTAGCCATCAACGGTGAAGTGTTCGACGACGCCGTCGCTCTGGTCGTCAAGGCCAATGAGATCGGCGGCCGCCACGGCCTCGGCGTCTCGGACCAGATCGAGAACCGCATCATCGAAGCGAAGTCGCGCGGCATCTACGAGGCGCCGGGCATGGCGCTGCTGCACATCGGTTACGAGCGTCTGGTGAACGCGATCCACAACGAGGACACCGTCGCCAACTACCACAACGAGGGCCGTCGCCTCGGTCGCCTCATGTACGAGGGCCGCTGGATGGATTCGCAGGCGCTGATGCTGCGCGAGTCGCTCGTGCGCTGGGTCGGTTCGGCCATCACCGGCGAGGTCACCGTCCGACTGCGTCGCGGCGACGACTACCACTTCCTCAACACGCAGGGGCCCGGCCTCTCGTACCACCCGGACAAGCTGTCGATGGAGCGTGTCGGCGACGCCGCGTTCGGTCCGTCAGACCGCATCGGCCAGCTCACCATGCGCAACCTCGACATCGCGGACTCGCGCGCGCGCCTCGAGCAGTACGCGCAACTCGGCGTCGTCGGCGGCGCCACCGCGGACCTCGTCGGCGAACTCTCAGTCGGCGGTGCGCAGGCCATCGCGGGCGGCCAGCCCGAGGACCGCGCATCGGAGTCGCTGGACCGCGCGGCCATCGATTCGGGCGTCGACTAGGCGCTCGGCACCAGAGACGCAGCCAGACAGAAGGAGCGCATCGCCTCGGCGATGCGCTCCTTTGTTTCTCGGGTCGGGTCAGACGTTGACGCCGTAGTCGCGTGCGATGCCTCCGAGGCCGGAAGCGTAGCCCTGGCCGATGGCGCGGAACTTCCAGTCGGCGTTGTGCCGGTACAGTTCGCCGAACAGCATCGCGGTCTCCGACGACGCGTCCTCGGACAGGTCGTAGCGGGCCACCTCGGAGCTATTCGCGCGGTTCACGACGCGGATGAACGCGTTGCGGACCTGGCCGAACGATTGGCGGCGTACATCCGCTTCGTGGATCGAGACGGGGAAGACGATCGACTGGACGTTCGGCGGGACCGCGGCCAAGTCGACGTTGATCGACTCGTCGTCGCCGTCGCCCTCACCGGTCAGGTTGTCGCCGGTGTGCTCGATCGCGCCGTCGGGCGACCGCAGATTGTTGTAGAACACGAAGTGCTGATCGGAGAGGACCTTGCCGTCCGCACCCAGGATCAGCGCGCTGCCGTCGAGGTCGAAGTCCGCGCCGGTCGTGCTCCTCGCATCCCAGCCGAGGCCGATCGCGACGGAGGTGAGGCCGGGAGCCTCTTTCGACAGGGAGACGTTGCCGCCCTTGCTCAGGCTGACGCTCATAGTGGAATGCCTTTCTCTGCGCGGTGGAGCCGTCCCGCGACCACGCCGCGGGAGGACTCCTTCATGTCTACCGAATACTCAATCACGACGAGTCGCCCGGATGAACCGGACGAACGACGTCATTTACGGTTGGAGTCGACGGTCCTGTTGGCGACCAACGCTTTACGTTTGGCCCGCCGCCGGCCGAGGAGATAGAAATCGACGGCGATACCGATCACGATGCCGACGATGACGCCGATCAAGGTGGCGCCGCGGAAACCGGGGCCGAGGATGTCCAGCTGGAGGCGTCCGGCGTTGGCGCCCTGACCGGATCCGACTACGATCGCCAGCGTCAACAGGTTGGGGACCAACAGAAGCAGGGAGACGACGCCGAGCAGCCACGACCCGATGTTCTTGGGCGTCTTGCCGATCGAGAAGATCGCGAGGAGGGCGAAAAGCAGCGGAAGCGCGGAGCCGATGATGCCGAAGAACAGGCCCCACACGGTGCCGGAGGTGACGCTCCGGTCGATCCGCTTGCCCATCGTCGTGCCCCACCAGTCGGGGAGGAGGCGCTGCAGAATGAAGTAACCGATCACGATGATCACGACCGTGCCGATGCCGAGGATCACCTTGTTCTTCGTCGACAGGCCCGGCAGGGACCATCGACGAGTCTTGCTCGAAGTTGCGTCGTCCACGGGTTCCGGTGGTACGCCGGGCAGTTCGCTCATAGGACAACTGTGGCACAGACCGGCGTCCAGCGGCAGCGGCTTGCCGTCCGATCAGCCGAGATACGGTGTGACGAACGGGATCGCCTTGTTCGCCGTCTTCCCGTTGAAGCCCTCGCCGATCGCGCGCATCTTCCAGCCGTCGGTCTCCCGATGGACCACGGCCATAGTGACGCCGGTGAACGGCATGCCGCCCGCCAGCGTGTAGCGGGCGAGCTCGGCGTTGGTCGACTGGTCGATGAGGCGGCAGTACGCGTTCTGGACCTCGGCGAACGTCTGGCCGCGGTACGACGTGACGACGAAGACCAGATTGTCCACGTGCGGCGCGATCGCGGCGAGATTCACCGAGATCACCTCGTCATCGCCCGCACCCTCGCCGGTCAGGTTGTCACCGGAGTGGATGATCGAGCGGTCCTTCGCCTTGAGATGGCCGAAGTAGACCGTCTCCACGCACTGTCCCTGCGAGAACATCAGGACGGACGCGTCGAGATCGATGGCGCTGCCGCCGCCACCGCCGCCGAAGAAGCCGCGCTTGGCCGGCCGCTGAACCGGATCCCAACCCAGACCCATCCAGACCTGAGTGAGGGCGACACCACCCTCCTTGCGCAGCGACACCTTCTGGCCCTTGACCAGCGAGACCGGTCGATCCTTCGAAAGGTTGACCTCGGGAGCGGCCGCGGGGGCGGGCGGCTGCTGCTGGGGTGCACCGTACTGGGGTGCACCGTTTTGGGGCTGGGAAGGGGGCGGTGTGTACGAGGGTGGGGCCTGTTGCGGAGCAGGGGCAGGCGGCTGTGGTGCGGGAGATGGGGGTGCAGGAGCTGGGGGGGCGGGGGCGTCGTCGACGGACACTCCGTGGTCGCGGACCAGATCGGCGAAACCGCCGGCATAACCCTGTCCGACGGCGCGCACCTTCCACTGCCCGTTGCGCTGGTAGACCTCCACCGCGATCACCACGGACTCGCTGGTCAGGCCGTCCACGACATAGTCGAACAACGGTGCGCCCGCAGCGTCCAGCACGTGGGTTACCGGCGGTGCGAACTGACCGAAGCTGCGCGACGTGTCGTCGAGGGTGATGACCGTGCGGATCGCGGCGATGTCGGCCGGGACGCCCGTGGTCGAGATGTGCAGGCGCCCGTTCCGCAACTGCACGCCCGGACCGGACGGCTGGTTGAAGAACACGAAGTCGGCGTCGCTGCGCACCTTGCCTGCCTCGGTGACCAGCAGCGCCGACACATCGGCGGGGGCGGCCACGTCGACCGATATGACGACGTCGGGCCCGGGCAACGGGGCGTTCTGGCCTTTGGCGAGTGATGACACGGGGTACCTCTACTTCTCGGCGAACGCCGGATCGGGAACAGGGATGTCCAGAGCAGTGTGGTCGGGAGTCGGGGAGTCAGGAGTGTGGGCGGCGAACCACGCGAGGATCTCCTCGCCGGCCGCGATCCCCGCACGACGTGTGACAGCCAGACCGGGGATCGTCCACCCGGAATCGTGCAGTTCGCCGTGGCGCGGACGGATTGCGTGGTCGGCTGACTCGAGCATGTCGGCGTCCAACCGGCCGTCGCCCGCGGCAAGGACCGGGGCGTCGGCCGACAGGGCACCATCGTCGACGAGACGGCGACGGACCTCGGCGATCGCCGCTGACTTGGTGACCCCGACGGGCATCGCATAGATCTTGCGTCCCTGCTGAGACACCGTCCACCCGCGCGGAACACACCACTCGTTCCAGGATGCGAGGAAATCGGCGGGCTGCCGCTCAGTGTCGACGACGAGATAGGCGAACAGATCGTCCGCGACACGTGTGGCACGGACCCACGACTCATCGATTCGCGTCAGCAGATCGGCATGCAGGTCCGCGAGGGGTACGGACCGGTCCCGGACCCGGGCTTGCAATGCGGCACGCCACCCGACGTCGTCTTCGCCGTCGCACAGGATCCGGCCACCGTTCGAGACCACCGCGAATCGAAACGGCCTCCCCGGCAGCATGATCCGTTCGAACTGGGCGCGCGTGCGCGTCGTGACCGGGACGACCGGGGTGCGCGCGGCCAGAGCGGTCAGCGCGTCGACGCCCGACTGCGTCATGAACGACAGGGGTGCGTCCCGGTAGATCTCGACGCAGACCGAGTCGGGACCGGGCGGTGCGGCCAGCGCCGACTCCGAATAGATCATGGTGCGGTCGAGATCGGTCGCGATCAGGGCGTTCACACGTTCTCCTTGATCAGGCCGACGCACGAATACGCGAGGTCGGGGACCACGTCGACGGGCACGCCGCGTTCGGCGGCCAACATCCGAATGTGCTCGTGCTCGGGGAGATCCGGTTCGCGCACCAGGATCCGCCACGGGACACGGCGCAGCAGGACGCGCGTCGTCTCGCCGATCCCCGGCTTCACGAAGTTGATCGACGACAGTTCGTACCGGTTCTGCATCGCCTCGACCGACGCCCAACCGTCCCAGTGCGGAGTCCGGTCGGCGGTCCGCAGGCGCACTGCCTCAGCGACCGCGTCGTCGGCGACAGACGCGAACGCGGCGGTCACCGCGTCCAAGAAGCGACTCGACGCGTCGAACGGGGCGAGATCGCGGTAGAACTTCGCGCCGTGGAAGTCGCCCGGACCGATCAGCTCATCGTTCAACACAGTCCGCGAGACCAGCCCGGACACCGTCGAATTGAGGCAGGCCGACGCGATCAGGAAGTCGTCGCGTGTCCCGAACAGGCGCGTGCACGACCCCGGGTCGGCGAGCACCGCGAGTTCGTCGTTCAACCTCGCGCCGCCCGCCGCCGCGTACTCGTCGAGCGCTGCGGTCAGCTCCCGCGCGATGGCGCCCTTTCCGGTCCACCCGTCGACGAACACCACCGAATCCGGGTCGTGGCGGGCGGCGATGTAGTCGAGCGCGACGGCGTCGATGCCGCGGCCACGCACGATCGAGACACCGTAGTGCGCCGGGGCGATCGACCGGGTGAAGCGGATCCAACGGCCGATGAGCACCCCGATCGGCGTGCCCGCGCGGGCCAACGACACCAACGTCGGATTCGACGAGCGCTCGGTAAGGATCAACTCGGTGACGGTGCCCACCGCCAGGGCGAGACGACGCGCCGACTCGGCCAACGAGGCGTCGAACAACTCCAGGTACTCCGCGCCCGGCTGGAATTCGACCGGCAGCGACTCCGCATAGTGCGACAGGCCCGCCTGGATTCGGCGCTCGCGTTCGACGACGTCGCCCTCCAACGAGAACTCCGACAGGTCCTTGAGCAGCCACGCGACCTCGTCAGGGGCGTACGAGCCAAAGTCGGGGCTGCGCAAGGGATCTCCGACGGGCGCGAGTCGGCTGCCCTGGCGGGCTCGGGCCACGGTCAGCCGGGCCGGATCGCTCGACGGGATCGTCACCACGACGACGCGGTGCCCGGCCGCCGACAGAACGTCCAAAAGCCCGCCGTCGGCGCGCAACGCGTCGGTGTCGGCCGGATCGTCGAGCACCAGCAGGACGGCAGGTGTCGTTCCCGAACCCGGCGCGGCGACGTTGTAGAGAAAGCGCCGCGCGTCGTCGACGCCCTCCGGCGACGGGAATGAGAAGCCGCGGCGCAGTGGGTAGCCGTCCTCGTCCACCACGTGGGCCGGGGATCGCGAGGTCGTCTGAAACGACGCTTGAACCCCTTGGCGGACAAGCCGTTCAGCGATGCACAACGGCAGATACATGAGTTCTTCGTGGCCGACGACGGTGACCGGCTCGCCGTCGGCGAACACTCCGCGCAACCCGTCGGTCAGGTCGTCCACCGCACGGTGGAACCCAGCGGTGTCGGCGGCGAGGAAGCCGTGGCGACCGCCGTCGGGCACCGCCGCCGGCCACGGAGCCGAGACGAACTCCACGGTCCCCGGCACGTCTGCCGTCGGATTGAGGTCGGCCGGTGCCAACGCGCACACCCGGTCGGTGAGGTCGTCGGGCAGCGACACCGTGCCCGTCGCCAACGCCACGAAGTCGATCACGACGCCGATTCGGGCGGCGGCCGCCGCGCACTCGGCGTGATGATTCCCCGACCGCATGTCGACCAGCGACGCCACCACGTACCGGTCGTGGGGGTCGAGACCGTGCACCGCCTCGACCGCCTCGACCGCCGTCCGCCCGGTGCTGATCTCGTCGTCGACGAGCACCACCGGAACGCTCGGCTCGGTCGCGAGGAGTTCACCGTCCGTGGGCTGCAGCAGGTGGGTCGTGGCGTGCGAGTGCCCCTCTTCGAACGATCCGTGAACGGTCGCCGACGCGACCGCCCGCCGGGTCGAATGCAGATAGCGGGCGGCGCCCATCCGCTCGGCGACACAGTGGCCGAGCCCGGTCGCCGTCTCCGCGAACCCGAGGACCGTCGCGGCTCGAGCGCCCTCGCCGAGGACGGAGACGACGGCGTCGCCGAGCGCGTCCGCGGCCTCGCGCACCCGGGCGGGCGGCGTCGGCAGATGCTTGCCGAGCACCGTCGACACCAGCAGGTGCGCACGTTTCGGATTGCGGCGCAGCCCGAGCAGGACCAGCGCGTCGACGTCGTCGCCGGTCACGGTCGCGCCGAACGCCTCCGCGACCCACGAACGGCCGGTATCGGCGGTCACTCGCCACTCCATTCGGTGAGGAGGTCGACGAAGTTCACGCCGGGGCGGGTCACCCCGAACACGTGCGCCCGATCGACCACGTCGAGCGCCCAATTGCGGTGCGGTTTGAGCTCGTTCATCTTGTTCCCGTACGACGACGCCTGCGCGCCGCCGCCGGTGCGGTCGAGGATGTCGAGCGCATCGGAGTACTCCTCGTCACTGACGCACGACAACGCGTGCACGGCCCCGACGTGGACCGGGTGGATGACGGTCTTGCCGGTGATCCCGTTCGCGCGGTCGAGGGCGATCTCGCGGAGCAGGCCGTCCATGTCCCGGCTCACCAGATGCTGACGGAAGTAGACGGCGTCGTTCTCCCGGAACGGCGTGTGCCGCAACGTCGGCGCGAACATGCGTTCGTGGTTGGCGAAGTACTCCCACACCGGGCCGGTGATGACGAAGCCCGTCCCGTCGCTGCGGCCGAGCATGTTGACGATCGTCGCGATCACGTCGGATGCGACGCGGACGTCGTAGACCGTGACGTCGCGGTCACGGCGGATCCCGAACAGCCCGCAGATGTCGGTCGCGCCGATCCGCACGGCCAAGACTCGTTCGCGGTGCCGGTTGAGGACGTCGCGGATCGCGACGAGTTCGTCGTCGCGCGTCTCCCGCGCGACGACGCGGGCCGTCTCGAGCACCGGCATCGCGTACAGCGGACGATCCATCCCCTGGGAGGCGACGGCGACCGCGTCCAGCGCGGCGGCGCCGGTCCCCGCTTCGAACTTCGGGATGACGAACCCGGCGAGACAGTGCCCGGGCGGGAGCGCAGCCGTGATCGTCTCGATGTGATCGATCGACCGGACTCGCACGAACAGCAGCACACCCGACCAGCCGTCGGCGGCGAACGCCGAGATCGTGTCGATCGTCCGTGCGAGCGCGAACGCCTCGTCGTCGTCGGCGACGGCGTCCTCCAAGTCGATGACCATCGATGTGGCGCCTGCTGCCGCGCGTCGACGGATGACGGCGGCCAGGTCGGGTCGAGTCGCCGGGACGTACAGGGTCGCGCCGAGCGCCATCGCGATGTGCGCGATCGGCGAATCGAGGGTCACCGGCTGCGGTCGACGTCGAAACAGGCGATCGCGCTGCGCATCGTCGAACTGCGGAAAGTGGGTGATCCCACCGGTCACGGTCGTCTCGGACAAGGTCATCTCCTTCGGGGGAGTCGTGTCACGGGCGCGCCACTTGGTCGCGCATCCGGCCGATGATCTCGGTGATGCGGCGGTCGACGGCGCGCAGCTGGGTGAGATAGCTCCAATAGTCCGGGTGGATGCGTTCGAGCGTGGTCCCCGCCCGGTCGATCCGGTCGCTCTGCGCGTCGAGCACCGAACCCCAGTCGCGTTCCAGACCGTGCCCGAGCGCGAAATGCTGCGCATCGCGCACCCGGAACCGCACCTGCGCCGACGCCTCGACCGGATCGCGGCGCACCTCGCGCAGATCCGTCAGACGGTCGAACGCCCGGTCGAGCGCCTCATCGGCGTGCGACAACCGATTGCGTGCCTTCTCTGCGGCGGCGAGCGCCTCGTCCGGTGCGCCCGCGAGCAGTGATCGTGCGCGGTCGAGTTCGGTTGCCGCGGCGGCGAGGTCGGCGCGCACATCGTCGGGCGTCGACATGAGGTCCGCCGAACACTCGGAACTGAACTCACGGAGGAGCGCCGACACCACGTCGGGAATCTTGTCCAGCCGCGTCGTGACGGCATCCATCCGAGTGTCGAGCGAGCGGATGGTCCGGTCCGCGTCGGCGGCCAGGCCGGGCGCCTGCGCGAGCAATTGCTGCACGTTCTGCGCTGCCGCGATGACGGCTTCGCCGCAGCGTTGCCGATCGGCGAGGCCTGACGCCGCGTCGAACGCCGACAGATCGCGGGCCAGACGGTCGGCCGCCGCCCGTACCGACGACAACCCGACGTGTTCGGGAGCCGCCGCATCGAGAGCCGCCAGTGCGTGCGTCGCCGTCACCCGCGCGTCACGATCGGCCTGTTCGGCGCCCGCGATCGCCGCGCGACCGGCGTTCAACGCACGGCTGTGCGCCGCGGAGAAGCGCTCCAACGTCGCCGACACCTGGCCGAAGCCGCGCAGGCACGCGTCGACCGCGGCAGGCGTCGCCTCGGGGGACCCTTCCGCGGACACCGTGAGGTACTGCGAGATGACTGCATCGTACTGGTCGCGCACCGCGTTCCACTCGGCCGACGGAATCGATCCGGCCGACACCGAGCGGGCAGCGCGGACGGCAGGCGCGACCTGGCCCATCGTCGCCTCGCACGCGAAGAACGCGTCCGTCAGCGCCGCGAGCTGCGCCCCGGTGGCGCGGTCTTGCTGCGGCCGTCTGCCGAACAGGCTGCGACGCTGGTTGCTGGACACTCTTCGATGCTATCGATTGCGGTGACAGTCGCCTGATCGGTCGAGAACGACCCGACCGACCAGAACCCTCACTTGCGGCCCGCGGTCCAGTTCATGCCGAAGCCGTACGCAGCGTCGACGTCGCGCTGTGCACCTCGGATGTAGCGGACTTCGCGCTGGACCTGCATCTCGCCGTTCACGTTGGTGAGCATCGCGATGGCGCACGAGATCGATTGGTCGTCCGCCGAGTCCAAGCGGACCTCGACCTGCGGGCCCGACGTCGGCATCAGCGTCACGACACCGTTCGCCGCCGACCAGTTGGGTGCGCCCTCGTAGATGTACGCGAAGATCAGCACCCGACGAAAGCGGTTCACGTCGCCGAGATTGATGTGCAGGTTCTCGCCGCCGACGGAGCCGCCGCTGCGATCGTCGCCGTCCAAGAAGATGAACGGCGGCCGGTCGAGGTCGCCGAACGAGTTGCCGAGTGCCTGCACGACGCCCTTGGATCCGTCCGCCAGCTCGTACATCGCGGCGAGGTCGAGGTCCACGGCCGTGTTGCGTTTGAAGAATCCACGCGACGGGGCCGACTGTGTCCAGTTGAGGTTGACGCGCATCGCGCCCTGCGTCTCACCGCGTTTGGTCAGCGACACCGACGGCGTGTTTTTGTCGAGGGTCACCTTGTTCATGTTGATCGCCATGGTCTGCCGTCCTACTTCGCGTCGATGGGTTCGGAAATGGGTTCGGGTGCTTCGGCGGCTTCACGCCGCTTCCTGATGATGCTGGTGATCAGCGCCGCAACGATCAGGACGACACCGACGAGGCCGGTGACGACCTCGGGGACATGGGTGCCGATCGAGTACATGAGGATCAACGCGAGCGCGCCGATCGCCCAGTGCGCACCGTGCTCGAGGTAGACGTACTCCGACAAGGTGCCCTGACGGACCAGGTACACGGTCAGCGAACGGACGAACATGGCGCCGATCAGGCCGAGGCCGAGGGCGATGATGATCGGGTCGGCGGTGATCGCGAAGGCGCCGATCACACCGTCGAACGAGAACGACGCGTCCAAGACCTCCAGGTACAGGAACAGGAAGAAGCCCGCCTTGCCGGTCGCCTTGACCAGGTCGGACGGTCCCGACGAGTCGTCATCGTCCTCCTCGGTATGAAACAGCGAACCGAGTCCGTCGACCACGATGTAGGTGATCATGCCGAGCGCGCCCGCGATCATCACCGTGCTGGCTTTGCCTTCCGGCGCGATGTAGCTCGCGGTGATGACCAGGATCGCGGTGGCGATGACGACGTTGAGCATGTCGAGCTTGCCGATGCGGATCAGCGGGCGTTCGATCCACGAGAGCCAGGTGATCTCCTTGTCCTCGAAGATGAAGCCGAGGAACAGCATGAGAAGGAACATGCCGCCGAACGCAGCGATCTGCGGGTGCGCGTCGGTGATGATCGTCTCGTAGCTCGGGTCGCCGTTCGCGAAGTACGCGGCGTCGCCGGCGGGCGGGTTCAACGCGAGGTCGAGGGCGTCGACGGGATTGAGCCCGGACGCGAGCCAGACCACGGCCAGCGGGAACAGCACGCGCATGCCGAACACAGCGATCAGGATGCCGACGGTGAGGAAGATCTTCTGCCAGAATTCGCTCATCCGGCGGAGCACAGTGGCGTTGATCACGGCGTTGTCGAACGAGAGCGAGATCTCGAGGATGCCGAGGATGAGGGTCAGGAGCAGTGCTTCTGGCCCGCCGTAGATGAACGCCACCACCAGCGAGACGATGGTGATGAGGAACGACAGACCGAATATTCGGAGGATCACGTGCGGGGACGGCCTTTCAGGTGGGGTCGGCGCGCGTCTGCGGTGTGCAGGGGCTCAGCGTCGCCGGTGCAGGCGAGCGCACCGTCGGAACCGACGGCGCGCTCGCAGCAACGGAAGAGTCGGTCGTCAGACGTTGACGCCGAAGTCGCGGGCGATGCCCGCCAGGCCCGACGCGTAGCCCTGACCGATGGCCCGGAACTTCCACTCGGCGCCGTTGCGGTACAGCTCGCCGAACACCATCGCGGTCTCGGTCGACGCATCCTCCGAGAGGTCGTAGCGGGCGATCTCCGAGCCGTTGGCGCGGTTGACGACACGGATGAACGCGTTGCGGACCTGGCCGAACGACTGGCTGCGAGCATCGGCGTCGTAGATCGAGACGGGGAAGACGATCGAGTCGACCTCCGGGGGAGTAGCGGCCAGGTCGACGTTGATCGCCTCGTCGTCGCCGTCGCCCTCACCGGTGGTGTTGTCACCGGTGTGCTCGATGGAGCCGTCCGGGGAGCGCAGGTTGTTGAAGAAGATGAAGTGCTGGTCGGAGACGGCCCTCTTGTCGGTCTTGAGGGCGATCGCGCTGCCGTCGAGATCGAAGTCGGTGCCGGTCGTGGTCCGCACGTCCCAGCCGAGGCCGATCGTGACGGCCGTCAGGCCGGGGGCCTCCTTGGTGAGGGAGACGTTGCCGCCCTTGGTCAAGCTCACACCCATGTGCATTCCCTTTCAATCGGCGAGCTGGATGCTCGGTGTCGACGCGTACCCCGAAGTCCGGTGCAGCGTCACTGTATCGGCGTCTGGCGGTGTCAAGTGGTACGAGAAGTCGGACATTTGAACGAGAGCGGGCTTCCCAGAGGCCCGAAACGTGCGTCTGCCGCCCTCATTTCCCCAGATTAGCGTGAACTGGCCTCGTCGGCATGGGGGCGATTCCCCAAAGTCGGTGCATCGGATGGATCCGAAGACACGGCCGGTGAGCGTGGAACACGCGGCCGGTGAGACTATTTTCAGAATCCGTCCCACTCGGGAGTAGTCAGTGGTACACATCACAGACAGCGGCGTTGCTTCGGACGCCGCATCCACGGGACGGGGAACCCCATGAACGACGAACGTGACTCGATCACGCGCAGAACGGCTCTGAAGGGCGCGGCGGCCGCGGCGGTGGCGACCGGAGTGCTTGCGGCGAACCCGTGGGCATCGCAGGCGACGGCCGCCCCTCGGAAGCGATCACGACGCGACGTCGCGATCTTCGGAGGCGGGATGGCTGGGCTGTCCGCCGCCCACGAGCTCGTCGAACGCGGCTTCGCCGTGACCGTGTACGAGCCGAGCAGGCTGGGCGGCAAAGCATTCAGTCACGACGTCCCCGGCACCGCGAAAGGCGGCCGCAAGGCGCTGCCGGGCGAACACGGATTCCGCTTCTTCCCCGGCTGCTACCAGCACGTCCCGGACACCATGGAACGCATCCCGGTCGCCGGTGGCGGCAACGTTCGCAGCAGGCACCTGGTGAACGTCGAGACTGCAGTCATCGCATTCGACGACGCCGGATACGCGCCGACGACTGCGCCGACGTCTGCGATCGGCATGCTCGAACATGCGGGGCCGATCGTCGATCTCGACAACCTGCGCAACGCGCTCACCACCGGGCTGAGTTTCGTCCGCGACATCTCGCCGCTCGAGCTCGCATACTTCGTCAACCGTGAACTGATCTTCGCGACGAGCTGCGACGAACGACGGTACGGGCAGTGGGAGAAGATGTCGTGGCGCGAGTTCGTGAAGGCCGACAGCAAGTCACCTGCGTACCGGCGCTACCTGGCAGGAGCCCTCACCCGGGCTCTCGTCGCGGCCAAATCGGAGACGGCATCGGCTCGCACCATCGGCTCCATCGGTCTGGCTCTCGCGACGTCGGCCACCGGACTCGTACCGCAGTACGGGGCCGGTCCGATCAACGGCGGTGTCGACCGGATCCTCAACGCGCCGACCAACCACGCGTGGATCGACCCGTGGGTCGCCTATCTCAAACGACGCGGCGTCACCTTCGCGATGAACCAGGGCGTCGCCGCGTTCGAGTACGCGGGCGGCCAGATCACCGGCGCGCGGCTGACGTCGGGAGCCGCCGTCGACGCCGACTGGTATGTCGCGGCGATGCCGATTGATCGTCTCGGCCCGCTGCTGAGTCCGGCCCTGCTGGCCGCCGACCCGTCGCTCCGCGGGATCGGGAAGTTGAACGACGATTGGATGGTCGGCATCCAGTTCTATCTGTCGCGGCGCAGCGTCCTGCCGCCCGGCCACATCGCCGCGCTCGGCACGCCGTGGGCGTTGACTGGACTGTTCCAGGCGAAACCCTGGGGTGTCGACTTCGCCAAGAAGTACGGTGACGGCCGCACCCGCGACTGCCTGTCCATCGACATCTCCGACTGGGACGAACCCGGAATCCTCTACGGCAAGCCCGCCAAACGCTGCACCAAGAAGGAGATCGCCAAAGAGGTCTGGGCGCAGATGAGCCGCGCGATGAACGCGGGCGGAAAGAAGATCCTGCGCGACGACGAGATCGTCGCCTGGTCCCTCGACCCCGGGATCAGTTGGACCCCGAAGATCACCAATGCGACGCCGCTGATGGTCAACACGGCAGGCTCGTACGAACACCGCCCGCACGCCCACACAAAGATCCCCAACTTCTTCATAGGAGGCGACCACGTCCGCACCAACATCGACCTCGCGACCATGGAGGGCGCCAATGAGGCGGGCCGGCGGGTCGCCAACTCGATCATCGCCGCATCCGACAGTCCGGCGAAGGACGCCGCGGTGCACCCGCTGTGGGAACTGCCCTTCCTCGAGCCGCTGAAGGCCGAGGACCGCAAACGGTACCGATCTGGGCAGCGACACGTCCTCGACGTCTGACGTCTCGCGCGTCGTTCGAACGGTTCACAATCGCACCGCGTTATGGCGTGTATGTCGATGATCGGCATTACGCTCCTGACACCACAGTGCCGCGAAGGGGTCGGCGCCGAAGAGAAGGAGACAGTCGGATGCAGCCGTTCATCCAGGGGGCCGGGCCGGGACCGCAGCCGCCGACCGGACCGATGCCGGGCTACCCGCCGACGGGTGGTCCGCCGCGCACATCGTTCGACATCGGACGGGTCGCCTCGGGCGCCACCGTCGTCGCAGGCGTCATCGTCCTGTTCTGCTCACTGCTCGACCTGTACTCGATCACCGTGAATCCGGGCAAGGTCGACGATTCGGTGAATGGGACGGTCGAAGTGGGGATGGGCTTCTACACGATCGTGCCGTTCAACGCACCCGTCGTCGCGCTCGCCATCCCGGTCCTGATGCTCGTCGCCGCGGTCACCGCGCTTCCGGGCCTCCTCGGCCGCCGCCAAGGCTCACTCGTGTCCGCGGTCAGTGCGATCGCGGCGACCCTCCTCGGCCTGGTGCTGATGATGTCCAACCCCTTGCCGGGCGTCTCCCTCAGCGGCGACCTCGAGAAGGAGGCGTCGGAGGAACTGTCCGACATCGGCGTCCAGTCGGTCGACGACCTCGTCGACCGCGTCGTCGACATCGGTCCGGGCGCCGGCCTGATCATCGCCGTCGTGTTCGGATTCGTCGCATCGGCTGCCGCGGGCATCGCCTACTGGCGCAACGGCGGCGACCAGCCGCACCTGCTTCGCGGGCCGGAGTTCGCCGCACCGGCGGGTCCGCAGGCCGGAGCCTTCGCACCCCAACCCCCGATGCCCCAACCCCCGATGCCCCAACCCCCGATGCCCCAACCGCCGATGCCCCAACCGCCGATGCCCCAACCCCCGATGCCGGGCTGGGCCCCGACGCCTTCCGACCAACCGCCTTCCGACCAGCCGCCTCCCGACCAGGCGCCTTTCCAGCAGCCTCCCTCGGCGCCGTTCGAATCTACGCAGATCGCGCCGATTCCGCCGCAGCAGCCGCCCACCGGCCCCGCGGGAACGCCGTGAACACCTCGCGGATGGTTGCGGGCGTCACGTCGGTGCTGGGGCTCGTCGGACTCGGCCTGACGATGCTGCCGTTGATCTCGATCGACGTCAGCGGACGACTCCTGAGTCTGCTCGGCGACGAGGACTTCCTGATGTACCTGCTGTTCGGCCAGGACACGTCGCTGACCGAGTACTGGGATCGCACCTGCGACGCGTACGACGTGAACTGCCCGGGCTCGGGCGGCGCCCAGATGGACGTGACCGGCTACGACGTCATCGCCTCCGGCTACGCCGCGGCCGCGCTTATCCCGATCGTGCTGGCGCTCGGCGTCGCTGTCGGCGCCCTCTACGCGTGGCGCGGTCGCGACTGGCGGGTCTTCACATTCCTGAGCCTGGCCACCGCATCGGCGCTCTTGGTCCTGCTGTTCACCTGGCTGCACCCGTCGGTCGCCGTCTCAGGAACCGGCGAACTAGGACAGTTCGACACGGGGGCCACGACCGAAGCCACCGGATCGGAAGCCACCCTGTCCGTCGGTGCGGGCCTCTACCTGCCGGCAGCCGTGCTGACCCTCATGTTCGCGCTCACCACGTGGCAGGCTGTCGCGGCGTCAAACCTCGCGCGCCGAACCCGGCCGCGCCTCACCCGCGTGCCGATGGCTCCGACTTTCGGGTGAACGCAGTGACGTGCGAGGTCGAGTGATGCAAGACGTCGACGGCACGGCTCACCCCGGGGGGCGCGGCGGCGGCGGGGGGGTGGGGTAGGGCCCGGCGGG